>JASDRC010000068.1:0-47204 GCA_041442125.1 Polaromonas sp. | reverse complement strand
AGCCTACCTTTGGTCATGGATAAATTATTGCTGCAACAGCAGGTGCTGAAACGGCTCGCCGAAGACCTGCTCCAAGCCGAACAGGCAGCGCGGGCGGCCCATGAAACGGCGACACACGAAGAAAACATCGCCGAAAACAAATACGACACATTGGGACTCGAAGCCGCCTACCTGGCTACCGGCCAATTTCGGCGTGCCGAAGCCATCCGCAAAGCGCTGGCTAACTGGCGCCAATTCCGCCCGCGTCCCTACGACGTCAGAAAAGGTATAAAGCTCGGCGCGCTGGTCTGCATGGTCGATTCCGACGACAAGCAGCAACACCTCTTTCTCGGCCTGGATGGGGGCAGCATGAAGTTGGTCAGCGGCACTCAGCTCGTTCAGGTCATCAGCAGCGAAGCCCCTTTGGCCAGGGCCATGCTGGGCAAATGCGAGGGTGATGAGGTGTCGATCCAGGTCGCTCTAATCCGACAGCAGTTTGAGGTGCTACGGGTTTATTAAACCGTGAACGACTCCTGTGTCTCGATTGCGGTCGTTGCAGGAGTTCATAACTTAGAAAAAAATAATGGCAAGCTCAGAAATCAGTGAAGAATTTTTTCAATGCATTCTTTAAGTGCTTTGCAAATCATTGTTTTTAGCGACCCTCGGTTCATGACTCTTTGAGAATCGACAGCTTAGTCCGTTAGCGGCGGTTCATCAGCTTGACACCTCAGTTTATGGGCCATCCTGGCACAGATGCCAGTGCATTTAACAATTCGGCGCCAGCGTCATCCAGGCTGGTGTCGTTCAACACATTCACGCAACGACAAGACGTCGGCACGCTGAAGGCGACGGCTCGCTGCACGCGTGCTTCAACCACCTCAGGCGTTTCGCGCTGACGCGCCAGCAATCGAGCGCGAAGAATGTCCGCGCTGGCGCTGATGTGTAAAACGTTCAAGCCGTCGAACTGGCGCAGCGCTTCGGGCAGGTAGGCGCGTGAGCCGTTGACCAGCAACCATTGCTGTTGCCGAAGTGGTTCCAGCTCGCCATGGCGCACGCCGTACTGTCTGCCGTTGGCAAGCCAATGCATGGCAAATGACTTTTCCTTTTGTAGGCGATCAAAGGTGGTGGCGTCCACGCTTTCGTGTTGCTCGCCCAGTGCTTGCAATGGCCGGTCAATGGTGCGCTTGGCGAAGTGAATGGGCGACTGCGGCGGCAGTTTGTTTTTGAGCCAGTCGAGCAGGCTGTCTTTGCCGGCACCGGATGGACCCATGACATAAATCATGCGTTGGTTCATGCTGACAGCCTGAAGTGTTCTTGCAACACGAAGTCCGCACCTTGCGTCGGCTCGGCAAACAGCGCCAGAGTTTCAAAGCGGCATGGCGGCAAGTTGGCGAACCACTCTTGCGCGCCCCGTTGCAGCTTGTGCACTTGCTGCGAGTTCAAGTGTTTGAGTGAGCCCGTCAGCGAGCAATGGAGTTGAAATTGATCTAGGACAAAGGGATAGCCCCAGCGTTCCAGCAGCGCATCCTGCGTGGGTGACAGCGGTGCTTGACGCCGGCGTTGCAACTCGGTTGCTGACAACGGTGCAGCCAAGTGCTGCAACTCCATGACGCATCTGGCGGCCACAGCGTCGGCTTCTGCACTGCGCGTCTGTGGCACGAGCGCTAGAAAATCATCAAGTAGCGTGACCTTGAGTGGCGGCATTTCAAAGGGGCATGTGCTTGTGGCGATTGTTTGCAGGACGTCTCGTAACTGACTTGTATCTGCACCAGGCGTCAAGGTGAAAGGGGCCTTCAGCGTCGCGTGCCAGCCGTAGCGACGCGGCGCTGCAGTCAGTTGCTGGAACGCCTCGTCGCTGATGCCCTTGATCGCAGGCATGGGCTTGAGTGGCTGTCCTGCAGCGCAGCGACCCAGCCACTGACTGCCGGCTTGCCACCACAGACTGTCTGGCGGTGGGGCGAAGTAAACCGCAAATCGATAAGGTGAGTGGGGTGTGAGCAGGGCGTTAGTCATCGTGGCGTATGGTTAGTTTGACGCGGTCACCGGCAAACCAAGTCGTTGAAAATTCAATGGGGGTGCCAGCGCTGTCGACGTTGACGCTGGTCACTTCCAGCACCGGCCTGCTGACAGGTTGGCGCAAGTGCGCAGCGATGGCTGCCGTTGGCGTCTGGGCTGTGATGCGGCTTTCCTGCCGTGTGTAGTCGGTCAATCCACAAGCCGCGAAGGCGGCGGTGATGGAGCCTGTTTCAGCGATCACGGCGTCCAGGCCGTTGAAGCGTGGCAGCGGGAAATAGCGCTCACTGACATGCAGAATTTGGCCTTCAGCTTCGCCCAGCACGCTCAGGCACAGCAGCTTGCTGCGCGCAGGCAAGGCCAAGGCTTTGGCTTGTGCACTGTTGGCCCGCACGGTGCTGGCCTCTAGCACTTGCAGCCCACCACGCAGGCCGGCTTGCACCAGGCTGTGCCGGTGTCGCGTGCGTTTGCCCAACATCAGTTCCACCGCAAAGTCTTCCACGTAGGTACCGCTGCCTTGGGTCACGCGCACCAAGCCCTGGCTCGACAAGCTCGCCAGTGACTTTCGAATCGTGTGCCGGTTCACGCCAAATAGTTTGGCCAGCGCATGTTCTGAAGGCAAACGTTCGCCGGGCGGGTAAGTCCCTTGGCTGATGGCATCAGAAAGCTGCGCTGCAATGCGGTGCCAAAAACTTTCCCGGGCTGGCCGTTCAAGACCGGGTACCGCCGATGTCAGTGTTGTCATGAAACCTACTTGTGTGATCGTTAAGCTTGGCGAAGTGAATTTATTTGTCTATACAACTTGAGGGTATCACCAGAATGTTTCATGCATTTGACAATCACGATCCAGCACCGCCGATGCTGCGCGCTGACTGGATGGCCTTGCTATCGCGGGCACCGCTGGACCTGCTGGAGTCTGCTGTTGGAACGCATTGGCCAGCCCAGCCGCATTGGCTCAGAGCGCCGGAAACCGGTTTGATGATGGTTCAGGGTCGTGCTGGTTCGACAGGTGAGCGTTTTAATTTGGGCGAGGTGACTGTCAGCCGCTGCGCCTTGCGTCTTCAGGGTGCTCAGGCAGACGCTGCCGTGGTCGGTGTGGCTTATGCCTTGGGTCGTTCGCATCGCCTGGTCGGGCTCGCTGCGGTGGCCGACGCTCTGCTGCAAAATCCGTCGCACCAGCCCTTGCTGGAGCAAACGCTGTTGAGCCCTGTGCGCGAACATTTGGCGCTGCAGCGCAGCCAGCGTGAGCAACGTGCGCAGAGCACCAAGGTTGAGTTCTTCACGGTGGCCCGCGAGTCGGGATCGACGGATGACGAAGGGGAGGCGTCATGAGCCCGCACGATTTGTCAAATCTCGGTGCCGGCTTCACACATGAGGCCTTCGGCAGTCAGGCGATGTTTCGAGTGGCACTGGACGCGCTGTCGCACCCCGGTCGCTGCATCACGGTACGCCATGACGCCGAGGTGCCGAAGACCGGTCACCCGGCATCGGCGGCTTTGTTGCTGGCCTTGCTGGACTCCGATTGCACGCTGTGGCTGTCGCCTTCTTTGGCGAACAGCGATGCCGCCGCCTGGCTTCGTTTTCACACCGGTTGCCAATTGGTGAGTCACGCTGACCACGCCATGTTTGCATGGGTGGCCGCTGGCGATGCCATGCCCACGCTAGCCAGTTTTTCGCAGGGCAGCGACAACGCGCCGGACCAGTCTGCCACCTGCGTGCTGGACTTGACGCTGTTGGATGCCAACGCCGGAAGCGATGGCGGCGCAACGCGTTGGACGCTCAAAGGTCCGGGCATTCAGAACGTCAACCATTTGGCTGTCGATGGTTTAGCCGTTGACTTTCTTGCGCAGTGGATGGCGAACCATGCCAGCTTTCCGCGCGGTGTTGACTTGTTTCTGGCTTCAGCGCAGCAACTGGTTGGTTTGCCGCGCACCACATCGATTCAATTGTCAGGAGGGCTTTGAGCATGTACGTTGCCGTCAAGGGCGGGGAAACCGCCATTCTCAACAGCTACCGACTGCTGGCCGAACAGCGTCGCGGCGACAACCGCTTGCCCGAACTCAGCGTGTCCCAGATTCAACAACAGCTCAAGCTGGCGGTTGACCGGGTGATGAACGAAGGTTCGGTCTACGATCCAGAGCTCGCAGCGTTGGCGATCAAACAGGCCTCCGGGGATTTGATCGAAGCCATATTTTTGCTGCGCGCCTATCGCGCCACCTTGCCTCGCTTGGGCACGACCCAACCTTTGCAGACCGACCGCATGTCGCTGGAGCGGCGCATTTCGGCGACCTTCAAAGACCTGCCCGGTGGCCAAGTGCTTGGCCCGACTTACGACTACACCCAACGCTTGCTGGACTTCACCTTGCTGGCCAACGGGCAAGGTGCGCCGGCTGATGCTCAGCCCCCAGCCCGCGCGCTGCCGTCAGGTGTCGATGCCGCCGTCACACCGCGGGTGGTCGAACTGCTCAACCATGAAGGGTTGATTGAAACCCGGCCGATCCCACCGGGCGATCCGTCGCCGGTTGACCTGACCCGTGAGCCCTTGCGTTTTCCGGCGGTGCGTGCCACGCGGCTGCAAAACTTAGCGCGCGGCGACGAGGGTTTTCTGTTGGCGATGGCTTACTCCACCCAACGTGGTTACGCCCACAGCCACCCGTTTGTCGGCGAGCTTCGCCTGGGCCAAGTTGCGATTGAGATGGAGCCTGAAGAGCTCGGTTTTGCGATCTCGATAGGCGACATCGAAATCACCGAATGTGAAATGGTCAATCAGTTTGCGGGCAACAAAACCGAGCCGCCTCAGTTCACCCGCGGCTACGGCTTGGCGTTTGGCCACAGTGAACGCAAGGCGATGGCCATGAGCTTGGTCGACCGGGCCTTGCGGGCCGACGAGTTGGGCGAGCCGATCGAGTCGCCCGCCCAAATGCAGGAATTTGTGCTGTCGCACAGTGACAGCCTCGAAGCCTCCGGCTTTGTGCAGCACTTGAAGTTGCCGCACTACGTTGACTTCCAGTCAGAGCTCGAACTGATCCGAAAAATGCGCGCAGCGGCCAACGCCAAAGCGACCCAGCCAGACACCGGAGTCACAGCATGAATGCATTGAAAGAAGTCAGTTTGGAGCACTGTGCTGACACGGCCACAGACGATGTGCAGGCGAACTTCAACTTCGCTTACCTTGACGAACGCACCAAGCGCATGATCCGCCGCTCGCTGCTCAAGGCGGTGGCGATTCCCGGCTACCAAGTGCCGTTTGGCTCGCGTGAAATGCCCTTGCCCTACGGTTGGGGGACGGGCGGGATTCAGGTCACGGCCGCTGTTATCGGCCCTGACGATGTGCTGAAAATCATTGACCAAGGTTCTGACGACACCGTCAATGCCGTCAACATCCGGCGCTTTTTTCAGCGCACCGCCGGGGTGGAGACCACCACGCACACCCGTGAAGCGACGCTGATCCAGACGCGCCACCGTATTCCTGAAATCCCGCTGCAAGAGGGCCAAGTGATCGTCTACCAAGTGCCGGTACCCGAGCCGATGCAGCGCTTGGAGCCGCGTGAAACCGAAACCCGTACGCTGCATGGGCTGGCCGAATACGGGTTGATGCACGTCAAGCTGTACGAAGACATTGCCAAGTACGGCCACATCGCCACCACCTACGATTACCCGGTGTTGGTCAACGGCCGCTACATCATGGCGCCTTCGCCGATCCCGAAATTTGACAACCCGAAGATGCACATGAACCCGGCCTTGCAACTTTTTGGCGCCGGCCGGGAAAAGCGCATTTATGCCGTGCCGCCTTACACCTCGGTGGAGAGTTTGGGCTTTGAAGACCATCCCTTTGAAGTGCAGCGCTGGGATACCGCCTGCGCTTTGTGCGGTGCGACCGACAGCTTTTTAGACGAGGTCATCACCGACAACAGCGGTAGCCGCATGCATGTGTGTTCCGACTCTGATTATTGCCAGTCGCGTCAGAGCGCGCAAAACCAAGTGCTGAAATATCGGATGGAGCCGTGATATGACTTTGAATTTATCTCCGAATTTTTCGGCGCTGCCGGCACCCTTGCTGCAGGTTCGCGGACTGGGTAAAAACTACGGCGACCGCGTAGCGCTGCAAGACGTTTCCTTTGACCTCTGGCCCGGCGAAGTGCTGGCGGTGGTGGGCGAGTCTGGCTCGGGCAAGTCGACCTTGCTCAACGCCATCGCGGCGCGCAGCCAGCCCGATGCTGGCAGTGTGCATTTCATGACGCGTCATGAGGGTTTGCAAGACGTCTTCGCCATGACCGAAGCCCAGCAGCGTTTGCTGGCGCGCACGGACTGGGGCTTTGTGCACCAAAATGCCGCCGACGGTTTGCGCATGGATGTCTCGGCCGGCGCCAACGTCGGTGAGCGCTTGATGGGGCAGGGCGAGCGTCACTATGGCCGTCTGCGCAGCGTTGCCGCTGAATGGCTGGAGCGTGTGGAGATTGATGTGGCGCGTATCGACGACGCACCGCGCACCTTCTCGGGCGGCATGCGCCAGCGCCTGCAAATCGCCCGCAACTTGGTGACGCAACCGCGCTTGGTGTTCATGGACGAGCCGACGTCGGGGCTGGATGTCTCGGTGCAAGCGCGGCTGCTGGACATGCTGCGTCAACTCACCCGCAAGATGCAATTGGCGGCCATCGTGGTCACGCACGACCTTGCCGTGGCGCGCCTGCTGGCGCACCGCATGATCGTCATGCAGCGCGGCCGCGTCGTTGAAGTCGGCCTGACCGACCAAGTGCTTGACGACCCGCAACACGCTTACACCCAACTTCTCGTTTCTTCGGTACTCCAGCCATGACCCAACCTTTACTCCACATTCAAGGGGTGGCCAAGCGCTTCACCCTGCACCACCAAAACGGCGTCGAGCTGGCGGTTCTTGGTGAGGCCAACCTCAGCGTTCATGCCGGTGAATGCATCGTGCTAGATGGGCCTTCCGGCATGGGCAAGAGCACCTTGCTGAAAATGATTTATGCCAACTACCGAACCAGCGCCGGCAGCATCAGTCTCCATTTGCCAGGTCAGCTGCCGATAGAAGTGACCACCGCCTCGCCGCATGAACTGGTGCGCTTGCGCAAAGACTCGATTGGTTATGTCAGCCAGTTTTTGCGCGTCATCCCACGGGTGCCGGCGCTGGACGTGGTGGCCGAACCCTTGCTGGAAGACGCGGGCGACGACCCCGAAACGCTGGCTGCTGCGCGGGCCGAGGCCAGCCGCTGGTTAACACGCCTGCGTATTCCGGAGCGCATGTGGCATTTGCCGCCCGCCACGTTTTCAGGCGGTGAGCAGCAGCGCATCAACATCGCTCGCAACATGATCAAGCCGCGGCCGCTGTTGTTGCTGGACGAACCAACCGCTTCTCTGGATGCTGAGAACGCGCAGACCGTTATCGAGTTGATCCGCGAAGCCAGTGCGCGCGGTGCCGCCATCGTCGGCATTTTTCACGACGCCCATGTGGGTGACGCCGTTGCCACCCGCCGCGTCAATGTGGCTGATTTCAGGACTATGGGGGTTAATGCATGAATGCTTCAGTGATTTTTAAAAACGCCAAGATGGTGCTGCCGGGTGAAGTCGTGCACGGCAGTTTGCAGGCCGACAATGGCCGCATCAGCACTGTCGCTGGCGACACCTCGGCCCTGGCTGCGGTGGACTTGGGTGGCGATTATTTGCTACCGGGCCTGGTGGAAATGCACACCGACAATTTTGAGCGCCACCTGATGCCCAGGCCCAAGGTGCATTGGGCTGAACTGCCCGCCTTGCTGGCGCACGACGCCGAAATTGCAGCCGCTGGCATCACCACAGTTTTTGACGCGCTGGGTGTCGGTGACGCTGACCCTGAAAGCCTGCGCGGCAAGGCCTGGAACGACGTGCTGGCCACCATCGACAACTGCACCCAGCAAGGCTTGCTGCGCGCAGACCACTACTTACATGTGCGCTGTGAATTGCCAGCGCCCAACACCATTGACTTGTTTGAGCCGTTTCAGGGTCATCCGCGGCTGTCGCTGATCTCGCTGATGGACCACACACCGGGCCAGCGTCAGTGGGAAAACATCGAGCAGGCGCGTATCTACTACACCGGCAAAAAAGGCTGGAGCCAGCAGAAGTTTGAGCAACAGGTGGTGCTGGCGAGCCAGCTGCAAGCTGAGTATTCGGAGCCGCACCGGCAGTACTTTGTCGACTACAGCCGAACCCATGGCATTGCGCTGGCCAGCCACGACGACACCACGGTCGCACATGTGCAACAAGCCCATGCCGAAGGCGCCAGCATGTCTGAGTTTCCGACCACCGTGCTGGCGGCCAGAGAGGCCCACCAGCATGGCATGCGCAATGTCATGGGCGGACCGAATGTGGTGCGCGGTGGATCGCACTCAGGCAACGTGGCGGCGGTTGAATTGGCCCGGCTGGGGCTGCTCGACATCTTGTCGTCGGACTACGTGCCAGGCAGCCTGCTATCGGCGGTGATGTGCTTGGTCGAGCAGGGCGTCATGACGTGGCCGCAAGCGGTGGCGACGGTCACCTCGACCCCCGCGCTGGCCACTGGCTTGACTGACCGTGGCGCGATCGAAGCCGGGCTGCGGGCTGACTTGATACAGGTTCACATCGCTGAGTTGCCAAACGGCCATCGTCACGCGGTGGTTCGCGCTGTCTGGCGGGAAGGTCGCCGTGTCCTGTGAGGTCGCGAACTGGCGCATGTCACACAAGCTTCTTTTAACTTTCATGAAACCGTCATGACCAGCGATAAAAATAGAGTTGTCTAGACAATTTACTAGGAGTTCCTGATGGACACCGCACTTCGAATTCACAAGCTCAACAAGTATTTCGCCAGCAAGCAAGCGCTGTGCGACATCAATATCTCCGTGAAAAAAGGCGAGATGGTGGCGTTGATCGGTGCCTCTGGCTCCGGTAAGTCAACCTTGCTGCGCCACATGTCCGGCTTGGTCACGGCTGATGGCCGCACCGACTCGTTGATTGAAATTGACGGTCGCCGTGTGCAACAAGGCGGCCGCATTCACCGCGACATTCGCCGGGTGCGCTCGCAAGTCGGCTTTGTCTTCCAGCAGTTCAATTTGGTGGACCGTCTGCCGGTCTTGGTGAACGTGCTGGTCGGCTTGTTGCACCGCATGCCTTGGTGGCGCAGCCTGTTTCGTATTTTCAATGCCCAAGAGCGAGCGCAAGCCCTTGATGCGCTGGCTCGCGTTGGTATTGCCGATTGCCATGCTCAGCGGGCCTCGACGTTGTCGGGCGGCCAACAGCAGCGCGCGGCGATTGCCCGCGCATTGGTTCAGGGCGCCAAGGTGGTGCTGGCCGACGAGCCGATAGCCTCACTGGACCCGGAGTCATCGCGCAACGTGATGGAGATTTTGGCGCGCATCAACCGCGAGGACGGCTGCACCGTGATCGTGTCGTTGCACCAGGTCGACATGGCTCTCAAATATTGCCCACGGGTGGTGGCGTTACACCAAGGGCGGGTAGTTTTCGATGGACCGTCAACGCTGCTGACACCCCAACTTCTGCGTGAGCTGTATGGCGTCCATGTGGATGAAATTCTGGCTGATTCCAATCATCAGCACGCTGCTCCGTTATCGCTGATTCCCTCTGCTGCCACCGCCTCACCGGCTTGGCGAACTGGCTTGGCTCACGCTGCCTGATTTTTTGACTGTATTTTTAAAGGAAACATTAGATGATTAAGAAAATTTTAGCCATCACGGCGGCTACCTTTGCATTGGGCTTATCGCTGGGTGCGAAGGCTCAGGACATCAACTTCGGCATTATTTCGACGGAGTCAACCCAAAATCTGAAGCAAGACTGGGAACCCCTGATCCAAGACATGGAGAAGCAGACGGGTATGAAGGTCAAGGCTTTCTTTGCGCCAGACTACGCCGGCATCATTGAAGGCATGCGCTTCAATAAAGTACAGGTGGCATGGCTGGGCAACAAGTCAGCCATGGAAGCTGTTGACCGGGCCAGCGGCGAGGTGTTTGCCCAGATGGTCAATGCAGATGGATCCCAAGGGTATTACTCGCATTTGATTGTGCACAAGGACAGTCCTTACAACACCATGGAAGACGTTCTGAAGAATGGCAAAAGCTTGAGCTTTGGCAACGGTGACCCTAACTCGACGTCTGGCTTTTTAGTGCCAGGTTTCTATGTTTTTGCCAAAAACAACATTGATGCCAAGACGCACTTTAAAGTGACTCGCAGCGCCAACCACGAGACCAATGCATTGGCTGTCGCCAACAAACAAGTCGATGTCGCTACCAACAACAGCGAAAACTTGGAGAAGATCCAGAATCGCTTTCCAGAGAAATTCAACAACATCAAAACTGTTTGGACCTCACCGCTGATCGCGTTAGACCCGTTGGTGATGCGCAAAGACATCCCCGCAGCCACCAAGGCCAAGCTCAAGCAATTCTTTTACAGTTACGGGAAAACGGATGCACGCGAGAAAGAAGTGCTGATGAAGATATCCAAACTCTCTGGTTTCAAAGAGTCCAGCAACAGTCAACTGCTGCCGATTCGCCAGCTTGATTTGTTCAGCAAGCGCACCAAACTCGAATCCGATTCAGTCATCTCTGAAGCCTCTAAAAAAGAGCAGCTGGCCGCGATTGACAAACAGCTGGCTGCGCTGAACTGATGGCATCTACCGCGACCCTTTCGCCCAAGGCGATGGCCGAGGTGGCTGCACCCAAGCGCAGCCTGACTTGGTATTTTCTCTGGGCATTCGTTCTAATGGCGTTGGCCGGCTCTTGGCAGGGGGCCGATATGCGGCCGCTCGATTTGGTGCGCGACTCCGGCAACATGGCGACCTACGCCGCTGAATTTTTCCCACCCAACTTCAGCCAGTGGCGTATGTATGTGGGTGAAATGGTCATCACCTTGCAAATAGCGTTGTGGGGAACTGCGTTGGCGGTCGTCACCGCCGTTCCGTTGGCCTTGATGGCGTCCGCCAATTTGGTGCCTTGGTGGATATACCAACCGACGCGCCGCTTCATGGATGCCACGCGGGCGATCAATGAGATGGTCTTCGCGATGTTGTTCGTGGTCGCCGTCGGCCTGGGTCCGTTTGCCGGCGTGCTGGCATTGTGGATACACACAACGGGTGTGCTGGCCAAGCTGTTTTCGGAAGCGGTTGAGGCGATCGATCCGCAGCCGGTTGAAGGCATCCGTTCTACCGGGGCGAGTGCCCTGCACGAAATTGTTTACGGCGTTATTCCGCAGGTCATGCCCTTGTGGATCTCTTTCACGCTGTACCGCTTGGAGAGCAATGTGCGTTCGGCCTCGGTGGTGGGCATGGTTGGTGCGGGCGGTATTGGTGTGGTGCTGTGGGAGATCATCCGCGGTTTTCAGTACGCTGAAACCTGTGCCGTGATGATCATCATCATTGTGTCAGTGACGGCGATTGACTTGCTCTCTGCCCGTATCCGAAAAATTCTGATTTGAAGGACATGGCCGTGACTTTATCTAGCGCTGAAATCATCCATCTGTTTGAGACCCGCGCGACCAGCCAGTATGGCCGCGAGGCGGTGAGCCAACTGGAGCACGCGCTGCAGTGTGCACAATTGGCAGAGCAGGCGGGCGAAACAGATGCCACCGTGGTGGCGGCTTTGCTGCATGATCTGGGGCATCTGATTGCCGCTAAAAAAGAGGATCGCCCAGACGACACGCAGCAGCGCGATGACTTGCACCAGTACATCGCCATTCCTTTTTTGCGTGGCTTGTTGCCTGATTCAGTGCTGGAGCCAATACGTCTGCATGTCGACGCCAAGCGTTACCTGTGCGCTGCGGTGCCGACTTACTGGGCCAGTTTGTCGCCTGCTTCCAAGCGCAGTCTTGAGTTGCAAGGGGGCGCGTACTCAGAGGCTGAGCTGGCTTTTTTTCTCGCGCAACCGTATGCGGAAGAAGCGGTTCGTCTGCGCCGCTACGATGATCTGGCCAAGGTGCCCAAGGCCACAACACCTGGTCTTGCACACTTCCAGAAAAAGCTCGAAGCGCTCGTCAAGCAGGGCTGATCTGTTGCACGCGCGACGGCGGCAAGGCGATCGAAAAAGTCGATCCCTTGCCGACAGTGCTGATCACCTCCAGCTGCCCGCCATGTCGCTGCGCCACATGTTTGACAATCGCCAGCCCTAAGCCGGTGCCGCCGGTTTCACGCGAACGGCTGCGGTCGACGCGGTAAAAGCGCTCGGTCAAGCGCGGCAAATGCTCTGCGGCAATACCCGGTCCGCTGTCGTCCACAAAAAACTCGGCACCACCGTCGACACGCAGGCGCCAACCGGAGCGGATAGAGCCGCCGCCAGGTGTGTAACGGACGGCGTTACTGAGCAGGTTAGACATGGCGCTGTGCAATTCTGACTTGTTGCCTGAGACCAGAAAGGAAGATGCCGTCGCTTCTGTGATCTCATGTGGCGGTTGCGCGATGACGCTGGACAGTGCGCGGGTTTCTTGCAACGCCGGCGTCATCAGCTTATGGGTGTTGATCCAGTCGCCTTGACCCGGCGCCGGACTGCCCTCAAGCCGCGACAACGTCAGCAGGTCGCTCACCAGCATCTGCATGCGCTGCGCCTGTTGGCTCATGAGGGTCAAGTAAGTGGCGCGTTCAGCCGCTGAAACGGGGATGTTCTGCATGGTTTCCACAAAACCACTGAGCACCGTCAAGGGCGTGCGGATTTCGTGCGAGACATTGGCCACGAAATCGCGGCGCATGTTGTCGGCCAGTTCGACCGCGGTGACGTCCTGCGTCAGCATCAGCTTTCGCTTTTTGCCATAGGGGTGAATTTTGACTAAAATTTTAGAAGGCTGCGAAGGCCGCAAGCCGATGCCGCCGATCGAGATTTCAGCGTTGAAGTCGTCGCCTAAAAGATAAGTTTTGAAAGCCGGCGACCGCACCAAGTTCTGGATGTATTGGCCAATGTCTTTCTGCGGGTCAAACCCCAGTTGGTGGGCGGCGGTGAGGTTGACCCACTCGATGCGACCGGCACCGTCAAGCAAAATCACGCCATTCGGTGACGCTTGAATGGCCGCCAAAAAATTGGCCAAACGGGCATTGCTGCTTTGTGTTTTTCTTTCCAGCTTTTTCATGACTTTTCGGCTGCGCTCGAAAAGTTCGGCCCACAAGCCAGACAGGGCAGGGGTCAGTGAGGTGTCGGCGCTGTCTAGCCATCTCAGCAGACGCCGAGCGCGTAAGCCGTCCAACAGACTCCACAGCGCTGCGCCGAACAAAGCGCCAGCAACAGCCCAGCCGGCTGACGCATGCGACAAGCCCCACGCCGACGCTACCCCGACGAGCAGCAGCAGTTCAATCAGACGTCGTGTCATGTGGTGGAAATAGGCTGGCCTTGTCCTGCGTTGCCGGCGCTGCTCTGAACGGTCAGGCGATAACCGGCGCCGCGCACGGTTTCGATCATGCTGGCAGCTTCGCCCAGGGACTCCCGCAAGCGCTTGACGTGGACGTCAACAGTGCGCTCTTCAATGAAGACGTGATCGCCCCAGACTTTGTCGAGCAAGGTGCTGCGGGTGTGGACCCGTTCGGCATGTTTCATCAGGTAGTGCAGCAGCTTGAACTCGGTCGGGCCGATTTTGAGTTCTTTGCCGAGAAAAGTGACGCGGTAGGTGCCTGCGTCCAGCGCCAATTCACCCAATTGAACCGAGTCTTTGACGATTTCTGGGCTGCGGCGGCGCAGCAGAGCGCGTATGCGCGCCAGCAACTCTTGGGTCGAGAACGGCTTGGTGATGTAGTCGTCGGCACCCGCGTCCAAACCTTGGACTTTGTCAGTTTCGTCACTGCGGGCGGTGAGCATGATGATCGGCACGGTTTTCGTGCGGTCGTTCTTGCGCCATTGCCGGGCCAGCGTGGCACCACTCTCGCCAGGCAGCATCCAGTCCAGCAGGATCAGGTCGGGCAGCACAGCATCGACTTCCCGCTGCGCCGCTGCACCGTCAAACACGACGATGGGGGAAAAGCCGTTGTGCCGCAGATTGACGGCAATCAACTCTGCAATTGACGGCTCGTCTTCGACCACTAAGACGCGGGGTAGTTTTCTCATTTGATGACCGATTCAACCTTGTTCAATGAGCTGTGACGGATGTCTTCGCCCTTGACGATAAAGATGATTTGTTCGGCGATGTTTTTAGCGTGATCGCCGACGCGTTCAATCGATTTGGCCAAAAACAGCAGGTCCAGACTCGGAGAAATGGCGCGTGGATCTTCCATGATGTAGGTCATGAGCTTGCGCAGAAAGCCGTTGTACTCGTTGTCGATTTGGTCATCTTCTTTGATGATCGTCACCGCCATCGTGGTGTCAAGCCGTGCGAACGAGTCGAGTGTTTTGCGCAGCATGGCAGCCGCCAGGTCGGCGGCCAAGCGCAGCTCAGACGTGGGCAGGTTGCGCGGCGAGCCGCTTTTGATGATGGACTTGACCATGCGGGCCATGCGTTCGATCTCATCGCCAGCACGTTCCAAGTTTTGCGTGGTGCGTGAAATAGCCATCAAGAAACGCAGATCCCGCGCCGTCGGTTGACGCCGGCCGATGGTGGAGATGATCTCGTGATCAATCAGCAACTCCATCTGGTTGACCTTTTTCTCGTTTTCTATCACCTGCTCAGCCGCAGCCAGGTTCATGTTGACCAGCGCGTGAATCGCTTGGTTTAGTTGGGCTTCCACCAGCCCGCCCATCTCGAGCACGTTGGTGGAGATGGAGTTCAGTTCGACGTCGAACTGACTGGAGATGTGCTTTTCACTCATGATTAACCAAACCTTCCTGTGATGTAGTCTTCGGTCTCGGTGCGCTTGGGTTTGAAGAAAATCTGCTCAGTCGTGCCGAATTCCATCAATTCCCCCAAGTACATATAGGCGGTGAAGTCACTGCAGCGTGCTGCCTGCTGCATGTTGTGCGTGACGATGGCGATGGTGTAGTCCTTCTTCAACTCGTGCACCAGCTCTTCAACCTTGCCGGTTGAAATCGGGTCGAGCGCCGAGGTCGGCTCGTCGAGCAGCAACACCGACGGCTTGACCGCGACGCTGCGGGCAATGCACAAACGCTGCTGTTGACCACCCGACAGCGACAGCCCGTTTTGGCCCAGCTTGTCTTTGACTTCATTCCACAGCGCCGACTTGGTCAGCGCCCATTCAACGCGTTCGTCCATGTCGCTCTTGTTCAGGTTGTCATAAAGACGCACACCGAAGGCAATGTTGTCGTAAATCGTCATCGGGAACGGCGTTGGCTTTTGGAAGACCATGCCGATGCGAGCGCGCAACAGGTTCAAGTCCTGGTCTTTGTCCAGAATGTTCTTGCCGTAAAAATTGATCTCGCCTTCTGCGCGCTGGCCGGGGTACAGGCTGTACATGCGGTTAAGTGTGCGCAGGATGGTGGACTTGCCGCAACCCGATGGGCCGATGAAGGCGGTGACCTTGCGCTCGGCAATGTTCATGGTCACGTCTTTGAGTCCACGAAATTTACCGTAGTAAAAGTTGAGGTTGCGCACTTCAAGGGCGTTTTTCAGTTCTGTGGTGGTTTCAGCCATTGACAGGTCCATTGTTCAAAATACGTTTGTGGGGGGCGAATTGATGCGGATTAATTTTTGATCTCGCCTTTAAGTGCGAATCTTGTCCCGGAAAAAGACACGGGCCAGAATATTCAGGAGCAACACGGCCATGGTGACCAGCAAGGCACCACCCCAAGCCAAACGAATCCAGTTGTCGTAAGGGCTCATGGCGAACTGATAAATCACCACCGGCAGGTTGGCCATCGGTGCGCCCATGTTGGTACTGTAGAACTGGTTGTTCAAAGCGGTGAACAGCAGTGGCGCGGTCTCACCGCTGATGCGGGCAACGGCCAGCAGCAAGCCGGTGATGACGCCGCTTTTGGCGGCACGCAGCGTCACCATGGTGGAGACTTTCCAGCGCGGTGCGCCCAGCGCAAAAGCCGCTTCGCGCAGGCTGCCCGGCACCAGTCGCAACATGTTCTCAGTGGTCCGCATGACCACCGGTATGGCGATCAGTGCCAAGGCCAGACTGCCCGCGTAGCCGGAGAAGTTGCCCACGGTAGCCACAGCGATGGAGTAGACAAACAAGCCCAGAACGATTGACGGTGCAGACAGCATGATGTCGATCACGAAGCGAGTGGCTCCAGCTGTCTTGCTTTGGTCGCCGTATTCGGTAAGGTAAATGCCAGCCAGAATGCCAATTGGCGTAGACACCAAAACCGCCAGCCCAACAATCATCGAGCTGCCGATGATGGCATTTCGCAAGCCGCCGCCTTCTGAGCCGGGCGCGGGCGTGTCGTGGGTGAACAAGTTCCAGTCGATGGCGGCTATTCCGTTGGAAAACAGCACGAACAAAATCCACAGCAACACCGCCAGCCCCACGGTCATGGCGATCATGGACAACACCAGCCCTTGGGTGTTGTCCCAACGGCGACGCCGGTAGAGTTTTTGATTGAAACCGGTCAACACATCAAACCCCTTTGGCTTTTTCAGCCTGGATCACCAAAATTTTGGCCAGCGCCAGCACCACGAAGGTGATCAAAAACAGCACCAGGGCGAGAGCAAACAGGGCGGCGATGTGGAAATCATCGGCTTCGCCAAATTCATTAGCCAATGTCGACGCGATCGACGTGCCCGGAGAGAACAAAGACGTCGGCATGCGGTTGGCGTTGCCGATGACAAAGGTCACCGCCATGGTCTCGCCCAAGGCGCGCCCCAAGCCGAGCATGATGCCGCCGATCACACCTTTTTGCGTGTAAGGCAAGACCACTTTTTTAACCACTTCCCACGTTGTGCAACCCAGACCATAAGCGGATTCACGCAGGATCGGCGGTGTGATTTCAAAGACGTCGCGCATGACAGCGGCGATGAAGGGCAGCACCATGAAGGCCAGCACAATGCCGGCGGCCAAAATGCCCATGCCGTTGGTCGCGCCATCAAACAAAAACCCCACCAGCGGCATACCGCCGAGTACGTTTTGCAGCGGTACTTGCAGGTAGTCGGCAAACAAGGGCGCAAACACAAACAGGCCAAACATGCCGTAAATGATAGACGGCACAGCGGCCAGCAATTCAATGGCGGTGCCCAGTGGGCGACGCAGCCAAACCGGGCAGGTTTCAGTCAAAAAGACGGCGATACCAAATGCCAGTGGCACGGCGATCAACATCGCAATACTGGCACTGGCCAAGGTGCCGACGATCGCAATCGCAGCACCATATTCTTCGTTGATGATGTCCCACTCAACATACCAAAGGAATTGCACGCCAAATTTATGCAGAGCAGGCCAAGCCTTGGTGAACAAGGACGCAATGATGCCCGTCAGGGCGACCAGCACCAACAGCGAAAAGCTCTGTGTGATGCGGTGAAAAAAGAAGTCTTGGATGCGTTGGCGCTTGGCCACGGCGACCATGCTTGGGTTTTCTGTTTGGCTGGCTGAATCAGTCGATTCAGTGGCCGAACTCATGGTGGCTTCCACACTCATTTGTATACCTTGGTGTTGTTCAGATATTGAATAAAACCCGCCAGCCTGTTGTGAACTGGCTGGCGGGTTCATCTGTTAACGCAGAATTACTTCTGAATTTGTGCCCAGACTTTGGCGCGTATCTCATTTGTCAGGCTGTCAGGCAGCGCAACGTAGTCGAGATCTGCTGCCATTTTCTTGCCGTTTTTGAAAGACCAATCGAAGAACTTCAGCGCTTCTGCGGCTGCAGCTTTGTCATCTGGATTCTTGTACATCAAGATGAACGATGCTGTGCTGATCGGCCAGCTGGCATCGCCTTTGGCGTTGACCATCGAGATGCCCATGCCTGGCACGCTGAACCAGTCAGCGCCTGCTGCTGCAGCGGCAAAGGTTTTTTCATCTGGGCCGACATATTTGCCGTTGGCATTTTGCAACTGCATGAAATTCATGCCGTTTTTCTTCACGTAGGCGTATTCCACGTAACCAACTGCACCCTTGATGCGGTTGACATTGGCGGCGACGCCTTCGTTGCCCTTGCCGCCCACCGACGAAGCTGCCGGCCACTTTAAGGCCGCGCCTTTACCAACTTTGTCAGCCCATTCTTTGCTGATGGATGCCAAATAGTCAGAGAAGTTGAATGTTGTGCCGGAACCGTCAGCGCGGTGCACCACGGTGATGTTTTGGTCAGGCAGTTTTTTACCTGGGTTCAAAGCTGCCAGCTTGGCGTCATTCCATTTGAGGATGTTGCCCAAGTAAATATCAGCCAGCACAGGGCCGGTGATGCGCAACTCGCCGGGCTTGAAGCCGTCCAGGTTCAGCACCGGCACGGTGCCGCCAATGATGGCTGGGAATTGAACCATGCCGTCTTTGTCCAAATCAGCGCCTTTCACCGGGGCATCCGATGCGCCAAAGGTCACTGTCTTGGCGCGGATTTGTTTCAGACCACCGGAGGAACCGATCGACTGGTAGTTCATGCCGATGCCTGTCGCGGCTTTGTAGCCTTCAGCCCATTTGACATAAACGGGGTAAGGAAAACTTGCGCCAGCGCCAGTGATGTCTGCGGCCATAGCTGAGCCCATGGCGAAGCTGGCGAATGCAGCTGCCGCCACTGTTTTGAGTAACGTGCGTTTGGTATTCATAGAAGTCCCTTGGGTTGATGTGTGAAGAACAAACTGAACTTTATGGCGTTAATGTGACAGAGGCATGACAGTGGTATGTTGTCACACTATTTTGAGGTCTGCCGGGTGGCTCGCCACAGCAGGGCTAAAAAACAGCATGCCACTGCCGCGAGCGCCAATGTGGCGGCTGACCAGAAACTGACCGGGAGCTGCGACGCTGGCATGCTGCTGGTCCCGACATAGGCCAGAAAGTAGCCGCCCGCCAGGCCAAAGCCCCACAGCAACACGCTGTAAATCAGCAGCGGCAACAAGGTGATGCGGTAGCAGCGCAGCAAAAATGCGCAGACCGCTTGCAGCGAATCGGCCAGATGAAAAAATGCCACCCAGACCAACAGCGTTGAGGCGGTGAGAACAACTTCAGGGTTGCGCGAATACCAAGCCGGAATCTGCTGGCTCAGCAGCCACAGCAGCATGGCCAGCGTTGAGGCGCTCAGCGCTGACAGGCTCAGCGCCAAGCCGACGATGCGCCGCGCTTGGCCTGGGTCGCCCGCGCCAATCCAAAACGACACGCGGGCGCTGCAGGCGATGGCGAGTGACAGCGGCACCATGTACAGCACCGCCGCCAAACTGGCGGCAATTTGGTGACTGGCCGCAGCCACCGTGCCCAGCCGGGCAATGAACAGCGCCATCAGGGTGAAGGAAGTGACTTCCACCATATAGGACAGTCCAGCTGGTAAGCCGAGCCGCGCAAATGCTCTGATTTGCCGCCAATTGGGCTTCTCCATGCGTGCCCAGATGCGGTACGGCAGATACAGCGGGTGGGTGCGTAGCAGCAGCACGGCCAGCAGCAGCAACAGGTAGTTGACGACCAGTGTGGCCCAAGCGCAGCCAACCGCGCCCATGGCGTCCAGTCCACCACCGCCAGCCACGAACCAGATCGACAAGGGAATTTTCACGCCCAATGCGCTGACTTGCAGCCAGGTGACCAACACCGGTTTGCCCAGCGCTTGGTTCAAGGTGCTGAACAGCCGGAACAGCAATGCCGGCACAAAGGCCAGCGACAGCACCGCCAAATACGCTTGAACCTCGCCTTGCATGGCGACCGGAATTTTGGCCCAGTGCAGCAGCGGCCCCGGAAACAGCAGCGCAGCCATACCGGCAAGGCTGATGAGTCCGCACAAGTACAGGCTTTGCCGAATCGACTGGCCAACCGCTGCATGATTGCGGGCGCCGCGCATTTCAGCCCAGATCGGTAGCAGCGCTTGAATGATGCCAATCAGCCCGACATAAACGCTGATGTAGATCGCCGAACCAACCGACAAAGCAGCCAGCGCGGTGTCGCTGTAGCGGCCAGCGATGACAGTGTCAGCGACACCAAAAGCCATGATGGCGAGCTGCCCGACCAACACCGTGCTGGCGTGCTTACCAATGATTCTGAGTTCTTTCACGGGCTGAAAATCACTTCGATGGCGTGGTGGTCGACGATTTGAAGCGGCGGTACACGACCACGTTTTCGTTGCGGTCGGCCGGCCGTCGGACCATGATCATTCGCTCCCATTCAGAGCGGTTGACCGTTCGCCACATGCTGGGCAACGAGTTGGTGTCGACCAGCAGGTACGGGCAGCGGGTCTCCGGCCCGGTGGGGCGCAGGTTGAGTTTCTGGTGATAACGCAGGGCGGCAATCTGGGCGGTGTTCAGGCCCAGCACTTCGACGCAAGCTTGCCGGTTCACCTGCCAGGCGACCTGCCGCGACATCGACTCGTAGCTGCGGGCGAAGTCCAGCAGAGGCAGCCAGAGCGTCATCAGCAGCAGCCAACACAGCGTGGTGCCACCGGCCGGCAAGATCAGGGACTTCCAGATGGCCGCGCGTTGCTGACCGGCGCGCCATTTCACCAGCCAAGCCCAAGCCAGCGTGGCCAGCAAGGCCAAGCCAAAGGCCAGCGCTGAAAAGCTCGGCTCAAAACCGGGCGCCAGCTTGGCCACGTTGGCGGCGGGTTGTTCCGGCACACCGGTCTGCATGGCAACCCAAATGACCCAAATGATGATCGCGCACGACGTGAAAAACAGCAGCGTGAACCAGTCGATCAAGGACGCCACGCTGCGCCTGAGGGTTGGCAGCGCAAACGCGGCGAGCGTGGCCAGTGGCGGCAGGCTCAACAGCAAGCTGCGGTCGGAAGCGCCGGTCAGCAGCGTGGTGCCGACAGCGACAACAGCAAACCACAAGGGCAGGGCGACATGGCGGCTGGTCAACTGGCGGCGCCAGCGGTACAGCGTCCACAAGGCCAGCGGCCAAGCGGGCCAAGGAAACCACAGCAGCAAGCGGATGATGCTGCCCCACTCTTTGTGCGCTTCGGATTGGCTCAGTGCGGTGACGTCAATCCGCCAAACCCAGAGATCAAGCACATAAACCAGCAGCGCCGTTGCCAAGGTGGCGCCCAACATCAGCAGCATCCAGCCACGCGTCTCGGATGGCTCGTTGGACTCACCGCCCCAGCGGCGATGCGCCCATTCGACCAGCACGCTGCCAACGCCTAGCAGGGCGGCGACGGTGGGGGCACCGCTCAGCGCGAGTCCGGCCATGCCAAGCACAAAGGCAGAGCCTGGGCCCAACACCTGCCACGGGCTGCGGTAAGGACTGGCGGCCACACTGTAAAACATCAGCGTCATGAAGCCGAGTTGGGCCATGGCTGGCGTTGTTTCATGGGACAACTGGGCCAGACCCAAACACGCCAGCAAGGCCAGCAGACCCGCATCGGCGATGGCCCGGGCGTAATCTGCCGGGCTGGCCTCACCGCCAAAGGCAAAGGCCACCGGCTGGGCCTGCGGGCTGCGGGCCAAGTAATACACCGCGTACCAAGTGGCGGCCAGCGTTAAGGCCAGCAAGCCAATGTAGGGCAAGCGTGCGGCCAGAGCCGGGTCCAGAAAAGGCATCAGCTTGATCGCCAGCGCGCCTATCCAGTAAGGCAGCAGGCCGTCAAAGTCGGCGGTGAAGCCCATGAGGTTGGGCTGCAGCCAGTCACTGCCGATGGCCGCCATTTGCTGCATGACGCCAAACGCAGAGATGTCGGCGTTCTTCCATGGGCCGCGCCCAACCAGTCCCGGCAGCACGTAAGCCACACAAAAAAGCAGCAGCGCCAAGCGCGGCAGCCTGCGCACGGCAGATTGGGCAATGAGGGCGGGGGATGGCTGGTTCAAAGTACGGTCGGCTAGATGATGAGGTGTATCGGCAGGGCCTCAATCATGAGGTGATTCCTGAGTTTCAGGGCGAAAAAAAAGCAGCCTGAAGTTCAGGCTGCTTTTGGCATCGGCTTGAAACGATTCGCAGTTTACTTGGCAGCAGTTTTGCCGAAGCGGTTACGAAAGCGCTCGACACGGCCACCCATGTTGTCCACGGATTTTTGCGTACCGGTGTAAAACGGGTGCGATTCGCTGGAAGTGTCCAGCTTGTACAAAGGCAAGTCGCGGCCGTCGTCCATCTTCACCATTTCTTTGGTGTTGACGCATGAACGGGTGACAAACTTGAAGTTGTTTGACAAGTCCACGAAGCAAACTTCGCGGTAATTTGGGTGAATGCCGTCTTTCATGATCTATCCTTATTCGTTGCGGTAGCCACCCAAGCCAGTCTTGGACACTTTCCGCTAAGCCGCACATTATCGCATTAAAAAGCGTGGGGACTAGCCGCCGCGTCGCATCATGTCAAAGAACTCGTGGTTGTTCTTTGTGGCCTTCATGTTCTTGAGCATCAATTCCATCGACTCGATCTCGTCCATGTTGTACATGAACTGACGTAAAATTCGCGATTTTTGCAGAATCTCAGGCGCCAACAGCAGCTCTTCCTTGCGGGTGCCGCTGCGGTTCAGGTTGATGGCCGGGAACACGCGCTTTTCGTACAAGCGGCGATCCAGATGAATCTCGCAGTTGCCCGTGCCTTTGAATTCCTCAAAGATCACTTCGTCCATGCGGCTGCCGGTGTCGATCAGCGCCGTGCCGATGATGGTCAGGCTGCCGCCTTCTTCAATCTTGCGGGCAGCGCCAAAAAAACGTTTCGGACGCTGCAAGGCGGCCGCGTCGACGCCGCCGGTCAGCACTTTGCCTGACGATGGCAGCACGTTGTTGTAAGCGCGGGCCAGCCGGGTGATCGAGTCCAGCAAAATCACCACATCTTTGCCAAGCTCAACCAGACGTTTGGCCCGCTCGATGACCATTTCAGCCACGTGAACGTGACGCGCTGCGGGCTCGTCAAAGGTCGATGAAATCACTTCGCCGCGCACGCTGCGCTGCATTTCGGTCACTTCCTCTGGGCGTTCATCAACCAGCAAGACCATCATCACGGAGTCTGGGTAGTTGGCGGTGATAGCGTGAGCGATGTTTTGCATCATCACGGTCTTGCCAGACTTTGGCGGCGCCACCAGCAAGGCGCGCTGGCCTTTGCCGATCGGCGCAATGATGTCGATGATCCGGCTGGTCAGGTTTTCTTCGCCCTTGATCTCGCGCTCTAACTTGTACTGCTCGCGTGGGAACAGCGGCGTCAAATTCTCGAACATCACCTTGTGCTTGTTGTCTTCGGGTGCGCCGTCGTTGATCTTATCGAGCTTGTTGAGCGCAAAGTAACGCTCGCCGTCTTTCGGCGTGCGGACTTCACCTTCGATCATGTCGCCGGTGTGCAGGTTGAAGCGGCGGATCTGGCTTGGGCTGATGTAGATGTCGTCGGTCGAGGCGGTGTAGCTCGAATCCGGTGCGCGTAAAAAGCCGAAGCCGTCTGGCAGCACTTCAAGAACACCGTCGGCGACGATGGTTTCACCCGTCTTGGCGCGCTTCTTGATGATGGCAAACATCAACTCTTGCTTGCGCATCCGGCCAACGTTTTCGATCTCAAGGGCTTCGGCTTGCTTGAGGACTTCAGACACGTGCAGTGCCTTGAGTTCGTTTAAGTGCATGGGGTGACCTGCGTAATGAGAACTCTTCGAGGAGAGTTCAACTGAAAAAACGGGGGAGGTTGGATAAGTCGAATCAGCGAGATGACGGCTCAGAAGTGAATTTCTAAAACCGGCGGTCAATGCTGGAATCCGCAATCGCTGTCTAGAAGACAGCGGCGAATTGAAGGAATTATGACAGGAAAAAAGAAGGGTTTATCAGGCTCTGCGGTGCGCTAGGGCACAAGACTCAACGCTGATGAAAAAAAAAGAAGCTCAACAGAGCTTCTTTTTGGGGGGGGCTTCAAGCCAGTTGCTGATCAATGAAGGCGGTCAATTGAGACTTGCTCAAAGCACCGACTTTGGTCGCAGCCAGTTCGCCGTCTTTGAACAACATCAGCGTCGGGATGCCGCGAATGCCGAACTTGGCTGGAATGTCGCGGTTCTCGTCGACGTTCATCTTGGCAATTTGCAGTTTGCCCTCGTAGCTGATGGCGACTTCATCGAGAATGGGCGCAATCATCTTGCAAGGACCGCACCACTCGGCCCAGTAGTCGACCAACACAGGTTGGGTCGACTTGAGCACGTCGGCTTCGAAGGTGGCATCGGTGGTATGTTTGATCAGTTCGTTGGCCATGACGGCTCCTTCAAAAGGTTGTTCAAGATGGGACAAAAGTTAGGGTTATTGTGTCAGAAAGCCAGTACCCTCGTTGCCGGTGAAGCCTTCCCCTGCTGCTATGAGCACGATAGCCAAGTCTCCAACTTCCACCTGTAACTCTAGACGTGACCCCCTCCCACTTCATTGAAGCCAACTGGTCCCGCGTGACCCGACAAATCCACGACCACATCGCCAGTCGTGGTTTGCACCCGGCGGCCTGCGTCGTACTGGTGCCCTATGCGCAATTGATGCAGCAAGCCCGCACGGCATGGGCGGCCCAAGGCACGGCTTCGTTTGTGCCGCGCTTTGAAACCACCATGAACTGGGCCAATAGTTTGCAGGCGCCGTTGGAGGGACCGTTTGAGCCTGCTGTCAGCGACATACGAATGGACGCGGCCTGTGACTTGCTGACGGCTGCCGGGCTGTTGGAGCGCGCCGGTTTGGGCGCGCACAAAGACCTGTTGGCGGCTCGTTTGGTGGAGTCGGCTTGGTCTGTGGCGCGACTGGCTGCGGCCTTGCCACCAAGCCAACGCCCGGAGTGGGGGCAGCGCCTTGGCGGTTTGTTGGCGGCCGGCATGGATGCGCCACTGCTGGCGCTGGAGTCGGCGGTGGGACAAATTGCGGTTGCTTGGGCATCGACTTCGGCCTACCCGACCGATGTCTTGTTCAGCGCCACGGGTGATTTGCTGTTGGTGCTGGAAGGTTTTCAGACCGATCCGCTGACCGACGCGTTGAAGGCGCAGTGGGGCGAGCGCGCGGTGACTTTGCGCTTGGTCGATGACGACTTGCCAAGTCAAGAAACGACTCCAGCCTTGCAGCTCGCGCAAGATGCCGAAGACGAGGCGCAGCGCGCCACCGCCTGCGTGTTGGCGCGACTCGGTCAAGGCTGTTTGCCGGTTGCGTTGGTGGCGCAAGACCGCGTGCTGACCCGGCGCGTGCGCGCCATGCTCGCCAACAAAGGTGTGGCCGTGCGCGACGAAACCGGCTGGAAACTGTCGACCACGCGCTCGGCGGCGGCGCTGATGAGCCTGCTGCGGGCGGCAACTTGGGACGCCTCGACTGACGCCATGCTGGACTGGCTGAAAAATGTGCTTGTCTTTAATGCCGCAGCCGTCACCGCAGCCGAAATCGAATTGCGCAAAATCGGTGTGCGCGAATGGCGTTCGGTCAGCCATGCTGAAACCGCCGCACTGACCGCCAGTGCCGCGCTGGCCGGATTGGCGGCCCCGTTGCTGGCACCCCTGCAAGGCGGCAAAGCACTGATGCTGTGGCTGCGCTCGCTGCGTGGCGCGCTGCAGGCTTCTAAGCAATGGGAGGTCTTGCTCAGCGACACCGCCGGGCAGGCCGTGCTTGACGCGCTGCGGCTGCGCGAAGGGCTGGAAAACGAATTCGAAACCTTCGGTGCGCGCATGAGCCTGCGCGACTTCACCGCCTGGGTCAACCAAGTACTGGAGTCGGCCAGCTTCACGCCTGAGCACCCGCCCGAGGCACAAGTGGTGATCTTGCCGCTCAGCCAATTGTTGGGCCGGCCGATGCAGGCGGTGGTGTTTCCGGGCGCCGATGAAGTGCGTTTGCCGGTGTCGCCCGAACCGTCCGGTCAGTGGACGCCAGCACAACGCGCGTTGCTGGGTTTGCCTTCACGTGAGACGCTGGCTGCTGCGGCCCGGGCGGCGTGGCTGTACACCTTGCAGTTTCATCCCGTCGACGTGCTGTGGCGCAACAGCGAAGGCGGTGAGCGCCTCATGCCGAGTGGTTTTGTACAGGCTTTGCTGCTCGACCCCGAGGTCGAATTGGCGGCAGATGTTCGGGTCCAGCGTGTCCTGACCCTGCAGCCAACGACCATGCCAGCGCCCATGGGGCAGGCGCTGCCGGTGACGCGTTTGTCAGCCAGCGCGTATGAAGATTTGCGCCGCTGTCCTTACCGGTTTTTTGCGATGCGCCAGCTCAAGCTGCAAGCCGTTGACGAGCTGGAAGGCGAGTTGGGCAAACGCGATTTTGGCAATTGGCTGCATGGCCTGCTCAGCCACTTTCATGTGGCACTGAAGCAAACCCCGACCGCCGAAGTGCCTGAGCGGGTGCTGATGATGAACCAAGCCGCTGAACGTGCCACGCGGGAGATGGCACTGTCCGACAGCGAGTTTTTGCCCTTTGCCGCCGCGTGGCCAAAGGTGCGTGCGGGCTACCTGCTGTGGTTGACCGGTCATGAAGCCTCAGGCGCGCAATTTGCCGAGGCCGAGCAATGGAAAGAAATGCCGATCGGCCCACTCACATTGATTGGCAAGATCGACAGAATTGACCGCCTGCCCGATGGCCAGCCGATGGTGATGGATTACAAAACCGAGGCGCGCAGCACCACCGCAGACCGCATCAACGACCCGCAGGAAGACACACAGCTGCCGTTTTATGCGGCGTTGCTGAGTGACGATCCTTTGAGTGCAGCCTACGTGAATCTGGGTGAAAAAGAGCCGACCAAAAGTTATGACCAAGAGGCCATCGTGGACTTGCGAGACGAGTTGATTGGCAGTATTTTGAGTGACATGAGCCGCATCGCCGAAGGCGCGCGTTTGCCGGCGATCGGCGAAGGCAAGGCCTGCGACTATTGCGATGCCCGCGGCCTGTGCCGCCGTGACTTTCGGGTGGCCGCATGACGCAGCCAGCCGCTTACGAACGCAACGGCGCGCGGGTCTCGGCCGACGCTTTTTACGCCATTGCCTGCGACCCGCGTCGGAGCGTGGCGGTCGAGGCTTGCGCGGGGGCTGGCAAGACCTGGATGCTGGTCTCGCGCATGGTGCGTGCTCTGCTTGAAGGCGCAGAAAAAGCCGCTACCGATGGCCAATATGCCTTGCAGCCGCAGGAGATTTTGGCCATCACCTTCACCAAACGTGCGGCTGGCGAAATGCGCGAACGACTCTACGATTGGCTGGCTGAATTTGCGAATGCAGACCGCGCCAAGTTGCTGCACGAATTGCAGATTCGCGGTGTGCCCGGCTTGCACGACGAGGCCACGGCGTCGCGCTTGGCAACGCAGCTTCAAGGCTTGTATGCAGCCATGCTGGCCACCGGCCGGTCGGTGCAAATTCGCACGTTTCATGGCTGGTTCGCGGCTTTGCTGCGCAGCGCCCCGGTGGCGGTCTTGCAAAGCCTGGGCTTGCCTGTCAACTACGACTTGCTGGAAGACGACAGCCAAGCCCGGGCACTGGTCTGGCGGCGTTATTACCAAGCGCTGGTTAACAACCCGGCGTTAAAAGCAGATTTCGAAGCTGTCGTCTTTGCTTATGGCCGCTCGCAAACTGACAAAGCCCTGCAAGCTGCGCTCGACAAACGGGTTGAGTTCGCACTGGCCGATGCGGCTGGGGTGACCGACGAGTCGGTGAAGTCATTTGGCGAGCAATTCCCGGCGTTCGCGGCTTTGGCGGAACCGGAAGATGCTTTCGCCGCCGGACCGGCGCACCAGCTGCTGGTCGATGCCGCTATCGCTTTGGGGCGTGCGACAGCGGTGACTTTTTCGGCCAAAGGCGCTGAGTTGGAACGCGCCTTGACCGAAGGTGACCGTGGCGCTGTGTACTTGGCCTTGCTGACGGCCGACGGCAAAGCCCGCAAGTTTGGTGAAAAAATAGTCGGCATCAGCACGGTGCGGGAAGCCCAAGAACTCGTGCTGGCCGTCGCTGCTGCCCGCCATCAGCACGACGCTTGGGCTTACCAGCAGCGCATGGCTCGCTTGACGCGCTTGCTGATGGCCGAGTTCGCTGCCCTCAAGCGCGAGCGCGGTTGGGTTGACATGAACGACGTCGAACGTGCCGCGCTGGTCATGCTGGGAGACCCGGTGTTGTCGGGCTGGGTGCAAGAAAAACTCGATGCCCGCGTGCGCCATTTGTTGATCGACGAATTCCAAGACACCAATCCGCTGCAGTGGCAGGCGCTGCTGGCTTGGCTGGGCAGCTACGCCGGTGCCGGGCAAGCGCCCAGCGTGTTCATCGTCGGTGACCCGAAGCAAAGTATTTACCGCTTCAGGCGCGCCGAACCGCAGGTGTTTAGGGCGGCGCAAGCCTTTGTACAGAACGGCTTGGGCGGTGACTTGCTGAGTTGCGACCACACCCGGCGCAACGCGCAAGGCGTCATCAGCGCCGTCAATGCAGCCATGGCGCAAGCCGTTGAAGTGGACGGCTACGATGGCTTTCGTGCGCACAGCACGGATTCCGCGCAGCAGGGCGCGGTCGGCCGCTTGCCGCCGATCATGCGCGTCAAAGTTAAAAAGTCTGACGATGTGGAGTCCACAGATTGGCGCGACAGCCTGACGCAGCCCCGCGAAGTCCCTGAAGAAACCCTGCGCACGCTTGAAGCGCGCCAAGCCGCCGCCTGGATTGCCTTGCAACTTGAGACGGCGCCACTGAACCCCGCCAACATCATGGTCCTGTCGCGCAAACGCGCGGGCTTGTTGCCTTTGCAAAATGAATTGCGCGCGCTCAACATTCCCGCCCAGATCGGCGAAAAAATCGCCTTGATTGATTGCTGCGAAGTGCAAGACATTGTGGCGCTGCTGGATGCGCTGGTGTCGCCGCAACACGATTTGTCGCTGGCGCGGGCGTTGCGGTCGCCACTGTTTGGCGCTGACGACACGGCGTTGGTCCAGCTGGCTTTGGCGCAGCGCCGGTTGAGTCAGCCTTGGTACCAGTTGTTGCAAGACGATGCCGCGAGTCCGCTGGCAGAACTGCAAACCGCCGAAGCCCACAGCTTGGTCGGTGTCGCGCTGCAATTGGCGCGCTGGAAGAGTTGGCTCGACACGCAGCCGCCGCACGATGCGCTGCAGTCCATTTACGACGACGGTGATGTGTTGGCGCGTTTTGCCGCTGCCGCGCCTGACGCGCAGCGCGTGGCCGTGTTGGCCAACTTGCGCGCACTGCTGTCTGTGACTTTGCAAGTCGATGGCGGTCGCTACACCACGCCGTACGCCTTGGTGCGGGCCCTTAAAGCTGGCGGTATTCAGGCGCCGGCCACCGTCAGCCAAGAGGCGGTGCGGCTCTTGACCATCCACGGCGCCAAGGGGCTAGAGGCTGAAGCCGTGCTGCTGCTCGACACCGACACGCCGCCGCGCAGCGCCGACAGCATGGGCGTTCTGGTCGACTGGCCGGGCGAATCTGCGGTGCCGCAGCGCTTTGTTTTTCTGGTCAGTGAAAGCCGTCCGCCGGCTTGCTGTGCCGAGGCCTTGCAAGCCGAAAAAGATGAGCGTCACCGCGAAGAACTCAACGCCTTGTACGTGGCGCTGACGCGGGCTAAGACAACGCTGGCGATGTCGTCGATTGAGCCGCACCGCGCCGCCCCGGGCAGCTGGTGGCTGCGGCTGCACGCGTTGGCGGCAGAGTGGCCGCAGCCGACCCTGAAGGCGGTGGTGACTGAGCTCGCGGCCGTGTCAGTGATTGACTTTTCCGAACTGCCGCCCGCACCTTTGCTGCCGGTGGCCATTGCCAAACCAGCGGCTGATTCGGCCGCCTCGCGAACCGGTCAGGCGATGCATCGTTTGCTTGAATGGGGTTCTTTATCTGATGCGCATGTGCGGGCCATCACGCGTGAGTTTCGCTTGGATGTGGCGCAAGCTCAAGCAGCCTTGGCCGGTGCCAAAGCGGTTTTGGCCGGCGCTGGCGCATGGGCCTGGATGCCAGCGGTCGTCAGCTGGCAGGGCAACGAGGTTGAGCTCGCTTACGAGGGGCAAAGTCTGCGCTTAGACCGCTTGGTGCAACGCAAAGACGCGGGGCATGAAGGCCATTGGTGGGTGCTGGACTACAAGTCCAACGCCGCGCCGCAAGACTTGCCAGAGCTGCGCGCGCAAATGCAGACCTACTGCGCTGCGGTACAGGCGGTTTACCCCGGGCAAACCGTCAAGGCGGCCTTTTTGACGGCGCAGGGTAAGCTGCTTGAAGTGGATTGGGAACGCTAGATGTGGAACTGTGATAATTGAGGTTTGCCAAGGGCTGTCTGGTCGTTAATTGTCTGATTCTGATCTGATAGCTGCTTGGCGCGAATGGACTTTTTCTTGAGCAACACACCTTCCTTGTCTACCGGCACCGCTGTCCGCCGCGTGGCTGTCATTGGTGGCGGCCCTGCGGGCCTGATGGCGGCTGAAATTTTGTCGGGCGCTGGCCCTGCGCTGTCGGTACAGGTGTTTGACGCCATGCCATCGGTTGGTCGCAAGTTTCTACTGGCCGGCAAAGGCGGCCTGAACCTCACGCATTCCGAGCCACCCGCTGCGTTCAACGCGCGTTACGGCGACCGCGCCGATTCACTCGAACCCTTGCTGGCCGACCTCGGCGGAGCTGAGTTGCGCCAGTGGGCTGAAGGCTTGGGCGTAGACACCTTTGTCGGCAGTTCGGGCCGGGTCTTTCCCAAAGACATGAAAGCCGCGCCTTTGCTGCGCAGCTGGTTGCATCGTTTGCGGGCGTCGGGCATTCAGTTCTCCATGCGGCATCGCTGGCTCGGCTGGGCTGACAACGGCGCGCTGCGTTTTTCAACGCCATCGGGCGAGCAAACGGTGCAGGTCGATGCTGTTGTCTTGGCGCTGGGTGGCGGTAGCTGGTCGCGTCTGGGCTCCGACGGTGCGTGGGTGCCCTTGTTGGCGCAGCGCGGTATTGGTGTGCTGCCCTTGCGGCCGTCTAACTGCGGTTTTGATGTGGCGGCGCGGCCGGTCGGGCTGGGTGGGTCTTCTGAAAATGAGACTTCAACATCAGGTTGGTCGGCGTATTTCGCCAGCCGTTTTGCCGGTCAGCCCTTCAAATCGGTGGCGATCAATCTGACTGATGCGCTGGGTCGAGAGTTCAGCCGGCGCGGTGAATTTGTGGCCACGGCCACCGGTGTCGAAGGCAGTTTGGTTTACGCTGCATCGAGCTTTTTGCGTGACGACATTGAACGCACCGGCAGCGCCGCTTTCACGCTGGACCTGCTGCCCGACAAGTCGGCTCAACAGGTGCTGGCAGAGGTTCGACACCCGCGTGGGTCGCGTTCGCTCTCAAACCATCTGAAAAGCCGGCTCGGTCTGGAAGGCATCAAAGCCGCCATTCTGCATGAGTTGCTGGACAAAGACGCCATGGCCAACCCCATCAAATTGGCCGCCGCCATCAAAGCGCTGTCGATCACGGTGGTGCGGACACGGCCGATTGACGAAGCCATCAGCAGCGCGGGCGGCGTGTCCTTTGACGCCGTCGACGCTGACCTGAAAATCAAAGCCCCTCAGCCTGTTGGAGGCGCCATTTTTTGTGCCGGTGAAATGCTCGACTGGGAAGCCCCCACCGGCGGCTACCTGATGACCGCCTGCTTTGCCAGTGGCCGCGCGGCCGGGCAGGGCGTTTTACGACACTTCGGAATCCATCCATGATTGTTCGCTTTCACATTGACCAGTTTGAAAAAGGCAGCTTCGACTACCGCGTCACCTACGAGGGCGAAGACCTGTACGCCGACGCCGGTTTGTCAAGCATTGAAGAATGCATCGCTGCGGCGGTGGACGGTCTGGGCCAAGACGCGCTGGGCGCCGAGATCGCCTACAAAAGCGTCATCAGCGGCACCTACCCGCTGGCCTCGCTGGCGCTGATGTCTGCCCAAATTGCCGATCATGCGGAGAACTCGACGGCGGCGATTGAAGAGTTGTTGCGGCAGCCCTTGGGGGATTGACCGTTTTTTTGAGGGCGACAGGTCCGCTAAAACCATAAATTATTTATCTTTCATTTATTTTGAAAATACTTTTTTTATTCATGTTGCTTGGTCACACTCTCGGCTGAAGTCTTTGGCGGTTCTTTGTGTGTCGCCAAAGAGACTTTCCACTCAAGGAGACAACATGACGATTTCTGTACCGCGCTCGTCGCGCCGTTTGGCATTGCGCAGCAGTCTGCTGCTGGCACTTGGTTTGTACGTTTCCACGGCGATGGCCGCCTACCCGGACAAGCCGATTCGGATGGTGATTCCTTACCCGCCGGGCGGTGCCACCGACATCATCGGCCGCATCGTGGCGCTCAAGTTGGGCGAGGCGCTGGGGCAGCAGGTGGTGGTCGACAACCGCGGCGGTGCCGGTGGCAATATCGGCGCAGAGGCGGTGGCCAAAGCCAGTCCTGACGGCTACACCTTGTTGATGGGGGCCTTGACGTCTCATTCCACCATCGTCACCCTTGAAAAGGGGCGCCTGCGTTACGACTTGCTCAAAGACTTCTCCCCTGTCATGGTGGTCGGTTCGGTTCCGTTGGTGGTGGTGGTGAACCCGACGCTGCCAGTCAAAACCTTTCAGGAATTGGTGGCCTATGGCAAAGCCAACCCGAACAAGCTGAACTTCGCATCTTCTGGCCCGGGCGCGCCGCAGCGCTTGGCGGCTGAGATCATGATCGACGTCACCGGCGTCAAAATGGTCCATATTCCCTACAAAGGCAGCGGCCCCGCCATGGTCGATTTGGTCGGCGGTCAGGTCAATATGATGGTTGAGACGGTGCCTGCTGCTCTTGGCTTCATCAGGTCTGGGCAACTTCGCGCTTTGGCTGTCACAACGCCCAATCGCATCTCGATGTTGGCGGATATTCCGACGACCGCTGAAGTGGGTCAGCCCGCGATTGAAATCAGCTCGATGTTTGGCGTCTTGGCGCCAACAGGCACGCCGCCCGCCATCGTGGCGCAATTGAATGCGGCCTTGGCCAAGATGGTGGTGTCGCCAGAATCCAAAGAACTGCTGCTCAAGCAGGGCGTGTTTGCAGCCAACCCCAGTTCGCCGGCCCAGTCGGCAGAGCGTATCCTTGCCGAGGTCACACGTTGGGGGAATTTGATCCAGAGAGCTGGCATCAAATCTGAATGAACCGTCGTCTTTGACCCAGCATCCTGTTTCGTTGTCACTGCCATTGCCACAGCCAAGAGTCCCCATGAAAAGTAACCCGCCTTCAACCGATTCACCCAACAACGCTGATGCGCCTGAGCCGACTGGCATGAAAAAAGGGCTGACCAGCTACGGTGATGCTGGCTTCTCGCTGTTCTTGCGAAAAGCCTTCATCAAAGGCGCCGGCTTCACAGACAAGGCGCTGGACCGGCCGGTCATCGGCATTGCCAACACCGGCAGCGCTTACAACCCCTGCCATGGCAACGTCACGCAGCTGATTGAAGCGGTCAAGCGCGGCGTCATGCTGGCGGGCGGCTTGCCGATGGACTTTCCGACGATCTCTGTGCATGAGAGCTTCGCCGCGCCGACCAGCATGTATTTACGCAACCTCATGTCGATGGACACCGAGGAAATGATTCGGGCCCAGCCGATGGACGCCGTGGTCTTGATCGGTGGCTGTGACAAGACCGTGCCGGCGCAATTGATGGGCGCTGCGTCCGCTGGTATTCCGGCGATTCAGCTTATCACCGGGTCGATGTTGACGGGTTCCCACCGCGGCGAGCGTGTCGGTGCTTGCACTGACTGCCGGCGCTATTGGGGCAAGTTTCGCGCGGGTGAGATTGATGCGGAAGAAACATCGGCAGTCAATAACCAGCTGGTCGCCAGCGTCGGCACGTGCTCGGTGATGGGCACCGCCAGCACGATGGCCTGCATCGCCGAGGCCTTGGGTATGACGGTGCCCGGCGGTGCGTCGCCGCCAGCGGTGACGGCCGATCGCATTCGGGTGGCCGAAGAAACTGGCGCCCGCGCTGTCGGCATGGCGCACGAGAAGCTGACGATCGACAAAATATTGACGCCCGAGGCCTTTGAGAATGCGATGCGGGTGTTGCTCGCCATTGGCGGTTCAACCAACGGTATTGTTCATTTGGCGGCGATTGCCGGTCGCGTCGGCTTGGACATTGACCTCAAGGCACTTGACCAAATGGGGCGTGAAACCCCTGTTCTGCTGGACCTCAAACCGTCCGGCCAACACTACATGGAAGACTTTCACAAAGCCGGCGGCATGGCCACTTTGCTGCGTGAACTCAAACCGCTGCTGCGCCTGGATGCATTGACGGTGACCGGTCGCACGCTGGGCGAAGAGATGGCGCTGGCTGGCCCTGGTTTTGCGCAAGACGTGGTGCGATCCTTTGACAAGCCGATTTACCCACAAGGCGGCATTGCCGTGCTGTATGGCAACTTGGCGCCAGGCGGCGCCATCATCAAACAGTCGGCTGCCGACGCCAAACTGATGGAGCACGAAGGCCGCGCCGTGGTGTTCGAGAACGCACAAGATTTGGCTTTGCGCATCGATGCGGATGATTTGGACGTTAACGCCGACGACATTCTGGTGCTGAAAAATATCGGCCCCAAGGGTGCCAGCATGCCGGAGGCGGGCTATCTGCCGATTCCCCTGAAGTTGGCGCGTGCGGGTGTCAAAGACATGGTGCGCATCTCGGATGGCCGCATGAGTGGCACCGCTTTTGGCACCATCGTGCTGCACGTGACGCCAGAGTCGGCGATTGGCGGCCCGCTGGCGCATGTGAAAAATGGCGACCGGATTCGCTTGAGCGTGAAGAACCGCGAGATCAGCTTGCTGGTGTCTGCAGGAGACATGCAGCAGCGCGCGCTGGCCAACCCGATCACGCCGCCGACAGCGGCGCGCGGCTACCGCAAGCTTTTCTTGCAAACGGTCACGCAAGCCGACCAAGGCGTGGACTTTGACTTTTTGCGCTCACCCGAAACCAAGGGCTTGGTGCCGCGCAAATAGACTTTCACGCCGACAGCAGCGCCTGCGGTTTGGCAAAGACAAGCTTGGCATCTTCCAGCAAGGCATGGGCCAGCTTGACGCGTGGCCCGTACTCGCCCCAGATCAGGCCGACATGCCGAATCGGCGCTCTGAAGGGCAGGGCGATGCGGGCGATCGCTCGGCCGCTTTGCCAGAGGGATGGCCAGTCCGGGATCAGGCCGACGCCGAGTCCTTGTTCGACCAGCGCGGCAATCGGTAACAAGCCATCTATTTCTAAGCGCTGCTTGGGCCGGATGCCTTGGTCGCGCAGGTAGCGGTCGGCGAGTTGGCCGCCTAAAACCGAGCGGTCATAACGAATGAAGGGCTCGTTGCGCAGCAAGTCGTGGGCGTCCCGGTGTTGCAGGTGGGCGGGTGCGACCACCACCAAGGGTTCTTCCACGAGTGACTGCCATTCGCAGCCTTTGGCAATCGCAAATTGCGGCTCCACCACAATCGCGGCGTCTAGCGCGCCGCTGCCGACTTGCCGGCATAAATCGACGGATGCGCCTGGCGCAACGAACACATTGAGCTCGGGGAAACTGGCATACAGGCGTTTGAGAAGCGGCGGCAAGAGACTCGTCATGGCAGAGACAAACACACCCAGCCGAAACTCCCCCAGCGTGGTGCCATCGCTGGCCACTGCGCGTAAATCTCGCACATCGCGCAGCACCGCGCGTGATTGCTCCAAGATATTGATGCCGGCCGCAGTCGGTTTGACGGTTCGACCGGCGCGTTTGATGAGCACCGAGCCCAGGTCTTCTTCCAGCGCATGAATCCGTGCCGCCACCGCCGCCGGCGTCAAGTCAAGCTGGCGCGCCGCTTGGGCCAAAGACCCGAGGTCGACCACGCTGACGAAACTTTGCAAATAACGAATATCCATGCGTTGGCCTCTTCAAAAGATAAACATCTTATCGTTTGAATATCGATGACGGGACTTTTTTATTCTTTGCAGCACGTCAATACTTCACCGAGTAGTTCACTGCTATTCAGATCAACCACTTCAACACAAAGCAATTTCATGGCCACCAGCGAAAACAGCAGCCCCAACGCCAGTCATCCTGCGTCCAGGATCGTCTCTGTCGAAGCCCGGACAGTCACCATTCCGTTGGACATGCCCACTTCTTTCTCAACGCGGCAGGTTTTTGCGCGTGACTACGTGGTGGTCCGGATTCGCACCGAGGACGGTCACGAAGGGCAGGGCTTTTGCTACGGCGGCAGTCGCGGCGGCAGCTTGGTGGCCAGCGCTGTGCAAATCTTGTTGGCGCCGCTGGTGGTGGGCAAAAATGCGCTGAACGTCGAGGGCCTCTGGGCCGAGATGTACAAAGACACCTTGCTGCATGGCCGCGCCGGTTCGGTCATGCGTGCGCTGTCCATCGTCGACATCGCGCTGTGGGATCGCAACGCCCGTGCGGCCGGCTTGCCGCTGAGCCAGTACCTTGGCGGCACGGGCCAGACCTCGGTCCCAGCCTACGCCAGCGGTGGTTATTACTTGGAAGGCAAGACGCCCGACAAGTTGGCCCAGGAAATGGTCTCGTACGTGAAGATGGGTTTCAAGGCCGTCAAGATGAAGGTTGGTCGCGGCGACTTGAAAAGCGAAGAGGCGCGCATCCGCGCTGTGCGCGAAGCGATCGGCGACGACATCGTCTTGACACTGGATGCCAACAACGCCTGGCAAGATGTCTCAACCGCCATGGAATACATGAAGCGCTACGAGCCCAGCAATCCATACTGGATCGAAGAGCCCTTCGGCCCAGACGACATTGAGAACCACGCTGAACTGGCCAAGCGCACGCGGGTCATGGTGGCCACCGGTGAGATTGAAGCGGGCCGCTGGCGCCACAAAGAGTTGATTGAAAAGCGCGCAGCCGCCATCTTGCAAACAGACGCTGCCGTTTGCGGCGGCATCACCGAGTTTCGAAAAATTGCGGCCACCGCGGCCAGCTTTGGTGTCGCCATGTGCCCGCATTGGTTTCATGACCTTCACGTGCACCTGGTGGCGTCAACACCGAACGCGCAGTACGCCGAATTTTTTGCCGATGACCAAGTTCTAAATTTCCGTCGCTTGGTGGATACGCAGCTGGAAGTTCGCGATGGTGAGCTCGTCGTCCCGACCACGCCGGGGCTTGGCTTTCGCTTGCGTGAAGACATGCTGAACCAATACGCCTCAGGCCCTTGGGCTTAAAACGACCTCATTTTTAGGAAATATTCATGGCCATCCAACACAAGCTCGGCGGTATTTTTTCGCCTGTTCTGACCCCTTTCAAAACCGACCTGAGTCCCGACACAGCAGCCTTCGTGCGCCATTGCCAGTGGCTCATCAACAGCGAAGTTGGCTTGGCTGTTTTTGGTACCAACTCTGAAGCCAACTCACTCTCCGTGGGTGAGCGGCGGGAACTGCTGGATGCCCTGCTCGAAGCCGGTGTGCCGGCTGCACGCTTGATGCCCGGTACCGGTTGCTGTTCGCTGACGGACACCGTCGAGCTGACGCGACATGCGACGAGCGCCGGTGTCGGTGGTGTGCTGATGCTGCCGCCGTTCTATTACAAAGGTGTCTCTGACGAAGGTTTGTTCCGCCATTTCTCTGAGGTGATCGAGCGCGTGGGCGATAGCCGCTTGCGTATTTATCTGTATCACATTCCGCCTGTCGCTCAAGTGTCCATCAGCTTGGCGCTGATCGAGCGTTTGCTGAAGGCGTACCCGACGGCGATTGCCGGTATCAAGGACAGCTCGGGTGATTGGAACAACACCGAGGCCATGCTCAAGCAGTTCCAACCCGAGGGCTTTGACGTCTTCGCCGGCAGTGAAGTGTTTTTGCTGCGCACGCTGCGGGCGGGTGGGGCTGGCTGCATCACCGCGACGGGCAACGTCAACCCAGCGCCGATGGTGGCGCTCTACAAGTCGTGGCAAGCGACAGACGCCGACGCACAGCAGGCAGCGCTGGACGGAACCCGCACGGCATTTCAGTCGTACGCCATGATCCCGGCGATGAAAGCGGCAGTCGCCCGCTACAGCCAGCACAGCGCTTGGAGAACGGTCAGGCCGCCGTTGGTGAAACTGACGCAGGAGCAAGAAGCCGCGTTGTTCGAGTCGCTGGATGCGATTGGCTTCCAGATGCCCGGACTTTGAATCTCTGTTTTTAAAAAAATAATCTGGAGAGAAGATGAGGCACTTCAGCAAGACTTAGCCTAGGGCGCTTGTTATCGCGGTAGTCGCAGCCTTGAAGGCCCGACCGTTTTCTCGTATATTCAGGATGGCTCGGTCTGTGCGTTGGCAGTGACCTCGTCAAAACGCATGGCCAGTCTGCCCAACGTACCGACCATGATCAAGTCGGCGGGCATCAAGGCGGAGTAAAACGACAGGCAGCGTCCATGTTGCCGTCACGAAACGCCGTCAGGTGACGCGCTATGGCGCTGGCCGCTTGGTCCGTCACGCGCTGCGCGCCTTGCGCCAGTGCATCAATCCCGTTGCCAACCGCTTCGCTGCCCGACCACTGACAGGCGGCACTGCGATCTGCGTCGGAGCGTCGCAGAGTCCAGCTGAAAGCCGCATCGACGCGGGTGTTCTCTACCGCGTCGAATTGGCGCAACTGCACTGCAATTCGCCAGGCGGGCTGATGCTGTGGACGTCCGCCTCGGCTGACGTCGATGGCGCCTAGCCGACTGGCGATACCGCTGGCCAAGGCATCGCGCAATTCGTTTTCTAAAGAGGATGTCCAGCGGTGCTGTTCCAGCAGTTGGACTGCGGCACTCCCTGCACCGACTTGGGTCACCACCATCTGTGGGCGCGCCAAGCGCTCGGGCACCGCGATCGGAGCCAGTTCAATAAATACCGGGGCGGTCTCGCTGGCTGGTGTTGTGCTCGAGCTCACTTCGGCCGGTGTTGTCAGCGTGTAATAACGATTCGGCGGGCTGGCACACCCGCTTGCCAGAACGACGGCGGCAAGCAGTAATCCAAGGTTTAAAAAACGTGGTTTCATTTTCTGTCGTCCGGTTTGCCGCGCAGCAGCGCGTCGGGTTGGCGCTCCAAATAATCGGTGAGCGTTCTGATTGAGCTGGCCGCACGGGTTAATTCCTGCAGCGTCTGGCGCATGTCTTGCTGCAGCGGTGAGTCCTGCGCCAGCGTCTGCTCGGCACTGCGGATGGTCTTGCGTGCGTCCTTCATCACGGCGCTTATTTCTGGCGAGACCTCATTGTTGAGGGTCTGCGTGAGTTGCTCGGCACCGACCAAGGTCTTGTTGAGTGCGGCCATCGTCGTCAGCAGGTTGGCGGCAATTTGTTCAAGCGGCAGCTTGTTGATCTTGGCTGCAATGTCTTGCACTTGAGACTGAAGTTCGTTCAGGCTGCCGGGTACCGTGGGCAGTTCAAGCGGGCTCTTCTTGTAGTCAACCTTGGCGGTGGTCAAATTAGGGAAGAAGTCGATGGCGACATACAGCTGGCCGGTCAGCAAGTTGCCGGTGCGCAGTTGCGCTCGCAGCCCTTTGCCGATCATGAATTTCGTCAATGCTTGTTGCTGAGAGGGCGAATCCTTCTGTGTCTCTGCCCCTTGGCGGCGCAGACGGTCGGGGTAAATTTGGATCATGACCGGCATGCGAAATGCCCGTTCGTCGCGATCAAATTCAGCGCCAACAGACTTGACCTCGCCGATCACCACGCCCCGAAAATCGACCGGTGCGCCGGGTGACAGTCCACGCAACGACTGGTCAAAAAACAGCACCATGTTTTGCACTGTGCCGTCCGCCTGTTTCATGGCGAAGGCCTCGTCACCTGCCAACGTGAAGGCGGTGTTTTCCGGCGCGGCCGAACCCATTTCGTCCTCCGGTGCGCCAAACGCGATGCCGCCCAGCAAAATGGTGGCGAGCGACTGCGTGCGCAGCGTCAGACCACTGGCATTGATTTGCATGTCCAAGCCGCTGGCGTGCCAGAAGCGGGTGTTGGTGCCAACGAATTTGGCGTACGGAGTGTTGATGAACACGCGCAATGTGACACCGCGGCCATCGTCGTCAAGTTCGTAAGCCACCACCTGACCGACTTTGATGCGCCGGTAATAAACGGGGGAGCCAACGTCAAGCGAACCAATGTTGCTGGCCCGCATCAGGTACTGTTGACCCGAGGCGTCGCTGGTGACGCTGGGCCGCACTTCATGTCCGGTGAACTCGGTGGCACGCGTTGCGTCGACGCCCGCATCTGCGCCGATGTAAGCCCCAGACAACAAGGTGCCCAAGCCGGAGATGCCGGAGGTGTCCAACCGCGGGCGTACCACCCAGTAGCGGGTGTCTTGTGCGGTGAAGGCTTCGGCGTCTTTGTTGAGATGAACGGTGACCTGTACGTGGGAACGGTCGCTGGCCAAGCGCAGGCTCTGCACCATGCCGATCTGAACGTCCTTGTACTTGACGGCGGTCTTGCCAGCCTCTAGGCCTTCGGCGGTCTTGAAGCTCAAGACGATCTCGGGGCCGCGCTCCAGCAGGATGCGCGCTACCAGGGTGATGCCGACCAGTGCGGCGATCAATGGAATCAGCCAGATCATCGACGGCAGCCAAGTACGCCGGCGGGTCACCGGCGGCGTGGCCAGCGGCTGGCGAGCGTGTTCGTTATGACTGGGCATGGCTGGCTTCCTGTGGGGGTACGAATCGTGTGGATTCGTCCGTTGTTGTTGGTTCATTGCCTCTGGCTGGGGCAGCTTCGTTGGACTCAGTGTCCCAGATGAGCTTTGGATCAAAACTCATCGAGGCCAGCATGGTCAGCACCACCACGCTGCCAAAGGCCGCGATGCCGACGCCGGCCGTGATCTCAGCAAAGCCTTGAATACGCACCAGCCCGGCCAGCAGCGCCACGACAAACACGTCTAGCATCGACCAGCGACCGATCAGCTCGATGACATGGTAGAGCCGAGTTCGCTCAGACCGGCGCCAAGTGCTGCGTTTTTGAGCCATCAGGACCAGCAGCAAGAGTGCCGTCAGCTTGAAAAGCGGCACCAGAAAACTGGCGACAAAGATGATGATGGCCAAGCCATAAGCGCCAGAAATCCAAAAGAAAATCACACCACTCAGAATCGTGTCGTTTTGCGTGCCGAACAAGGTTCGCGTGACCATCACCGGCATCAAGTTAGCCGGCAGGTAAAGCAGGCAGGCCGCGATCAGAAACGCCCAAGTGCGCTGCAGGCTGTCGGTCTTGCGCGCCCGCAGCGGCACGTTACAACGGGCGCAGGCCTGACCCTGCGTTGCCTGCTCCCACACCGTACCGCAATGGCGGCAACCGGCGAAATTGAGCGCGGCAGCGGACGGCGTAGCGGAGGCCAAAGGCGTGACCTCAGGTGTTTGTAGCGTCATCGGCCATGGCCCTCAACCAGCGCGGTGTTGACAGTAGCGCCGAGCATTTTCCAAAGGCTGCGCGGCTCCAAGGCGGTCACCACTGTCAGCAACACCGTCAGCGCCATAAAAGCCCACAGCGCAGGGCCTGGCAACACGATGGCCATGCTGGAGAGTTTGATGAGCGCAATCAACACGCCCAACAGGAAGATTTCGATCATTCCCCACGGCCTCAACAGCTGCATCGCCCGCACCAACCACGCAAAACCCGCCGCACGCTGCTGTCTGCGCAAGGGCACCAGCAGCCAGAGCAGCATCAGCATTTGAAACAACGGGAACAGCAGCGTAGTGGCCAAGACCAGCAGCGCCACCAGCACCATGCCTTCACTGGCCAAGGCCATGACCGCGCCTAACAGTGTCGTTTGGCTGTGCAGGCCGCGCAGTTCAATCTCGACGATGGGAAACACGTGGGCGATGGTGAAGACGATCAGGCTGGCGACCGTCAGCGGCAACATCCGGTCGTTTTGTTTGCCGTGATGCCTGTCGATTTCAAGGCCACAACGCTGGCACCAAGCCACTTCGTGCGGTTGCAGTTTTACGCGAACGTGTACAGCATCGCAACTTGCGCAAATGATGGCGTCGGGGACTTCTTTCATGCGAAACGCAGCCGAAGCATCAGGGCGGTTTTGTTTGAGTAAGTGATGTTTGACACACAGCATTGAATTGTCAATGTGCATCATTTTGACGTATAAAACGCATAAAAAATACATGTTTTAATGCGTTCCAAACCGAATGGCGCTGAGCACCGTAGGGCATCAGGTGGTGGTGAAAACAGTGAATGCCGACCCGGCACTGGCTCCACAGTTAGGGCTGCTTGGTTCCCCATCTGACCCGGTTGGCCGCTTCATCATGCGGGCTTCCAAGTAAGGAATCACTAACGTCAAGTTCCGCCTGCAACACTCAAAATGTCATAGTCACATGCTACGACGATTTGATCCTGAAGACTTGCTTTCTGGCGTAGATTATTACGCTGCAACATGCTTCGTATGGCATTCCCCAAATTTCTAGACATATCTCACTGCGCCGTTTGACGCACACGCACACCATGGCGGCTGGGTCGCGGCTTCATTAACGCTCGTTAAGAACCTCACCCTCGTCCTCTTCACAAGCTCCCCATAGCTAATCGGTGGAGAAGCTTTAGCCTCATCTAAATTCTTTTGCCAGCAGGCCCATGCCTTGCCCGTCTCCTCGTCATAGACCAGCTTGTAGAAGTACTTGGGAATTCGTACCTGCTGCCGAATGCCAATACTTGAACTCTCAGCAATGCTCGGTGCATACACAGGGCCAGTGATGACGTAAACATCGCCTGTGGCACGGGAAGCTTATTTTTTCGTAGCAGCTTCAACTGTCTTGGCCAACACGCCTCTGTTGTGCTCTGGAGCTTGCGGAACTATGTTGGCATGTCGCCAGCAGGAGTTATGTGACCTCGATCAAATCCGCTGCCCTTGTCGTCATCAAGGGAGGCTCTTTCGGCAAACCGTAGACGAGCATCTGGGAAGAGCTTGTTCGTTCGTTTTTCATCCGCATTTCAATCGAGCAAGTCGAGTCCTGGAGGGCCGGCCAGAACAGTCCGTTGAAAGAAACTTCAAGGCACAGACCAAACAATCCCTTTTTTTAGAAGTCTTCATCCTGTTTATTCTTCTTTTTCATGGGCATTCTTTTTTCTATCCTAGCCTGCGTTCACTTACTTTTGAAGGAAATTCGTATGAAGCACTTGCTCTCCATCCTGGCCTTGATTTTTACAATCGGCCTCTCAACTGTGGCCATGGAGGCTGAAGCTGCCAAACGCATGGGTTCCGGTAAATCGATGGGCACTCAACGCCAAGCATCGCAGGGCACGGCGCCTGCCGCTGCAGCAGCACCTGCAGCGTCGGCCCCCTCTCGCTCGTGGATGGGGCCGGTTGCCGGGCTCGCTGCCGGCTTGGGCTTGGCTGCGTTGGCATCCCACTTGGGCTTTGGCGATGAATTGGCCTCGATGGTGATGATGGGCTTGTTGGCTGCAGCCATCATGGTGGCAATTGGCTTTGTTATGCGCAAGCGTGCCGCCGCGCAGAAGCCCAACATAACTGGGCCGGGCGGCTTGCAGTACGCCCATTTAGACACGGGTAGGGCACACAACGCCAATGACAGATTCGAGCAAAATTCGCCTGCGTACAAAGTTTCGGTACCCGTAAGTGGTGGCAGCTCCATCGGCTCGGGTATCGGTTCGGGCATTGCTGCAAGCCGGATCCCCGCGGACTTTGACACTGCAGGCTTCGAGCGCAACGCCAAGGTCAAATTCATTCGATTGCAAGCCGCCAACGATGCGAGCGATTTGGACGATATCCGCCAATTCACGACGCCTGAAATGTTTGCTGAACTCAAGATGGATCTGGCCGAACGCGGCACGGTAATCCAAAAAACAGACGTTGTGAGTATGAACGCTAAGGTGATCGACGTTGAGGAAGACGCAGACCGCTATCTGGTGAGCGTCCGATTCACGGGCGTGACTCGCGATGAGACCAACGATCCAGACGAGTCTTTTGACGAAGTCTGGCATTTGATTAAGTCACGCCAGGGTAGCAGTGGTTGGGTGCTGTCTGGAATTCAGCAAATGTCTTGATTGGACTTCCCGCAGTCACGTGTGATTTTTGGCAGTAACACCAAATGAAAAAACCGGGGCAGCGCCACCTAGTAGCGAAAAGTCGAGTTCAACTTACATCGGTATAAAAGCTGTCAAAAATCTGGGGTCAATTTCAATTACCGACCCTTTCTCATTGTGCGGTTCGGCTAGCGCAAAGCAGCAATATCGCTTTCGATACACGCTGGGACTGCAAAACCCGAGCAGTCCCTTTTTTGACGATGGCTTGCATAAATTAGGAAAACGACTATGACAAACACACCAAACACACCAAACACACGACGCACTTTTTTGATGACTCTCGCAGCAGGTGGCGCCGTCATGACTTCCACCACCCAAGCCCAAGCCAAGCTGAGCGAAAAAGATCCGCAAGCTGTTGCAATGGGCTACTTTGAAGACGCCACCAAAACGGACGCTAAAAAGTTTCCAAAGTACGCTGCTGGACAGGTCTGCACCAACTGCGCTTTGTACCAAGGCAAGCCATCAGATGCCTGGGCCGGCTGTCCATTGTTTGCAGGCAAGCAGGTCGCTGGCAAAGGCTGGTGCAACGCCTGGGTCAAGAAAGGCTAATTGTCGCGCCCACTAGACTCCCTTGACCTAGATCGACGCGCAGTCGCGGAGCCAACTCCTTAGGGATGCGGGCTGGTCAAAGCTAGGCAGTCTGGTTATGTGAACTCCGAAAGATGCCAATGACCTGGTTGAGAAATTTAATTCTTGTTTGGGGAGACCAACGCTACCTCGACGCTGCGGCCCCACAACCATTGCCTTTGATAAATCAGGCGGTCGAGCGCGGTTGATGGAATTAGATCCGAAGTATGTCGATGCGATTATTCTGCGTTTCCAGGATTTCAGTGGAGAATAAGCCACCCGTTTATTCTATGGGGTCGAAGTTAACAGTTGGCATGAACTAACCTATTGAGGGACGAACATTCGATAAATCATCCAAGCTGAAAGCGCCCACAGGAAAAGAATGATGCTGAGACCCACGTAGCTTCGCAGCTTTCATTTTTTCTCAAGAAACCATTTATCGGATTCGGCGCGACTGTCAATCACCACTTTTTCAGAGAGTATTCTCAGAATCATCCATACCCCAGCTGGAACGATGGTCAAGTCGTCCAAGTACCCCAGCACCGGAATAAAGCCTGGAATCAGGTCGATGGGGCTGAAGGCGTAAGCGGTAATGACTGCTGCCAAGGCTCGCGCGTACCAAGGAGTATCTGGCTGTTTTAGCGTGAACCAGAGCATCATCACATCGCACTTTAAGGCACGCACCCAAGTCTTGAAGCGCTGCATTGATCTCATGGAAATTGATCGCGAAAATACAATCTTCTCGCGCGCTGACTTATGTGGTCATCTCCTCCGTGATCTCGCCGTGAATCACAAAGCCCGTGAAGTAATTCAGGCCACGAAGCCTTCATCTGCATGGCTTTCGGTTGCTGCTCCAAATGCCAGTGAGAGAGCAAGTAGGCACGTTTTGGCAGATGATGTAACGAAGGTCATCAGCAATCTTACTCAGCATCCGTGTGGTGTTGCGCCAATTGGGCGAGCTTCTAGCCGAATTCGCGCAGAGTCTCAGTAAGGCCGCCATGGCCATTGGAGGTTGACTTTAATGAGCGTCTTAAAACACTCCGTACTGGTACGTCAAGAACAGCGCAGCTAAGACGCCAACGACGGCAAGAATGATCATAACTCTACCCATTTTTATTCCTTATTTAAACTTAATTCTAACAGTTTGGGTTTACAGTCTCCTGGTCCACTTCGTCCCAGAGTGACCCGTCTGGTTATCTCTCCATCAAGAATCTTGAGGGCCGACGTCGACAATATAAGTATCGAGTTCCTCTAGCAGCTTCCTTATTGCGGCTTTGCTGGGCGACTCTCCTTCCTCTGCCTTCCCGTTCGGAAACTCCTTGAATCAGCAGATTCTATAATTGTATTTATTATTAGACTTTTTTGCCGTTTTGTGCTGATTTCTATAATAAAAGTATCTATTAGGAATCGTAGCACTTTGATGCTGTCTGCCATGTCCCCAGCTTTACCGATGCTGGTAGCTGTAATGGGGCAAGACTGCGAAGTCTTCAGTGGCATAGCTTAAATCTGAAGGCTGCCACACGACCTACAAGACATAGATTTAATTCGATAAGCAATCAGAGGGGCAACTTTTAGCCGACCCAGCGGCGGTTGAATCACATTTTCCGCCAGCGGTGATGTCGCATCTACCGCCTGCAGTTTTGTCATTTTTATCACCAGCAGTAGTGTCATATCCGCCTACTGCAGTTCGGTCGTACCGTCCGCCAGGAGTGATATCGTATCGACCTCCTGCAGATTCATCACATATCCCGCCAGCAGTTCGATCGTATCGGCCTCCTGCGGTAGCATCACATTTGCCCCCTGCCGTACTGTCGCCAATGCAGCGGCAGGACTCTTCCGCGTATGACGGTAAGCCGCCAATCAGAAATAATAAAAGTCCAGCTAAAATAGTTTTCGTTGTCATGATTTCTCCTTAAGGTTTTTATAGGTTAGATGCCTGTCTATTTTACTTTTTAAATTAATTTAAGAGTATTAAATTAATGGACGCTGTTAAATTTAATAAATTACTTTCAATTCAGTGGTATCTTTCTTTGGATCCCCTCAGTGCTGTTAAACGCCTCTGGCAACCCCAGTGAACCTCTGCAAAACCCTGAAAACGATGCCGACCAGTAAGTCGCTTAAGCAGCATGAAACAATTCAGTCGTTCAAATAGCGACGGGTTTCCTACACAGGCCGTCAGAGCAGTTTCCACCTGAGCCTGGCTTAGCCTGTCACTAACGATCGCTGATGAAGGTTTCTTAGTGCCAGTGATAAACGGATTCGGTGAAGATGACTACTTCTCGCCCAATTCGCCCGCGAACATCGGTACGGGGCGTGATTGCGCCTGCTCAGGCGTCGTGGCCTTGCCGTTTTGCGCGATGTCGCGGATCAGCCATTCCATTTCCTTGATCTCCTTACGCTGAGCCTTGACGATGCTGTCGGCCAGGGCGTGTACGCGCAGGTCGTCTAGGCGCGCGCGTGAGCTGGTCAGGATGGCGATGCTGTGGTGGGGAATCATGGCCTTTTGCCAGGCCTGGTCCGACACGGTGTCTTGCGAACGCACCAAGTACAGCGACCCCGCAAACACCACGGCGGCGGCGCTCAGGATGGCGATGTTCTTGCGGCTGTCGTCGTACATGCCCAGCATGAACAGCATCATCACGATGGCCATTGCGCCACCCATGTATAGCGCCATCCAAGCGCGAGTCTGGCTAAAGAACACATGGTCCATCGCGTAGGTGTTCAGGTACATCAGCCCGAACATCACCACCGTAGACGCGGCGATCATGGTGATGAAGCGGATGTATTTGTTCAAGAAACCTCTTGGTTCACATGCCGCGGGAGCCACAGT
>JASDRC010000067.1:21910-47706 GCA_041442125.1 Polaromonas sp. | reverse complement strand
GGTTAAAGCGCCGGCTGCAACAAGCTTTGAACCAAGGGGTGTTGCACTTTTTTCTCGGTGCCAACCGCGAAGAAGTGCTCCGTGACACCCTCGCACGGGCCCAAACGCTGCACCGCGTAATGGGCCAACAAGTCATCATGCACCCAGTCTGCGGCGGGAAACACGCCCATGCCGCTGGCGCCGAAGGTTTTGAGCAAGGCGCTGTCCTCAAACTCGCCGACGATGCGCGGCCGAACACCGCGTTGCTCAAACCACTGGTCCAAGCGGATCCGAACGGCGGTCTGTGCGGTAGGCAGCAACAAAGGCACATCGGCCAGACTTTTAGGAAAGTCCTTCATTGCGGTGCTGACCAGTGCTGCCGTGCCATACCAAGCCACGGCCGTCGACCCCATCGCGTGGCTGTACAGCTTGATGTTGGGATTGGGGGGTGCAGGCCGGTCAGACAGCACCAAGTCAAGCCGGTGCAGCGCTAAATCACCCAGCAAATCATCCAGCCTACCCTCCCGACACAACAGGCGCAAGTTCGGCACCGACACCACAGGTTGCAACAGTCGGCGCACCACCAGCTTGGGCAGACCGTCGGAAATGCCTACCGCCAAGCGCACCGACGGCGAACTCGCGGCATCACGAACCAGCGCCGGCAGGTTTTCTCCCAGCTGAAAGATTTGATCCGCCTGCTGCATCGCGGCCAGTCCGGCATCGGTCAGCACCAGCCCACGGCCGGCCGGTTTTAGCAAGGCGTAGCCCAAGGAGCGCTCCAGCTCCCGCACCTGCGCGCTGACAGTTTGCACCGCCATGTCCAGCTTGTCGGCGGCCCGTGAGATGCCCCCTTCTTTGGCGACCACCCAAAAATAATAAAGGTGTTTGTAATTGAACGAGGCGCGCATGGTCAGATTTTTCAGGACTATTGATAAGTAATTATCTGCTTTTTAGGAATCTATTCAGCCGCTAACATCAAAGCTTTGCCACTTAGAAAAAACCATGAAGATCCTCATCCAACCCTGTGAAGCCAACTGGCTTGTCGGGCTTGCGTCCCTCAGCCTGACCAACGGCACAACCTTTTGCTTGAACTGAATCGACAGCCTCAGCCATGCAAAGTTTCTTTGACCCTGCTATTTTGTTTTTTGTGTTCGGCATATTGGCCGGCACGCTGAAGTCGAACTTAGACGTACCGCCGCAAATTTCACGGTTCCTGTCGCTTTACTTGCTGATGGCTTTGGGCCTGAAAGGTGGTTTTGCCTTGGCCCAATCTGGCTTGACAGCTGAGGTGCTGATCAGCCTAGGGGGCGCGCTTGGCATGGCGATGCTGGTGCCGCTGCTGGGCTACCTCGTGTTGCGCCGCTTTCTGAACGGCTTTGATGCAGCCGCCATTGCCGCCACCTATGGCTCTGTCAGCGCCGTCACCTTCATCACGGCGGTGCAATATCTTGACGTCAATGGCATCACGTATGGCGGGCACATGGCGGCGGCCATGGCCCTGATGGAGTCACCCGCCATCGTCCTGGCGGTGGTGTTGGCCAACCACGCTCGCCAACAATCGGCCTCGGGCATTGGCGCGATTCAAGGTCAATCTAACAACGCACCGCTGGGACGCATCTTGCATGAGTCGCTGACCGATGGTGCCCAGCTCTTGCTATTGGGTGCGATGTTGATTGGCGTGTTAACCGGTGACGCTGGTCAAGCCGCCATGAAGCCGTTCTCCGTCGATTTGTTCAAAGGCATGCTGGCCTTCTTTTTACTGGACATGGGCCTGCTGGCCGCGCGCAACATGGGCAAGTTGAAGGGCCAGTCTGCATGGTTGTTGGTTTACGCCATCGTTGGGCCCTTGGTACATGCCGGCCTGGCACTGCTGCTGGGGTCACTGCTGGGCATGTCTTCGGGCAACTTGGCGTTGTTGATGGTGCTGGCCGCTAGTGCGTCCTACATCGCCGTGCCGGCGGTTATTCGCCACGCCATTCCAGAGGCCAATCCCTCGCTCTACTTTGGCATGTCGCTGGGCTTGACTTTCCCGTTCAATATTTTGATCGGAATTCCACTCTATGTGCATGTGGCACAGCTTGGCTTTTAAGCTGTCGTTTTAGCCGCTTGGACCTGGCCGCAGCCCAACCAGGCTCTAGCGTGTCAAGGGCTGAAGCTGCCCGCAGATCAGATCGCCAGCATGTCTTTGATCTGCTGCAAAGCGTCGGGGGCGTCCAACCACCACCTGCGTCACCGCGGCATGGCCAGAAATGCTTTCTTCAATCTCGCACGTTTCCAAACAGTGACCGGCGACGTTGATCACGTCGTCCGTTCGGCCGAGAATGAAGAAACAGTCACACCATCACTTGATCAGCGACTGCACCCGCTTGAACATCTCATGATCGGCTGTCCGCAGCCATTCAAACGCCACCATTTCGGTGGTGACTAATTCAGCCCCGTTGCCGGCCAAGCGGTCAAACGCGGCATCTCGATTTCGCTCGCTGCGTGAACTGCAGGCATCGGTCACGACCCAAACGTCAAACTCTTCTTCGAGTAAATCAAGTGCGGTTTGCAGCAAGCAGACATGCGCTTCACAACCGGCAATGACGATGATGCCTCGGCCTTCATCTTCGGCCGGTGCCGCAGCCTTTTGCAAATGCTTGGGCAGGCTGCGGGCATTGCCACCGACGGTGGCTTTGCGGGCTGGTGGGCGCAGCCAATCTGACAGGCCGTCGGCCACCGCGCTGAAAGACTGCTTGTTCATCACCCGGCCACCGGCTTGCTCAATCGCGGCCTGCAATTCCGGCACATTCGGGCCCAGATCGTCAGGGCTTTGGGCCGTGCCCCAAACCGGCACTTGCAAAGCGTCTGCCAAGCGCACCAGCCGCAGGGCATTGGCCAGCACACGTTCGTGTTCAAAAATAGCAGGCATCAGCCGGACCTGGTAGTCCACCAGCAACAGTTGGGATTCTTCGACGTCAAGCAGCATGGGGTGTCCAATTGAAAGGGATTTTCGGAGAGGGTGACGAAGGTCACCCGCGATGCGGCATCTTGCCAGAAGTCGTCAATCAACCTGTTGAGACTCAAGCACTCCGGGTCGACAAGCGAGCCTGAACAGCAGCATTCGCCAAAGCTCAGCGACCACCCAATTCTTGAATAGCATCAACCACCATGCCGGTACCAACTGCAATCAGCAAGATGTCGGAGGCGACGCGCCTTTGCCGCGACTGCACCGGTTGTCGCCGTCATTGCCGTCCCGGTCAGATCGTTCAGCCAGCGCTGCGCCGCAGAGCAACAAGGCTGACAGCAAAACCACCAGCATACGGCTGAGCGGCGATACAGTCACGGGGGATAATTGGATCTCAACAGAAGTCATCATTTTTCCTCAATAACTTCGGTAAAGCTGGACAGCGGCAAACGGAGCGCTGCACATTAAGAACTCAGTGTTCACTTTAATTCTAGAGTTGCCACCCAAAGCGGGCCTTTAGTACAAGGTAACGAATTGTCTCGCTGCGCCGCCACTGCTACCAGTCTGTTAAAACATCGTCATGAACCGATCACCAAGACCTATTCCGTGGCTGACGGCGGGTGAAAAATTTCCAGCGCTGAGCAGCGCTTGGGGCAAAAACGAAGCCGCCCCTGGTCTGCTGGCAGCCGGTGGTGCGCTGGACGTCGACAGCTTGGTAAGGGCCTACAGCGCAGGCATCTTTCCATGGTTCAGCTTGGGCCAACCTATTTTGTGGTGGAGCCCGGACCCGCGCATGGTGCTGCCAACCGGTGACTTCAAACTGCACAGATCGCTGAAGAAAACACTGCAGCGTTTTTGGGACACGCCCACCTGCAGCGTCACCATGGACACAGCTTTCGATAACGTTGTCGCCGCTTGTGCGAACGCTCCGCGAGATGGCCAAGCCGGCAGCTGGATCGTGCCCGAGATGATGGCCGCCTACAGCGAGTTACACCAAGCAGGCATTGCCCACAGCGTCGAAACCTGGGTCGACGGGGAATTGGTCGGCGGACTCTATTGCGTCAATCTGGGCCGCATGGTGTTTGGCGAATCGATGTTCTCGCGGCAAACCGATGCCTCCAAAATCGCGCTGTCGGCTTTGGTGGCTTTTTGCAAAGCCAAGGACATCGGCATGATCGATTGCCAGCAAAACACGCGGCATTTATCATCCTTGGGCGCCCTTGAAATCACCCGTGAATCGTTCGTCGCGCACGTCAGCCAACAAACCTGCCATGCCAAACCTGAGTGGGTTTTTGAGGCGCATCATTGGCATGAAATTTTGTCGGCTCACCTCTAACCCTCGCCCTCAACCCACTGCTGTACGTGACCCACCTCAAAGACCTGCCGGCGCAAACTCTGCAGTTTTATGCCACCGCGCCCTACCCTTGCAGCTATTTACCGGAGCGCCAAGCCCGCTCGCAAGTGGCCACGCCAAGCCACCTGATTCACAACGAGGCTTACTCGCAGTTGGTCGCCAACGGGTTTCGCCGCAGCGGCATGTTCACTTACCGACCTTACTGCGAGGGCTGCCAAGCCTGCGTGCCCTTGCGAGTTTTGGCCCAGGCGTTCAAACCCGACCGCAGCCTGCGCCGTGCCTGGGAGCGCCATCAAGACCTAGAGGCCCGCATCCTCACCTTGGGCTTCACGCCTGAGCATTACGCGCTGTATCTGCGCTACCAAAAAAGCCGTCATGCCGGTGGCGGCATGGACCAAGACAGCATTGACCAGTACACCCAATTTTTACTGCAAAGCCGAGTCCATTCGCGCTTGGTGGAATTCAGAGAGCCAGCACCTGACGGTGAAATCGGCCCCCTCAAAATGGTCTCTATTTTGGACCTGCTGGATGACGGTATCTCAGCGGTTTACACCTTTTACGAGCCGGACGCCAAAGCCGCCTTCGGCAACTACGGCGTGCTCTGGCAGATTGAGCAAGCCCGTCTGCTGAATTTGCCCTATGTGTACCTCGGCTACTGGATCGCACAAAGTCCCAAGATGAATTACAAAGCGCGCTTCAAACCCCACGAAGTACGCGTGAAGGGCCAATGGTCGCGCCAGACAGAATGATGTTTATGAATTCGAATTTCACAACGTAAAATGCAGTCAAAGGCTGCCACATGAAACACACCGACACCAACGCGCAAACCACCCCGACGGTTCAAGTGATTGGACGGATGTTCACCTTGCTAGAGATACTCGCCGGACGTGAAGAGGCCGTCTCGCTCAAAGAGATCAGCGAAAAGTCCGGCCTGCACCCCTCCACCGCGCATCGAATTTTGAACGATCTGGCCACCGGCCGTTTCGTTGAGCGGCCCGCCGCAGGCAGCTATCGACTTGGCATGCGCTTGCTGGAGCTGGGCAATTTGGTCAAAGCTCGGTTGAGCGTTCGTGACGCAGCGCTGACACCCATGCGAGAACTCCACAAGCTGACACAGCAGCCGGTCAACCTGAGCATGCGCCAAGGCGATGAAATTGTGTACGTGGAGCGGGCTTACAGCGAACGCTCTGGCATGCAGGTGGTGCGCGCTATCGGCGGCCGCGCACCTTTGCATTTAACGTCGGTGGGCAAGCTGTTTCTGGCCTTTGACGACCCACAACGGCTGCGCAGTTATGCCACCCGAACCGGTCTGCCTGGCCACACTCGCAACAGCATCACGCAACTGGCAACACTTGAACGCGAGTTGTCGAAGGCACGCCAATATGGCATCGCCAGAGACAATGAAGAGTTGGAACTCGGCGTGCGCTGCATGGCAGCGGGGATTTACGACGATCAAAACAAGTTGATCGCCGGACTGTCTATTTCAGCGCCAGCCGATCGACTGGATGAAAGTTGGCTGCCAAAACTCCAGGCCACAGCGCATGAAATTTCATTCGCCTTGGGTTGCAACAAAGACACCAAAGACTTGTAAGCGCTCAGTAACTGAGCGAAGTGGACCGCCAATCAGCAGTCTCTCAACCGTCACTCAGGCGCAGTGCCTCGGCTATTTTCAGTTTTTGTAGGACCACCGGGCTGGACTCGACCCAGCGCCGAACACGCTCGGCGTCGGCCAAGCGGCTGTACTTGCCAGCCGAATCAAGGAACACCATGATCAGTTTGCGGCCAGCGATTTTGGTCTGCATGACAAGGCACTGACCAGCCTCAGAGATGTAGCCAGTCTTTTGCAGACCGATGTCCCAGTTAGGGCTTTTGACCAAACGATTGGTGTTGTTGTATTGCAAGGTCTGCCGACCCACAGCGACTTGGTAGCCTGACGAAGTTGTCAGTTCACGCAACAGCGGATCGGCATAGGCCGCGTTGACGAGAGTCGCCAAATCCTGAGCACTCGACTGATTCAGGCTGGACAAACCAGTCGGTTCGACATAACGAGTGGCCTTCATGCCGAGCGCTTGAGCCTTGGCATTCATCAAACCCACAAAGGTTTGAAGACCGCCGGGGTAAGTCCGACCCAGTGCATGCGCCGCCCGATTTTCACTCGACATCAAGGCCAGATGAAGCAACTCACCACGGGTCAGTGAGGTGCCAACACGCAGGCGGGAACTGCTGTTTTTTTCAGTGTCAACGTCGTCTTGCGTCACGGTCAGCACTTCATCCATCGGCAAGCTCGCATTGCTGATGATGACGCCCGTCATGATCTTGGTGAGCGATGCGATCGGCAACACGGCATGGTCGTTTTTGCTAAACAAAACTTCTTGGGTGTCTTGGTCAATCACCAGCGCCACACTTGACTTCAGTGACAGCGGATCTGCTGCACTGTGCAAACCAGCGATTTGCCCGAAAGACAATCTTGCCGGCGTGACGCTGTGCGTAACAACGGCTTTAGAACTGCGAACTTTGGCTTGTTGACGCGATGAACTGTTTTTAGCGACCTTGGCGACGCGCGTTTTTTTAGACACTTTGCGCTCAACATCGGGCGCTGCATGCGCGGCTGGCAAGCTGACCGACAGCCCTAAAACACAAAAACCAACCATTTGGGCAATGCGCTGTAGCGTTGTTTTAGGCATGGGCGATTGGGTTTCTCAGGTATAAAAATGCGAAATTACATTTTTCGGGCTGTGCGTGAGTGTAGCCAAATACAAAAAATCATGCAATATCAAAAACTTGCATGCGTTTATTCATGTGAAAAATGGCACTCAGACCCAATCTGCCATCAGCCTTGTGCCGGCACTCGGTCCGCCTTGCTGTGTAGCTTGCTCAAGGCACTCAAATAAGCTTTGGCGGACGCCACGACGATGTCTGGATCCGAGCCGACACCGTTGACGATGCGGCCACTGTTTTGCAGACGGACGGTGACTTCGCCCTGGCTTTCGGTCGATCCGCTGATCGCATTGACCGAGTACAAGACCATCTCGGCGCCGCTCTTAACGTGGGATTCGATGGCTTTGAGTGAGGCGTCGACCGGGCCATTGCCGTCAGAATTGGCTTTGATTTCTTGGCCATTGACGGTGAAGGTGACGCTGGCTTGCGGCCGCTCGCCGGTTTCGCTGTGCTGCGACAAGGCGACAAAGCCGTACTGCTCATGATCTTGCAAAACGCTGGCATCGCTCGCCAACGCCAAAATATCTTCATCAAAAATCTCGCTTTTCCGATCAGCGAGTTCCTTGAATTTGGCAAAGGCATTGTTGATTTCGGTCTCACTCTCCATCTGTACGCCGAGGTCGAGCAAGCGCTGCTTGAACGCATTGCGGCCACTGAGCTTGCCCAAGACCATTTTGCTGGCTGTCCAGCCGACATCTTCGGCGCGCATGATCTCGTAGGTCTCTCGGGCCTTGAGCATGCCATCTTGGTGGATACCAGAGGCATGGGCGAAGGCATTGGCACCAACCACGGCTTTGTTGGGTTGAACCACAAAACCGGTTGTCAGACTGACCATCCGACTGGCCGCCAAGATCTGCAAGGCATCGACGTTCATGTCGAGATTGAAGTAATCACGGCGGGTTTTCACGGCCATGACGATTTCTTCAAGGGCGCAGTTACCGGCTCGTTCGCCCAAACCATTGATGGTGCACTCGACCTGGCGCGCGCCGCCAATCTTCACGCCGGCCAGCGAATTGGCCACCGCCATGCCGAGGTCGTTGTGGCAGTGCACCGACCAGATCGCCTGGTCGCTGTTGGGCACGCGCTCGCGCAGCGTTTTGATGAAATTGCCATAGAGTTCGGGCACCGCATAACCCACCGTGTCGGGCACGTTGATGGTGGTCGCGCCTTCTTTGATGACGGCTTCGATCACGCGGCACAGGTAATCGATGTCGCTGCGGTAGCCGTCTTCAGGACTGAACTCGACATCGGCCACCAAATTGCGGGCAAATCGGACGGACAGTTTGGCCTGCTCCAGCACCTGCTCGGGTGTCATGCGGAGTTTTTTCTCCATGTGCAGCGCGCTGGTGGCGATGAAGGTGTGAATGCGCGCTGAGCGCGCGCCTTTCAGGGCTTCGGCAGCGCGTGAAATATCACGGTCGTTGGCGCGTGCCAACGAGCAGATAGTTGAGTCTTTGATCGCGTTGGCGATGGCCTGCACCGCGTCAAAATCACCGTTAGAACTGGCAGCAAAACCGGCTTCGATAACATCGACTTTGAGCCGCTCCAACTGGCGTGCAATCCGCAACTTTTCGTCGCGGGTCATAGACGCCCCCGGTGACTGTTCGCCATCGCGCAAGGTGGTGTCAAAGATGATCAATTTGTCGGTCATGTCGAAGCTCCTGAAATCTATGGGGCCAATTCAATTCGCCAGTCCGTCAACCTGCAATGGTAGCGCTGACGGAGGCCCAATCACCACGACCCGCTTGGCTTCGCTGCAGCCCGGAAACGATGGCTTTGAGCGAAGCCGAGACGATGTTGCCATCCATGCCGACACCGAAAAGCGTTTCCTCGTTGATGCGCAATTCGAGGTAAGCCACGGCCTGCGCGCTAGCGCCCGATCCGATCGCGTGTTCGCGGTAATCGAGCACGCGCACCAGCTGCCCGGTAGCCGCCATCAGGCCGGCCACAAAAGCGTCTATCGGCCCAGTTCCGCTGCCGTGAATGGCGTGCACCTTGCCTCCCAAGCGCACGTCGGCCTTGATACTGAAAACCTTGCCATCTGTCTGCGTGCTCTCTTCGATCAGCAGGCGCTCAGGGGCGACCACGGTCTGCAGACCGTAGGTGGCCTGAAACAGTGCGAACAAGTCTTGCGCCGTGAGCTCTTTGCCGCTGGCGTCCATCACGCCCTGCACCACTTGACTGAATTCGATCTGCAGGCGTCGCGGCAACTCAAGGCCGAACTCATGCTCCAACAAATACGCAATACCGCCCTTGCCCGACTGGCTGTTGACGCGAATCACGGCCTCGTAGCTGCGGCCCAAATCCATCGGATCAATCGGCAAATAAGGCATGTCCCACATGTCACCTTCACGACGTGCTGCGAAAGCTTTTTTAATGGCATCTTGGTGCGAACCGGAGAACGAGGTGTAGACCAAATCACCGGCATACGGATGACGCGGGTGCACCGGCAACTGGTTGCAATACTCGACCGTGCGCCGCACTTCGTCGATGTCGGAAAAATTGAGACCTGGCGAGACGCCCTGGGTGTAAAGATTCAGCGCGATATTGACCAAATCGACATTGCCAGTGCGCTCGCCATTGCCGAACAAACAGCCTTCAATCCGGTCAGCACCGGCCATCAAGGCCAGCTCGCCAGCAGCGGTGCCGGTGCCGCGGTCGTTGTGTGGATGAACCGAGATGACGATTGCGTCACGCCGCGCCAAATGACGGTGCATCCACTCCATCATGTCGGCAAAAATATTCGGTGTGGAGTGCTCGACGGTCGACGGCAAGTTGATGATGCACTTGTGCTCGGGAGTTGGTTGCCACACGTCAGTGACGGCATCGACCACGCGTTTTGAAAATGCCAGCTCGGTGCCTGACCACATTTCAGGCGAATATTGAAAAGTCCAATGGGTCGCTGGTTGCGCTGCCGCCAATTGCTGAAACAAGCGCGCATTGGCGGTGGCCAGCTCAACGATCTCGTCTTCATTCATGCCAAGCACGACCCGGCGCATGACAGGTGCTGTCGCGTTGTAAAGATGGACGATGACTTTCTTGACCCCTTGAAGCGCTTCAAAAGTACGGTGAATCAAAGGCTCACGCGCCTGCGTCAGCACCTGAATCGTGACGTCGTCCGGGATCAGGTTCTCATCGATCAAGCGACGCAAAAAGTCATATTCTGTTTGTGACGCCGAGGGGAAACCGACCTCAATTTCCTTGAAACCAATCTTTACCAGCGTTTCGAACATTTTCAGCTTACGGGGAATGTCCATCGGCTCAATCAAGGCTTGGTTGCCGTCCCGCAAGTCGACACTGCACCAGATCGGCGCGGCCGTCAGCACGGCATCTGGCCAGGTGCGGTCGGCCAACTGAACTGGGGCGAAGGCTTTGTATTTGCTTGAAGGTGTGTTCAACATGTGTGTCTCGACAGTCTGAAAGGTAAAAAACGGTTGGCCAATGAAAAACGGCCCGTTGCGGTTGCAAACGGGCCGTTGAAAGGATATCGCGTGCGCGCTACCATCTCCGCCCGAAGGGAGATAGAAGTAGTGCAAACGAAATTGAATTCATAGCAAACAATGTATCACAAAATTTTGACCGTCGATCAAGGCATAGGCTATGACCGAGATGGTCTTATTTGTGCAAGCCGCGTTCGTCGGGTTCATCCGTCGAGGTTGAAATCACGCTGGTCTGCAAGCCCTTGGTTTTGCGCCAACCGTACAGTGCATAACCCGAGAAACCGTAAATCACGAACAAAGCAAACATCACGATAGGCGGATGAATGTTGATGACCGCAATGCCCAATGCAATCGCCACGATCACCACAAAAGGCACGCTGCGCTTCAAGCTCAAATCCTTGAAGCTGTAAAAAGGCACGTTGGTGACCATGGTCAAGCCGGCATAAAGCATCATTGCAAACATGTACCAGCGCACATCCACACCCGCCACGCCAATGTCGGTCATCAGCCAGATGAAACCGGCCACCAACGCCGCCGCCGCAGGCGAAGGCAAACCTTGGAAAAACTGCTTGTCGACGACAGCGGTGTTGACGTTAAAACGCGCCAACCGCAGGGCTGCACAAGCGCAGTAGACAAAGGCCGCAATCCAGCCCCAGCGCCCGAGGCTGGTCAGGGCCCACATATAAGCGATCAAAGCCGGGGCAGCACCAAAAGACACCATGTCAGCCAGCGAGTCCATCTGCTCACCAAAGGCGCTCTGCGTGTTTGTCATACGCGCCACGCGGCCATCCAGACTGTCCAGCACCATCGCAGAAAAAACGCCAATGGCAGCAAGATCGAAGCGGCCATTCATGGCCATCACGATGGCGTAAAAACCACCAAACAGGCCCGCCAGCGTGAAGAGGTTGGGCAAGATGTAAATGCCCTTGCTGCGCTTGCGCGCCAAGACTTCGCCAGAAGCCAATTCAGAATTTTCACCATCACTCATGGAACACGCTCCAGGTCGGGTTAACCGCCAATTCGTCAGCAGCATTTAAATACGAAGGCCACACGCCACACAGCATGCAGGATACCAAACACCACATCTGCGCCTGCATCAAGCCCACATGCTGCGACTTCAAATAAAAAAGCCGCGCAATCGCTGGCGCGGCTTTTGCCAATCACAGTCCGGGCCATGAAGGCCCGGTCCGCATCAGTTGCGCGTCTGGTCGACGAGCTTGTTTTTGGCAATCCAAGGCATCATGGCGCGCAGCTGAGCGCCCACCACTTCGATGCTGTGGTCAGCGGTGTTGCGACGACGCGCCGTCATGCTTGGGTAATTGGTGCGGCCTTCCAAAATGAACATCTTGGCATATTCACCACTCTGAATACGCTTCAAGGCGTTGCGCATGGCTTCGCGCGACTGCTCGTTGATGACTTCTGGACCGGTCACGTACTCGCCGTATTCGGCGTTGTTCGAGATCGAGTAGTTCATGTTGGCGATGCCGCCTTCATAGATCAAGTCGACGATCAATTTCAGTTCATGCAAGCACTCGAAATAGGCCATCTCAGGCGCGTAACCGGCTTCAACCAGCGTCTCGTAACCCATCTTGATGAGTTCAACCGCACCGCCGCACAACACAGCTTGTTCGCCGAACAGATCGGTCTCGGTCTCTTCTTTGAAGTTGGTTTCAATGATGCCGGCCTTGCCGCCACCATTGGCCATGGCGTAGGACAACGCCAAGTTACGGGCCTTGCCGCTCTTGTCTTGATGCACAGCCACCAGATGGGGCACGCCGCCACCTTGGGTGTACGTATTGCGAACGGTGTGGCCGGGGGCCTTTGGCGCGACCATCCAGACGTCGAGGTCAGCGCGGGGGATGACTTGGTTGTAATGCACGTTGAAACCATGCGCGAAGGCCAGCGAAGCGCCTTGCTTGATGTTGGGTGCGACGTTGTTGGCATAGACCTCGCCGATTTGCTCGTCTGGGAGCAAAATCATGACCACATCGGCAGCCTTGACGGCGTCGTTGACTTCCATCACGGTCAGGCCGGCTTTGCCGACTTTGTCCCATGAAGCGCCGCCCTTGCGCAGACCGACCACGACCTTGACGCCGCTGTCGTTCAAATTTTGTGCGTGCGCGTGGCCTTGGCTACCGTAGCCGAGGATGGCGACTGTCTTGCCCTTGATCAGGCTCAGGTCGCAATCTTTGTCGTAAAAAACTTTCATGCTTATCTCCGAATAGGTTTTGGCGAAAATGCCCTTCGACAGGCTGAGGGCGAACGATGAATCTCAATCGCCTGAAAGATCCGTCCGCGCCCCGCCTGTCGAAAACGCGCGAACGGACAACTGAACTTCAGACCCGCAGGATTCTCTCACCTCGGCCAATGCCGCTGGCACCTGTGCGCACTGTTTCCAAAATGGCACTGCGGTCGATCGCTTCTAAAAATGCATCGTTCTTGACCAGGTCGCCGGTGAGCTCGATGGTGTAGCTTTTCTCGGTGACGTCGATGATGCGGCCGCGAAAAATATCCGCCATGCGCTTCATTTCCTCGCGCTCTTTACCGACTGCACGAACCTTGACCATCATCAGTTCACGTTCGGTGTAAGCGCCTTCGGTCAGGTCAACCACTTTGACCACTTCAATGAGCCGGTTCAAGTGCTTGGTGATCTGTTCGATGACATCGTCAGAACCCGTGGTCTGGATCGTCATGCGCGACAAGCTGGGGTCTTCCGTGGGCGCCACGGTCAGACTCTCGATGTTGTAACCCCGGGCAGAGAAAAGACCGACCACACGCGACAGCGCACCGGGTTCGTTTTCGAGCAGGACAGCAATGATGTGTTTCATATAAATGGATTCCTCTTTTCGCTGCCCTCCCCTGCGCACGGTAATGCGCAAGCTTGGCAGGCAATAGATTCGTCTTGAATCGGGTCAATGGACAAAATGAGCAGGGCGCTGCAGCATTCGATGCCTCAACGCCTCGCTTGAATAAAGCGGCAAGCGCTTTATGACTTAGAGGTCTTCGCTCCCCAGCAGCATCTCAGTGATGCCCTTGCCGGCCTGAACCATCGGGAAGACGTTCTCGGTCGGGTCGGTGCGGAAGTCCATGAACACCGTTCGGTCCTTCAATCGGCGTGCTTCTCGCAACGCTGGCTCCACATCTTCAGGACGCTCAATCAGCAGGCCGACGTGGCCATAAGCCTCGGCCAGTTTCACGAAGTCAGGCAATGCGTCCATGTAGCTGCTGCTGTAGCGGCCGGCGTATTCAACTTGCTGCCACTGACGCACCATGCCGAGGTAGCGGTTGTTCAACGCGACGATCTTGATTGGCGTGTTGTACTGCAGGCAGGTCGAGAGTTCTTGGATGCACATCTGCACCGAGCCTTCACCGGTGACGCAAAAAACCTCGCTATCAGGGCGGGCCAGTTTGACACCCATGGCGTAAGGAATGCCGACGCCCATGGTGCCCAAGCCACCCGAATTGATCCAGCGGCGCGGCTCGTCAAACTTGTAGTACTGAGCGGCCCACATCTGGTGCTGACCCACATCGGAAGTGATGTAGGTGTCGGCGTCCTTGGTCATGTTCCAGAGGGTTTCGACCACGTACTGCGGCTTGATCACATCGCCACTGCCGAGGCTGTATTTCATGCAGTCGCGCTGGCGCCAGCCAGCAATGGTGTCCCACCAACCGCCCAAGGCATTCGCATCCGGCTTGAGGCCCGACTCACGAATCATGGCGATCAACTCGGTCAGCACGTCTTTGACGTCGCCGACGATGGGCACATCGACCTTGACGCGCTTCGAGATGCTCGACGGATCAATGTCAACGTGAATAATCTTGCGTTCGTTTTGTGCAAAGTGCTTGGGGTTGCCAATCACGCGATCATCAAAACGGGCACCGACCGCCAGCAACACGTCGCAGTGTTGCATGGCGTTGTTGGCTTCGACCGTGCCGTGCATGCCCAGCATGCCCAGAAACTTCGGGTCGCTGGCGGGGAACGCACCCAAACCCATCAAGGTGTTGGTGCACGGATAACCCAGCATGTTCACCAGCGTGCGCAATTCTTCCGAAGCATTGCTCAGTAGCACGCCGCCGCCGGTGTAAATGTAGGGACGCTTGGCCGCCATCAACAGCTGCAAGGCCTTGCGGATTTGTCCGCTGTGACCCTTACGCACCGGGTTGTAGCTGCGCATTTCAACCGTCTCGGGGTAGTGAAAAGCACATTTCTTGAAGGAAACGTCCTTCGGAATGTCTACCACCACCGGGCCCGGGCGTCCGGTGCGAGCAATGTGAAAGGCTTTTTTCAGTGTGTCGGCCAAGTCGCGCACGTCCTTGACGAGGAAGTTGTGCTTGACGATTGGGCGCGTGATGCCGACGGTGTCGCACTCTTGGAAAGCATCCAGACCAATCGCGTGCGTGGGCACTTGACCGGTGATGATGACCATCGGGATGCTGTCCATGTAGGCCGTCGCAATGCCGGTGACGGCATTCGTCACACCAGGGCCGGACGTTACCAGAGCCACACCGACTTCGCCGGTGGCACGGGCGTAACCATCAGCGGCGTGAACGGCGGCCTGCTCGTGGCGCACCAGCACATGCTGAATTGTGTTTTGTTTGTAGAAAGCGTCGTAAATGTAGAGGACTGCGCCGCCGGGGTAACCCCAGATGTGCTTGACGTTTTCAAGCTGGAGGGCGCGGACCAGAATTTCGGCGCCCATCAATTCGGGATGTTTGTCGTCGACGTGCTGCAAGGCAGCTGCTGCGGAAGCGATTTCCGCTTTGTTGATTTCCATGATGAACCTTTGTGAATTTCTCTAACGAAATAACTTGGGTGCCTCTTCGCCCGTTCTTGTGAAACTGCGTTGAGACTTGAGACCAAAACCATAAGCAGACTTATATTCCGCCGAGTCATGATCCGTTTGCCTTTTAAATTGCAACACGTATTATGGCACTCGCGCCTGTACTTGGGCTAAGGCAGCCCGAATAAGACCAGACGCCCAAGAACGCCCCAGAGACAACCGGAACGCATCACCGTTGGCAACTGAACAAGAACTTTCCGACTTTCTCAAGAGCGTTGAAAAACGCGCCTTCAAGCGCAGCATTTACCACGTGCGCGACGAGGAGGCCGCCCTTGACATCGTTCAAGACACCATGATGAAACTGGCTCAGCATTACGGCGACAAGCCGGCGAGCGAGCTGCCCATGCTTTTTCAGCGCATCCTGTCCAACAACACCTTGGACTGGTTCCGCAGGCGTAAAACCCGCAATGCGCTGTTCTCCAACATGAACGACTTCGAGTTGGCTGGCGACGACGGCGATTTCGATCTGCTGGAAATTTTGGAGAGCCTGGTGAACTCCGAAGGGACGGAAAGTGCGCAAGACACCGCCGAACGGGCACAAACTATGCTTCAGATCGAATTGCAGATAAAGGAATTGCCGGGACGTCAACGAGAAGCCTTCCTGATGCGTTATTGGGAGGAGATGGACGTTGCCGAAACAGCGGCGGCCATGGGCTGCTCGGAAGGCAGTGTCAAAACACACTGTTCACGCGCAGTGCTTGCCCTCAGCAAGGCTCTGAGCGCCAAAGGGATCAAATTATGAAAAATGCACAACTCAACAGGACTGAAATCCTGCAAAACCGCCAAGGCCTGAAACTGGCCTCTTACCTCAGCATGGGCGCGGCTGAATTGCCACACGACATTTCTGAGCGCTTGCGGGTGGCGCGTATACAGGCCCTGTCTCAGCGCAAGGCCAGCCAACTGAGCTCGGCTCACAGCGTAGTCGCCAACGGCGGTAGCGCGGCACTGACATGGGGCCATGACGAAGGTTTGGGCTTATGGGGACGCATCGGCGTCATCCTGCCCTTGATCGCACTGGTAGCCGGCATGCTGTTCATCAACTCGATGCAAGACGACAACCGGGCGCGCGAGCTGGCGGAGGTCGACATCTCCCTGCTCACAGACGTGTTGCCACCAGAAGCGTTTGCCGACCCTGGTTTTGTCCAGTTCCTCAAAGCTGAACGTTAAGGACAAACTCGTCTTGACGACTCACCCGCCTGTTTCTCGCTTGAACCCGGTATCGCTCAGGAAGTGTCTGGCTTTGCCGCTGCTGGCGGCGTTTGCGCTCATGGCATCGGCCAGCTTCAGTCAAACCGACCGCAGTTCTGCGCCCATTGGTCGAGCCGCAACCCCAGCCGCATCGGCGACGGCGAAGTCGGACGCAACCAGCCCGAAAAAATTGCCTGAATCAAAGTCAGGCTGGTCAAAGCTCACGCCTCAGCAAAAAACGGCCTTGCAGCCTCTGGCTCGCGGCTGGGACTCGCTCAGCGCCGGGCAACAACGAAAATGGCGGGAAGTCTCACGCAACTACCCGTCGCTGTCGGACCTGGACAAGGCCAATATGCACAGCCGCATGGCCGAATGGGGCGCCCTCAGCACCCGCGAACGCGCTGAAGCCCGGCTCAATTTCGCCACCACCACGGAGCTCGCCCACGAGCTGACGTCGCAAGAGAAAAAAGCCAAGTGGCAGGCGTACCAGTCGCTCAGTACGGAACAAAAGAAAAAACTGGCCAACCAGGCTTCGCGTCCACCGGCTGGTGCGGCCACGGCAACACGGCCGGTAGCAGCGCAAAAACTGGTCACCCTGCCAGCGCCGACGAACAGCACCAACAAGCCGCCTAAAATATCCGCGGATTCAACCGGAAACGACAGCGCCACCGCAGTCGACCCTTGAGTTTCGGTGCCGCTCCGGCATCGGCCCCAATTTAGCGAGCGATACCTGATTCATGCCTGACGACTTCCAAACCCCCTCACTGCGCAGGCGCATGGCCTGCTGGCTGTACGAGGGCATGCTGATGTTCGCGCTGATGTTCACCGCCGACTACTTGTTCAGCACCTTGACTCAAACCCGCCACGCCATGGACAACCGGCATGCGCAACAGGCCTTTTTGTTTTTGGTCTTCGGCATTTACTTCGTCTGGTTTTGGGCCCACGGCCAAACACTGGCCATGAAAACTTGGAACATCCGAGTCACCGACCTGCAAGGTCGCAAGATCAGCCAACGACGCGCCCTGCTGCGCTACACCCTGAGCTGGGTTTGGTTTTTGCCGCCGCTGGTCGCCAGTTGGCTGTTGGGTGTGGATGCCAAAGAAGCCTTGGTACTGGCCGGTGGCTGGATCCCCATCTGGGCCATTTTGTCGCGCCTTCACCCACAGCGTCAGTTCTGGCATGACGCCATGGCCGGCACCCGGTTGGAGACTTTTCGACACCCACCGGCCAAAAGAACGTCATGACCAACGCACCCGTCAATCCCCAAAAAATGCGCAAAGGCCTGTCGCGCATTTGGCATGCGGCTGGCTACTCACTGGCCGGACTGCGTGCCGGCTGGTATGAGACCGCTTTTAGGCAAGAAGCTGTTGCCAGCGTGGTCTTGTTTCCGGTCGCTTTCTGGCTGGGTCAAACTTGGGTCGAAATCGCTTTTCTGATTGCTTGCCTGGTGCTGGTGATGGTGGTTGAGCTGCTCAACACCGCTGTAGAAAGCGCGATTGACCGGGTCGGCCCCGAATGGCATGACCTGTCCAAGCGCGCTAAAGATATAGGCAGCGCCGCCGTCTTGCTCTGCTTGCTGCTGTGCAGCGGTGTTTGGTTGACGGCGCTGTTTCAGCGTTTGACGACATGACCCCAGTGACGCGGGACAAGCCGGCATTTTCTGTGTGCGTTTATTGCGGCTCACGCCCGGGCGTTGAGCCGGCCTACGCCGAAGTCGCGCAACAAGTTGGCCGCTGGATTGCCAAACACCACGGACAACTTGTCTATGGCGGCGGTCACAACGGTTTGATGGGTCTCATGGCCGACGCCTGCCTGCAAGCGGGCGGCCGCGTGATTGGCGTGATACCCAAGGCGCTGGTCGACAAAGAGTGGGCGCACACCGGCTGCACCGAGCTGTATGTGGTGGACACCATGCACGAACGTAAGCGCATCATGGCCGAGCACGCCGATGCTTTCTTGGCGCTGCCCGGCGGCATCGGCACTTTCGAAGAGTTTTTTGAAGTCTGGACTTGGCGCCAGCTGGGCTACCACGACAAGCCGGTTGGATTGCTGAACCTGAACGGCTACTACGACAGCTTGTTGGTGTTTTTGAATGCGGCCGTCAAGCAAGGCTTCATGAACGCATGGCAGATGGACTTGATCCGCACCAACACAAACGCACCAGCGCTGCTTGAAACGCTGGTGACCGAAGCTGCGGCTGGTCTGGCCTCAGAAAAACTGCGGCTGGACCAGATTTAAATCTACCGCGCGTCGGTCAGACCGCCGATTCGTCTTCTTCGCCGGTGCGAATACGCACCACACGTTCGACGCTGGTGACGAAAATTTTGCCGTCACCGATTTTGCCAGTGCGAGCGGCGCGAACGATGGCGTCAACGCAGCGTTCCACATCGTCGGTTTTGACGACCACTTCAACCTTGACCTTGGGCAGAAAGTCGACCACGTACTCGGCGCCGCGGTACAGCTCGGTATGGCCTTTTTGGCGGCCAAAACCCTTGACTTCTGTCACCGTCAAACCGGTCACACCACATTCGGCCAAAGCCTCGCGGACTTCTTCGAGCTTGAAAGGTTTGAGGATGGCGGTAATTTGCTTCACTGAAAGACTCCGTTGAGATTTTGAAATAGGTTGAAAGCTTACGCCCGAAATTGACTGGTTACAGGATAGCGCCAATCCTTGCCAAAACTGCGGTGGCTGACCCGAATACCGATAGGCGCCTGCCGCCGTTTGTACTCGTTGATCTTGATCAGGCGCGTGATGCGCTCAACCACTGCCGCGTCGAAGCCGGCGGCCACCATGCTGTCGATGCTTTCGTCATTTTCCATATAACGCGTCAAGATGGCGTCGAGCACCTCGTAAGGTGGCAAGCTGTCTTGATCGGTCTGGTCGGCACGCAATTCAGCGCTCGGCGGACGGGTGATGATGCGCTCCGGAATCGGGCGGTCACAGGTGCCGTAGGGGTTGTTGTCGTTGCGCCAGCGGGCCAGCTTGAAGACGGTGGTTTTCAGCAAGTCCTTGATGACCGCAAAACCGCCCGCCATGTCGCCGTAAAGCGTGCAATAACCCGTGGCCAACTCGCTCTTGTTGCCGGCGGTCAGCACGATCGAGCCCAACTTATTCGACAGCGCCATGAGAAAGACGCCGCGAATACGCGCCTGAATATTTTCTTCCGTCGCGTCCTCAGGCAAGCCCTTGAATTCGCCGGCCAGCGAAGCCTTGAAGGCCTCGAACTGCGGCGTGATGACGATCTCGTCGTGGCGCACGTGCAGACGCTCGGCCATGTCGCGCGCGTCAATCCATGAGATGTCGGCAGTGTACGGCGACGGCATCATCACCGTTCGGACTTTTTCAGCGCCCAGCGCATCGACCGCGATGGCCAAAACCAAGGCCGAATCAATGCCACCTGACAGCCCCAAAATCGCGCTCGGAAAGCGGTTCTTGCCGAGGTAGTCACGCACGCCCAGCACCAGCGCGTCCCACAGGTCGGCTTCGATGCTGCGCACCGGGGCCATGTCAGCCGTCAGGCTCAACGTACCCGCCGAGCTGCGCGTTGCGGTCACGTCGAACAGGGCTTCTTGAAAGCTCACCGCCCGACCCGCCAGCGTGCCGTCCGCTTGCATCGCAAACGAATGGCCTTCAAAGACCACTTCGTCTTGACCACCGACCAAATGGGCAAACACCAACGGCAAGCCTGTTGCCAGCGTTCGGCAGCGCATCATGTCTTCGCGTTCAGCACCCTTGCCGGCATGAAAAGGCGAGGCGTTGATGACCACTAACAGCTCAGCGCCGGCGTCCTTGGCCAGCTGCGCCGGCTCGTCAAACCAGGCGTCTTCACAAATGAGCAAGCCGACTGAAACGCGGGCAGCGCCCTCGCCCACCTGAAAAACGCAGCGACTCTGGCCGGGCGTGAAGTAACGCCGCTCATCAAAGACTTGGTAGTTGGGCAATTCGCGTTTGGCATAGGTGTGCGTGCGACGGCCTTCTTGGAGCACATGGGCAGCGTTGCTGAGCTGCGGCACCGTCACGCTGCGCGTTCGCACACCCGGTCCAGCGTCGGTCAAGCTCGGACTACCAACCACCACGGCCAAGCCTTTTAACCCGGCCAGCTCACGGGCTACAACATCCACGGCATCATCGCAGGCTTGAATAAAAGCTGGCCTCAAAAAAAGATCTTCGGCAGCGTAACCGCAAATAGCCAATTCGGCCGTCAACACCAAGCGCGCGCCGTCGGCATAAGCTTGGCGTGCAGCGTCAATGATTTTGCGGGCATTTCCCATCATGTCGCCAACCGCATAGTTCAGCTGGGCGACGCAAATTTTCAGTAGCATGAGCAGACAGTCAATGAAAAAAGAACCATCGAAAAATAACGTCAACGATTATGTCATTCGGGTCTTCGATTCGCCTCTGGAAGTGGATGCCCATGCGTGGGACGACTTGCTGGCACTGCAAAATCCAACTGGTACGCTCAATCCCTTCATGCGCCATGCGTATTTGGCCGCCATGCACGCCAGCGGCAGTGCGTCGCCTGAGACCGGTTGGACGCCTCGCTTCGTCGCGCTGTACACCGGCGAAACGCTGATGGCGGCTTGCGCGCTGTACCTGAAAGTCCACTCGTATGGCGAGTACGTTTTTGACTGGGCCTGGGCCAATGCCTACCAGCAACACGGCTTGGCCTATTACCCCAAGGCCGTGGTGGCGCCGCCGTTCACGCCTGTGCCCGGCCCGCGCTTGTTGGCCCGCGACGCCGCTTCAAGGGTGATGCTGGTGAAGGCGCTGATGGCTTGGTGCGAAGCCGAGCAGCTGTCGTCTCTGCACTTGCTGTTTGCGGCGGACGAGGACATTGCCGCTTGTGCGGAGGCCGGCTTATTACTGCGCCACACCGTCCAATTCCACTGGAAGAATGTAGCCCCCACGCTGGACACTGGGAGTACTGCGTTGCCCCCCGCAAAATTTAAGAATTTCGATGATTTTTTAGCTTCTTTGAATCAGGAGAAGCGCAAAAAAATCCGCCAGGAGCGGCGCAAGGTGGCTGAGGCGGGTGTGATTTTCCGCTGGTCACGCGGCGTTGACATCAGCGCGGGCGATTGGGATTTCTTCTACCGCTGCTACGAACGCACATACCTCGAGCATGGCAATGCGCCTTACCTGAGCCGTGATTTTTTCGAACACATCACCAAGACCATGCCGGAGAACTGGCTGCTGTTTGTGGCTGAACGAGATGGCGCGCCGATGGCCTGCAGTTTGATCGCGCTGAATGCCGACCCGTCAACCTCGGATAGGCCACTGACGCCTTCTGAGACTGCCCCAAAAACAGCTTACGGTCGCTATTGGGGTGCGCTTGAACGGGTTGATTGCCTGCACTTTGAAGCTTGTTATTACCAGCCCCTGCAGTGGTGTATTGAGCACGGTTTTGACAATTTTGAAGGCGGTGCGCAGGGCGAACACAAGATGGCGCGGGCGCTGTTGCCGGTCAAAACCACCAGCGCGCATTGGCTGGCGCATCCCTCATTTGCCGATGCGGTTGAGCGTTTTCTGGAGCGCGAAGGCCAAGGCATTGCCAACTACATGGAAGACTTGGAGCGGCGCAATCCATTCAAGCCCGCGGCATAAAAGCCTAAGCGCTCAGCTCAAGTCAACCGCAAGCTTAACCAGAGCGCAGCACCTGAAGCGATGCCAACCAAGACCAGCGCAGCACCGAAACGCGCGGTGCGCTTGCGCATGGCCTCGATGCGTTGAATCAACTGCGCGTTTTGCTCAGCCAAGGCGGTGATCAGCCCGGTTGACTCTGTCAGTCGCTGCTGCAACTCGCCCGCCACCGATTGCAAGGTGGTAATTTGCGCCTGCAAATTACCCAGCGTCAAATGCTCTGGCGGCTGCCTAGACTGCGCCTCTAGATCGGCAGAATAATCGACGCCATCTTTGTTGGCGACCGAGCCCCAAAGTTTTTTGGCGCCTGCAGCGACCTTCGGCGCGTTGCGAACCACCTCGGTCCACGGAACACTTTGCAAAACAGTCAACCAGCCTATAGCCATCGGAAAAACCTTTCAGGGACAATCAAAATCCAGCCCACCAATATAGCGCCAACCGAGCTGCCGCGCACCGAAAGAACTACATGCCATCCAATACCGCTGCCTACATCGTCCAACTTGTCGACAACTCAAACCTCAGTGCTGACCAGCGTGCAGCGGCAGAGTTGCGCTTTCAGGTGGCGCTCGAATTCGCTTTGGGTGGCTCTGAGTATGTGCTGCCCTCGTTGCAAGCCTACATGCTGGCGCAAGCCCTGAACGAGCCCAGCGAAGATGACGAAGCGGATGACTCCGCGGACCCTGAAGCCGACGAAGACGGCGGCACGCAGCAAATGATCACCCTCTGGGAGAAAGCCGAAAGTGACGCCATCCGAGCCGCGCTCAAGCCCCTGGGCAAGCAGCTGGCCGAGGCCCGATTTGAGATCGTGCCGGTGACATCCTAAACTCAGCTCAGCATGCAAAAAGCGCCTGCAACTCACCAGTTGCAGGCGCTTTTTGTCAGCCGCCAAAGAAGTCTAAAAAATCAAGCTTCTTGCGTTTTGTCGTAAGCGGCAATGCCATCCATGATTTCTTTGTGCGCCGCTTCCGGGCCTTCCCAACCTTCAATCTTCACCCACTTGCCATCTTCCAGATCTTTGTAGTGCTCAAAGAAATGGGCAATGGTTCGCAGGCGCAGCGGATTCATGTCTTCCGGTTTTTGCCACTGGGTGTAGAGCGAGCATTTTTTGTCGATCGGCACGGCCAAGACCTTGCCGTCTTCACCGGCTTCGTCGGTCATTTTCAAAATACCGATCGCGCGGCAAGTGACCACCACACCCGGGATCAGCGGCACGGGTGTGATCACCAACACGTCAACCGGGTCGCCATCGCCGCTGAGGGTTCTGGGCACGTAACCGTAGTTGGTCGGGTAGTGCATGGACGTGCTCATGAAGCGGTCGACAAAAATGGCGCCGGTCTCTTTGTCGACTTCGTACTTCACCGGATCGGCATTCATCGGAATCTCGATGATCACGTTGAACGAATCAGGCGCATTTTTACCGGGGGTTACTTTGGATAAAGACATGGGATGAAAGGTACGGGAGGTACTTTAGAGTTGTTGATGAGGTGCGGCCGCCACTGAATAGCAGCGGTTTGGTCGGTATTTACCCTCATTTTACTGATCCTGACCTTACGAGACGCGAACTTGTCATGTTTTGGCGGTAAATTTCGCAGGTTGGCCAATTGCCTCCGGGTTATATCTGGGGTTGAGGAAGCAACGCAAGGCGGTGTTCGCCCCGGCGTTGCACCGAGATCCTGATGAACAACAACTGGAGAATACCTATGCTTGGCAACTCAGCGCTCATTTTGGCGCTAGCGTGCGGACTCATCGCCGTAGGTTACGGCATCTGGGCCCGCAGCTGGATTCTTTCCCAAGACGCGGGCAATCCGCGCATGCAAGACATTGCCGCCGCCATCCAGACCGGTGCGGCCGCTTACTTGGCGCGCCAATACACCACCATCTCGATCGTCGGCGTGGTGCTGGCGATTTTGATTGGTGTTTTTCTCGACACGGCCAGTGCCGTTGGTTTTGTGGTGGGTGCGGTTCTGTCGGGCGCTTGCGGCTTCATCGGCATGAATGTGTCGGTGCGGGCCAACGTACGCACAGCGCAAGCGGCCACGCGCGGCATCGGCCCCGCCTTAGACGTCGCCTTTCGCGGCGGCGCCATCACCGGCATGCTGGTGGTTGGACTCGGGCTGCTGGGTGTCACCGGTTTTTACTGGTTTTTGGTCGGCAACGGCAACTACACACCGATGTCGAATCTGGCCAACCTGCTGAATCCGCTGATCGGTTTTGCCTTCGGCTCGTCGCTGATCTCGATTTTTGCGCGACTCGGCGGCGGCATTTTCACCAAGGGCGCTGATGTTGGTGCGGACTTGGTCGGCAAGGTCGAAGCCGGTATTCCTGAAGACGATCCGCGCAACCCGGCGGTGATTGCCGACAACGTCGGCGACAACGTCGGCGACTGCGCTGGCATGGCCGCCGACTTGTTTGAAACCTACGCCGTGACGCTGATTGCCACCATGGTGCTGGGCGCCCTGATGGTGACGGGCGCTGGCACCGCCGCCGTGGTGTATCCGCTGGCACTGGGTGCGGTCTCCATCATCGCGTCGATCATCGGCTGCTTCTTCGTCAAAGCCACACCTGGCATGACCAACGTCATGCCCGCGCTGTACAAAGGCTTGGCCGTCGCCGGCGGTTTGTCATTGGTCGCGTTTTACTTTGTCACCACTTGGCTGATGCCTGACAACGCCATCAAGGCCGTTGGCAGCCAAATGGCTTTGTTCGGCGCCTGCACCGTCGGCTTGGTGTTGACCGGCGCGCTGGTCTGGATCACCGAGTACTACACCGGCACGCAGTACCCGCCGGTCAAGCACATTGCCCAGTCGTCGACCACGGGCCACGGCACCAACATCATTGCCGGCCTCGGCGTTTCCATGCGCTCGACCGCTTGGCCTGTGATTTGTGTTTGTATCGCCATCTGGGTGTCGTACCAACTGGCCGGGCTGTACGGCATTGCGATTGCCGCGACCTCGATGCTCAGCATGGCTGGCATTGTGGTGGCGCTAGACGCTTACGGCCCGATCACCGACAACGCCGGCGGTATCGCCGAAATGGCCGACATGCCGGCCAGCGTGCGCGCCGTGACCGACCCGCTGGACGCGGTGGGCAACACCACCAAAGCCGTGACCAAAGGCTACGCCATCGGCTCAGCCGGCCTGGCCGCGCTGGTGCTGTTTGCCGACTACACGCACAAACTCGAAGCCTACGGCAAAGCCATCAGCTTTGACTTGAGCAACCCGATGGTCATCATCGGCCTCTTCATTGGTGGGCTGATTCCCTACCTGTTCGGCGCCATGGCGATGGAAGCTGTGGGCCGCGCTGCCGGTTCGGTGGTGGTTGAAGTGCGGCGCCAATTCCGCGAGATCCCCGGCATCATGGAAGGCACGGCCAAGCCCGAATACGGCAAGGCCGTTGACATGCTGACCACGGCGGCAATCAAGGAAATGATGATTCCTTCGCTGCTGCCCGTCGTGGTGCCGATTCTGGTCGGCCTGTTGCTCGGCCCGGCTGCGCTGGGCGGCCTGCTGATGGGCACCATCGTCACCGGACTTTTTTTGGCGATCTCGATGTGCACCGGCGGCGGTGCTTGGGACAACGCCAAAAAATACATTGAGGACGGCCACCACGGCGGCAAAGGCTCTGAGACACACAAAGCCGCCGTCACCGGCGACACCGTGGGCGACCCCTACAAAGACACCGCCGGCCC
>JASDRC010000067.1:0-21810 GCA_041442125.1 Polaromonas sp. | reverse complement strand
AAATTGACGGACGGCACCCGACCCCGGACACCACTTGCTTTCTTAAAATTTAACCTGACTGGCACCTTTGAGCGCCAGCATCTGCCGAGCCTCATCAGGGCTGGCGATTTCCAGAGACATGCCCTCCAGCACCTGTCGAATCTTGCGAACTTGGTCGGCATTGCTTTCAGCCAACTCGCCTGGCGCAATCCACAGCGAATCTTCAAGGCCGACGCGTACGTTCGAGCCTTGCGCAGCACCCATCGAGGCCAATGGAATTTGATTGCGACCGGCACCCAGAATCGACCAGACAAAATCCTTGCCGAACAAACGGTCTGCCGTGCGCTTCATGTGCATCAGGTCTTCCGGATGGGCGCCAATGCCGCCCAGCAAGCCAAAAACACTCTGCACAAAGAATGGCGGTGTCGCCAACTTGCGGTCAACGAAATGGGCCAAGTTGTAGAGGTGCGAGATGTCATAGCACTCGAACTCAAAACGAGTGCCGTTGGCGCCGCAAGACGTGAGGATGTACTCAATATCCGTGAAGGTGTTTTTGAACACCAGATCACGGCTTTTTTCCAAATGATCCATTTCCCACTGGTGCTTAAATTCTTTAAAGCGTTGCAGCATCGGATACAAACCGAAGTTCATTGAACCCATGTTCAACGAAGCCAGTTCCGGCTGAAAGTGATGGGCTGGGCGCAACCGCTCCTGCACCGTCATGTGCGGACTGCCACCTGAGGTGATGTTGATGACGGCATTGGTGCTACTTTTGATCTGTGGCAGAAATTCTTCGAACACCGCCGGATCCTGCGTCGGATGGCCATCGATGGGATCGCGCGCATGCAAGTGAATGATGGCCGCACCCGCTTCTGCAGCACCGATGGCCGCAGTGGCAATTTCTGCCGGCGTCACCGGCAAATGGGATGACATTGAGGGCGTATGGATGGCGCCGGTGACGGCACAGGTGATGATGACTTTACGAGGCATGCTCATGAAATTCTCCAGAATTAAAAGGGAAACTACTGCGTCTGTTGTTGCTTGTGGGCGACCAGTGCCATCAAGCGGTTGTCCCGCCAGCGTGAGCGTTCTTCGATTTGGCTGGCCGTCAATACTTCACGGCGTTCTGCGTCAACCCGAGCCAACAGTTCAGGCGACCAGTCATTGGGCAATTGCTGGGCGGCAACTTGCCGGTAGGTAGGGCCGTAGCGACTGGCATAGTCCACCACCCCAGCGGGGGCATTTAAATCGATCGTCTCGAACGGACCCATGAAAGCCCAGCGCATACCAAGGCCGTCTTTCATCACGGTGTCGATGTCGGCCAAAGAGGCATAGCCTTGAGCGTACAAATTAAGCGCCTCATTGAGCACGGCCCCTTGAATTCGGTTGAGTAAAAATCCAGTGATTTCCTTGTTTAACAGCACGGGTGACTGCCCTGCCCGCGCGTATAAATCACGCGCTCGGGTGACCGACTCAGAGCTCGTCCACGGCGCCGGTGAAAGCTCCACCAACGGCACCAAATACGGCGGATTGACCGGGTGGCCGACCAAGATGCGGCCACGGCCAGGCAGGTCGGCAGAAAATTCTGAGGCCGGTATCCACGACGTAGAGCTGGCAAGTAGCGTCTCAGGCGCGGCCAGTCGGTCCATCTCGGCAAAAATGGCCCGCTTAACTTCCAGTGTTTCTCGCACATTTTCCTGCACCAGTGCGGCGCCCTCAAGGGCTTCGGCCAGTGTGGCGACCGAGACGATGCGCGACAGCACCAGATCAACCGGCTCGCTGATCAAGCCATGCTGCGCCAGATCGGTGACGTTCTTGCGCAGCAGTGCCTGGCAGGCGACCAGCGCTTCTGGCGCGGCGTCGTAAATCGACACGTGGCAACCTGCACGCGCAAAAACAATAGCCCAAGCACTGCCGATCAAGCCAGCGCCAACAATGCCGATACGTTCGTTCATGCTGATTTTAGTTGTAGTCATATTTTTGATGATGTTGCCGTTGAGGATTTACGATGTCTATTTGATCTTGCCGGAAATGGACAGACTTTGCACGCTGATACTGGCACCGACTGCAAAACAGATGAGGACGATCAGGTTCGCGGTATCGCCAGCATTGACCCGCGCACTCGGGAACTGCCTGAAGCTTTGAGCCGTGAAGACGGTTCGAAGCCAAAGGCTGTGCTGACATTGGACATCGCAAGTTCCACGGAGGTCATACGCTCGGCAAGCGGGGGGAACGACGTATGGTCCGGAAATCCAAGTGAATCGAAGTCAAACAAACGTTCAGCGTATTTTTAAACAATTGACGCATCTTGAGTTTGACTGCACCTGTTGACAAATGAACCACTCAAGCGATCCAATCAGGAAAGAGGAAAGCGTTTTTCATGTCTTTGACAAAAGTCAAGGCGCCAGCGAGATGCCGTCGCATCGCGACACTCTAGCGCTTCTAAAATGTTTCGGTGGTCTTGCATGATCGCTTGCGTCTTGCCTTTGACCGGCAGGTTCAGGTGGCGCAAACAGCCAATGTGACCACTTTGCTTGCGCATTAAACTTCACAAGGATTCGAACTGTGCAGCGTCGTACATCTTTTCGTGAAAAGCCACTTCGGCTTGACTATTAAGCGTCCTCAAATGACCCAAAAACCCTACCAAGAACTGCGCAGCGCGCGCTGGATGGCACCCGACGATGTGCGTTCTTTTGGCCACCGTTCACGTGTGATGCAACTGGGCTACGGCCCAGAAGACTGGGTTGGCAAACCGATGATCGCGATCATCAACACCTGGAGTGACATTGGCACTTGCCACGGTCACTTCAAACAGCGCGTCGAAGACGTTAAGCGCGGCATCTTGCAAGCCGGCGGCTTCCCGATTGAACTGCCGGCGATTTCGCTGTCTGAAACAATCGTCAAACCAACCACCATGTTTTACCGCAACCTGCTGGCGATCGAGACCGAGGAGCTGCTGCGCAGCCACCCGATCGACGGTGCGGTGCTGATGGGCGGCTGTGACAAGACCACGCCGGGCCTGATCATGGGCGCGCTCAGCGCCGGCTATCCGTTCATTTTCATGCCGGCCGGCCCGATGCAAAGCGGCAACTGGAAGGGCCAAGTGCTGGGCTCTGGTTCAGACACCTGGAAATACTGGGACGAGCGACGCGCCGGCAAGATCACGGCCAAGCAGTGGATTGAAGTCGAAGGCGGCATCGCCCGCAGCCACGGCCATTGCATGACGATGGGCACGGCCAGCACCATGACCGGCATTGCCGAGGCTTGCGGCTTCACGTTGCCGGGTGCCTCGTCGATTCCGGCGACCGACTCCAACCACGTGCGCATGGCGGCCGATTGCGGCCGGCGCATCGTCGACATGGTCTGGGAAGACCTGACACCCGCCAAACTGCTCAGCCGCGCGTCGTTTGAAAACGCCATCACCGTGGCCATGGCCATGGGCTGCTCGACCAACGCCATCATCCACTTGGTGGCCATGTCGCGCCGCGCAGGTGCGCACTGTGCCGTGGGCTTGGAAGACTTTGACGCGGCCAGCCGCAAGGTGCCGGTGATCGCCAACATCCGGCCGAGTGGCGACACCTACTTGATGGCCGACTTCTATTTTGCGGGCGGCATGCGCGCCATGATGAACGTGCTCAAAGACCATTTGCAGCTCGACGCCATGACGGTCACAGGCCAAACCATTGGCGCGAACTTGGAAGGCGCCGAGGTCTACAACGAGGACGTCATCCGGCCGCTGTCGAACCCGATTTATGCCGAAGGCGCGCTGGCCGTTTTGAAGGGCAACCTCGCGCCCGATGGCTGCGTCATCAAGCCCAGCGCCTGCGCGCCACACCTCTTCAAACACACCGGTCCGGCGCTGGTCTTTGACGACTACCCGAGCATGAAAAAAGCCATTGACGACCCGGACCTCGACGTCACGGCAGACCACATCATGATCTTGCGCAACGCCGGTCCCCAAGGCGGGCCAGGCATGCCGGAATGGGGCATGCTACCGATCCCCACCAAGCTGGTCAAGCAAGGTGTGAAGGACATGCTGCGCATCTCGGACGCCCGCATGAGCGGCACCAGCTACGGTGCTTGTATCTTGCATGTGTCGCCGGAGGCGTACGTCGGCGGCACGCTGGCCCTCGTCAAAACCGGCGACCTGATCAGCGTCGATGTCCCGGCCCGCAGCATTCACCTCGACGTCAGCGACGCCGATCTGGCCCTGCGCAAAGCCGCGTGGGTACAACCGCCCAAACGCTTCGCCCGCGGCTACGGCTGGATGTTCAGCCAGCACATCATGCAGGCCGACCAGGGCTGTGACTTCGACTACCTTGAAACCTCGTTTGGCGCACCTGTGGGCGAGCCTGATATTTTCTGATGCCAGCTTTTAGCCAGGCCAGCCTGAGCCATCCCCGGGCCGCTGTGTCATCTCAAATCAACTCAAACTTGCCGAAAGCGCGCGTGGCAAAGCCAGACCAGCCGCCAGCGCTGCCGGCCGCAGTGCGTCCATCACCCCAGCCGTCAAGTCAACGCCGTCGGCGGTCGCTTGGCGCTGGCGCACCAGCGCATACTCACCCGGCAAGCGCACTCGGGGACGAGCCGGCAAGGGTTTGTTGGCATGGCAAGCGTCGGCCAGCCATTGCGATTGACGCGTGAAAGCATCCAGCCCGGCAAACGCAGCCGGGTCTGTCACCTGCAAGAAAATATTGACGGGCGTGCCCTTCGGTTGATCCACACGACCATTGCCTGATAAGCCCTGTGTCAGCGCCTCAACCAGCAAAGCCATGCCGTAACCCTTGTGGCCGTGGTCAAAACCGCCGACCGGCAACAGCGAACCGCCGCCACTGACCACCACATTCGGGTCATCACTGGGCTGGCCGTCAGCGTCCATCGCCCACTTCGCCGGAAAGCGTTCGCCACGCGCCACCAATTGGCGGGCACTGTTGAGCGTCGTGATCGAAGAGCTGACGTCCAGCAAGATCGGATCACCTTGCGTTGGGATGCCGGCCGCGATCGGATTCGGCGAAAAGAGTGGCTCAGAACCGCCAAACGGCGCCACGCCCCTTGCGGCCGGCGACGAACAAATCAGCTGCACCAACAGGCCCTGCTCGGTCAGGCGCGGCAGGTAGACCGCGAGGGCACCCGTGTGATGGCTGTTGGCAATCACCACCGTCACCACGCCGTGCTGTTCAATGCGCTGCAAAGCCGTGTCGATGGCACGCGAGATCAGCCACGCCCCCGGCAAACGCTGACCATCCCAAGTGACACAAGCACCGCGGTCGTTGACCACGCGCATGTCGCCATGGATGGCCATGACGCCATTTTTCACAGCCTCCAGATAGCCAGCAGCCAAGGCCAGCCCATGGGTGCGGTGACCCATGCTGTCGGCAGTGACCAAGGAATCCGCAATCGCCTTGGCTTTGTCGTCGTCCATGCCCGTGGCACTGAACAATGCGCTGACAAAACGTGTGAGTTCGGGCAGCGCATAACGCGGGGAAATATCGGTGTGGCTTGTCATGTGATGGCGCAGCGCCGTGTTGATAACCAATGGATCGAAGATGGCCGCCAAGGACTGAAATCTACTCTGCAGCGCTGACAAGATCGTAACTCGACGACAGGGTTTTAAGCGCGATGCCAGTGACACACCCCAGCGATGAGGTAAATTCAAGGATAAGCGTTTATATGACAGAAAAAATCATCCCCATTGCGGACATCCGCTACGCCAGCCGTTTGCCTCACGTGCCGGTCCACCTTCCAACGCCCACCGGCTTGCTGGCAGACACCTTGGGTCGCCCCTTGCGTGACTTGCGCATCAGCGTGACCGACCGCTGCAACTTTCGTTGCAGCTATTGCATGCCGCGCGAGGTCTTCGACAAGGACTACGCCTTTCTACCGCAAAGCTCGCTGCTGAGTTTCGAGGAAATCGCGCGTCTGGCGCGGATTTTTGTGGCCCACGGTGTCGAAAAAATCCGCCTGACCGGCGGTGAGCCGCTGTTGCGAAAAAACCTCGAAGTGCTGATCGAGATGCTGGCCAAGATCCAGACGCCCGGCGGTCAGCCGCTGGACATCACACTCACCACCAATGCATCTCTGCTGGCCAAAAAAGCCCAAAGTCTGAAAGACGCTGGGTTGCAGCGTGTCACGGTCAGCCTCGATGGGCTGGATGACGCAATTTTCAGACGCATGAACGATGTCGATTTTCCGGTCGCCGATGTACTCAAGGGCATTGAAGCAGCGCAACGGGTTGGCTTGGCACCGATCAAAGTCAACATGGTTGTCAAGCGCGGCACCAACGACGCCGAAATCTTGCCCATGGCGCGCCACTTTCGCAACTCAGGCGTGGTGCTGCGCTTCATTGAATACATGGACGTCGGAGCCACCAACGGCTGGCGCATGGACGAAGTACTGCCCTCCGCCCAAGTGATTGAACGCCTGCAAACCGAATTCCCACTGCGGGCCGTGAACCCCAACTACGCCGGCGAAACCGCTGAGCGCTGGCTTTACGCCGATGGCGGCGGCGAAGTCGGCGTCATCAGCAGCGTGACGCACGCTTTTTGCGGCGACTGCAACCGGGCCCGGTTGTCAACCGAGGGCAAGCTCTTTTTGTGCCTGTTCGCCAGCCAAGGGCAAGACCTGCGGGCCTTGCTGCGCGGCGACTTTTCAGACGACCAAATCGGCGGCGCCGTCGGCCATATCTGGCAGTCGCGCGCCGACCGCTATTCAGAGATGCGCGCAGCGATGCCCGCAGACGCCTCGCCACCGGATACCGGGCGGCGGGTTGAGATGAGTTACATCGGCGGGTAATTGGATAAACACATGATTGAAATTTCAGAAATTACCGGCGTCATCTTGGCGGGCGGACGCGGTTCGCGCATGGGCGGGGTTGACAAGGGTTTGCAAAACTTCAACGACGTGCCGCTGGCGTTGCACACGCAGTTGCGGCTGAGTCCGCAGGTCGGTGAGCTGCTGATCAACGCCAACCGAAACCTAGCCGCGTACGAATCGTTTGGCGTCCCGGTCTGGCCGGATGCTGCCAGCCTGGGTGACTTCGCCGGACCGTTGGCGGGCTTTTTGACCGGCTTGGAGCGCTGTGAAACCGCCTTCATGATGACCGTGCCTTGCGACACGCCCTTGTTCCCGCACGACCTCGTGGCGCGTCTCGCAGCGGCACTCGAGGCCGAAGATGCTGACATCGCCATGGCAGCAGCGCGTGAAGAAGATGGCCAGCTGCGCGCTCAACCCGTGTTTTGCCTGATCCGCGCAGAACTGCTCGAAAGCGTGGTCAAGTTCACCCACGGTGGCGGCCGCAAAATAGATGCCTGGACAGCGCAGCAAAAAACCGTGCTGGTGCCGTTTGACCAGCCCGGCGACGACCCGAAAGCCTTTATCAACGCCAACACGCTGGCCGAATTGCACCAACTCGAAAGCCGCTGAGCCGCGAAGCTGTTGTGACCCTCTGCCTGCCAAAACCATGAAAACCATTGCGCAAATTGCCGCTGAGCTGCAGGGCTACGACCCGCAGGCGCTGCCCGCCAACGCCGTGCTGGACTTTTTGCAGCGGCTGGTAACCCCTGTCACCGAGAGCAACCACCAGCCGCTGTTTGACGCGCTGGGCAAGGTGCTGTCTGCCGATGTCATTTCCCCGCTGAACGTGCCGCCGCACGACAACTCGGCGATGGACGGTTATGCCTTTGACGGCAGCCAGCTGCAAGTCAATGGCCCGCTGCAACTCAAAGTCGTTGGCACGGCGCTGGCCGGCAAAGCCTGGGCCGGCACGGCGGGTCCGGGTGACTGCGTCAAGATCATGACCGGGGCCATCATGCCGGCGGGCTTTGACACGGTGGCGCCCCAAGAAATAGTCACGCAGTTGGGTGGTGAAACTGCTTTTATTGTTATCCCGGCAGGCATGCTCACGCCCGGTGACAACCGGCGGCTGCGAGGCGAAGACCTGGCGCAAGGCCACCCTGCACTGCTTAAAGGCCAAGTCGTCACGCCGGCCCGACTCGGCTTGGCCGCATCGCTGGGTTTGCCCAGCCTGCCCTGCTGGCGGCCCTTGCGTGTGGCTTATTTTTCAACCGGCGACGAGATCCTGTCGCTGGGCGAGCCGCCGCGTGAAGGCGCTGTTTATGACAGCAACCGCTACACCACCTTTGGCCTGCTGAAGCGGCTCGGTTGCGAGGTGATTGACCTGGGTGTGGTCAAAGACGACCCGGTGCTGCTGGAAGCCGCCTTCCGAACAGCTGCGGCGCAGGCCGACGCCATCATCACCAGCGGCGGCGTCAGCGTCGGCGAAGCCGACTACACCAAAGCGATGATGAAAAAACTCGGTGATGTGGCCTTCTGGCGCATCGCCATGCGACCCGGCCGGCCAATGGCCGTTGGCCGGATCGCATCAGAATCCAACGCCAAGGCGGGTGCCGTGTTGTTCGGACTGCCAGGCAACCCGGTCGCCGTGATGGTGACTTTTTTGGCCTTTGTCCGACCGGCGTTGCGGCAGATGATGGGCTGCACTGACAGCGCAGCACCCCTGCTGAAAGCCCACAGCCAAGAGCCGATGCGCAAAAAATCCGGCCGCACCGAATACCAGCGCGGCTGGGTGTCAAGCGCTACCGATGGTTCGTTGCAGGTGCGCACCACCGGCAACCAAGGCTCGGGCGTACTGAGTTCCATGGCCGAAGCCAACGGTCTTATCGTGCTGCACCACGACCAAGGCAACGTCGGCGTTGGCGACCTGTTGGACGTGATGATGTTTAACGGCGCGATCTAAAGCGACTGGCCGGACTCAATGGCCGGCCGCAGCCGGCGTCTCATGCGCCACTTGCGTGTTTGCGCCGGGAATCGATTTGCGAGCGAACAGCGTGTACATGGTTGGCACCACGAAAATCGTCAGCAGTGTTCCTAGCGACATACCGCCGACAATGACCCAGCCGATCTGCATGCGGCTTTCAGCCCCCGCACCGGTGGCCATCGCCAGCGGCAAAGCACCCAAAACCATCGCACCGGTGGTCATCAAAATCGGCCGCAGACGCTGTGCCGAAGCCTTGACCACCGCGTCGATCATGTCCATGCCCTGACCGCGCAACTGATTCGTGAACTCCACGATCAAAATGCCGTGCTTGGTGATCAAACCGACCAAGGTGATGAGGCCAATCTGCGAGTACACATTGAGTGATCCACCACTCCATTTCAGCGCCAGCAAGGCGCCGATCATCGACAACGGCACCGACAGCATGATGACCAGCGGATCAACAAAGCTCTCAAACTGTGCGGCCAACACCAAGAAAATGAACACCAGCGCCAACACAAAGACAATCGCCAGCGCGCCTTGCGACTTGCGGAACTCCCGTGAGGTGCCGTTGACTTCGGTGCTGTAACCAGCGGTCAGAATTTTCGCCGCCGTCTGATCCATGAAACGCAAGGCTTCGCCCAGCGAGTAATCGCTGGACAAGTTGGCCGTGATGGTGACCGAGCGGCGTTGACCAAAATGATTCAGCTCGCGCGGCGAGACGCTTTCGCGCACCTTCACCAAAGCCGACAGCGGAATGATCGCGTCGTTGCGGCCACGCACGTAAATGCGATCAATGTCTTCGGGCGTGTTGCGGCCACTGGCCTCAGTCTGCACGATCACGTCGTACTGCTCGGCATCGCGTTTGTAGCGCGTCACATTGCGACCGCCGAGCAAGGTTTCTACCGCCTTGGCAACGACCTCGACACTGACGCCGAGATCTGCCGCCTTCTCACGGTCGACGCTGATTCGCAGCTCCGGTTTGTTCAGACGCAGGTCAACGTCAGGCGAGACAATGCCCGGATTCTTGGCAATTTCATCAAGCATCTTTCGCACCACGCCGTTCAGGTTCTGGTAACTTTCTGAGGTCTGGATGACAAAATTGAGCGGTCGCTCACGAATACCCTGCCCGAGCGATGGCGGTGTGATCGGGAAGGCCGTGACGCCCGACAAGCTAGCGAATTGAGGACCGAGTTCGCGCGCCATGTCCATGGTTGTTCGCTTGCGCTGATCCCAGTCCACAGTGCGGTAAATCACGCTGGCCTGTGCCACCGTGGGATTGCCCAGGCTGACGAAGATGCGATCGAATTCTTGGAAAGGCTGACCCATTTTCTCCAACGCGCGCGCGTAACGGTCGGTGTAGTCCAGTGTCGCGCCGTCGGGCGCGTTGACGTTGGCCAAAATCACGCCGCGATCTTCCATCGGCGAGAGCTCTTGCTTCATGGTCGGGAACACCAAGGCAATCGCAGCAGCGCTGAGCAGCATCACCAGCAGCACCAACCAGCGCGCCTGCAGCAACCCAGCCTTGAACCAACCGCCCAGACCAGCATTGGCTGCAGGCCGGTGACGCCGGGTCACCAACCAGCGCAAAAAAGAACCGTAACGCTCGGACAGACCTGTCAACAGGCGCTCCATGCCACTGTCAAAGCGGTTTGGTTTCGGGTTGTGCTTCAGCAGCTGCGTGCACATCATGGGTGTCAGCGTCAAAGCGACAAAACCAGACACCACCACTGCGCCGGCCAGCGCCAGCGCAAACTCAACAAACAAACGGCCCGTGCGTCCCGGCGTGAAAGCCAGTGGCGCGTACACCGCCACCAGCGTGGCCGTCATGGTGATGATGGCAAAGCCAATTTCACGGGCACCCTTGATACCGGCTGAAAACGGGTCCATGCCTTCTTCAATGTGCCGGTAAATATTCTCCAACATGACGATCGCATCATCGACCACCAGGCCAATCGCCAGCACCAGCGCCAGCAAGGTCAGCGTGTTGATACTGAAGCCAGCCAGCGCCATCAGCGCAAAGGTACCCACCAGACTCACGGGAATAGTGACGATGGGAATGATCGACGCGCGCAAGGTACGCAAAAAAACAAAAATCACCAGCGCCACCAGGAGCACTGCTTCGACAATCGTGCGGTACACATTTTTGACGGAGCGGTCAATGAAGACCGCGTTGTCGTTGGCCACGTCGATCACCATGCCTGCGGGCAAATCAGCCTGCAACTTAGGCAAAGCTGCGCGCACGCCCTCCGACAGGTCTAGCGGATTGGCGGTGGCCTGCCGGATCACGCCAACGGACACAGCTGAGCGGCCATTCAAACGAACAGCGGTGCGCTCGTCGGCCGCCGCTTCTTCAACCCGCGCCACGTCGCGCACCCGCACTGAAAAGCCGTTGACGGTTTTCACCACAATCGCGCCAAACTGGGCCGGCTTGATCAAATTGGTCTGGGAGGTGACGCTGAACTCGCGTTGCCGTGACTCGATACGGCCCGCTGGCAGCTCCATGTTGCTACGCCGAATGGCGTCTTCGACGTCTTGACTGGTCAGGCGAAAGGCGGCCATCTTGTCGCTGTCAAGCCAGACCCGCATGGCGTATTTGCGTTCGCCAAAAATGCGCACATCGGCCACCCCGGTGACGGTCTGAAAGCGCGGTTTGACCACCCGGTTCACCAAGTCATTGATTTCAAGTTGGGTCAAGGAGTCGCTGGAAAAGGCAATCTGAATGACGGGGAACGCGTCAGCCTCGACTTTGGCAATCACCGGCTCTTCAATCGCTTGCGGTAGGCGATTGCGCACGCGGGAAGTTCGGTCGCGGACTTCGGCGGCGGCTGAGTCGGCGTCTTTTTCAAGCCGAAAGCGGACACTGATCTGGCCCTGATCGGCCCGACTGATTGAGGTGATCACGTCGACGCCGTCAATCCCAGCAATCGAGTTTTCCAGCGGCTTGGTCACCTGTGACTCAATGACCTCTGCCGAGGCGCCGGGGTAACGCACGCTGACGGTCACCACGGGCTCGTCTATTTTCGGGTACTCACGCACCGTCAGTCGGTTGAAACTGACCGCGCCAATCAGCACAATCAACAGCGACAGCACGGTGGCAAAGACCGGCCGGCGAATGGAAATTTCAGCGATTTGCATAGTCAGGGCTTCCGGCTATTGGTCTGGTAAATTCAGACGAGCGTCAAGCTGGTTTGCGCGCCGGCTTGGCCGAAGGGCTGGCCGCGTCAGCCATGCCAGCACGGCAGGGGTCCGGCCCGCTGAGCGGCGTCAAAGCCATGGTCGGTAGTTTGGGTGCTGGTGTGGCGGCCGCAGCCGGACCAAGGGCTGTTGGAGCGGCGGCCATTTCCAGCACGCGCACAGCGCTACCGTCCCGCTGAAGGCGCTGCTGACCCGCAATGACGACGGTTTCGCCTACAGCCAGACCCTCCATAATCTCGACCTTGCCGGGCATCCGCTGCCCGACCTTGACTTCGACCCGTTGCGTCACAAAACCCAGACCATCTGGCCCTGGCAGCAGCTTGATGACGAATTGCTTTCCGGCTTGCGGCACGATGGCTTCCTCAGGAATCACGCGGGCGTCATCACGCTGGCCAAGCACCGTGTTGACGCGCGCAAACATGCCAGGGCGCAATTGCAGGCGGCGGTTGTCAATGCAGGCGCGCACGCCCACTGAACGGCCGTTGGCATCAATCAAGGGATCAATGGCTTGCAAAACGGCCGTGAATTTCCGACCTGGCAAAGCATCAAGTTCCACCGTGGCGGTCTGCCCACGTTTAACTTTAGACTGAAAGCGCTCGGGCAGACGGTAGTCGACAAAAATCGCTTCGATGTCTTCGATATTGACAATGTCAGCGCCGTCCTTCAAGTAATCACCAACGTTGACCAGGCGGATGCCCGCCAAGCCATCAAACGGTGCAAGGATTTTCAGACGCGCAGCGGCCGCATTGGCGAGCGCCAACTTGGCCTCAGCCACTTGCAAAGCAGCCGCACTTTCGTCGACGGTGCGGCGGCTGATGAAGTTTTGCTCGACCAAGTCTTGGTTGCGTTTGTGGTTGGCCACGGCGATGCTGAGCTCAGCCTGCGCTTGTTGCACCTGGGCCATCGGCAGGCGGTCATCGAGTTGCACCAACAACTGGCCGGCTTTGACGCGGTCGCCGTCGCGAAAGTTGAGTTGCGTGATACGGCCACTGATTTCTGGCCGCAAGATCACGCCTTGACGCGACCGCAGCGAGCCAACGGCCGGCGCGTCGTCCACCAACTTCATGACCTCCACTCGGGCGACTTCAACCGAAGGCTTGCCCGTGGCGCTTTGGGCGCCGGGCGTCGTGGCCGAGATTAAGGGCGCTTCAGCCGAGGACTTGCTTGGCTGGTTCTGATACCACCAAGCCGCCGCACCAAGCGTGGCGATACCGACGGCGGCCATCAGAGGATAAATAACTTTTGAGGCCATGAGAAAAGCTCCCGTTTCAGGCAGGATCAGTCAAGCCGTCAATGTAACCGACTGTATCGTTAACGCGGGCTGGCCGACCCTGACAAAAGACCGCTTAAGCACCCCTTTGCCTGCCGTTGACAAAGCGATCAAAGCACTCCAAGCCGGGCTGAGGGGCGATTCGCCGCCAAGGCCACGTCAACCCCTTTGTTGGCCAAGGTGTCGGCTCGCTCATTGCCAGGGTCACCCGCGTGGCCCTTGACCCAGCGCCAGTCGATTTGATGCCCGCCTGAAGCCACCAAGGCATCTAAGCGCTGCCAGAGGTCGACGTTTTTCACCGGCGCTTTGGCCGCCGTGCGCCAGCCGCGGGCTTTCCAGCCATGCACCCACTCGGTGATGCCCTTGCGGACGTATTCACTGTCGAGGTAAAGCGTGACTTGGCAGGGCCGTTTGAGTGCCGACAAAGCCTCGATGACGGCCATCATTTCCATACGGTTGTTGGTGGTGCCGAGTTCGCCGCCGAAAAGCTCTTTAACGGTGCCGCCAGAACTCAGCATCGCGCCCCAACCGCCGGGGCCAGGGTTGCCCTTGCAGGCGCCATCGGTGTAAATCACCACCGGCGCGGCCGGGGTCTGAACTTCTGTCATGAGTGGATTGATTTTGTAAATGTGAAAAAAGAAAGGAAAGAGATCGCTGCAGACTGGACTCAACGCTTGGCCAATGAACTCGCAGATGAATTCGCCGAAGAATCCGACCGAGCCGGACGACGATTGGCCACCACCGCAGGCGCTGCAGCCCGAGCACGGTTTTTCCAGGCGGGCTCCAGCAAGCGCATACCGCGCACTCGCTTGGTCGCCACCAGAAAATACACCGCACCCAAGATCGGCCACCAACGCGCTCCAGCGGTTTCCATCCAGGCGAAACGGCCGAGCCAGCGGGCCGTGTCGATGGCCGGCCGGTAGCAGCCGAATTGAGCCGACTCGACCTCAAAACTAAGCAGGCGCAGCCAGTCGCGCAAGCGCCAATGGCCGATGAACTCACCGCGCTCAGGCAGAAACAAGTTGCCAAAACCCAGTTGTTGACACAGATGGTCGCGTTGTTGCCGCAAGCCCCACAAGCTGGCCGGGTTCAGGCCACTGATGACGACGCGCCCCTCAGGCACCAGCACCCGCTCGACTTCGCGCAGCGTGGCGTGCGGGTCATGGCTGAGTTCCAGCGTGTGCGGTAAAACCACCAAATCCAGGCTATTGGCAGGAAAAGGCAAAGCCGCTGAATGCGTCAAAAGGGCAACACGCCGGGAACTCTGAGACTGCTTACAACTCAGATTCTGAGTCCTGTCAGCAGCGTTTACAGTGCTGTCTTGTATTGAATCGAGCGCCAACCACTGATGGGGCATGCGGTTGTTGCGCAAGGTGTCCATTTCCTGCAAACCTAATTGCAGGGCATGGAAACCAAAAATATCGCTCACAGCTTGGTCGAAATGCTCGCGCTCCCACGCCAGCAGGTAGTCGCCGGGCGGTGTTTTCAACCAATCCGTCAAACCTATAATTTCAGAGCTCATTCAGACCACTGCATGTGTTTTCTCAACTATGTTCAATCAGCTGCTGATTTTAGTCACGGCCTTGACAACGACATCTCTCATGATCTTTACTCAGGCCAGCGCCTTGTCTTTTTTTTGGCGCCTCGCAAGCCGTCCGCTCAGTCGTCTGCGGGAACTGCACTCACGTGCAGGCAAACTCGCGTTGACAGGCGTCGCTTTGGTCGTGCTGGCGGGTTGTGCCTCCACAGCCTCCATGCAGGCCCAAGACACGACCACAGGACCACTGATGGCCCCGACCCAGCAAGCCGGCCAAGACAGGCGCGCAAGCAGCCAACCAACCCGTCCGGCTGTGACCCCCAGCACGGCGCTCCAATCGATCTCACCCATGGACGATGCAAGCCACTCCGTGGCGGCGCTGGAAGCACCGGTTGAGCTGTGGGACCGGATTCGCCGGGGCTACGCCATGCCCGATCTGAAGGGCGATTTGGTGACAGATCGCGAGCAGTGGTATGCCAGCCGACCGGACTACATCCAGCGCATGACCGAGCGCTCCAGCAAGTACCTGTTCCACATTGTTGAGGAGCTGGAGCGTCGCAACATGCCGACCGAACTGGCGTTGCTACCCTTCATCGAAAGCGCCTTCAACCCGCAAGCTGTTTCCAGCGCCAAGGCTGCAGGCATGTGGCAGTTCATGCCGGCCACCGGCACTTATTTCGACCTCAAGCAAAACATTTTTCAGGATGACCGGCGCGACGTGCTGGCATCCACCCGCGCAGCGCTGAACTACCTGCAACAACTCAACACCCTGTTTGGCGACTGGCACTTGGCGCTGGCCGCCTACAACTGGGGTCAAGGCAATGTCAGCAAGGCCATTGCACGCAACAAAAAGGCCGGCCTCGGCACCAGCTACACCGACCTGAACATGCCGGCAGAGACCCGTTTGTACGTACCCAAACTGCAAGCCGTGAAAAACATCGTGGGCCATCCAGAGGCTTTTAAAACTGCGCTGCCACTGATCGAAAACCACCCGTATTTTCAGGAAGTCACGATCTTCCGCGACATCGACGTGGCACTCGCCGCCAAACTCGCCGACGTCAAGCTGGAAGACTTCAAAGCACTGAATCCAGCGGCACACGGACCGGTTATTTTGGCAGCCGGCACGTCCCAAATTTTGCTGCCTTGGGACAGCGCCAAGGTCTTTCAACGCAACTTTGAAGCCTACGCGCTGGGCCAATACGCCAGCTGGACGACCTGGACCGTGCCCAGCACGATGGCCCCCAGCGAAGCGGCTCGGCGCACCGGCATGAGCGAGAGCGACATGCGCTCGATCAACGGCATTCCACCGCGCATGCTGGTCAAGGCCGGCTCAACCCTGCTGGTGCCGCGTTCCGCCAAGGTCATCAATGACGTGACCAGCCATGTGGCCGAAAACGGCCAATTGAGTTTGGCGCCCGAGGTGGTCACGCGCCGGGTCAACGTCAAGGCCCGCAAGGGTGAAACCGTCGCGACCTTGGCGCGGCGGTACCGCGTCAGCGCCCTCGAAGTGGCGGATTGGAACCAAGTCACGGCCCACACACGCTTCCAGATGGGGCAATCGCTGGTGGTGTTTCTGCCCGTCAAAGCCAACGCCAAGCGCGGCAGCAAACTCCAAGCCGTCAAAAGAGCCCCTCGCAAATAACCTGCACTACCTCTTAAATACGACCCTATTGCATGGCTGAGCTGTCTCACGCAGACATTTTTAGCCTTCGCTTTCTCTTTCAACACACCATCCAAAACACCATGCTCAAAAAGCTTTTCATGGGCGCCACCGTCGCTGCCACTCTTGTTTTGGGCGCATGCAAAGATCAAACGAGCACGCTGCCGGCGAATCAAGCCAGCGCCACGTCAGTGTCGATCGACGCCATTCAAGCAGAGGCCAAAGGTTTCAGCGTCGGCGTGCCCATGAGTGCACGCACGGTCTACGTCTTTTTTGACCCGCAGTGCCCGCATTGCACCGTCCTTTGGAAATCGGCCAAACCACTGAAAAATCAGATTCGTTTCTTGTGGATTCCGGTCGGCATTATCAATGCGTCCAGCACCTCACAAGGGGCCACGATACTGGCCATGCCAGACCCGGAAGCCGCCATGGATGCGCATGAGGTGTCGATGACCGCCAAGACCGGCGGCATCAGCGCCACACGCGACATTGAGCCGTCCAAAGCCGCTGTCGCGCAAAACACCCAGCTCATGACGCGCTTCGGTTTTGCATCGATTCCCACCATCGTCACCACGAACGTCCAAACGGGTGCGCTGATCACGCATGAAGGCTCGATGCCAACAGCTGCACTGGCCAGCTTTTTAGGCTTGACGGTCAGGCCTTAAAGCGATCCTTGGCACGGCGCGCAAACACATTCGTGAAGGTCTTGGCCAGATCGATTTTGTCGGCCTTGATCTCGGGATTGAAACTCGCCAGTGCGCGCAAGGCTGTACTGGGGCCGTTATCGGGCATCACCCCATCCAGTGAGATCGACTCGCGCAGCTGGTCAAAAGAGGCTAGGTACAAAGCCCGGTCACCGAGCAAATACGCATCCGGCACGGTTTTAATGATGTCGCCAGGACCGGCCGTTTGCAGCCACTTCAAGCCATGGACAAGGGCATTCGTCAAGGCTTGACAGGTGTTCGGATTTTTCTGCACGAAGTCGCCTGCAGCGACAAGACAGGCCGACGGCATGGGTCCGCCGAAAACATCGATCGCACCCCTCAGCGAGCGGGTGTCCGCAATGATCTTGACATCACCTTTTTGCTCCAGCATGGTCATCACAGGATCGGTGTGACTCAAGGCGTCAATCTGCCCTGCGTACAAGGCGACCAGCGCGCCCGCCGGCGAGCCCAGCTCAACAAAAGTCACCTCGCTGGGCTTCAGATTAAAGCGTGCCAAGAGCAAGCCGACCGTCAAGTGACTCGCTGAACCAAGCGCCACCACGCCGATCTTTCGACCCTTCAAATCAGCCCCTGTTTTGTAGTTCGGCAGGCTGCGGACTGACACGGCAAAAGCGATTTGTGGTGTTCGCGCCAGCAGGCCGAAAGCCTGAAGCCATTGGTTTTTAGCCTGCAACTCGATGGTTTTGGCAAAGGCTGTGGCACCCACATCAGCCGCCCCATTGACAATGGCCTGCGCGGCTCGGTCACCCGCGCCCCAGTCGTTGATCTCCAGGTCCAGACCTTCTGCTTTGAAATACCCCAGCTGCTCTGAAATCGTCACGGGCAGAAAGCCGAGCGATGCCTTGCCATCGACCGCCATCACAAGGCGCGTGCGCTCCAGCTTGGGCTGAGCTCCAAACACGGGCATGGCCAGCGAGCTCGCCCACAAAAGCCCTGCACCACCCCATTGCCGGCGAGTCACTCCATCTGGTCGCGTCATGCGCTCACCCCCTTGAATGCTTGATCTTGACACCAGCGTAACCAGCCAAAAGAAAACCCGCATCAGGATGATCCCGTGCGGGTTTGTACTCAAACAAAAGTGGCTTGGGGCGTCAGAGATGACCAGCGGTCTGGCCAGCCATCGGCGCTGTTTCAGCGAAATCCAGCGAACAACAGCGCGACATTGGCCAGCAAAGCCAGCATCCAAATAACGCTCCGCAGATTGGCCTTGTTAACCACGTACGCAGCCACATAAGCCACACGCAGCACGACGAAAACAACAGCCAATAGATCAACCCGTCCTTGTACCGCCTGCAGCTGATGCGCGATGATGACGGCCGCAAAAAAGAATGGCAGTGCCTCGAAGGTGTTGGCTTGAGCGCTGTTGGCCCGCGCTCGCCAGTCGGTTTGACGCAGCAACCAGCTGCGCGGGTCGGCGTTGTCGTACCCTCCCGCACCCGGCGGCGTGCGCATCATGCCGGACTTGGCGATACCCGCGCAAACCACAGGCAACAAAGCCATCACCAAGACACACCAGTAAGCGATTGTGAAATTTGGAAACATGATTTTTTAACAACTTTCAACTACGTTTAACGTCTGTCGACAAGGGCATGGGCGATGGTGCCCAGGTCGACATATTCGAGCTCGCTGCCCACCGGCACACCGCGCGCCAACCGCGTGACCTGCACACCGCGGCTTTTCAAAGCCTGCGCAATCACATGCGCGGTGGCTTCGCCTTCGGCAGTGAAATTGGTCGCCAGAATCACTTCTTGAACCTCGCGCTCAGCCGTGGGCAAGTGCTCGCCCTGCGCGTCTCTGGGAACCACACGGTCAAACAGTTTTTTCAGCCCGATCTCGTTCGGCCCGACGCCGTCGAGCGGACTCAACTTGCCCATCAAGACGAAGTACAAGCCGCGGTAAGCCAGTGTGCGTTCAAGTGCGGCTTGATCAGCCGGCGTTTCCACCACGCACAGCTGACTGCGGTCACGCTGCGGGTTTTGACACGTGACGCACACCGCTTGCTCGGTCAGCGTGTTGCAGAGCGCGCAATGCTTGACGCTGTGCACCGCATGCTCCAGCGCCTTGGCAATTTGCAGAGCGGCGGGCTTGTCGTTTTGCAGCAAGTGAAACGCCATGCGGGCGGCTGACTTGAGGCCAACGCCAGGCAAGCGGCGCAAGGCCTGCGTCAAACCTTCGAGGGCGTTTGAATCAGCCATTGAAAACGACCGGCTCCAAACACATCATCAGAACGGCATCTTCATGCCGCCGGGCAGCGCCGGCATGCCGGCGGTGATCTTGCCCATTTTTTCCTGGCTCAAGTCTTCAGCTTTGCGCACAGCGGCGTTAAAGGCCGCAGCCACCAAGTCTTCCAGCATGTCTTTGTCGTCGGCTACCAGCAAGCTGGCATCGATTTCGACACGTTTGACATCGTGTTTACAGGTCATCGTGACCTTGACCAAGCCGGCGCCAGCTTCGGCGGTGACTTCAATGAAGGCCAGCTCATCTTGGGCTTTTTTCAGGTTGTCCTGCATCGCTTGCGCCTGCTTCATGAGGCCGGCGAGTTGTCCTTTGTTGAACATGTTTTTGATTCCTTGGTAATTGGTTTTAGGTGCGGTCTTGAATGCGTGTCTTGATCATATCGGCTTGGCCAATTCAGAAACCGAGGTCGAAGTCGATGCCGGGGCCAACGGACGGATGCTGCCGGGCACCACGCGGGCGCCCCATTGGCGCACCATGTCTTGCACAAAGGGGTCATTTTCAATGACCTCTTCGGCTTGTCGCTGTCGCTCTGTCTGTGCCGCGGTATTGCGGCGTGCCGGCGTGTCGGCCACCGGGCCGACTTCCACCATCAACCGAGTGAGTGCCGGAGTAGCTGCAGCTTGTTGTGATGCATGCAGACTTTGAATGGCTAGCAGCAACTTGTCGCAAGCACCGGCGTGGTTGAGCGACTGGCGCTCAACCCGCAAAGTCCAGACGCCCTCTTCCTGCGACTGCAATTCAGACTGCAGCGCCAACTCGCGCACCAGTGCGGCGATCAACTCCGCTGCAATCAGCCCTTGCACCAGCTCAGCCCAATGACCGCCGAGCGGCGCGGCCTGCGCAGGTGTGGCTGGCTCGGCCACCGGCTCCTCTGGCGTCACCGGCACGACGGGAGAAACAACAGCCGCCGGAACTGGCTCGGCCACAAGCGGAGTAGCTGGATATGGCGGCGCAACAGCCACCGGCGGCAAAACCGGCACAGGCGCCGCAAGACGCGGCTCAGGCTGCGGCTTTTTTGAGGGCTCGACGGCACCCCGCAACTCAGGCGCACTTGTAGCGCGTTTGAAAGGCAGCAAGCGCAGCAACACCATGGTCAGCGCCGCATACTCATCAGGGGCCAGCCCCAACTCAATCCGGCCATGCAGGCACAGGCTGTAGAGCAACTGGGTTTCATCGGCCGGCAACAATTGCGCCAGACGCGCAGTTTCAGACACATCAGGGTCACTCGCATCGTCACTCGCGCCGATGCCTGGCACCGCCTGCAGCACCGCCATGCGCTGCAAGACGCTGGTCATTTCTTCCAACGTAGAGGCGGCGCTCAAACCATTCAGACGCAAGACCTCGGACATCTCGACAATGCTTTTGCCATCACCTCGCGCCAAGGCGTCGAGCAGCTGATAGACATAGCTGCGGTCAACGCTGCCGAGCATTTGCCGCACACCGGCTTCGACCAGCGCGCCAGAGCCAAAGGCAATCGCCTGATCGGTCAGCGACAACGCATCGCGCATGGAGCCTCGTGCGGCGCGGGCCAGCAAACGCAGCGCCTGCGGCTCAGCGGAGACGTCCTCAGCGGCCAATACTTGGACCAAATGCTCCAAAATGGTTTCAGGCGCCATAGGCCGCAAATTGAATTGCAAACAACGCGACAGCACCGTGGCCGGCACTTTTTGGGGGTCGGTCGTGGCCAGCACGAACTTGAGGTAAGTCGGCGGCTCTTCCAGCGTCTTCAACATGGCATTGAAAGCCGTGTTGGTGAGCATGTGAACCTCATCAATCATGAAGACTTTGAAGCGACCAACGACGGGTTTGTAAACCGCTTGCTCCAGCAACTGGGCAATCTCGTCAACGCCGCGATTCGAAGCCGCATCGAGCTCGGTGTAGTCGACAAAACGGCCGCTGTCGATGTCGGTACACGCCTCGCAAACACCGCAAGGCGTGGCCGTGATGTCCCCCGTGCCGTCCGGGCCGGTGCAGTTGAGCGACTTGGCCAGAATCCGCGACACCGTGGTCTTGCCCACACCGCGCGTGCCGGTGAACAAATACGCATGGTGCAAGCGTTGCGTGCCCAAGGCATTGCTCAAGGCCTGCACCACATGCGACTGCCCGACCATTTCCGAAAAATTCTTGGGGCGGTATTTACGAGCAAGGACGAGGTAGGACATCGGTACATTCTAAAGTGCCCGAAAAATCACCCTGCGGATGAGCAGGTTGGTCTGTGCGCCCCGGGCAAGTCCATTACAATTCACAGTGACGGGCCTCCCCGCATGGTGAAGCGGCCAACCGGGTCAGATGGGGAACCAAGCAGCCCTAACTGTGGAGCCAGTGCCGGGGTCGGGCTCGTCACCTTTTTCTTACGAAGTGAGCATTCATGCGGATTCCCAGAGGGGACCCTGAAAATAAGGCACTTTTGTAACACCTGCCTGTAACACC
>JASDRC010000066.1:0-11315 GCA_041442125.1 Polaromonas sp. | reverse complement strand
AACCAGCGATGCCATAGGCCAGCGTGAGCAAGACCATTTCCAGCGAACCGTGACCGACACTGGCTGCGGCTGGCGCTGGGTCAGCCTCTTTTTTAAGCTGCGTGACCAGCGGCAGCAAGCGCTCGTCGTGGCCTTTGAGGCGGGGCCAGACCAGCGCTGTCAGCACAAAAGCCAGCAGGCCAAAAATCAACCAGCCGGTCGCCGCCGTCCAATGCCAAGCTACCATGCCGCTGGCAAAGAGGCCACTCAACACAATGCCAGCCCCCGGCCCCATGTAAATGAAACCCCCCATGGCAGGCACCCCCAGCCGGGACAGCTGCGACAAACACCAACCAGAGGTAAAAATAAAGACCACGCCACTGGTAACGCCAGCGAGAAAGCGCAGCAGTGGCCAGACCGACGCGCTTGACCAAACCATCGCCAGCGTCAGCACCGCAGTCGCCAGCAAGCCGCCCCGTATCAGCTGCGTGAACGCCAGTGACGGCAGGCGCGGAAAATGCGCCCACAACCACGGCTGCAGCAGGCACAACAACGCACCGACCAAGTAACCGACGTAGTTGGCACTGGCCAGCCAGCTGGCCGCTGGCAGATCGATCACGCCATCGTTCAGCATCATCGGTAGCAAGGGCGTGAAGGCAAAACGGCCGATGCCCATGGCGACGCCCAGTGACACCATGCCGGCCACTGCGATGACCCAAGGATTCACAGAAGTTTTCATTCGCAGTCAGTCAACATCAGCCGACATTAGCGAAAGTTGGCAAAGGTGTCATCCAGCTGGTTGATGAACGCCTGCTTCGCCGACGGCTCAATGAAGCTGGCTTCAAAGCTGTTGCGCGCCAGTGTGTAAGCCTCGGCGGCACCCAGTGGCAGCGCCGCAAAAGTCTGGGTGAAGTTGTCGTTCATGTAGCCGCCAAAGTAAGCCGGGTCGTCCGAATTGACGGTGGCGGCAATGCCTGCCGCCAACAACTGGCCCAGCGAGTGGCTGGCCAAGTCGGGGAACACACACAGCTTGAGGTTCGACAGCGGACAGACCGTCAGCGCGATGCGGTCTTGCGCCAACCGCTGCATCAAAGCCGCGTCGTGGGTCGACTGCACGCCATGGTCAATTCGCTCGACTTTGAGCAGGTCCAACGCCGTCCACACATAGGCAGGCGGCCCTTCTTCGCCGGCATGCGCCACCAGCCGAAAGCCGAGCTGCCGGCAACGCGCAAAGACACGTGCAAATTTTTCAGGCGGGTTGCCGACTTCGCCTGAATCAAGACCAATGCCGACGATGTGCCCGCGAAACGGCAACGCCTGCTCCAGCGTGGCAAAAGCGTCTTCTTCGCTCAAATGCCGCAAAAAGCACATGATCAGCAAAGCACTTACACCGAGCTCGGCCTTGGCGTCGACACAGGCGCGGTGCAAGCCCTTGACCACCGTTTCCATCGCCACGCCGCGCGCCGTGTGCGTCTGCGGATCAAAAAACAGCTCCGCGTGCAGGACGTTATCTTCAGCGGCTTTGACGAAGTAGGCGCGCGCCATGTCGTAGAAGTCTTGCTCGGTCAACAGCACACTGGCGCCGGCGTAATAAATATCCAGAAAGCTTTGCAGGTTGGTGAAGGCGTAAGCACTGCGCAGCGCCTCCACATTGGCGTAAGGCAAACGCACGCCATTGCGTTGGGCCAAAGCAAAAATCAGCTCAGGCTCCAGCGAACCTTCAATGTGAATGTGCAGTTCCGCCTTCGGCATGCTGCGAAGCAATTCAGGCAAACGGTCGGCGGCAACGGGTCGGATCAAGGTCATGGTCAGCTTTCAAAGAATGCACAGTGTCGGCGAAAACACAGACCATCAACAAAAACAGCTGCCTGAGCAGCTGTTTTTAAAGTCAAGCAGGAGTTGGCTCAGTTGCCCGGCACCTTGCCTTCAACGCCTTGGACGTAGGACTTCAGGCCGCCCAAGAATTTATCGTCAGCAACGGTATCTTTGGCGATCAAGACCTTGCCGGTGTTGTCCATGATCGGGCCTTTCCAGATCGCGAAGCTGCCGTCCTTCAGGCCGGCTTTGACTTCGGCGACGCGCTTTTTCGTGTCGTCAGGCACATCCGCGGCGATCGAGACCATGTCGATCGCGCCTTCTTTCACGCCCCACCACGCTTGACCGGTTGTCCACTTGCCTTCCAGTGCTTCGCCCACGGCTTTGACGTAGTAAGGACCCCAGTTGATGATGGCCGAACCGAGGTGGGCCTTGGGGCCGTAGGCGGTCATGTCGGAATCCCAACCGAAGGCGCGCTTGCCCATTTTCTCAGCAGTTTGCAGCACGGCCGACGAGTCGGTGTTCTGGAACAGCACGTCAGCGCCGCCGTTGATCAACGCGGTGGCGGCTTCGGTTTCTTTCGGTGGATTGAACCACTCGTTGACCCAGACGACTCGCGTTTTAACTTTCGGATTGACCGACTGCGCGCCCAGCGTGAAGCTGTTGATGTTACGCACAACCTCCGGAATCGGCACCGAACCGACCACGCCGAGCTTGCCGGTCTTGCTCATCTTGCCGGCAATGACGCCCGCCAGATACGCGCCTTCGTAGGTGCGGCTGTCGTAGGTGCGCATGTTGTCGGCGGTTTTGTAGCCGGTGGCGTGCTCAAACTTGACATCTTTGAAATCAGCCGCTACTTTGAGCATCGGTTCCATGTAGCCAAAAGTGGTGCCGAAAATCAGCTTGTTGCCTTGACCGGCCATGTCGCGCAGGACACGTTCGGCGTCGGCCGACTCGGGCACTTTTTCGACGAAGCTGGTGACGACTTTGTCACCGTAGGCGGCTTCAACCGCTTTGCGGCCGTTGTCGTGGGCAAAGGTCCAGCCGCCGTCGCCGACCGGGCCGACGTAAGCAAAAGCGATTTTGAGCGGTTCCGCCTTGGCCGGTGCAGCAGCCACAGGCGCGGGTGCGGGCTCCGGTGGCGCTTCTTTTTTACCGCAGCCCACCAAGGCTGCTGCAGCCACTGCAGAAATTGCAGCGAACTTGAGCAAGGAACGTTTTTGCAGATCAGTCATGTCGACTCCAGTAGCGACGGTTGAGGAAAAATGGACCCTATTGAAGGTCCGGAAAAACATTTAGAAACATAATTTAACCCAAATCATGAACCCGGATGAAAAGGCTTGCCGATCGACGACGGCATGTTCAGACGAATCCACTGCGGGTTGCGCGAAATCAGCACCAGCACCACGATGGTCGACAAATACGGCAACATCGTCAAGAACTGGCTCGGAATATCGACCCCCAAACTCTGTAAATGAAACTGCAGCATGGTCACGCCGCCGAACAAATAAGCACCAAGCAAAACACGTGCCGGGCGCCAGGTGGCGAAGGTGGTGAGCGCCAGTGCAATCCAGCCCTTGCCGGCGATCATGCCCTCAACCCACAAGGGCGTGTAGACCACCGACACATAAGCGCCCGCCAGCCCGCACAGCGAGCCGCCGACCATCACCGCCGCCAGCCGAATTCGCCGCACCGAATAACCCAGCGCATGGGACGACTCCGGACTCTCGCCAACCGAGCGCAAGACCAGACCGGCGCGGGTACGGTACAAAAACCAAATCAGGCCAAACGTCAACGCGATGGTCAAGTACACCATCGGATGCTGGCGGAACAATGCCGGGCCAACAAAAGGAATGTCAGCCAGAAAAGGGATCGGGTAAGTGCTGAGCGTGGGCAGCTTTTCTTGCACGTAGCGGGTGCCGGCAAAGGCTGAAAAGCCCGCCCCAAACAAGCTCAGTGCCAAACCGGTGGCGTACTGGTTGGTGTTGAGCCAGATCACCAACACCCCAAATAAGCCGGCCAACAGCGCGCCCGCCAGCATGCCCGCGCCAAAACCCAGCCAACTGTTGCCCGTGTGCACAACAGTGGCAAAGCCGGCCAACGCGGCGCACAGCATCATGCCTTCCGCGCCCAAGTTGACGATGCCGGCTTTCTCATTGATGAGCAGGCCAAGGGCCGCAATCGCCAGCACGGTGCCGGCGCTCAGGGTGGCTGCGAGCAGCAAGGCTGTGGAGTCCATCAGCGAGCCCCTTGCGTGATTTTGATGCGGTAAGCGATCAAGGTGTCGCAGGCCAGCAGGCTGAACAGCAGCAAGCCTTGGAACACACCAGTGAGAGATTTGGGCAAACCCAAACGCGACTGCGCCAATTCGCCGCCTATGTAAAACATGCTCATGAGGAGTGCGGAGAAGATAATGCCGACCGGGTGCAAGCGCCCGACAAAGGCGACGATGATGGCGGCAAAACCGTAGCCCGCCGGCACATACGGCGAGAGCTGACCGATCGGGCCGGCGACTTCTAGCGCGCCGGCCACACCAGCCGCACCACCCGACACCAACAACGCCACCCACAAAGCCTTGCGCGACGAAAATCCGGCGTAACGCGCCGCTGCTGGCGCCAGCCCACCGACCTGCTGCGCAAAGCCAGCGTAAGTGCGGTACAAATAAAGCCACAACGCAGCGGCGCCGGCCAAGGCCAGCAAGATGCCAATATTAACCCGCGAGCCCGCCATCAGCCGGGGAATTTGCGTGACCGAATCAAAGGTCTTGGTTTGCGGAAAATTGTAGCCCGCCGGGTCTTTCCAGGGACCATAAACCAGGTAGCTCAGCACCATGTCAGCCACGTAAACCAACATCAAACTGACCAAAATTTCATTGGCATTGAAACGGTCTCGCAGCAGCGCCGTGATGCCGGCCCAGAGCATGCCGCCCAGTGCCCCGGCCAACACAATCGCCGGAATGATCCAGCCGCCGGTGGACTTGTCGGCCAGCATCGCCACGCCGCCAGCGGTCACCGCGCCAATGATGAATTGACCTTCAGCGCCAATGTTCCAAACGCTGGAACGAAAACTCACGGCCAAGCCGAGCGCGATGATCAGCAGCGGCGTAGCTTTGACCATCAACTCACCCAGCGCATAAGTGCTACGAATCGGTTCCCAAAAAAACACCTGCAAACCTTGCACAGGGTTTTTGCCCAGCGCCAAGAACAGCAGCACACCAATCACCACGGTGATCAAAAGTGCCAGCACCGGCGACAAATAACCCCAGGTGCGCGAGGCATACGGGCGCGCTTCCAGTTGCAGCCGCAGCTTGAAAAACTCAGCCATGCGGCGCTCCTTGCGTGGACGCTTGCGCTTGTTTTTCATCTTGCCAAAGTCCACTCATCCACAGCCCCACGCGCTCAACCGTGGCCTCGGCACGCGGCATCGACGGCGAGGTTTGCCCCTTAGCCATGACATACAGGCGGTCGCAAATTTCAAACAATTCTTCAAGCTCCTCACTCACCACCAAGACTGCACAACCGGCGTCGCGCAGCTTCAAAATTTCACCGCGAATTTGCGCTGCCGCACCGACGTCAACGCCCCAGGTCGGCTGCGAGACGATCAACAACTCAGGGCCAGCTTCGATCTCGCGTCCAACGATGAACTTTTGCAAATTGCCGCCCGACAAGGAGCGCGCTGGCGCATCCGGCCCACCGGCCTTGACGTTGAAGCGCTGAATGATGCCTTCCGCCTGCGCCCTTAAAGTAGCCAGCTGCAGCCAGCCGCCACGGCCGACCGCATCACGCCGCGTCAGCAACAGGTTTTGCGCCAGACCGAGCGACGGCACTGCGCCGCGTCCCAGCCTTTCTTCCGGCACAAAATGCAGGCCGCGGTCTCGGCGCTGCATCGGGCCTTGTTGGCCGACCGGTTCGGCCTTGACTTGAATCGCATCGGCCGCTGCCCGCGTGTCTTCACCTGACAGCGCATACAGCAGCTCTTTTTGGCCGTTGCCGGAGACGCCGGCAATGCCGACCACCTCGCCGGCCCGAACCTCCAGGCTGATGCGGTCCAGATCCACGCCAAACTGGTCTTCCCGCGCCAGGCTCAAGGCCCGCACCTGCAACACCACCGCACCGGCTTGCAAGGCGCGGTGTTCTAAGGCTGGCGGCTCGGCGCCAATCATCAGGCGACTCAAGGAGGCGTTGGACTCTTGCTGCGGGTCACAGACGCCGGTGACCTTGCCGCCGCGCAGCACCGTGCAGGCGGTACACAAGGCGCGAATTTCATGCAGCTTGTGGCTGATGTACAAAATGCTGCAACCACGCGCGGCCAGCAGACGCAAAGTGACGAAGAGTTTGTCAACAGCCTGCGGTGTCAGCACCGAAGTTGGTTCGTCCAAGATCAACAGCTTGGGCTGCGTCAGCAGCGCGCGCACGATCTCGATCCGCTGACGCTCACCGACGCTGAGGGTGTGCACCGGCCGCGACGGGTCGAGTTGCAGACCGTATTCTTCGGTAGTGGCGACCATCTGCGCAGCCACCTCGGCCAGACTCAGCTGTTTGTCGAGACCCAGCCAAACGTTCTCGGCCACGGTCAGGGTTTCAAACAAATTGAAATGCTGAAACACCATGCTGATGCCCAGTGCCCGGGCTTCTTGCGGATTGCGAATCGTCACGCTCGCGCCGTCGACCTTGACGCTACCGGCGTCGGGTTTGACCGAGCCGTAAATGATCTTCATCAGCGTCGATTTGCCAGCGCCGTTTTCGCCCAGCACGGCATGGATTTCACCTGGCTGCACCGTCAGCGAGACCTCGCTGTTGGCGACCACGGCCGGATAGCGTTTGGTGATCCCGTGCAATTGCAGCCGCGGGATGTTAGCTGCCTGCTTATCCATTTTTCGACTCTTCTTTACGCAGCGCCATGGCGACAGCCTTGACCCGCTCGCGCAGCCACTTGGCGGAGTTGGAGGCGTGCGAGCGTTCGTGCCACAGCTGGTAATACATCATGCGGGGAAATTCAATCGGGCAAGGCACTATTTTCAAGGGCAGCACCTCGCTGTAGCGCTCGCAATACTGCCGGCCGGTGGTCAGCACCAGCAAGCTGGATGCCACCATCGCCGGGATCAGGCCAAAGTGCGGGCAACGCGCCATGATGTTGCGCTGCAAGCCGAGAGATTCCAAGTGGTCGTCGATCACGCCTTTGGCGCCAAGGTGCGTTGGCGTCGGCGCAATGTGCTCGGCTTCGAGCCAGCTTTGGGCGTCCCAACCCCGCCGCACAGCAGGGTGCTCGCGGGACACCAAACACACCACCTCGTCGCCAAAGAGTCGCCCCATGTGCAAGTCATCCGGCGGCGAAGCCCAGTTGCCAATGACGATGTCAATCTCGCCTTGTGCCAAATGGTTCCGGTAGTTGGACTCCGGCGACAGCGCCCGCATTTCAATCCGGCAGTTTGGCGCCTGCGACTTGATCTGCGCCACCAGTTGCGGCAAAAAAAGCGGGTCCAGGTAGTCGCTCGCGGCCAGACTGAAGACAGTTTTGGCGCTGGACGGATCAAAGCCACGGGCATCGCTGAACATCACTTCGGCGGCGCGCAAAATGCTGGCAGAAGGCTCGATCATGCGCAGACCGGCATCGGTCGGCACCATGCCAGGGCCAGAACGCACCAACAAGGGGTCACCCGCTAAATCACGCAGGCGCCGCAGCGCCGCACTGACAGCAGGTTGGTACATTCCAAGGCGGATGGCGGCGCGCGAAACGCTGCGTTCAGTGAGCACAGTATTTAAGACCCTGATGAGATGGAGGTCTATCTTGTCGAAAAGCGCCTGGTCGTTCATACCTGTTCAAACATGTTGTCAATATGCCGATCCGTATGCCGACGTTTGCCTGATTGTTTACCCTGACATGCTTGTGCCCATTGTCTATGCTCACTTCTATGCCCTTACCCACCAGTCAAACCATTCAGTTCGTGAAGCGCGGCACAGTCGTGTCGCTGAGCAATGTACCACCCACGCGGACCTTGCTGGAGGTCTTGCGCGAAGATTTGGGCCTCACCGGCACCAAAGAGGGTTGTGGCGAAGGCGACTGCGGCGCCTGCACGGTGGTGCTCGGCGAGGCCAAGGGTGAAGGCGAGCAACTGACCTTCAAGGCCGTCAACAGCTGCATCCGCCTGGCCCACTCGGTGCATGGGCTGGCGCTGTGGACGGTCGAAGACCTGAGTCCGGTGAGCGCAGGAAAGCCAGGAAACGCGGCCTGCCAACACCCGGCGCAAGAAGCGATGGTGCAGTGCCATGCCTCGCAATGCGGTTTTTGCACGCCCGGTTTTGTCATGAGCCTGTTTGGCATGTACCAAAACCATGTGCTGCAAGGCCAGCCCATCACCCGCGAACTGGCCCAAACCGAGCTCTCTGGCAACCTGTGCCGCTGCACCGGCTACCGACCGATTCTGGACGCGGCGCAGCAAATGGCGGACTACCCGGCGGCGCACTTAGACCAGCCGACCATCAGCCGCCAACTGGCCGAGATTCAGTTGCAAGCCCCTGACACTCACTCCCCCCACAGCACCTACCAGTTGCCCGGCACGCTGGCCGAATTGTTGGCCGCCCGCGCCGCGCAGCCCACAGCCCAACTGGTGGCTGGCGGCACCGATGTCGGACTCTGGGTGACCAAGCTGCACAAGCGTTTTGATGCCGTGATCGACGTCAGCCGGGTAACCGAACTCCGGCGCATTGAACAGCGCGGCGGCGACTGGGTGATTGGCGCTGCCGCCACTTTGCAAGAGGCCTTCACCGCCTTGCTTCAAAGTTGGCCAGCGCTCAAGACCTTTGCCGCGCGCTTTGCCGGTTTGCCGGTGCGCAACTCGGGCACGTTGGGCGGCAACGTCGCCAACGGCTCGCCCATTGGCGACTCGATGCCGCTGCTGATTGCTTTGAAAAGCCGCATCGTGCTGGCCAGCGTGCGCGGTGAGCGCGAAATGCCGTTGGAAGATTTTTACATCGGTTACCGCCAAAATCTGCTGGCGGCTGACGAAGTGGTGGCGTTCATCAAAGTGCCGCTGCCAGCGTCAGCCGTGTCCACTTCTCAAACTTTTTTGCTGCGCGCCTACAAAATTTCCAAGCGCTACGACGACGATATTTCGGCCGTCTGTCTGGTGCTGCATCTGACGCTGGAGGGCGGCGTGGTCAGCGAGATGTCCATCGGTGCGGGGGGGGTGGCCGCCACGCCGGTACGCGCCCGACAAACCGAAGCCGCGCTGCGGGGCCAGCCGTGGACGCTGGCCAGCGTGCAAGCGGCCATGCTGACTTTGCGCGCCGAGTTCGAGCCGATATCGGACATGCGCGCATCGTCCCCCTATCGCCGCCAAGTGCTGGGCAATCTGCTGCAACGCTTTTGGCTGGAGAGCCAAGGCGAGCAGCACATCAACCTCGAAGCGTTCAAGCTGGAGGCACTCTCATGAACGCGCCCGACAAACTGCTTATTCGGTCAACGGCTGCCGGTCAATCGCATTTTCACGAAAGCGCCAGGGCGCAAGTCGCCGGCGCAGCGAACTACATCGACGACATTCCCGAAGTCAAAGGCACGCTGTTTGCCGCGCCCATTTTGTCAACCGTGGCGCACGGCAAATTGCTGGGTATCGATGCGGCGGCAGCGCTGGCCATGCCCGGTGTGCGCGGCGTGGTGCTGGCGGCCGACGTGCCGGGTGATCCGCTGCTCGCCACGTTTGTGCATGACGAACCGGTCTTTGCGCTTGGTAAAGTCGAGCACGTCGGACAAGTCATCGGCCTGGTGGTGGCAGACACAGTCATGCAAGCGAGGCACGCCGCTAGAAAAGTTGTGTTGAACATTGAAGCCTTGCCCACCGTGTTGACTGTGCAGGAAGCCCTCGTCGCGAAGAATTTTATGTTGCCGCCGGTGGTGGTTAGACGCGGGGCGGCTGACGCTGCCTTGGCCCGCGCACCACACACCCTGAGCGGCTCGCTGGAAGTCGGCGGTCAAGAGCATTTTTACCTCGAAGGCCAAATCGCCTACGTGCTGCCGCAAGAGCAAAACCAGTGGTTGGTGTACTCGAGCACACAGCACCCAGGTGAGGCGCAGCACTGGGTCTCGCACGCGCTCGGCATTGACAACAACGCGGTGCGCGTCGAATGCCGGCGCATGGGTGGCGGCTTCGGTGGCAAAGAAACGCAGAGCGGCCACATGGCCGTCTGGGCGGCCTTGGCCGCACGCAAATTTGGCAAACCGGTCAAGCTGCGGATGGACCGCGACGACGACTTTTTGGTCACCGGCAAAAGGCATCCGTTTGCCTACGAGTACACGGCTGGCTTTGACGACAGCGGCAGGCTCTGCGGCTTGAAACTGATGATGGCCGCCAACTGCGGCTTCAGCGCCGACCTGAGCGGGCCGGTCGCCGACCGCGCTATTTTTCATGCCGACAACGCCTACTTTTTAGAAGACGTCGACATCAGCTCTTACCGCTGCAAAACCAACACCCAAAGCCACACGGCGTTTCGCGGCTTTGGTGGGCCACAGGGCATGATCGTCATCGAAAATATTCTCGGTGACATCGCCCGCCATCTGGGCCTCGACCCGCTGGACGTGCGCCTGCGCAACCTGTACAGCGACGAAGCCACCAGCACTACAGGCCTGCGCAACACCACCCACTACGGCATGCAGATCGAAGACAACATCCTCGCGCCGCTGATCAACACGTTGGCGGAGTCCGCCAACTACCGTCAGCGCCGCCAAGCCATCGCCGCATGGAACGCCTGCAGCCCCGTCATCCAGCGCGGACTGGCGTTGACGCCCGTCAAGTTCGGTATTTCCTTCACCGCCACGCAGTTCAACCAAGCCGGCGCGCTGGTGCACGTCTACACCGACGGCAGCGTGCAGGCCAACCACGGCGGCACCGAAATGGGCCAGGGCCTGAACACCAAAGTGGGGCAAATCGTCGCCGACGAACTCGGCGTGGCTTTTGAACAAGTGTTGGTCACCGCCAGCGACACCAGCAAGATTCCGAACGCCTCGGCCACCGCCGCCTCAGCGGGCACCGACCTCAACGCCCGCGCTGCGCAATACGCCGCCCGCAAGGTGCGCAACAACCTGGCGCAATTTGTCGCTGGACTCGACAGCTGCGACACGGGCGCGGTGCGCTTTGTCGCCGGCGACATGATCTCGCCAACCCAAACGCGGCCCTTCAAAGACGTGGTGCGATTGGCCTACGCCAACCGCATTCAGTTGTGGAGCGACGGCTTTTACCGGACGCCGAAAATCCATTACGACAAAACCACCCTGACGGGTCGGCCGTTTTATTACTTTGCCTACGGTGCGGCCTGCACCGAGGTCGCCATCGACACGCTGACCGGCGAAAGCCGCGTGCTCAAAGTCGACATCCTGCACGACGTCGGCAGCAGCATCAACCCGGCGATTGACATCGGGCAAATTGAAGGCGGTTTTATTCAAGGCATGGGCTGGCTGACCACCGAGCAGCTGGTCTGGAACGACAAGGGCCAGCTGAGCACGCACGCCCCCAGCACCTACAAAATACC
>JASDRC010000065.1:0-12212 GCA_041442125.1 Polaromonas sp. | reverse complement strand
AACTGGATCTGGTGCAGGCCCAAACCGGTGAAGGGCTCTAGCAGGGCGATGGCTTCTTTGTCTGGCGTGGCGAGGCGTTCGTTCATGGAGCAGGGCGCGCTGGGTCGCCAGTTTTAAAAAGAAGGTCAGACCTTATTTGACGCGTAAGCGAAAATAAGCGCCTAGCTTACAGCGCGCTGCACTCCAGCGCGCGACCCTCACAACAGACTTCACGGATCACTACCCGCATGGCCACCGCACAAAGCATCACCACAGACGACTACAAACTCTTTCCGTCGCCGCGCAACCTGCACCGTTTGATTTTTGAGCACGAAGTTTTTGTGCCCTATCCCTACATGCTGATCGACATGGAAAGCTACTACCTCAAAGGTAAATTCAGCTTGTTTGCCGCCTGCCGCCTGAAGGACAACAAGATGGGCCAGCTGGTGACGCTGGAACTGCCGGAAGATGAAGTCAAGTTCAAGCTGAAGTTTGTGCCGGATTGAGCGGCGGCGACGCTTCTGTCCCTAGCGCTGTACGCAGGTGTTCTGCAAAGGCATACGCGACAACGGGCAACTGCCGGTTACGTAAGCTGGCCAGCACCAGCTGACCTTTGGGAAAGCCTCTGTCAGCTATTTCTCGCGCTACCAGCGCACCGCCATCTGTCACCGCCCCAATGGCGATTTGAAACGTGATCGCTTGTTCGTGATAAAGGTAGCCGCGCATGAATTCAAAACTGTTGCTCTCGACAACCGGTCTTAATTTGATCGAGCTGCGCGCTAGAAACTGATCCAGCAGTTGCCTGCCGCCGATGTCTTGTTCCGGCAGCACCAGCGGGTACTCAACGCAGTCACGGATTCTCAATTCTGGTTTTTGTGCCAAGGGGTGCTCTCGGTGCATGGTGGCCACCAACTTTTGTTCAAACTCAGCGATGCGCACAATGTCTGGTTCAGATTCAAGATTGAACACCAATGCCAAGTCCATCTGAAAGTCTCGCAAGGCCTGCACGGCCTGCAGGTGGTCCCCGATGTGCGCTTGCACGACCACCAACGGATGATTTGTACGAAAGTTGGCGATGGCCTTGGGCAGAAAAGCCGGTGCCAGTGCCTGACTGGCGACCAGCTTGATACTGCCGCGGCGCAGCCCTTGTAAATCTTCAATCTCAGAGCGCACCTGTTCAAGGTGTGCGGATCGGCTACGAATGTAGGCGACAAACAGCTCGCCTGCAGCGTTCAGCCGCACCCCTCTTGGCAGGCGTTCAAAGAGGGGCGTGCCAAGCTCCTCTTCCAAATCTTGAATGCGCCGGTTGACGGCCGAGGGGGCAATGTGCATTCGTTCGGCGGCCTGCCTGATCGAGCCTGTGCGGGCAACCTCGTCGAAGTACTTTAGAAAGCGAAGGTGGTTCATGGATGGGGTGGATGTTGTGACGGATTCGACTGAACAATGCATGAGCTATGCCAAGACTGTTGCCGTTACGGCATCGGTTGGTACTTAAAAAAGCATATACAAGAGCGCTATTGAGGCATGGCTCATGCGTAGTCATAGGCATGAAACCTACTGTCAACCAAAAGCGCACCAAGTTGGAAGCCACTTTGTTTGGCCCTGCTCTTTGTAACGCTTGGGCACTGAGCGACCAAGGGGTGAGTCTGGTGCGTCAAGCGCACAGCACTGTTGCGGTGCAGTTCGATGCAAAGCCACAGCGCATTGAGATCGACCTGGCTCGCAGCGCGCTGGTGGTGATCGACATGCAAAACGATTTTTGCCATTCCAAAGGCTGGTTTGGCCAAAAAGGTGTCAGCGTCAAGCCCATGCGCAAGCCGATCGCCACCATTGCCGGCCTGTTGCCGGCGTGGCGTAACGCTGGCGGCGCGGTGGTTTGGCTGAACTGGGGCGTGCGGCCTGATCGGCTCAACCTCAGCCCAACGGTTCAGTTCAAAGGCAAGCGCAGCGCCGACGGCGTTGGCTATGCCGAAGCGTCCCCTGACGATCGTGGATTGTCCGTGGTCGCGGGTGAGTGGGGCGCGCAAGTGATTGATGAGCTGAGCGCCGCACCTTCAGACATCACTGTTTTCAAGCACCGACTGAGCGGCTTCTGGGACAACGAACTGGACAGTATCCTGCGGCAACAAGGCATCACGACTTTGATGTTCGCCGGCGTGAACACCGATCGCTGCGTGTTTTCTACGCTGCAAGACGCTGGCTTTTTAGGTTACGACTGCATTCTGTTAAGTGATGCCTGCAGCACTCCGTCGCCGGCTTATGTGAGTAATGCGATTCACTTCATTGTCCAGCAATTACACGGTTTTGTTGCTACGACTGCGGCGTTGATTCCCGCTTTGACAGCAAGCAGAAAGCCTCCAAAACCACCCAAATCTCGCGTTCCAACTTCACCTAGAAAGTCTTGATATGAAATTACCCAATTGGCGCTCCATCGGAATCAACATCGGTATCGGCGTTTTTGCCCTGGCTTGTGCGCTACCTGCCTCTGCGCAAGAGCCAACCAGGATCAAGTTCACGCTGGACTGGAAAATCCAAGGCGTTCATGCTTGGTATTACTGGGCCCAAGACAGGGGCTACTTCAAGGCCGAAAACTTGGACGTGAGCATCGACCAAGGCGAGGGTTCTGCTGCTGCTGTATCGCGCGTTATGTCGGGCACCTACCAAGCCGGCGTCGGTGATATGAACGCCATCATTCAGGGTGCTGCGACGCGTCCCGGCGACGCTCCTGTGATGGTCTACATGATTTACAACCGTGCCCCCTTTGCACTCATCACCAAGGCCAGCAGTTCGATCAAGTCGATCAAGGACATTGAGGGCAAGACGCTGGGCTCGCCGGCTGGCGGGGCAGCGTTCAAGGTGTTTGCGGCGCTGGCTAAAAAGAACGGCATTGATGATAAAAAGGTTACTTGGACCAACATGGCGCCCAATCTTCAGGAGCAAATGCTGCTGCGAGGTCAGGTCGATGCTTCAGCTGTTTTCTCGGCCACCAGCTATATGAATTTGGTGGCTTTGGGTGTTGACCCGGACAAAGACATCAATTGGATGTTTTACAACGACAGCGGTCTCGACCTTTACAGCAATGGTGTGCTCGTGTCTTCTAAGCTGCTGAAAGAAAAACCAAAAGCAGTCGCGGGGATGGTCCGTGCCGTCAACCGCGCTCTGAAGGAGTGCGTTGCCAATCCTGATCCTTGCATCGACAACTTGGTCAAGAACGAACCGCTGATCAACAAAGACATCGAAAAGCGCCGACTGGCTTATGTCCTAAGTAGCAGCGTGCTAACACCGGAAGCTGCTGAGATCGGCCTTGGCGATGTCAAGGATGCGCGCATGACGCGGGCCATCACGCAAATTGTTGACAGCTACGAACTCGGGCGCACACCGACACCCGCTGAAGTGTTTGACCGCAGTTTTTTGCCGCCGAAGGCAGAGCGTTTGGTGAAGTCGGCTTTTTAGTATGAGTCAAACCGTCCCAACAGGTATGAACACGAACTGGGCCATTCGCAACGCGGTCTTGCCCGGCCTTGACGGTCGGTGGTTTATCACGATAGACGCTGGTTTCATCACGGACGTCAGTGTTGATGCTGACTTCGACGGCACGTGCGACCGTCAAACTGTTTGGGACGCTCAGGGTCGCTTGGTTTCCGCTGGATTTGTTGATCCCCATGTGCATCTGGACAAGGCGCTGACCGGCGACCGGACGGCTGATGCGGTTGCTGCGGTTGACCTCAATGCAGCCATCCGCGCGGTCAGGCAACTCAAGTCAAACTTCAGCGTTGAAGATGTCGCGACCAGAGCGCGTCGCGGCCTTGAAATGGGGTTGGCTCACGGCACCACCACGGCACGCACCAATTGCGAGGTCGATCGATTCATCGGCCAACGGGCCGTTCAGGGTATTCAGGCCGCGGCGCGGTCATTGGCTGGGCAAGTCGATCTGCAGGTTATCGCCTTTCCTCAAGAGGGCTGGTTTGAGATTGCCGAGTCCATCGAAGATGGTGCGGGCGTACACGTTGCTCGAGCGATTGAGGGTGGTCTGCGAATCGTCGGCGGCAACGTCAATGCACGACTCTGGCCCTCAGATCCCGAAAGACAAGTTGACGAAACCTTTGCACTCGCTTCAAAGCACGGCTGCGACATTGATTATCACCTGGACAACTGGGACAGCGCTGACGCTTTCACCTTGCCTTATGTGGCGCAGAAAACCATTGAGCAGGGTTGGCAAGGGCGTGTGGCGGTCTCCCATATCGCATCGCTGGCCCACGTCAGCGATGCTGTGGCCGGCAACACCATCGACCTGCTCAAAACTGCCGACATTCAGGTTTGTGTATTGCCAACACGCATGCGACTGACGCGGGTGCTGGCGCTGATGGAGGCGGGCGTCAATGTGTCTTGCGGCACGGACAACATGCGTGATCCGTTCGTCCGCTTTGGCGATGCCGACCCGCTCAAGGCGCTGCTGCTGTTGGCGCAGATCACCCACCAATTGCACAACGCTGGTCTAGAGAGAATTTGGCAAACTATGACCACCAATTCAGCGCGCATGTTGCGACTCGCGAACCACGGTCTATCGCCCGGTTGTGCTGCCGATTTGGTGGTGCTGGATGCCCGTTCCGTCCCGGAAGCCATTTTGTTGCAGGCCGCCAAGCTCGCCGTTGTCAAAGGCGGTGTTCAGGTGTCAGGACCTTTGCAGATCGCCCCGTCACAGTTTTCACCGTTGCTTTCCTGTTATTGATTCACCAACTCACCAGCCCACTGACCAACTAACCTCCCAGGAATTCACATGAAATTTACTCGCCGCATTGCCGTGCTCAGCCTGTGCGCTGCACTTTTCCCTGCTGCATCGTTCGCGCAGACCAAGATCAAGATGGTGTTGAACTGGAAGTACCAAGGCCCCCAGGCCTGGTTTTTTGTAGCGCAAGACAAGGGTTACTTCAAAGCCGAAGGTCTCGAGGTTGAAATCGACCAGGGCGAGGGCTCGTCTGCCCCCATCGCCAAGGTGGCCAGTGGTGCTTATGACGCTGGTTTCGGTGACATCAATGCGCTGATTGACTTTTCAGCCAAACGTCCTGCCGAGGCACCGGTTGGCGTTTACATGATGTACAACACGCCGCCTTTCACCATCGCGGTTAAAAAAGACAGCCCGATCCGCACGCCTAAAGACCTTGAAGGTAAAACCATCGGCGGCCCGGCCAATGACGGCGCGCTCAAGCTTTTTCCAGCCTTTGCCAAAGCGGCCAAGCTCGACGCGAGCAAGATCGCCATCAGCAACATGTCGCCTAACCTGCGTGAGCAAATGCTGATTCGCGGCCAGGTCGATGGCGTGTTCGGTTACATCAATACGGTTCACTTCAGTGCCAAGTTGGTCGGCCTCGATCCTGAAAAAGATTTGCGCTTCATCAACTATGGTGATTTCGGCCTTGATCTCTACTCCAACACGATTCTGTTCTCGCGCAATTTCGTGCGTGACAACCCCAAGGCTGTGCAAGGTTTTCTGAAGGCGTTAAACCGCGCCATCGTCGACACCGTGGCCAATCCAGAGATGGCCATGGACTCGCTGATGAAGCGTGAGCCGTTGCTCAAAAGGGACGTTGAAAAAGAGCGCTTGATGGCCACCCTCAAAGAAGAAATGAGCCACTCTGAGATTGCCAAGATTGGCCTCGGTGATGTCGATCCTGTGCGCCTGAAGCGCTCGATCAGTGTCGTGGTCGAGGCCAACCAGCTGAGCCGGACACCGCTGCCAGAGGACGTTTTCAACCGCAGCTTTTTGCCTGCGCGTGCTGAGCGTCCTTCCAAACTTTAAGTTGATCAAAAATCTATTGCCATGAACCTTCAACTCAAAGACAAGGTGACTGTGATCACCGGCCCTGCCAAGGGAATGGGCCGGGCGGTGACGCTCGCCTTCGCCCAAGAGGGCGCTACGCTGGTGCTGGCGGGGCGAGACATTAAAGCCATCGAACTCGTTGCTACTGAAGCCCAGGCCCTTGGTGCCAACGTGCTTGTGGTGCCGTGCGACATGACTGATGCCGAGCAGACCGAAGCATTGGCCGTTGCGGCCATCCAGCGTTTTGGTCGCATCGATATTCTCGTCAACGTGGCCGGCGGCTCAGGTCCCATCGGTAAGACGGGTTGGGAAACCACGGCGGCGGAGTTTTCTGCCATCGTTGAATTGAACATGACCGGCTGTTTCAACACCATGCATGCGGTTTTGCCGGGCATGGTTGAGCGCAAGAGCGGTAAGGTCGTCAATGTGGGCGGCACGTTCGGCATGCGTGGCCGTGCCGGGCGGACCGCTTATTCGGCCTCGAAGTGGGGTCTGCGCGGTATCACCAAGAGTTTTGCGCTGGAAGCCGGCCCTTACGGTATCAATGTGAATTGCGTCGCACCCGGCATGGTCGATGGCCCGCGTTTTCGTGACAAGGTCTGCGCCGACATGGCCGACAAGCTGGGCATCACGCTCGATGAAGCGATGACGCGGCATGCCGCCGACTACGCTTTGCGACGTGTTTCAACTGACACCGACATCGCCAACGCTTGCTTGTTTTTAGCCAGCGACGTGTCGCGCCAGATCACCGGTGTGGACTTGCCGGTTGACGGCGGATGGGCGATGTTGTGATGAACCGCGTCATGAAAGAAGTCGACTTGGTGATTCGCGGCGCTCGCGTGGTGTCTGGCGACCAGATAATTGAAGCCTCAGTCGCTATCGCCGGCGAACTCATTGTTGCGGTCGGTCACGATGATTCGATGCCCGCTGCGCGTCAAGAGATGCGTGCCGATGGCATGTACCTGCTGCCCGGCGCGATTGACAGCCATGTTCATTTTCGGGATCCGGGTTATCCGAATAAAGAAACTTGGAAGACCGGCTCTGCCGCTGCTGCCTGCGGCGGCGTCACAACCGTGTTCGAAATGCCCAACACGAATCCGCCGACAGGCACTGTCGAGGCCTTGCGTATCAAACAAAAAGCCGCGGAATCTTCTTATGTTGATTTTGGCATTCACGGACTCTTGGGCGACGACTCGGTAGACCGGCTTGAAGAGTTACTGGACGCCGGGGTCACCAGCTTCAAGGCTTTTGTCGGCAACACTTTTGGGAATTTGCCTGCGCCCAGTGACGGCGCATTGCTAGAAGGTTTTGAGAAATTAGCACCGCTGGGTATCCGGACGGTGGTGCATGCAGAGAACTCATCCATCTTGTCGCGTCGCCAGCAACACATGCAGGCTGCAGGGCGAATTGATGCCTTTGCGCATTTGGCTGCCCGCCCGGCGGTGGCTGAAATCGAAGCAATTGGTCGCGTGCTGACCTTGGCTGAATGGACGGGCGCGCGCGTCCACATTGCGCACCACAGCGCCGCTGACTCGCTCTTTCTGCTGCGCGAAGCCAAGCGGCGGGGAGTCGATGTCACCGCGGAAACCTGCCCGCAATATTTGTTGCTCAACACCGACCATATGCGCACGCTGGGCGGCATCATGCGGCTCAATCCGCCTATCCGTGAAGCGCGGCACAACCAGCCGCTGTGGGATGCGTTGATGGACGGCACAATTGACATGATCGCGACAGATCACGCGCCGCACTCGCCAGATGAAAAAACCCGCGAGAGCATTTGGGACTGCGACTGCGGTTTCCCGGGTGTTGAAACCCAGATGCCGCTGATGCTAACGGAAGTCAACAAAGCCCGCGCGACCTTGATGGACTATGTTCGTTGGAGCGCCGTGGCGCCAGCCAAAGCCTGGGGACTTTTCGGCACCAAGGGCGTTATCGCGCCGGGTGCGCATGCCGACATTGCGATCGTCGACATGGGCCTCGCTGGCGTGCTCTCGCAAAATCGCTTGCAAAGTATCAGCAAGATATCGCCTTGGAATGGTCGTGCCGTGCAGGGCTATCCGGTTCACACGCTGGTGCGTGGGCGTTTTGTGATGGAACACGGCAAGCTCGTGGCAGATGCCGCCGGCTGGGGTCGTTCTGTCAAGAGCATCCAAAAAATGCCAACACCCAAGCCGCGCAACACCGAGCACTTCACCAGCGCTATCTTGCAGACCCCGGCTGGTGTTCCAGTGAATGCGCTGCCGTCGGCTGAGGTCATGGCGGCATTGCAGCATCCGAAAGTTGACGCATGACAAAATCTCTGCGTCAAAAGGTTGAGGTCTGGCGTATCCCTTGCCGGGGCCCTGGCGATTTGTCGGGCGTGCAAGCGCTGATTGACTCCGGCGAATTGGTGCCTGCCGAGGTCGTGGCTGTGATGGGGAAAACAGAGGGCAATGGTTGCGTGAATGACTTCACACGCGAATACGCCAGCAGCGCTTGGTGCCATTTGCTGGCGCCTGCCTTGGGCTGCACGCCAGCGGAAGTTCATGGCCGTGTTGCGTTGGTGATGTCGGGCGGGACCGAGGGTGTTTTGTCGCCGCATTTCACGGTCTTCAGCCGTCGCTGCTTGCCAGTGGCAGAGGTGCATGCGTCCATGAATAAGCGGCTGGTTTTGGGGATTGCCCACACGCGCGATTTCCTGCCCGAAGAAATGGGACGCTCCGCACAGATTATGGCGACACATGACGCCACTCTGGAGGCGATGCGCGACGCGGGCATTTCAGACCCTGCGGACGTTCATTTTGTGCAAATTAAATGTCCTTTGCTCACAGCCGCCAAAACGGCGGATGCGCTGTCCCGTGGCTGCACACCCGTGACGCATGACAGTTACGAGTCGATGGGCTATTCACGCGGTGCTTCAGCCCTTGGCGTGGCGCTGGCACTCAACGAAGTGACACCCGAGCAAGTAACTGACGCGGTGGTCTTGAGCGACTGGACGCTTTATTCTGAGCGGGCTTCTGTGTCGGCTGGCATTGAGCTCGAAGGCAATGTGGTGATCGTGCTGGGTGAGGCGGTTGGCAGCGCTTCCACGCTGCGGATTGCGCACACCGTCATGACGGATGCCATCGATGCTGCCAGTGTTCGCATGCTGTTGCAGGGCGCTTTCGGTATGGACCCAGACCGGGATCAGGCCGAGGTGTCGGCACGGGTGGTGAACCTGTTGGCCAAAGCCGAGGCCAGCCCAAACGCCTTGGTGCGCGGTGTGCGTCACACCATGCTCAACGACTCAGACATTCATTCCACGCGCCATGCTCGCGCCGCGGTGGGAGCCGTTTTGGCCTCAGTGGTTGGGCAGGGCGCCCTCTACGTATCTGGCGGTGCGGAGCACCAAGGCCCGGCCGGTGGCGGGCCCTTGGCCGCGATCGTCCGAATGCCGTCTCGCGCGGCGATCTAGCTGTTGCATTTGAAATCAAGGGTAAGACTTCATGGCCAATTCATTCATTCAACTGTCTGACGTAACACTGCGCTACGGTGGCGGCACGGTGGCGTTGGACCACACCTCATTGGGCATCGATAAGGGTGACTTCGTCGCCTTGGTTGGCCCCAGTGGTTGCGGAAAATCCACCATTCTCAAACTAGTGGCCGGTCTGCTCAAGCCGAGTTCAGGTGCGGTCATCGCTGATGGTCGTGAGGTCGGTGCGGTGGCTTCACGGGGACCGGGCGACAGCAATGCGTCAGGGGCGCCGCGCCTGCGCGTGGGCCTGGCATTTCAGAACCCGACCATGCTGCCGTGGTTGACGATTCGGGACAACGTGATGATCCCACTGAAAATCGTTCAACCATTTCGGCAAGACTTCCGTCGCAAGCGGCACGGCGAGTACACAGACCGAGTTGAGGCGCTTTTGGCGCAAGTGGGCCTGCGCGGCTTTGGCGACAAACGTCCGTGGCAACTTTCCGGCGGCATGTTGCAGCGCGCCTCGCTGTGCCGGGCGCTGATTCATGACCCTGAATTGCTGCTGCTCGACGAACCTTTTGGCGCGCTTGACCAATTCACGCGCGAGGAGTTGTGGGACATCATGCAGTCGCTGTGGATGACCAAAAAACCGACTGTGCTACTGGTCACACACGACCTGCGTGAGTCGGCGTATCTGGCCAATAAAATTTGCGTGATGAGCTCCCGACCAGGTCGCATCATTGACGTGCGCGGCGTTCCATTCGACAGACCACGGACATTAGAGAGCAGCTATTCGGCGGAGTTTGGCGGCTTGGTGCAGCAATTGCGCATGCGCATTGCGGCGGCACGTCGTGAAGGTGACGCCATGGATTTGGCACAAGCTCAGGCGGTGACAGCATGAACAAGATTTCTTCTCAAGCGCGACAACGCATGTTGTCTGCATTCACCTTGATAGGTTTCTTTTTGTTCTGGGAAATCGCTTGTTTAGTCAGCGGTGTATCGGATCTGGTGCTGCCAAGGCCAAGCCAGATCGTGTTGGTCTTGATTGACAAAATGCCCTTGCTCTGGCCGCACACGGTGCAAACGCTTTACACCACGCTGGCTGGTTTTGCCTTGGGCGTGATGATCGGTATTTTGGTGGGTGTGTTGATTGGCTCTTCAAGGCTGGCATACGACGTGGCTTACCCCTTGTTGGTGGGGTTTTCGAGTATTCCAAAGGTGGCGGTGGTGCCTTTGTTCGTGATCTGGTTCGGTTCTGGCACCGTGCCGGCGATTCTTACGTCGATGGTGATCTGCATTTTTCCAGTGGTGGTGAACGTGGCTACGGGTCTGGCGAGTACCGAGCCTGAGCTTGAAGACGTGCTGCGCGTGCTGGGTGCTCGCAAGCGAGACATCTTGTGGAACGTCAGCTTGCCGCGTGCACTGCCTTACTTGTTCGCGTCACTCAAGATCGCCATCACACTGTCCTTTGTCGGCACCGTGCTGAGCGAAACCGTGGCTGCCAACAAAGGCATAGGCACGGTGATGATGATTGCCAGTGGCAATTTCGATGTACCTTTGGTGTTTGCTGGCTTGGTGCTGTTGGCCATCATGGGTATCCTTTTGTATGCCTTGTCTTCCTGGGTCGAGGGCCGCATGACGGGCTGGGCTCAGCGCAAGACCGACCTGACCATGCCTTGATGCCTGTTTTATAAAAAGAGTTTTATGTCATTGATCAAGATCACCGTTGGCGACCTGCATTTTTTGGGCGAAACACATCCGGACGCACCACTCACCGTTGCCGCCTTCTGCAAGCTCTTGCCGTATCAGCAAAAACTGATTCATGTGCGCTGGAGTGGGGAAGGCTGCTGGGTACCCTTGGGGGACTTTCAGCTTGGCGTGGGTTTTGAAAACCACACCAGCCATCCGTCTGCGGGCGACGTGCTGTTCTATCCTGGCGGCTACAGCGAAACCGAGATCATTCTGGCGTATGGTGCTTGCAGTTTTGCCAGCAAGATGGGGCCCTTGGCGGGCAACCATTTTCTTACCATTGTGGAAGGCCGCGAGCAGTTCCGGAAGCTTGGCAATAAGGTGCTTTGGGAGGGCGCTCAGGACGTGCTGTTTGAAGCGGTATAAACCTTAGCTTTGCCCCGCTGATTGTTCAAGGGCGGCTGCGCTGAATGGCAACGGCAGCCTGCTTGACCAGCTCCGGCCCCTTGTAAATCAGGCCGGTGTAGATCTGCACCACATCCGCACCTGCTTGGATTTTGCTCAGGGCATCTTCGGCGCTCAGAATGCCACCAACGCCGATGATGGGAAAGTCTTTACCCAAAGATTGGCGCAGTTGCCGGATCACATGGTTGCTGGTCGCCAGCACCGGTGTGCCCGACAGACCGCCAGTCTCGTCGACATGCGCCAAGCCTTGTACCGCTTCACGGTTGATGGTGGTGTTGGTGGCCAATAGACCCCAGCCAAGTTGACTGCCGGCAGCATCTGCTTGCGCATAACGCTGCATCGTGCATGCAATCACCTCGATCTGGCTGTCGTCCAAGTCGGGCGCAATTTTAACGAAAAATGGAACTCGGCGACCATGCTGCTGTGCCAGCGCCTCACGCCGCAGGGCCATGGCACTGAGCAGGGCGTCAAGCGCCTCGTCGGCTTGCAGCGTGCGCAGGTTTTTAGTGTTGGGGCTGGAAATGTTGATGGTCACATAGTCGGCATGCGGGTAAACGCCGTCCAAGCAGGCCAAGTAATCGTCGGTTGCATTTTCCATGGGCGTGGTTGCATTCTTGCCAATGTTCAGTCCTAGCAGCATGGGTGCTTGAGCGCGTTGGCGGCTGTCTTCGCGAAAGCGAGCCTGCTTGACGTTCTCGACAAAGGCATCTAGCCCGTCATTGTTCAGACCCAAACGGTTGATCAAGGCATTCGCCTCGGGCAGGCGAAACATGCGCGGTTTCGGGTTGCCTGTTTGCGGCTTCGGCGTCACGGTACCGACTTCAACAA
>JASDRC010000064.1:0-3528 GCA_041442125.1 Polaromonas sp. | reverse complement strand
CATACAAAAAAAGCCCACAAAGTGAGCTTTTTTTGTTGATTAAATGGTCGGAGTACAAGGATTCGAACCTTGGACCCCCTGGTCCCAAACCAGGTGCGCTACCAGACTGCGCCACACTCCGACAAGTCATATATTATAGCGCGCTAAAAGAGGCCCTTTGGAAAGGTCTCTGAATTATTTGCAAGTGGCGTTCTTTTTGTCTCAAGGGTAGTGGGGTTGGCGTTTTTGCAAAAAGGCTTCAATGCCTTCGCCGGCGTTGCGGTGCCGCAGGTTCTTCACAAAATGATGGCGCTCGATGGCGAGTTGTTCGCTCAGGGTGGTGGTCTGCGCTTCGTTGATGAGTTCTTTGACGCTGGCCATGACGTTGGGTGCGCGTTGGTTCAGTTGCTCGGCCAGTTGCAGGGCTGCGGCAAATGCCCCACCCGCCGGTGCCAGCGCGTTGACGAGCCCCAGGGCGTGCAGGCTGGCGGCGGGCATGCGCTCACCGAGCATCAGCATGCGGGCAACCAGCGTGCGGGGCAGGGCGCGCGTCAAGGCCCAACTGCCGCCGCCGTCGGGCGACAGCGCCACGCTGCTGTGAGCCATGAGAAAGATGGCGTTCTCGGCGGCGACAAGGAAGTCACTGGCCAAAGCCAACGAAAACCCGGCGCCCGCAGCGGCACCTTCAACCGCGGCAATCACCGGCTTGGGAAAGGTGCGGATCGAGTCGATCCAGCTGTGCAGGGCGTCGATGCTTTGGGTCTGCACCTCGAGCTTGCTTTGCCGATTGGCCAGCAGCCGCTGCAGGTCGCCGCCCGCGCAAAAAGTGCTGCCTTCACCGGTGATGATGACGCTGCGAATCTCGGGGTTGTTTTCTGCGGCGTTGAGTGCTTCAACACCAGCCGTGTACATGTCGGGGCTGAGCGCGTTGCGGTGTTCCGGGTTGCTCAGGGTGAGGATCAGCGTGCGGCCTTCGCTGGTGCTTTTCAGGGAGCCGGCCATATCAGCTTTCTTCCTGCAGCAGGCTCAGACCGATCGCACCCCGGCGACGCAGCCAAGGCGACGGCCGGTAGCGGGTGTCGCCGTACACAGTTTGCATGTTGAAGAGCACTTCTAAAATATTGGTCGGGCCGCACAGGTTGCCTAAGGCCAGCGGGCCTTGCGGGTAACCGAGCCCGAGGGTGACGGCGGTTTCCAAGTCTTGCGGGCTGCAAACGCCCTGTTGGCAGATGTCTGAGGCGATGTTGACGATGTGGGCGATGACCCGCTGCGTCACAAAACCGCCGCTGTCGCGAATCACGCTGACGGCTTTGCCGTCGCGGGCAAACAAGGCGTGGGCGGCGTCACGCATGTCGGCGCGGGTGGCGGGGTTGGTGGCCAGCACGCGGCGTTTGGTGTGGGCATCGTCCAGCAGCATGTCGATGCCGACCGTGCGGGCCGGGTCGAGCCGCTCGACCACGGCGACGGTGGTGATGTCAAAACCCAGCGGCGCGACCAGCGTCAAGGCGTTCATGGAGGGTGATGCGCCGGTCTCGATGGTGGCGCCCAGCGTTTTCAGCAGGCTCAGCAACTCAGCCCGACGCGAGGCACGCGGCGAAACCCAGACCGGCGGCAGGTCGTCGACCACGGGTGTGGGTGCCTCAGCCGGCCACTCGGCCACGCCGTTGGGGTAGCGGTAAAACCCTTCGCCGGTTTTTTTGCCCAACAAGCCGCCAGCCAAACGTTGTGCGGTGATGACGCTGGGGCGGTAGCGTGGCTCTTGGTAGTACTGGTTGTAAATCGACTCCATCACCGGGTGCGAAACGTCGAGCGCGGTCAGGTCCATCAATTCAAAAGGGCCGAGCTTGAAGCCGGCTTGGTCTTTCAAGATACGGTCAACGGTGGCGAAGTCGGCAATGCTTTCACCCACAATACGCAGCGCTTCGGTGCCGTAGCCGCGTCCCGCGTGATTGACGATGAAGCCCGGTGTGTCTTGCGCTTGCACGGGCGTGTGACCCATGTGCTTGGCGTAGGTCGTCAGCGCGGCGCAAGTGTCGGCGCTGGTTTTCAGGCCACTGATGACCTCGACCACTTTCATGAGTGGCACCGGGTTGAAGAAGTGGTAGCCGGCCATGCGCTCGGGGTGCTTGAGCCCAGCCGCAATCGCGGTGATCGACAGCGACGAGGTGTTGCTGGCCAGCAGGGCTTGCGGCGCGACGATGGATTCGAGCTCAGCAAACAGCGCTTGTTTGATGTCAAGCCGTTCGACGATGGCTTCAATCACCAGCTCGCAAGGGCTCAGATCGCTCAGCGCGCTGGGGACGGACAACCGGGCTTTGTAGCTTTCAGCCAGCGCGGCGTCGATGCGGCCTTTGGCTACCAGCTTGTCCCATTGCGCAGCAATCTCGTTGATGGTGCGAGCGCTGGCTTGCTGGTCTTTGTCGAACAGCAAGACCTGGCTGCCGGCCTGCGCTGCAATTTGGGCAATGCCGCGGCCCATGGCGCCAGCGCCGATGACGCCAATAGTGTGGAAGCGTGTTGTCATGTTGTCCTTAACGGCGAAAGAGCTGCGAATTAACGGCGAACCTGGAGCGCACCCGGGTTGACGATGTTGGTCGGTGTGCCCTTGATGAAGTTGACGATGTTGTCAAAAGCCGCGCCGAAGTACAGCTCATAGCTGTCTTGCTCGACATAGCCGATGTGCGGTGTACAAATGCAATTCTCTAAGCGCAGCAGCGGGTGGCCTTGCAAAATAGGCTCTGACTCAAAAACGTCAATGGCGGCGAGGCCGGGCCGACCACGGTTGAGGGCCGCCACCAAGGCGTCAGGCGCGATCAACTCGGCGCGCGAAGTGTTGACGATCAAGGCCGTGGGTTTCATCAGGGACAGGTCGTCCAGTGTGACGATGCCGCGCGTGGCTTCGTTCAGCCGCAGGTGCAGGGTCAAGACGTCGGCTTGCTCGAAAAAGTCAGCTTTGCTGGCGGCCACTTCATAGCCGTCGGCCTGGGCTTGATCACGTGTCGCATCGCGGCCCCAGACCAGCACGCGCATGCCAAAAGCACGGCCGTAACCAGCCGTAATTTTGCCGATTTTCCCGTAGCTCCAGATGCCCAAGGTTTTGCCTTTGAGCACGGTGCCGAGGCCAAAATTGGCCGGCATGGAGCTGGTTTTTAGCCCCGATTGTTGCCAAGCGCCGTGTTTCAGGCTGGCGGCATATTGCGGGATGCGGCGGGTGGCGGTCATGATCAGCGCCCACGTCAGCTCGGCAGGTGCGGTCGGTGAGCCGGCACCTTCCGAGACGGCAACACCGCGAGCGGTGCAGGCGGCGATGTCAATGTGTTCACCGACTTTGCCGGTCTGCGCGATCAGCTTGAGCTTGGGGAGTTTTTCGATCAGTTGGCGCGGCAGATGCGTGCGTTCGCGGTTGAGCACGATCACGTCGGCATCTTTCAGGCGAACCGACAATTGGCCAATACCTCGAACGGTATTGGTGTAAACCTTGGCCGGATAAGCGTCTAGTTTTTTGGCGCAATCGAGCTTGCGGACTGCGTCTTGGTAGTCGTCGAGAAT
>JASDRC010000063.1:0-12496 GCA_041442125.1 Polaromonas sp. | reverse complement strand
GGTGCTTTCGTTGGCGTGGCTGGTGGTTTCGGTACCGTGACCATGGGTGCTGGCCAGCTGACCCCTTCGTTCTACGCCACTGCTGCCACCAACGCAGTTGCCGCTGACAACTACGGTCTCAAGCAATACGCTGGTGCCTCACGCGTCAACAATGTCGTCAACTACACCAGCCCTACCATCCTTGGTGGCCTGACCTTGCGCGGTGCCATGATCCAGAAGGCTGACAACGGTACTGCCGCCAAAGCTTCTAGCGACATCTCCGCTATCTACGCCAATGGTCCTTTGACTGTTACTGCTTCTGCTGCTGACAACGGCGTTGACAAAGGCACTTATGTCGGTGCTGCTTACGACTTGGGCATGGTCAAAGTGTTTGCCAGCCAAGCTGATACCGCAGGTTCAACATCTGGTGCCAAAAACAAATTTACGAATTTCGGTGCCAGCGTTCCTGTCAATGCAGCTCTGACTTTGGCAGCTGAATACAGCCAAGCAAAAGTTGCTGACACCAACACTTACCTGTTGTCTGCCCAGTACGCCTTGAGCAAGCGCACTACTGCTTATGCTTACACTTCAAAAGCTGAGAAAAAAGACTCTTTGGTTGGTTTCGGCGTTCGCCACACTTTCTAATTTGACGCTGGCATCAGCCAGTTGAAGATTTGAAAATCTAAAAACCCCGCGACTCGCAAGAGTGGCGGGGTTTTTTAACGTCTGGATTGGCTTGAATTCAGGTTCAGCACGAATCAGCTGTTGTACAGCTGAGCTTGTTTGTGCGTATTTGGACAACTAGTACTTTAGGGATCTTTAAAGTAAAACTCAAAGCAAGCTCAAAAATCGACTTTTTAGCTCAATAAAACTATTTGCGGTATGCAAATCTAATTAACAAAAAGTTTAAAACTTTTTAAAAATTAAAAAATAAATTTCATAAATAAAGTGTTTTTAGCGTTTAACGTCACCTTTGCACGCATTTCAGCCCATCTGCCGAGGCTATTTCAAGCGTAGCGCTTGTTCCGCAGGTTGTTTTTCATGTCTTGCAGCAGCGGCTGCAGTTTGGCGCCGCCGACGCGCAGGGCGACCGCGGTGGCCAAGATGTCGATGATCATCAGGTGCAGCAAGCGCGAGACCATCGGGCTGTAACGGTCATAGCCCTCAGGGTGGTCGGCAGACAAATGAATGTGCCCGGCAGCGGCCAAGGGCGAACCGCTGGCGGTGATGACAATGACGGTGGCACCGTTTTTGCGGGCAATGTCGGTCGCGTCCATCAAGTCTCGCGTGCGGCCGGAGTTGGAAATCACCACCAAACAGTCGCCTGGCACCAGCAGCGACGCACTCATGACTTGCATGTGGCCGTCGCTGTAAGCGATGGTGTTGACGCCGAGCCTGAAGAACTTGTGTTGCGCGTCTTGCGCAACGATGCCAGAGTTGCCAACGCCAATGAATTCGATGCGTTTGCCGGTTTGGCAGGCCAGCAACAGCGCGTCAACCGCCTTGCCGATGGCAGAAGTGCTAGCGTCGTTGCGGTACTTTAAAAAGGCTGAGACGGTGTTGTCGATCACCTTGACCACGACGTCGCCGACTTTGTCGTCGGTGTCAACGCTGCGGTGAATAAAAGGCACGCCCTCACTGACGCTGCCGGCGAGTTTGCGCTTGAAATCCGTCAGGCCGTCGTAACCCAAGCTGCGGCAAAAGCGCACCACGGTGGGTTTGCTCACATGCGCGCGGTCAGCCAACTCACTGATGGGTAAATTGGCAAACGCCCGGGCGTCGCTCAGCACCAGTTTACCGACGCGTTGCTCGGCAGGCGCCAGCGACGGCAAGCAGGCTTTGATGCGGTCTAGCATTCTTCGCTCCAGCAATAACCGTCGCGCGCGATCATGGCGCTGGCGGCGCTCGGGCCCCAGGTGCCAGCCGCATAAGGGCGCGGTTCGTGCGCGGCATGACGCCAGTGGTCCAAAATCGGCTCAACCCAACGCCAAGCTTCTTCTTGCTCGTCACTGCGCACAAACAAGTTCAACCGGCCATCAATGACGTCGAGCAACAAGCGCTCATAAGCGCCCACGCGCTGCGAGCCAAAGCGTTTGTCAAAGTCGAGGTCGAGCTGCACCGGTGCGAGTTGCATGGTGCTTTGTTCTCGGCTTTGGTTGCGTTTGTCACCGCCTTGCGCCAGCAGGTGCAGCTCCAGTCCGTCTTTGGGTTGCAGGTTGATCACCAGCCGGTTCACCGCGCCAGCCGGGGTGCTGAAAATAGCGTGCGGCGTCGGCCGAAAGTTGATCACGATGCGGGCGTCGCGCGCCGCCAGCCGCTTGCCCGTGCGAATGTAAAACGGCACGCCGGCCCAGCGCCAATTGGCGATTTCGGCCCGCAGCGCGACGAAGGTTTCGGTCTGGCTGTGCGCTGCCACGCCGGCCTCTTGGCGGTAAGCCGGAACCGCCACGCCGTTGAGGCTGCCGGCGCCGTATTGACCGCGCACGACATGCTGCTGCAACGTTTCAAGCGTCCACGGTTTGAGGGCGCGCAGCACCTTGAGCTTTTCGTCGCGAATAGCGTCTGCGTGGGCGTTGATGGGCGGCTCCATGCCAATCGCGCAGAGCAGTTGCAGGGCGTGGTTTTGCACCATGTCGCGCAGCGCGCCGGTGTGGTCGTAAAACGCGCCGCGCTTTTCAACGCCGAGGTCTTCGGCGATGGTGATCTGAATGTTGGCGATGTTTTCGCGGCGCCACAGCGGTTCAAACAAGGCGTTGCCAAAGCGCAGCGCAAAGAGGTTTTGCACCGACGGTTTGCCAAGGTAATGGTCGATCCGGAAAACCTGCTTTTCGGTCAACACCCGGCGCACGGTTTCGTTGATGGCGCGGTTGGAGGCCAAGTCGTGGCCGAGCGGTTTCTCCAACACCACGCGGGTTTGCGGGCCGTTCAGCCCAGCAGCGGCGATCTGCTCGCAGACGGAGGTGAACAAACCCGGCGCGGTGGCGACGTACATCACCACGGTGTCGGCGTTGCGGGCCTTCAGCAGGGCGGCCAAGCGGGCGTAGTCGGCGGCTTGGGTGACGTCCATGCGGACGAAATGCAACAAAGTGGCAAAACCCGCAAACTCGTCTTCGCGTGGCCGTTTGGCCAGCTCAACGTCGTCAAAACGGGTCTTGATGAAGGCCCGGTAGGCGTCGTCACTCAGGTCATCACGGGCCACGCCGATGATACGGCCACCGGCCGGCAAAGAGCCGTGGCGAAAAGCCTGAAACAAAGCCGGCATCAATTTGCGCCAAGCCAAGTCGCCCGTGCCGCCAAACAAAACAAGGTCAAAACTCATGAATTACCCAAGGTGCTGGAATGGAAAACTTACTTTCTGGATGGTAACTTAGTTTCATGATGCAGCGGTTTTGGATGTAACTAATTGAGCGAAGGAGCGCAGGAATTGCCGCGCTTCGCTCGCAAAGCTACAAGATCAGCGCTCGCAAAGAAGTAATTTCCGTCACCGCGAGGCTAGGCCGCGGCGATCCATGGCCCCGAATTCAGATCCGTGGCCCTTGCTAGCGCTTCAAAACGGCATAGAAATTGTCGTACGAGCCAACCGCCAAGAGAACCAGCGCGCTAGGCTTGAATTTGTAGACAAAAACGCCAGCAAGGTCGCCTTTTTTCATCACCACTCAGGAGATTTGCCGGGTGCCCTGACGCGCCATTAGCGATTCGCGGCTGCGCTTGCTGGCCCCAAGACGACTGGCCCATACCAAGCCTCGGCGCTTGACTTGGTGTTGTCGGTGTCGGTCATGATGCCAACGGCGATCAGGCGGCCGGGTTCTTCGCCGAAGGCTGTGCGGTAGTCGGCGCGAATGTCGCGCTCGTAATCTATCCAGCGGTTGAGCCTGGTCGGGCCGGACTCCAGCACCAGCTTGCGAATACGGTCGGTGCGCGGGTTCAGCACCACGCTACCGGGCTCGCGTTTGTTGCACCAAACGTACATCAGTGTGGCGTAGGGCATGTCTTCGCCGGTGAGTGCGTTCGCCAGCTCAGACAGCATGCGGTCGCGGGCTGATAGTTTTGAGCGGTCACCGTCAAAGGCCAGCACCAAACGCACCGGTGAATCGTCCTTGTCTCGCAGTGCCATGTCGGCGTCCGTGATCAAGGCCGGCACCTTCCAAGAAAAGCGCACAGCCTCGAGTTGAGCCGGCTCAATGCTGACGACTTTGCGCAACATGCTGGCCGATGCGCTGGACTTCACGCCCATGGCGGTGCGTCCGTCGAGTTTTAAATAGGCGAATTGGTTCGAGGCTTTGCCGGGGAAGCTGCGGTGCAGCCATGGCGTCACCGTGTTGAGTCGAAGCGAGGCTTGATCCCAAGGGGTGGCTGGGCGACTGGCCGTGGCAGGCGGAAGGCGCTCTTCGTCAGCGCTTTGGCTCTCGCCGGAGGTTGACAAACCTGCGCAGCCCACCAACAGGCCAGCCAATGTCAGCCCCAAGGCAGGCATCACGACACTGCGGATTTTCAAAAAAAAGGCTGAAGTCATGGTTGGGGTGTCATTCATCTGCGGTGCTGCATTAGACCTAACTATTGAGGCGCTGGGAAGTTCGTTCTGGTAACGTAACACCGGCTGAGCTCCGATCTGACGCTAACCAACACGATAATAAAAAAGGAATCAAACAATGAACCAACTCGACGCACTCAAACAATTCACCACCGTGGTGGCCGACACCGGCGACTTCAAGCAACTCAGCCAGTTCAAGCCGCAAGACGCGACGACCAACCCGTCGCTGATTCTCAAGGCGGTGCAAAAGGCCGACTACCAGCCACTGATGAAAGACGTTGTGACACGCTTTCGTGGCCAGCCGCTGGACGAGGTGATGGACCGCTTGCTGGTGCGTTTTGGCGGCGAGATTTTGGCCATCATTCCCGGTCGCGTGTCGACCGAGGTGGATGCGCGTTTGAGCTTTGACACGGCGGCCACAGTGGCGCGCGGTAAGCGACTGGTCGCACTTTACCAAGCCGAAGGCATTTCGGCTGATCGCGTGCTGATCAAAGTCGCGGCGACGTGGGAGGGCATTCAGGCGGCGGCCGAGCTGGAGCGCGCAGGTATTCACACCAACCTGACCTTGCTGTTTTCTTTCTGCCAAGCGGTGGCTTGCGGCCACGCCAAGGTGCAGCTGATCTCGCCTTTCGTTGGGCGCATTTATGACTGGTACAAAAAATCAGCTGGCACGGCTTGGGTCGAGGCTGACAAAGCGGGCGCCCATGACCCCGGCGTGCAGTCGGTGCGCGAGATCTACAACCATTACAAAAAGTTCGGCATCGCCACCGAAGTCATGGGTGCGAGCTTTCGCAATATTGGGCAGATCACGGCGCTGGCCGGTTGCGATTTGCTGACCATCAGTCCAGAGTTGTTGGCGCAATTGGCCGCGACCGACGCGCCGCTGCTGCCTGCGCTGGACGCCGAGGCCGCTCAGGCGCTGGACCTGCCACCTGTGCAGTTTGACGAAGCCAGTTTCCGCTTCGCCCTGAACGAAGACGCCATGGCGACTGACAAACTGGCTGAAGGCATTCGTGCTTTTGCGGCTGACGCCGTCAAGCTTGAGCAACTGATGCTGGCTGTATGACGGGCACGTTTGCCACTACGCGTTGCGACCGTACGCCCGTATGGGCGGCGTTACTGGCGCACTTTGCGGCGGCGGGGAAGGGCTTTGACGTGCGTCAGGCGTTCAACGCAGACGCTGCAGACGTTGAAGTTAGCGAACAACGTTTTGCCAACTTCAGCCAGCCAGCGCCCCATGTTTTTGCCGATCTGTCTAAAAATCTGATCGATGAGCCCACAGAAGCCTTGCTGCAAACGCTGGCCCAGCAATGCGGACTGGAGGCGCACCGCGATGCCATGTTCGCTGGCCAGCAAATCAACACCACAGAGCAGCGCGCCGTCATGCATTTTTTGCTGCGGCAACCCGCCCAGCAGGCTGACGACCCGCCGCAACCTTGGCATGACGCCTTGGCGCAAGTGCACAGCACGCTGTCGGCCATGCTGGCGTATGCCGAGCAGGTGCGGGCCGACGACAGCATCACCGATGTGGTGAACATTGGCATTGGCGGCTCAGACTTGGGGCCGCAAATGGCGGTGCTGGCGCTGGCTGAGTTCTCGATTCCGGGCAAGCGCTTTCACTTTGTCTCGAACGTCGATGGCCACGAGCTGGCTGGGCTGCTGAAGCAGCTGGACGCTGAAAAAACCCTCTTTTTGGTGGCCTCTAAAACCTTCACCACCACCGAGACCATGACCAACGCGCTGTCGGCCAAGCGTTGGTTTGAGGCACAACTGGGGGCTGGCGCTGCACCCAAAATTGCACGTCATTTTGCCGCCTTGACCAGCAACGTGGCGGCGGCCCAAGCCTTTGGTATCACCACCACTTTTGGTTTTTGGGACTGGGTCGGTGGCCGTTATTCGTTGATGTCGGCGATTGGTCTGCCCTTGGCCATCAGCATCGGCGCGGTGGGTTTCAACAGTTTTCTGGCCGGCGCACACGCCATGGACCAGCACTTTCGCAGCGCGCCAGCGGCCCGCAACTTACCGATCCGGCTCGGCTTGCTCGACGTTTGGTATCGCAATTTTCATGGCTTTGGCAGCCGCAGCTTGGCGCCGTACCACAGCGCCTTGCAGCGCTTGCCGGCGTACTTGCAGCAGTTGGAGATGGAGAGCAACGGCAAGCGCGTTGACCGCAGCGGTGCGGCCCTGCCTTTTGACACCGCGCCGGTGCTCTGGGGCGAGCCTGGCACCAACGGCCAGCACGCTTATTTTCAGATGCTGCACCAAGGCAGCGAGGTGGTGCCGGTGGAGTTCGTCGCGGTCAAAAAAGCCAGCCACAGCTTGCCCGGGCACCATGACAAATTGCTCGCCAATGCGCTGGCGCAAGCGCAAGCGTTGATGTTCGGCCAAGCAGATACGGGTGGCCACCGCGACTTTCCGGGCAATCGGCCCAGCACCTTCTTGCTGCTGGATGAATTGACGCCGGCCAGCTTGGGCGCCTTCATCGCCTTGCAAGAGCACCGTGTTTTTGTCAGCGGCGCGATTTGGGGCATCAACAGCTTTGACCAATGGGGTGTTGAGCTGGGCAAGGTCTTGGCGAAAGACGTGGAAGCGCGTTTGGCCAGTGGAGATGTCAGCGGGTTGGATGCATCAACCGCAGGCTTGTTGAGCAAACTGCGCGCCTGATTGAGTTTGCACTGCACAAAGAAAAACCCCCGCAGGGCTCGCGCCTTGCGGGGGTTTTTTGTGGTCAGTTGCTTTTAAAAGCAACCGGGCCTGGCCATTACATGCCCATGCCGCCCATGCCGCCCATACCACCCATGTCGCCACCGCCCATGCCGGCAGGTGCGTCGTCTTTGGCAGACTCAGCGATCATGCATTCGGTCGTCAGCATCAGCGAAGACACCGAGGCTGCGTTTTGCAGCGCCGTGCGGGTCACTTTCGTAGGGTCCAGAATGCCCATTTCGATCATGTCGCCGTAGCTGTCGTTGGCAGCGTTGAAGCCGTAGTTGCCTTTGCCGGCCAACACAGCGGCGACGACGACGGAGGCTTCGCCACCAGCGTTGTAAACGATCTCGCGCAGAGGCGCTTCGATGGCTTTCAACACCAGCTTGATGCCGGCGTCTTGGTCAGCGTTGTCGCCTTTGATGACGCCAGCAGTTTGCTTGGCGCGGAGCAATGCAACGCCGCCGCCAGCCACAATGCCTTCTTCCACAGCAGCGCGGGTGGCGTGCAGGGCGTCTTCAACGCGGGCTTTTTTCTCTTTCATTTCGACTTCGGTGGCAGCGCCAACCTTGATCACGGCAACACCGCCAGCCAACTTGGCCACGCGCTCTTGCAGTTTTTCACGGTCGTAGTCAGACGTGGCTTCTTCGATTTGAACGCGCACTTGCTTGACGCGGGCTTCGATGTCAGCAGCCGCACCAGCACCGTCGATGATGATGGTGTTTTCTTTGCCGACTTCGATACGCTTGGCAGAACCGAGGTCAGCCAAAGTCACTTTTTCGAGCGACATGCCAACTTCTTCAGCGATGACTTTGCCGCCGGTCAGGATGGCGATGTCTTCGAGCATGGCTTTGCGGCGATCGCCGAAACCTGGCGCCTTGACGGCCACAACTTTCAAAATACCGCGCAGGGTGTTGACCACCAAAGTTGCCAGGGCTTCGCCTTCAACTTCTTCAGCCACGATCAGCAGTGGACGGCCAGCTTTAGCAACTTGCTCCAAGGTCGGCAGCAGGTCACGGATGTTGCTGATTTTCTTGTCGTACAGCAGCACAAACGGGTTGTCCAGCAAAGCGGCTTGCTTTTCTGGGTTGTTGATGAAGTAAGGGCTGAGGTAGCCGCGGTCAAACTGCATGCCTTCAACGACTTCCAACTCGGACTCGAGTGACTTACCGTCTTCAACCGTGATGACGCCTTCTTTGCCGACTTTGTCCATCGCATCAGCAATGATCTTGCCGATGGTTTCGTCAGAGTTGGCCGAGATCGAACCGACCTGAGCGATTTCTTTCGACGTGGTGGTGGCTTTGGAGGCTTTTTTCAGTTCTTCGACCAGGGCCGAGACAGCCTTGTCGATGCCGCGCTTCAGGTCCATCGGGTTCATGCCGGCAGCAACGTACTTCATGCCTTCGTGAACGATGGCTTGAGCCAGCACAGTGGCTGTCGTGGTGCCGTCACCAGCGATGTCAGACGTCTTGGAAGCGACTTCCTTGACCATCTGCGCACCCATGTTTTGCAGCTTGTCTTTGAGTTCGATTTCTTTGGCGACGGAAACACCGTCTTTGGTCACGGTAGGGGCGCCGAAAGAGCGCTCCAGCACGACGTTACGACCTTTAGGGCCGAGGGTAACTTTGACCGCGTTGGCCAGGATGTTGACACCCTCGACCATGCGTGCGCGGGCTTCGCCGCCGAAAATGACGTCTTTTGCTGCCATGTTTAATTCTCCAGATTCAGTTAAAGGGGGCGATCAAGAAGACTTGATCAGTTGGGGACCGAGCTGCGGGGGCTTTGCCGTCCGCAGGTCCGTCCCACAAGTTATTTACTTTTCAACAACAGCGAAGAGGTCTTCTTCTTTCATGACCAGCAACTCATCGCCGTCAACTTTGACCGTTTGGCCGCTGTATTTGCCGAACAAAACGCGGTCACCGACTTTGACGCTGACGGGCTGAAGCTCGCCTTTGTCGTTTTTCTTGCCAGGGCCAACAGCCAAGATTTCGCCTTGGTCAGGCTTTTCAGCAGCGCTGTCAGGAATGACGATGCCGGAGGCAGTTTTGGTTTCGTTTTCAACGCGTTTGACAATCACGCGGTCGTGCAGAGGACGAAGTTTCATAGGAGCTCCTTGTTTCAAAAAACTGTTACTAAGACATTAAATGAGCACCGCCATCACGTCGGAACGCAGTGGGTGCTCGCCAACTTTGAGGGTTGAGCGCGCCGCAGCAAGGCGGGCAAGCCCAAACAGGCTTGTTAGCACTCAACTACATTGAGTGCTAATCATAAGGGCGTTTTCTAAGCTTGCAAGGCCTGAGCTGAAATCAAAGCGGTTGCGGGTAGTCAGCCTGCAGCCACCCGATCCCGAATTTGCTGCAATGCCGCCGGGTCATCCATGGTTGTCAGGTCGCCCGCATCCCGGCCTTCGCAGACCGCCTGAATGGCGCGGCGCAGCAGCTTGCCGCTGCGGGTTTTGGGCAGTGCATTGACAAAACGCACGCGTGACGGCCGGGCCACAGCGCCCAGGTCGCCGTCCACACGTTTCATGATGTCGCCTTCGAGCTTGAGCGAAGCGCCAGCGTCGTCCAGCACGGCGGAATCGCGCGGCACGACAAAGGCCATGGCGACCTGCCCCTTGAGCGCATCGGCCACGCCCACCACCGCGACCTCGGCCACGCCGGTATGGCCGGAGATGCTTTCTTCAATCTCGCGCGTGCCGAGGCGATGCCCGGCCACATTGATCACGTCGTCGGTACGGCCGAGGATGAAAAAGTAGCCGTCTTCGTCGCGGATGCCCCAGTCGAAGGTGCTGTAGACCGTCTTGCCCGGGACACTTTTCCAGTAGGTGTTGACGAAGCGCGCATCGTCCTGCCAGATGGTTTGCATGAAGCCCGGCGGGGTCGGCCCCTCGATCACCACCACGCCTTTTTCATTCGGCTGCGTCAACTCTTCGCCGGTCACTTCATGCAGTATTTTCACGCTGTAGCCGTACATGGGCACGCCGGGGCTGCCGAACTTGCTGGCTTTTTTCTCGACACCGTTGGCGATGGTGATGATGGGCCAGCCCGATTCGGTCTGCCAGTAGTTGTCGATGATCGGCACATTCAGGCCCTCGCTGATCCAGCGTCCCGTCGGTTCGTCCAGCGGCTCGCCCGCCAGGAACAGCGCACGCAGGCTGGACAGGTCGTATTTTTTCAGCAGCGCCGGGTCTTGCTTGCGCAGCACGCGCACCGCCGTCGGCGCGCTGAACATGGCCGTGACTTTGTATTTCTCGACCAGGCTCCACCAAATGCCGCCATTCGGTTGGCCGTCCATGCCTTGCGTCGGCAGGCCTTCGTACATGATGGTCGCCATGCCCGCTATCAACGGGCCGTAGACGATGTAGCTGTGGCCGACCACCCAGCCGATGTCGCTGGTCGAGAAATAGGTTTCACCGGCACGGCCATCGAAGATGTGTTTCATGCTGGCGGCCAGCGCCACGGCGTAGCCACCGGTGTCGCGCTGCACGCCCTTGGGTTTGCCGGTGGTGCCGCTGGTGTAAATGGTGTAGCTGATGGCGGTGGAGTCGAGCCATTCGCAGGACACTTGCGCCAACATGAACTTGGCGCGCAGGTCATGCCACAGCAGGTCGCGGCCGTGGACCAGCGTCATGGGCGCCAAAGCGCGGTCGACCAGCAGCACGGCTTCGGGTTTGTGGCTGGACAAGCGAATGGCCTCGTCGAGCAGCGGCTTGTAGGCCACCACCTTGCCGCCGCGCGAGCCGGCATCGGCGCTGATGATGATGCGCGGCGCCGCGTCTTCAATCCGCGAGGCCAGCGAGCCACTGGCAAAACCGCCAAACACCACACAGTGAACTGCGCCTATGCGCGCGCAGGCCAGCATGGCAAACGCGGCCTCGGCGATCATGGGCATATAAATCAGCACGCGGTCACCTTGCACCACGCCCATCGCCTTCAGGCTGGCGGCCATGCGCTGCACCTCAACATGCAGCTCCCTGAAACTGTAGGTTTTTTCGATGCCGGTTTCGCTCGACACATAAATCAGCGCAGCCTGGTCGCCGCGCGTGGCCAGGTGTCGGTCGATCGCGTTGTGGCACAAATTGGTTTGGCCGCCTTCAAACCAGTTGACAAAAGGCGCATGGTCGTCATTGCAGACGCGGGTGAAAGGTGTGTGCCAGTCAATCAGTTTGGCCTGCTCGGTCCAGAAGGCGTCAGGCTGGTCGATGGACTGACGGTAAAAATCTGCGTAAGTTGTCATGTCTTTGTCCCCGTATATGGTGGGTAGCTTGGGTTTATAGTTTGACCACAATGCGGCCGCGCACTTTGCCCGCCATCAGGTCGGCGGCTTTGTCTGCAGCGCGCTCGAGCGTTACTTCTTCAATCATGGATTCGAGTTTGGCCGCGTCGAGGTCCACGGCGAGCCGGTCCCAGGCTTGTTGTCGTTTGGCCTGTGGCGCCATCACGCTGTCAATGCCCGCCAGCGTGATGCCGCGCAGGATGAAGGGCATCACTGTGGCCGGGAAATCCGCGCCCTGCGCCAGCCCGCAGGCGGCCACCACACCGCCGTAACGCGTTTGCGCGCAGGCATTCGCCAGGGTGTGGGAGCCGACGGCATCAATCACCGCAGCCCAGCGCTCCTTTTGCAACGGCTTGCCGGGTGCAGACAACTCGGCGCGGTCGATCACGCTGCTCGCACCCAGCTGTTTTAAATAAGCTTCTTCGCCAGCCTTGCCGGTGGCGGCCACCACGCTGTAGCCCAGCTGGCCGAGCAAGGCCACGGCCACGCTGCCCACGCCGCCGGTGGCGCCCGTGACCAGCACCTCACCCGAGGCCGGTGTCACGCCGTTTTTCTCCAACGCCAGCACACAGAGCATGGCGGTGTAGCCCGCCGTGCCAATCGCCATCGCCTGGCGCGTACTGAAGGCGGCGGGCAGTTTCACCAGCCAGTCGCCCTGCAGGCGTGCGCGTTCGGACATCAGGCCCCAGCGCGTTTCACCCAGTCCCCAGCCGTTGTGCACAAACCGGTCACCGGCCTTCCAGTCGGCGTGGGTTGATTCCAGCACCGTGCCCGCGCCATCAATGCCCGCCACCATGGGCCAGCTGCGCACCACCGGGCCCTTGTTGGTAATGGCCAGGCCGTCCTTGTAGTTCAGGGTTGAATAGTCGACCTTGACGAGGACATCGCCGGGTGGCAACTGCGAGTCGTCGATAGCCGTGATGCTTGCGGCAAAACCCGCTTCGGATTTGCTGAGCTGTAGTGATTTGAACAAGGCTGGTCTCCGGTGAGGTGAGGTGGGGTGGG
>JASDRC010000062.1:0-13592 GCA_041442125.1 Polaromonas sp. | reverse complement strand
TATCAGCCTTTTTCGAGCCAAAGTTACATCGGCCGCATCAGCCGCTACAGCCATGTGCTGTTGATGCGTACGCTCAGCAAGTTTGGTTTGGCCGGTGTGCGTCTCGGCTACATGATCGGGCCCAAAGCGCTGATCGCCGAGTTCGACAAGGTGCGGCCGCCTTACAACATCAGCGTGCTGAATTACGAGTGCGCGCTGTTCGCCTTAGAGCACCAAGACGTCTTCGCCGCGCAAGCCGCTGACTTGGTACGGCAGCGTGAGCGTTTGCTCAAGGCGCTGCGCGCCATGCCGGGCTTGACGGTCTGGAACAGCGAGGCCAACATGATCCTGGTGCGTGTCAATGGAAAACAAGAGGGCGAGGCTGACGCCGCTGGCCTGGTTTTCGAGCGACTGAAGGCCGGCGGCGTACTGGTCAAAAATATTTCTAAAATGCACTTCTTGCTGAGCAATTGTCTGCGTCTGACAATTGGCACGGCCGATGAAAATACGCAACTGCTGGCCACCCTTCAAAAATCCCTATGACCTCCACCGCCACACCCCCAAGCACTTTCGCTCCGCGCACCGCGGAAGTCACGCGCAACACGGCTGAAACCAAGATCACCGCCAAAATCAATCTGGACGGCAGCGGAAAGTCGCACCTCAACACCGGCATCGGTTTTTTCGACCACATGCTGGACCAGATCGCCCGTCACGGCTTGATCGATCTGGACATTCAGGCCGATGGCGACTTGCACATAGACGGCCACCACACGGTGGAAGACGTCGGCATCACGCTGGGCCAAGCGGTGGCGCTGGCCGTTGGTGACAAAAAAGGCCTGCGTCGTTACGGCCACGCCTATGTGCCGCTGGACGAGGCCTTGAGCCGCGTGGTGATCGACTTTTCCGGTCGTCCTGGTTTGGTGATGAACGTGCCCTTCACCAGCGGCATGATTGGCACGTTTGACTCGCAACTGGCCTACGAATTTTTCCAGGGCTTTGCGAACCACGCCTTCGTCACCTTGCACATCGACAATCTGCGCGGCGACAACGCTCATCACCAAGCTGAAACGGTGTTCAAAGCCTTTGCCCGCGCCCTGCGCATGGCGCTGGAACTCGACCCGCGCATGGCTGGTGTGATTCCTTCGACCAAAGGTTCTTTGTAAACCGCCTGATGCCGTCATGACAGTTCTGAAAAAAGTAGCCGTGGTGGATTACGGCATGGGCAACTTGCGATCGGTGTCCCAGGCGCTGGCGCATGTGGCCCAAGGTGCGGGTTTTGAGGTGATCGTCACCTCCCGCGCGCAAGACGTGCTGGATGCTGACCGCGTGGTGCTGCCCGGCCAAGGCGCCATGCCGGACTGCATGCGTGAGCTGGACGAGTCGGGACTGCGCCAAGCGGTGCTGCACGCGGCCGCGCACAAACCTTTGTTTGGCGTCTGTGTCGGCATGCAGATGCTGCTGGACCGCAGCGAAGAAGGCCCTGCCGGAGTCGGCACGCCAGGACTCGGACTGATAGGCGGAGAAGTCATCAAATTTGACTTGGCTGGCAGATTGCAGCCAGACGGCAGTCGCTTCAAGGTGCCGCAAATGGGCTGGAACCAGGTCCATCAAGGAAGTTGCCAAAGCAGTTCAGCCATGCCGGCTGGCAGCCAGCAGCGGCATGCGCTGTGGGCCGACATTGCCGATGGCGCTTATTTCTACTTTGTGCACAGTTTCTACGCCAAGCCGTCTGATGCGCGCAACACTGCGGGCGAAGCCGACTATGGTGGGCGCTTCACAGCGGCGGTTGCGCGGGATAATATTTTTGCGACGCAGTTTCACCCCGAAAAGAGCGCCGATCAAGGACTGGCCCTGTACCGCAACTTCCTGCACTGGAATCCCTGATTTTTTCAACCCTTACCAGCTTCATTCTTTAAAGCAACATGCAACTCATCCCCGCGATTGACCTGAAAGACGGTCACTGCGTTCGCCTCAAACAGGGCGACATGGACCAGTCCACCACCTTCGGCGAAGACCCTGCGGCCATGGCCCGCATCTGGGTCGACAGAGGCGCGCGTCGCCTGCATCTGGTGGATTTGAACGGCGCCTTTGCCGGTAAGCCCAAAAACGAGGCCGCTATTCGCAAGATCCTGCTCGAAGTCGGCAGCGAGGTGGACGTGCAACTCGGTGGCGGGATTCGCGACCTAGACACCATCGAACGCTATCTGGACGCCGGTTTGCGCTACGTCATCATTGGCACGGCGGCGGTTAAAAATCCCGGTTTTTTGCAGGATGCTTGCACCGCTTTTGGTGGCCACATCATTGTCGGTTTGGACGCCAAAGACGGCAAAGTCGCGACCGACGGCTGGAGCAAACTCACCGGTCACGATGTCGTTGACCTGGCCAAGAAGTTTGAAGATTACGGCGTCGAATCCATTATTTACACCGACATCGGTCGTGACGGCATGCTCAGCGGCATCAACATCGAGGCGACCGTCAAGTTGGCTCAGGCTTTGCGGATTCCGGTCATCGCTTCGGGCGGACTTTCCAACATGGCCGACATCGATGCCTTGTGCCAAGTCGAGGGCGAAGGCGTCGAGGGTGTGATTTGCGGCCGCTCGATCTACAGCGGCGATCTTGATTTTGCGTTGGCGCAGGCCCGCGCTGACGCGCTCAACGGCTAGTGACTAGCCGCTATGCTCGCTAAACGAATCATTCCTTGTCTTGACGTCACCGGCGGTCGGGTTGTCAAAGGCGTTAATTTCTTGGAGTTGCGCGATGCCGGTGACCCGGTTGAAATTGCCGCGCGCTACAACGACCAAGGCGCCGATGAACTGACTTTTCTGGACATCACTGCGACCAGCGATGGCCGTGATCTGATCTTGCACATTATCGAAGCGGTGGCTTCGCAGGTCTTCATTCCCCTGACGGTGGGTGGCGGTGTGCGCACGGTGGACGACGTTCGGCGGCTGCTCAACGCAGGTGCCGACAAGACCAGTTTCAACTCGGCTGCGCTGGCCAACCCGCAGATCATCAACGACGTCTCAGTGCGCTACGGTGCGCAATGCATCGTCGTCGCCATTGATGCCAAGCGCCGTTCTGATGCTGAGGCATTGACGCGTGGGCCGGGTTGGGATGTCTACAGCCATGGCGGCCGACAAAACACCGGCCTTGACGCCGTGGCTTGGGCCACTGACATGGCGCGTCGTGGGGCGGGTGAAATTTTGCTCACCAGCATGGACCGCGACGGCACCAAGATCGGTTTTGACTTGGCGTTGACCCGCGCCGTCAGCGACGCCGTGAGCGTGCCCGTCATCGCCTCGGGCGGCGTTGGCAACCTTGACCATTTGGTGGATGGCATCCAGATCGGTGGTGCTGACGCCGTGCTGGCGGCGAGTATTTTTCATTACGGCGAGTACACCGTGCAGCAGGCCAAGCAGCGCATGGCTGAGCGCGGCATCCCGGTTCGTCTTTGAGCCCGGTCAATCACCGACAATACCTCGTATGAACTGGTTAGATGAAGTCCGATGGGACGAGCGGGGCTTGATCCCCGTGATTGCGCAAGAAGCCGTCAGCGGCGACGTGTTGATGTTTGCCTGGATGAACCGCGAGGCGCTGCAGGAAACTGCCGACTCCGGTCGGGCGGTGTACTTCAGCCGCTCACGCGCGCGGCTGTGGCGCAAGGGCGAAGAGTCCGGCCATGTGCAAACTGTGCACGACATTCGGCTGGACTGCGACAACGACGTGATTTTGCTGAAAATCACACAACTCGGGCAAGCAACCGGTCCGTCGATCGCTTGCCACACTGGCCGCCACAGCTGCTTTTTTCACCGCTATGAGGGCGGTCAGGGTGGCCAATGGGTTGCGGCAGAGCCGGTGCTCAAAGACCCGTCACACATCTATAAATAAGCAAAGCGCACGTTTTCATGACCATGACTTCCAACGATTCCCTCGCCCGTTTAGCGCGGGTGATTGAAAGCCGCAAGGTGCGCAACGGCGGCGACCCGAGCCAAAGCTATGTTGCCCGCCTGCTGCACCAAGGCCCTGACGCCTTTTTGAAAAAAATCGGTGAAGAAGCCACCGAAACCGTCATGGCCGCTAAAGACCTCGACCACGGCGGCGCCACGCCTGAGTTGCAAGGCAAGTTGATCGGCGAAGTGGCTGATCTGTGGTTTCACAGCTTGATCGCCTTGGCCCATTACGACTTGACGCCTGCCGACGTCATCGCCGAGTTGGAGCGCCGCGAAGGCACCAGCGGGATTGAGGAAAAAGCCTTGCGCAAAGCCCTGTTGCGTGCCGATGCTGAGAAATAAGCCGACCTTCAAATTACCCACAACCCGCACATGACTTTTCCCGATCTCACCGGCCATGCCGAAAAGACCTCCAGTGACCGGCTGGTCATGCAAATTCTGTATGGCCTGCACACCATGGCTTGGTTCAGTGGCGGCGTCTTCGCTGTGATTGCGCTGATCGTCAATTACCTGCGGCGTTCTGACGAAACAGAGCCCCTCTATATCGCGCATCACAATTTCATGCTTTCGACGTTTTGGTGGACGCTGGTCTGGCTGGTGCTGTTGTCGCCGATGTGGTTGTTTTTCATGTTCCCGGGCATGCTGGCTTATGGCCTGGTCTGGCTCTGGTATCTGTACCGCTGCATCAAAGGCTGGTGGCGTTTCAATGGTGACCGTTTGCCGCAGCGGGTGGTGTCATGAGCAGCGCAGAACAGCACAGCCATGCACCGGGCGCGGCCGTAGAAAATTGCCTTTTTTGCAAAATTACAGCGGGCAAAATCCCGAGCAGCAAAGTTTATGAAGACGATGAGTTGCTGGCGTTTCACGACATCAACCCGTGGGCGCCGGTGCACTTTCTCATCATCCCGAAAATCCATATCGCCTCCATGGCTCAGATTGGGCCCGAGCACGAATCGCTGCTCGGCCGCATGATGGTGCTGGCGCCGCGGCTGGCGCTGGCGCAGGGTTGTCGGCCATATCCGGGCGGCGGCTATCGCATCGTCACCAACACCGGTGCCGAGGGCGGCCAAGAGGTGCATCACTTGCACATTCATGTGATGGGTGGCCCGCGTCCCTGGTTGCGGGGTTGATGAGGTCAATGTGGCATCAATCCTCGGTGACGCCGTAAGCACCTTAGAATCAGACCTATTTATTCACGTCGGCTGTAGAGGTCGGCACACAAGTTGAGGAGAGAAACATGGGTGGATTTTCCATTTGGCATTGGCTGATCGTTTTGCTGATCGTGGTCATGGTGTTTGGCACCAAGAAGCTGAGAAATATGGGTGGCGACCTCGGTGGTGCAGTCAAGGGTTTCAAAGATGGCATGAAAGAGGGCGGCCAACCGGCCGCTACCGATGAAGCTGCTGCAACAACGCCTCCCGCTCAGGTCACGGCTGCCACGGCGGCACCGGTTGACGACAAAAACACCATTGACGTGCAAGCACGTCAAAAACCCTGATCAGAGGTTCTCATTGAGCTTTCAAGGCAACTGGGTGCTTGGTGCATGCGGTGATCTGACGTGATCGATCTCGGCATCTCCAAAATTGCGCTGATCGGTGCGATCGCGCTGATCGTCATCGGGCCCGAAAAGCTGCCGCGTCTGGCGCGCACCATCGGCACCTTGCTCGGCAAGGCGCAGCGTTATGTGGCTGACGTCAAGAGCGAAGTCAGCCGTTCGATGGAACTGGACGAGCTTAAAAAGATGAAGGACAGCGTTGAAGGCGCGGCCCGGGACGTCGAGAGTTCGATGCAGACCAGCGCCCGCGACTTCGAAAAAACATGGGCTGAAACCACCAACTTGGACGTTGACAACGCCAACGACGTGCCCGGCATGATCAGTGTTCCGGAGTATCGACATCCTGGCAAAAACTGGCGACTCAAGCAGGGCGCCACGCCGCAGTGGTTCAAAGCCCGCTCAGGCGTGCGAACCAAAGCCCTTTCGGGCGCCGCTAGGGTGGCGCGCTACCGGCCTAAGTCGCATCCCATTTCCCGTGTCTAGACGACGCCTTTCCTTTTCTGTGACCGGACCATGAGCGATTCGCAAACCGACAAACCTGACGAACTCGCAGGAACCGAACAACCTTTTGTCCAGCACCTGATGGAGCTGCGCGACCGGATGATCAAAGCGGTCATTGCGATTGGTTTTGCAGCGGCTGCGCTGGCCTTGTTTCCGGGTCCCGGCGCACTCTATGACATCATGGCAGCGCCGCTGATTGCCAGCCTGCCGAAGGGCGCTACGTTGATCGCCACCAACGTGATCTCACCATTTGTGGTGCCGATCAAGATCTTGTTCATGTCGGCGTTCATGATCGCCTTGCCGGTGGTGCTCTACCAAGTCTGGGCTTTCGTTGCACCCGGGCTGTACACGCATGAAAAAAAGCTGGTGATGCCACTGGTGGTGTCGAGCACTTTGCTGTTTTTCATCGGCGTGGCTTTTTGCTACTACTTTGTCTTTGGCCATGTGTTTGCTTTCATCCAGAGCTTCGCTCCCAAGTCCATCACTGCTGCGCCTGATATCGAGGAATATCTCAACTTTGTCATCGGCATGTTCATGGCTTTCGGGCTGGCGTTTGAAGTGCCAATTGCGGTCATCTTGCTGGTCCGCATGGGGGTTCTGTCGGTCGCCCAGTTGCGCGAGTACCGTGGCTATTTCTGGGTCATCGCGGCGGTCGGCACGGCGCTGGTGACACCGCCCGATGCTGGCTCTATGCTGATGTTGTTGGGCGTTGTCGGCGCTTTGTATGAGATCGGCATTCTGGCGGCTCAAATGTTCGTCAAACACACCAAAGCGCCAGACTCAGAAGCGGCCGCCGGCAAGACAGCTGAATAACCGCTTCAGTGGCTGAGGCGTTGACGCCTTAACGCGGCGGCAAAGCTGGTCGCTGGCGCATGCTCGGCGTCACCGCAATCTCTAAGTTGGTGTCGCGGCGCTGAACCTTCAGCGCGGCGCTCACCCCTGGCTTCAGGGCAGCTACCGCGCTGAGTAATTCGGTGACGTTGCTGACCGGCTTGTCGGCCACGGCGGTGATGACATCGCCAGGGCGGATGCCGGCGGCTGCGGCCGGGCCGTTTTGCAGCACACCGGTGATGATGACACCACTTTTAGCCATGATATTGAAGGTTTTTGCCAGTTCGGCATTCAGCGCTTGGGGTTCGACGCCAATCCAGCCGCGCGTGACGTTACCGTCCCTGATAATGCTCTCCAATACTTGGCGGGCAGTCGACACCGGAATGGCAAAGCCAATGCCCATGGAGCCGCCTGAGCGCGAATAAATCGCTGTGTTGATGCCTAGCAAACGGCCTTGCGTGTCGACCAACGCACCGCCTGAATTGCCCGGGTTGATGGCGGCGTCGGTCTGGATGAAATTCTCAAACACGTTGATGCCAAGCTGACTGCGGCCCAGCGCGCTGATGATCCCGCTGGTGACGGTTTGCCCGACGCCAAAAGGGTTGCCAATGGCCAGCACCTGATCGCCAATTTCAAGGTCGTCGGAGCTGCCCAGCACGATGACCGGCAACTTGTCGAGCTCGATCTTCAGGATGGCAAGGTCGGTTTCTGGATCGGTGCCGATGACTTTGGCTTTGGCTCTGCGGGCGTCAATCAAGATGACTTCGATTTCGTCGGCGCCCTCGACCACATGGTTGTTGGTGAGAATGTAGCCGCTGGGGCTGACGATGACCCCGCTGCCGAGCCCGATCTGCGTCTCGTTGCGCGCTTGATCACCAAAAAAGAAGCGAAACCAAGGGTCTTCGGTGTTCGGTGTGCGGGCGGCGACTTTGCTGGCGCTGATGCTGACGACCGCTCCAGACGCCGCTTTAGCGGCTGCGCTGAAACTGCCGGGTGCGCCGCCAGCTATTTTGGCCGTGCTGCCGGCCGGCGCTTCGATCACGGTGACCGAGCCGAAACGACTGCCTCGCTCCAGCCATTGCGGCTTCAAGCTGAGGACTACAAAATAAACCGCTAGCAGGATGGTGACAACCTGCGAAAACAAAAGCCAAGATCTGCGCATGGGGGTGATGACCAAAAATCAAACAAGGTGAAAAACAAGCAGCGATACAGTTTGCAATGACCGCAATAAAGCCTGATTTTGACTGATTGACTGGGCGATTTGCAGCGCGGCCGGAAAATGGCCATTTCTGCAATGATCGCGCCGATAATTCTTGGCAGCCCATGTGTCGGCCCATGTGGCAGCGCAACACGGCTTGCAGCACCCGTTCATCGACATCAACAAACCGGCCTGACCAACCTGACCAGCATGACCACTGCACTCCCATTCCTCATCACCATGGGCGATGCCGCGGGCATTGGCCCGGAAATCATCGCCAAAGCTTTTGTGGGGGCGCCCGCCGACATGGCTGGCTGTCTTGTCGTGGGTGATGTGGCGGTCATGCGCCGGGCCGCGCAATTGGCAGCTGCGTGGTACAAAAAACCTGTCCAAGCTGTCGCCGAACTGGCGAGTTTGGCGGATGGTGCGAGCGTGCCGCCGAATTGCATCGGCGTGTGGCGAGCTTGCACATTGGCGGCGCTACCAGCCTACGGTCAGATCAGTGCTGAATCGGGTCGGGCTGCCGCTGAGTGCATCGTCGCCGCTGCGCGTGCTGTGCTGTCGGGTCAAGCGCGCGGCATGGTCACGGCGCCGATTCACAAAGAAGCGCTGGCGGCAGCGGGTGGCGAGTACGCACGGTTTCCTGGCCACACCGAAATGCTGCAAGCGCAAGCCGCTGCCTTTCTCGGCAAGCCTGCGGCCCAAGTGCCGGTGCGGATGATGTTGGCCAACCCCGAGCTCAAAACCGTGTTGGTCAGCATCCATGTGTCGCTGCGCGAGGCGATTGAGGCGGTGCGTTTTGAGACGGTGTTGGAGACACTGCAGATCACCCATGCCGCGCTGAGTCAGGTGCTGGGCCGAGCGCCGAAGATCGGTGTCGCCGGCTTGAATCCGCACGCTGGCGAAGGCGGTCTTTTTGGCCGTGAAGAAATCGAGATCATTGCGCCGGCCATCGCGGCTGCACGCGGCGCTGGCATTCAGGCCAGCGGGCCTTTCGCCCCCGACACCGTCTTCATGCGGGCCCGCGACAAAGACGGGCAAGCGGGCGAATTTGATGTGGTGTTGGCGATGCATCACGACCAAGGGCTGATCCCGGTCAAGTACATGGGCGTGGAGCAGGGTGTCAACGTCACCTTGGGCTTGCCTTTGCTGCGCACCAGCCCAGACCATGGCACCGCTTTTGACATTGCCGGCACAGGGCAAGCCGATAGCGCCAGCCTGCTCGCGGCGGTTCGCATGGCGCGCGCCTTGGCGCAGTGCCCCGGGGTGTGACAAGACGCAAGCGATTGTTCGCCAGCCGCGAAGTCCTATTCGGCGCTCCGCTACAATGCCGGGTTGGCCACAATAAGCCTTTTTCAAGTGAGTTCTTGAAGGAATTTCATGACCCAAGCGAGCGATAAATCAAGCGTTGCTGCACCTTCTGGTGCGGCAGTCGACCATCAAAAAAGAAATTGGATTGTTGCCACCTGCGCCGTCGGTGGCGCCGGTGTTGCGGCTGTCGCTGTGCCCTTCGTCAGTACTTTTCAGCCATCCGAGCGGGCCAAAGCTGCCGGCGCTGCGGTCGAGGTGGACATCGCCGCTTTGAAGCCGGGCGAAAAATTGACCGTCGAATGGCGTGGCAAGCCGGTTTGGATCATCAAACGCACGCCTGCTCAGCTGGCCGCTTTGAGCAAAGTTGAAGATCAGCTGGCCGACCCTAACTCCGAGCGCAAGCCAGCCGAGTTGACGCCAGTTTACGCGCGCAACCCGAATCGATCGATCAAGCCTGAAATCATGGTCGCGGTCGGCATTTGCTCGCACCTGGGTTGCTCACCGGTGGATAAATTCCAGCCTGGCGCGCAGCCCTCCGTGCCGGACGACTGGCAAGGTGGTTTTCTGTGCCCTTGTCACGGATCAACCTTCGACTTGGCCGGACGCGTCTATAAAAACAAGCCCGCTCCCGACAATCTGGAGGTGCCTCCCCATATGTACCTGTCAGACAATCGATTGCTGATTGGCGAAGATAAAAAGGCCTGAAGCTTGTCATAGCCTTTTTGCGCATCGTCGCGAGCTGGCTCGTAATTGATTAGGAACTGTTATGGCTGAATTCAAAGAAATTTCCCCCGACGCCCCTGTAGGCGCTAAGCTGCTGAACTGGGTTGACAACCGATTCCCAGCAAGCTCGTTGTACAAGCAGCACGTTAGTGAGTACTACGCCCCAAAAAATCTTAATTTTTGGTACGTTTTTGGTGCTCTGGCGCTCTTGATTTTGGTGATCCAAATAGTCACTGGCATATTTTTGACGATGCACTACAAGCCAGACGCTGCTTTGGCTTTCGCTTCGGTCGAATACATCATGCGCGATGTCCCCTGGGGTTGGCTGATTCGCTACATGCACTCGACCGGCGCTAGCGCTTTTTTTATAGTGGTCTACCTGCACATGTTCCGCGGTTTGATGTACGGCAGCTACCGCAAACCACGTGAACTGATTTGGATTTTCGGCTGTGCCATTTTCTTGGCGTTGATGGCCGAGGCCTTCATGGGTTATTTGTTGCCTTGGGGTCAAATGAGTTACTGGGGCGCCCAGGTGATCGTCAACTTGTTCGCTGCTATTCCATTCATCGGCCCTGACCTTGCGCTCTTGATTCGCGGCGACTTCGTGGTGGGCGACGCTACCTTGAACCGCTTTTTTGCTTTCCACGTGATTGCCGTGCCACTGGTGTTGCTCGGTCTTGTTGTGGCCCACTTGATTGCGCTTCATGAAGTTGGCTCGAACAACCCTGATGGGGTTGAAATCAAGGCCCATAAGGACGCCAACGGCATACCTCTTGATGGCATTCCGTTTCATCCCTATTGCACAGTGCACGACATTTTTGCTGTTGGTATATTTTTGATGATCTTCACTGCAGTCATCTTCTTCGCGCCCGAAGCGGGCGGCTACTTTTTGGAATACAACAACTTCATCCCGGCTGACTCGCTGAAAACGCCGCTGCACATCGCACCGGTTTGGTATTTCACGCCGTTTTACTCGATGCTCCGCGCCATCACCGGCGAGATGATGTACGCCTTGGTGGCTTGCGTCGCTGTTGCTGCTGCGCTGACCGTCATCAAAGGCCGTGCGGTTGTTTGGCTCAAGGCTGCTCTGGCTGTGCTGGCGCTCTTGCTGGCGGCTTCCATGATGGTCATCGATGCCAAGTTCTGGGGTGTTGTGGTCATGGGTGGTGCTGTGATCATCTTGTTCTTCCTGCCTTGGCTGGACAATAGCGAAGTCAAGTCAATCCGTTACCGTCCTGACTGGCACAAATACCTCTACGCCATTTTTGTGATTAATTTCGTCGTGTTGGGCTACTTGGGCATCAAGGCGCCTTCTGCCATCAACGAGCGCGTCTCGCAAGTCGGCACCTTGTTTTACTTCGGCTTTTTCTTGCTGATGCCTTGGTGGAGCCGACTCGGCACGTTCAAGCCCGTGCCTGATCGCGTGACCTTCACTGCCCACTGATTCGGAGATGCAGACCATGAATAAATTCAAACAACTGGCGCTGGGTCTTCTGGCCTCTTTGGTTTTGGCCAGCGGTGCCCATGCGGCAGCGGGCGGCATTGCTTGGGACAAGGCACCCAACAAAACCAATGACCTCGCTGCCCTGCAACACGGCTCCAAACTCTTCGTCAACTACTGCCTGAACTGCCATGCAGCGGCTTTCATGCGCTACAACCGGCTGACCGACATCGGCCTGACTGAGCAGCAGATCAAAGACAACTTGCTGTTCGCCACCGACAATGTCGGCGAAACTATGAAAATCGCGATGACCCCGAAGCAGGGGAAAGACTGGTTCGGCGGCAACCCGCCTGACCTCACCGTCATCGCGCGTTCGCGTGCAGGTTCGCAAGGTTCCGGTGCTGACTATTTGTACACCTACCTGCGCACTTACTACCGCGACGACACCAAGGCCACTGGCTGGAACAACCTCGCCTACCCAGGCGTGGCTATGCCGCATGTGCTGTGGGAAATGCAAGGCGTGCGCGAGCCGCAGTACGACACCCACAACAGCCACGGTCATGACGTCCAAGTCTTCAAAGGCTGGAAGCAGGTCAGCCCTGGCACGATGACACCGTTGCAATTCGACCAGTCGATGTCTGACTTGGTCGGCTATTTGCAGTGGATGGGCGAACCCGCCCAAAACACCCGTGTGCGCATTGGCGTCTGGGTGCTGTTGTTTCTCGGTATGTTCACCTTTATCGCTTGGCGTCTGAACGCCGCGTTCTGGAAAGACGTCAAGTAATTTTTTCGCAGGGCAGCAATGCCCCGCACCTTATGGAGTGGCAGGCCCAGGTCTTTGTGATCGGACGTCTCCTACTCCTTTTGTACCCAGGAGTCCCCCCGCCATGATGGTCCTTTATTCAGGCACAACCTGCCCCTTCTCACATCGTTGCCGCTTTGTGTTGTTTGAAAAAGGCATGGACTTTGAAATCCGCGACGTTGACCTGTACAACAAGCCGGAAGACATCAATGTCATGAACCCGTACGGCCAAGTGCCTATTTTGGTCGAGCGCGACCTGATCTTGTACGAGTCAAACATCATCAATGAATACATTGACGAGCGTTTCCCGCACCCTCAACTCATGCCCGGCGACCCAGTCGACCGCGCCCGCGTGCGTCTGTTCTTGCTGAACTTCGAGAAAGAACTGTTCGTCCATGTTGGTACGCTCGAATCGCGCGCCACCAAAGGCAATGAGAAAGTGCTTGAGAAAGCCCGTTCCCATGTGCGCGATCGTCTGACGCAGTTAGCCCCGGTGTTCTTGAAAAACAAGTTCATGCTCGGCGACAACTTCTCCATGCTCGACGTGGCGATTGCGCCACTGCTCTGGCGTCTGGACTACTACGGCATTGACCTGTCGAAAAACGCGGCACCACTGCTCAAGTACGCTGAACGCATCTTCTCGCGTCCAGCTTACATTGAAGCGCTGACGCCGTCCGAAAAAGTCATGCGCAAGTAATTGCAGAAGAAGACGCTTTGGCTGAATTCATGAATGCGCTGGACGCCAGTTCGACCCGCCCGTATTTGATACGGGCGTTGTACGAATGGTGCACCGACAACGGCTTCACGCCTTATGTCGCCGTGCTCGTTGACGACAGCGTGCAAGTACCACGCGAGTACGTCAAAAACAACGAAATCGTTTTGAACATCAGCATGGGTGCGACCAGTTCGCTCAAGCTGGGCAACGACTTCATTGAGTTCAAAGCGCGCTTTGGCGGCAGTGCACGTGAAATTCACGTGCCCATCGGCCGTGTGATCGCCATCTACGCCCGTGAAAACGGACAAGGCATGGCGTTCCCTGGGCCGTTGCCATCTAAGGCGGGCAGCGAACCCGCGGATACCGATGGCGCGCCGATAGATGTAGCGCTGTCCTTAGCGCCGTTACCGTCTGCGCAAGACAGCAACAAGCCGTTTAAGTTGGTGCCGGACGGTGGTCCGACCGAACCACCAAAAAAACCTGCAGGCAAGAGGCCAATACTCAAAAGTGTGAAGTAAACTATATCTTGCTGCCGCTTTAGCTCAGTTGGTAGAGCAACCGCCTTGTAAGCGGTAGGTCGTCAGTT
>JASDRC010000061.1:102615-130171 GCA_041442125.1 Polaromonas sp. | reverse complement strand
TGGCCGTCACTTGCCCCAACTGTCTTTCAAGCCCACGGCCAAATTGAACACTGGCTTGGCGGCGGTGTGGTCGACCCGGTCGGCCACAAAGTAGCCGTGGCGTTCAAACTGAAACTTGTCGTCGGCTTGGGCATCGATGGCGCCACCGACGGCCAGCGACGGCTCGACGTAAGCGGTGATGACTTGGATGCTGTCGGGGTTGAGTTGCGTCAAGAAGTCTGCGTCGCCGGTACCCGGGTGCGCTTCGCTGAAAAGGCGCTCGTAAAGGCGCACTTCGGCTTGCACCGCGTCGGCCACACCCACCCAAGTGATGACGCCTTTGACTTTGACGGCGTCGCTGCCGGGCGTGCCACTTTTGGTGTCGGGTATCAAACGGGCATGGACTTCCGTGACCTGGCCTGCGGTATCAAGGGTCGCGCCGGTGCATTCAATCACGTGGCCGTATTTGAGCCGCACTTTGTTGCCCGGCGTCAGGCTGCCATCGGCGGCAAGCTGCGGCGGGTAGAGTCTGAAAAAGCCTTTTGGCGGCGTGGCTTCAAAGTCGCTGCGGTCAATCCAGACGTCTTGGCCAATTTTGAAGCTGCGCTTGCCGAGTTCGGGGTGGTGCGGGTGAATCGGCGCACTGCAGTCGTCCAGCGTGCCCTCGCCCATGAGCTCGTTCCAGTTGGTCAGGACCAGCTTGACCGGGTCCAGCACGGCCATGGCGCGCGCCGCTGAGCCGTCCAGCGTTTCGCGCAGGCAGCCTTCCAGCGTGCTGTAGTCAATCCAGCTGTCGCTTTTGGTGACGCCAATGCGTTCGGCAAAAAGTTGCAGTGCTGCGGCGGTGTAGCCACGGCGGCGCAGGCCGACGAGGGTTGGCATGCGCGGGTCGTCCCAACCCTTGACGCGTTTTTCGGTCACCAGTTGCGCCAGCTTGCGTTTGCTGGTCATCACGTAGGTGAGGTTCAGGCGGGCAAATTCGTATTGGTGCGGGTGCGGCGTGGCGATCAGACCGCCTTCAGCCAACTTGCCCAGCAGCCAGTCGTAAAACGGCCGCTGGTCTTCAAACTCCAACGTGCAAATACTGTGCGTGATCTGTTCCAGTGCGTCTTCAATCGGGTGCGCAAAGGTGTACATCGGGTAGATGCACCAGGTGTCGCCGGTGTGGTGGTGGGTGGCGCGTCGAATGCGGTAGATGGCGGGGTCGCGCAAGTTGATGTTGGGCGACGCCATGTCGATCTTGGCGCGCAACACGGCGGCGCCGTCGGCCAGTTCGCCGTCGCGCATTTGCCGCAAGCGTGTCAGGTTCTCCGTTGGTGTGCGGCTGCGAAAAGGGCTGTCTGTGCCGGGGTGGCTGAAGTCGCCGCGGTGGATGCGCATGTCTTCGGCACTTTGCTCGTCGACATAGGCCAAGCCGGCTTGCACCAGGTGTTCGGCAGCGCGGTACATGAAGTCAAAGTAGTCGCTGGCTTGGTACAGGTGCGTGGTACCTGACCCGTCATGCGCCTGCCAGTCAAAGCCCAGCCACTTGACCGAGTCAATGATGGCGTTGACGTATTCGGTGTCTTCTTTTTCGGGGTTGGTGTCGTCAAAGCGCAAGTGACAAACGCCGCCGTAGTCGCGCGCCAAGCCGAAGTTCAGACAAATACTTTTGGCGTGGCCGATGTGCAGGTAGCCGTTCGGCTCCGGCGGAAAGCGCAGCCTGACCTTGGCCGGGTCGATGGGGCCGGCGGCGTGGTGCGCAGCGTCACCGGGCGAGCCGCCCCAGTGGCGCTTGGCGTAGGAGCCTTCGGCCAAGTCCTTCTCGATGATCTGGCGCAAGAAGTTGCTGGGTTTGACAACTTCGTTGACAGAAGCGTTGGCGAAATGGGCAGCAGAAGGCTTAGAAGAAGACGTAGAACTCATGGCCGGTATTTTAGACGGCGCAGTTTGCGCCGGCTGTGAAGCGCATTTGCAGTCCGCAGCCACGCTCCTTGACTGTGCCCATGAGGCCTGCGCATCAAGCATAATCTGTCCAACTTTTGGGGAACGTGAGTTGGATATTGCACTGCTGATCAAGGCCGCCGTGATGGGTGTCGTCGAAGGACTGACTGAGTTCTTGCCTATTTCTTCCACTGGTCATCTGATTTTGGCGGGCGCCTTGCTTGACATGAACGACGCCAAAGCCAAGGTTTTTGACATCGCGATTCAGACGGGTGCTATTTTTGCGGTGATCTTGGTTTATTGGCAAAAAATTAGCCACACCGTGCTGGGTTTGCCAGCAGAAAAACCGGCGCAGAGTTTGGCCCTGAACGTGTTGGTGGCGTTTATGCCGGCGGTGATTTTAGGCCTGCTGTTTGGCGCGGCCATCAAGACCCATTTGTTCAACCCCATCGTCGTTGCCACCGCTTTCATCGTCGGTGGCTTCATTATTTTGTGGGCTGAAAAGCGCCAGAAAAACAGCCCTGCTGCGGTGCGCGTGAATGACGCTGACACGATGACGCTGATGGACGCGCTGAAGGTCGGCTTGGTGCAGTGTTTTGCCATGATCCCGGGTACCAGCCGCAGCGGTGCCACCATCATTGGTGGCATGTTGCTGGGGCTGTCGCGCAAAGCGTCGACTGACTTTTCGTTTTACCTAGCGATTCCCACGCTGATTGGCGCAGGTGTCTACAGCCTGTACAAAGAACGGGCGCTCTTGTCGCTGGCGGATATGCCGATGTTCGGGGTCGGCTTGGTGTTTTCTTTTTTAAGCGCCTGGTTGTGTATTCGTTGGTTGCTGCGTTACATCGCCACGCACAGCTTTGTGGTCTTTGCTTGGTACCGCATTGTCTTTGGCTTGCTGGTTTTGCTGACCGCGCAGATGGGCTGGGTGAGTTGGGTTCACTGAACCCGGACGGCTGCGGCCGTCACCGTTCAGCTGAAGAAGTTCAGCAGCGACGCTTCAACAGCGGCCGCACTGGCGAGTGGTTTTTCCATTGGAAATAGATGGCTGCCATCGAGCATCATGATGCGGCCTTTGGTGATTTTCTGCGTCAGCGCCATGCCGACTTGGCGCATTTCGACTGACTGCCGTCCACCCACATAACTCACCTGGCATTTCAGCGGATGCCGTTTCAGCAGGGCTTCTAGATTGTCGGGCAAGGTGTTGTAAACACTGGTTTCGACATCGCGCTCAAAGCTCAGGACACGTTGGCCCATTTGCGAGCTGGTGGCCAAAGTGGCTGGACTGGCGTCTTGCGTGCCGTGCTCAATGTAGTCTTTCAAGACCTGCGAATCCCAGCTGGAAAATACCTTTTTGCTGGCAAAGTGGGCCAGCGCCTCGTCTTGGTTTGGCCAAGATTGCCTGCGCTTGCGGCTGATCGCACCGGGGGAAATGGAGCCCAGCAGACGTGCCCGTTTGGCCACGCTGAGCGCGGCGGCGCGCCAGCCACCGACAACCGGTGAGTCCATCAGCACCACGCCCCTGACCGGCAAGCCGCCCAGGATCGGGTGGCGTGCAGCACACATGAGACTTAAAAAACCGCCCAACGAATGGCCCACCAAAAAGGCCGCTTGGCCTGATTTTTCAACCTCGTGCGCCGTGAAGTCTGCCAGTTGTTGCACCAACGCTGGCCAATTGCTGGTGACCGGGTAATGCGGGTCGTGGCCGAATTTTTCGATCGCCGCCACTTGAAACCCGCGTACCTTCAAGCTGTTCAATAAAACGCCATAAGTGCTGGCTGGAAAACTGTTGGCGTGCGAAAAAATCAGCAAAGGTTGGCTGGGTGTGGTCAAGTGATGGCGATCAATTTTTGTTCGGATTTAAATCAGCTTGTCTTCAGGGGTGCGAATTTTTTTCAGTGCAAGATGCCGATCGGCGGGCATCTTCAAAGGCGCGTCGCTGTGAGCGTCATCCCATACGGGGTCTGCAATGCTGTCAAACACTTCACGCAGCTTGGCGCCCCAGTTGTTGTGCATCATCTGGTAGTAGGGGTTGCTCTGGTCAATACAAACTAGTTTGTCGCTCTCTAGCTTGTCGACCTCGTAAACGGCCAAGTCGAGCGGGAAGCCGACCGAGAGGTTGGACTTGATGGTGGAATCCATTGACACCAGCGCACATTTGGCGGCTTCTTTCAGCGGCGTTTCAGGGGTGATGACGCGGTCTAGCACTGGCTTGCCGTACTTCGATTCGCCGACCTGAAAGTAAGGTGTTTCGCTGGTCGCTTCAATGAAGTTGCCGGCCGAGTACATCTGAAACAGCCGCATGCCTTCGCCCCTGATCTGTCCACCAAACAGCATCGACACATTGAAGTCCACGCCGGCCTGTTTGAGGGCGGCGGCATCGCGCTCATAGACCCGGCGCACCGCCGAACCCAGCACGCGGGCGGTGTCAAACATGCTTTTGGCGTTCCAGATGGTGATCGGCTCGCCGCCGTCAGAGTCGGGCAGTTGTTCGATCTGCAAGATCTCGCGGATGGACTGCGAGATCGACAAATTACCGGCTGACAACAACACCATGAAACGGTCGCCGGGACGCTCGTAAACCATCATTTTTCTGAACGTGCTGATGTGGTCCAGGCCCGCGTTGGTACGGGAGTCAGACAAGAAAACCAGGCCGGCGTTGAGTTTGATGGCGACACAATAAGTCATGAGCGCAAAGCGATTTCAGGTTGAGTTGGTGAGCAGTTTTTTGAGCTGGTACAGCGCGTCCAGCGCTTCGCGCGGGGTCAGGGCGTCAGGATTGATATTGTCCATGGCTTTTTCAAGCAGGCTGAGCTCAGTCGTTGCCGTCTCTGGCGGCGCTGCAAAAAGGTCGACCTGCGCGCGGGCTTGGGTTTGCTGCAGCTCCAGCGCGTTCAGCGCCAGCCGTGCATGGCTGACCACGGCGGCAGGTACGCCCGCCAGCTTGGCCACCGCGATGCCGTAGCTGCGGCTGGCCGGGCCTGGCTCAATGTGGTGCATGAAAACGATGTTTGCGCCCGATTCGACTGCGCTCACATGCACATTCACAGCGCCATGGTGCTTGGCTGGAAACTCGGTCAGCTCGAAGTAATGCGTGGCAAACAAGGTGAACGCCTGCGACTTGCTGTGCAGGTAAACCGCAATCCCGCCGGCCAAGGCCAAGCCGTCAAAGGTCGAGGTGCCGCGGCCGATCTCGTCCATCAGCACCAGCGAATGCGGCGTGGCAGCGTGCAGAATTTGGGCGGCCTCAGTCATTTCCAGCATGAAGGTGGACTGCGCGTTGGCCACGTCATCGGCTGCACCAATGCGGGTGTGAATCGCGTCGATCGGCCCAAGCCTGCAGGCCGTCGCGGGCACGTAAGAGCCGACGCAGGCCAGCAGCACAATCAGCGCGACTTGCCGCATGTAGGTTGATTTGCCGCCCATGTTGGGGCCGGTGATGACCTGCATCCGGCTCTTGTGGCTCAGCGTGCAGTCGTTGGCAATGAAGCCGCCGCCGCCGGTTTCCGCCAAGCGCGCCTCAACCACCGGATGCCGACCGCCGACGATCTCAATGCACGGCTCTTTGGCAAACATCGGCTGCGCCCAGTTCAGCGTGAGTGAGCGTTCGGCCAGTGCGCACAGCGCGTCAAGCGATGCGATGGCGCGGGCCAACCGACTCAACGCGGGCACAAAGTCTTGTAGCTGATCAAGCAACTCTTCATACAAAAACTTCTCGCGTGCCAAGGCCCGTTCTTGCGCCGACAAAGCCTTGTCTTCGAAGGCCTTGAGTTCGGGCGTGATGAAACGTTCGGCGTTTTTCAGGGTTTGGCGGCGCCGGTAATCGTCGGGCACTTTGGATGCCTGGCCTTGCGAAACCTCGATGTAAAAACCGTGCACGCGGTTGAACTGCACCCGCAAGTTGCTGATGCCGGTGCGGGCTTTTTCGCGGGCTTCGAGGTCGAGCAAAAAGGCGTCGCAGTGGGTCTGAATGTCGCGCAACTCATCCAGGTCGGCGTCGCAGCCGCGGTTGATGACGCCGCCGTCGCGGATCAACGCGGCGGGTTCGTCCATCACGTAGCGGCTCAACATCGCAGCGCAGGCGGGCGGGGCTTGCAGGTCTTCAAAAATACGTTGCAGCAAATCCGGCAACTCAGTGTTTGAGTTGTGGGTCGGGCTCAATTGTTCGGCTTTTTGCAGCGTGTCGCGCAGTGCAATCAGCTCACGCGGGCGCACCTGCCGCAGCGCAATGCGTGCGGTGATGCGTTCAACATCGGTGCTGCCTTTCAGGCGCGCTCGCAAAGTTTGTTGCAAGCCGCTGCGCAGCAGGGTGATGGCGTCTAGGCGCGCAGCCGCTTGAGCGCGGTCACGCCGCGGTGACAACAACCAGTTTTTCAGCAGACGGCTGCCCATGCCGGTGGTGCAGGTGTCGAGCAAAGAAAAGAGCGTCGGCGAGTCCTCGCCGCGCAGCGTCTGCGTCAGCTCCAAGTTGCGGCGTGTGGTTTGCGGCAACTCGATCATCTCGCCCGAACGAACCACCTGCAGGCTGTGCACATGGCTGAGCGCGCGGCCTTGGGTGTGCTCGGCATAACCGAGTAAGGCCGAAGCGGCTGCATGCGCCTCATGGAGTCCTTCGGCGCTGAAAGTGGCGAGTGACGCCACTTGCAGTTGCGCCAGCAGACGGCGCACGCCCAAGGACGCATCAAACTGCCAAGCCGGGCGGGCCGTTAAGGTGGCCGCATGACCGGCTTGACGCAATGCCGCTAGACGGGCTTCAAAGGCGGGCGTGACGTCAATGTTGTAGACCAGTTCGCTGGCGCCAATGCGTGCGGCCCAAGCTTCGACTTCATCGTTGGCGCAGTGGGCCAGATGAATCTCGCCCTGCGTCACGCTGAACCAAGCCAGCCCGCAGGTGTTGCGGCTGCCTTGGTGCACCGCCAACAAGATGGATTCTGTTTTGTCGTTCAGCAGCGCGCTGTCAGTCAGCGTGCCGGGCGTGACCACGCGCACCACTTTGCGCTCGACCGGGCCCTTGCCCGTGGCCTCGCCCATTTGCTCGCAAATAGCCGCTGACTCGCCCAGCTTGATCAGCTTGGCCAAGTAGCCTTCAACTGAATGAAAAGGCACGCCGCACATGCGAATCGGCTCACCGGCAGACTGCCCGCGCGAGGTCAGCGTGATGTCGAGCAGCCGGGCGGCTTTTTCAGCATCGGCATGAAACAACTCGTAAAAATCGCCCATCCGATAGAACAGCAACGTGTTCGGATAGTCAGCTTTCAGCAGATGGTACTGGGCCATCATGGGCGTGTGACTAGCAGCCTCTTTGCCGGAGGTGTCTGGATTAATTTTTTCCTTAGAAATCAATGCGTTGGCCTAATAATTTGGTTACCTTTTTCTTGATTGGCCTTCGCTTGCCTGCACTGGCATTGAAGGTTTTTGAGCGTTGCCAACCAAACCTCGAACGATACCATCTCCTCATCAGGAAAACAGGCCAGTCGCACCGCCTCTTTGAGGCTGAACTGACGTCAAAAAATTCATTTTAAGATTGATGTCGTAGCAAGAAGTTGGTCCGATTTATAAATAGGACTAACGCCGTGATCTGACAGCTCCCCCCACACACATGAATTGAGACCCCAACCCGATGGCAAAGCCAGCAACCGAAGAACTCGCCACTTTTTTGGCACGCCAAGAGCCGGGCGTGCTGGTGGCTGTTTTGCTTGGGCTGGCGCATCAACACGACGCGGTCAGCGATAGGCTTGCCCTCTAGCAATTGGCCGACCGTCCCGACAAGCTCGCGGTTGATTTTCGAAAAACCCCTATTGCAAAGGGCCGATGCGTTTGTGTCCATCGTTGACGTGCAGAATCGCGCAGCTTTGCCGCACGGTGTCTACAAGTTATCAGGCGCATTCTCATTGTTGTCAGAGGCATTGAACGACCCCGACGTGCTGATTCGGGCCGTGTGCAGTTAGAGCCCGCAGCCCAATGGCTTGCAAAAGGAAAGATTTGTGGCGGCTTTCCGCAAGGCAGACCGGCCCAAGGATGCGTTCGCGGTGCCAGCGTGCTGTACCGCGCGCTGCCCAGCAGTATTTTGGAGCGCGCCTACACCCCCGCCTACGGACATGTTGCCTGTAATTGGCGGCAATTGAAAGAGCTCGATGTGGAGCCTGAAACGCTGGCCCCCTTGGCTTCACACGCGGCGTTCCAAGCTGCCGTGCGGGCCAAGAATCTCTGCAAGCTGGCTTTTTGGGCGCAGGTGAATGTCCGGGGTGAACGCTTGGCATCAAAAGGAAAGACGTGAAGTTAGATCGCAGACGGTCGAGCATCGGTTATCGCCGCTTGAGGACGCGGCAGGACGCTCCTCTGTGGAAATCTGAAACGCCTTCAATGACCTGATGACGTATTTGAATTGCTGCCCCAAGGCCGATCAACAGTTATCAGCCGGCCGTCGTTGCCGTCACCGTGACCGGCAGCTTGAAGAACGGACGCAGAAAGAGCGCGGCCCGGTTGCCAGCCAGCGCGAACACAATCCTTAATCAGCCGCGCGCCGTAGTCGAGCAACACGATGATGGCCAGCGCTGCCAGTACCACGGTGTATTGAGGGGTGGGCGCCGCTGATGAGGCCCGGGTGTTTGCACACGATATGAAAATCTTCACCCTAAAAATGTACAGGGCATCGTGATCTTTATTCACGCATCGGTTTGCAGTGCGGTCATTCGTACGCTGTCAACGGCTAAGTGTGATCGGCGTTAGCATTAATGTTCTAAGGCCAACGAACATGGCCTGCCTCTCTACCCAAAGGAACACAGTCATGATCAAGTCAACAGGCTACGCGGCGCAAACAGCCGACAGCGGATTAGCACCCTTTACTTTTGAACGCCGCGATCCCGGTGCGCACGATGTACAGATTGAAATCCTGTTTTGCGGCGTCTGTCACTCTGATTTACACACCGTGCGCGATGAATGGCACAACGCCATCTTTCCAGTCGTTCCTGGGCATGAAATCGTTGGCCGCGTGACGGCTGTCGGCTCGCATGTGAAAAAATTCACGGTTGGTCAGACGGCCGGCGTCGGTTGCATGGTGGACTCTTGCCAGCTTTGCGGCAGCTGCGAAGAAGGGCTTGAGCAGTATTGTGAAACCGGTTTTACCGGTACCTACAACGCCCCGGAAAAGCACATCGGGGGCGAGACTTACGGTGGTTATTCGAACAACATCGTGGTCCATGAAAAGTTTGTGTTGAATGTGTCTGACAAGCTCGACCCAGCGGCTGCATCGCCGCTGCTGTGTGCAGGCATCACCACCTATTCACCACTGCGGCACTGGAAAGTCGGCCCTGGGCACAAAGTCGGCATTGTCGGGCTGGGCGGCTTGGGCCACATGGGCGTCAAACTGGCGCATGCCATGGGCGCGCATGTCGTCTTGTTCACGACCTCAGTCAACAAAAAGGCCGATGCTTTGCGACTTGGTGCGGACGAGGTTGTGATTTCCAAAGACTCTGAGCAAATGGCGGCACACCTCAACAGCTTTGATTTCGTCCTCAACACGGTGGCGGCTTCGCATGACCTCGATGCGTTCATGGCTCTGCTCAAGCGGGACGGAACGATGACGCTGGTGGGTGTTCCGGAATTTCCGCACCCATCCCCCTCGGTGGCGAACTTGATTTTCAAGCGCCGACATTTGGCCGGCTCTTTGATTGGCGGCATTGCGGAAACGCAGGAGATGCTCGATTTTTGCGCTGAGCACGGCATCATGTCCGAGATCGAACTGATCGATATTCAGGACATCAATCAGGCTTACGAAAGAATGCTCAAGAGCGACGTCAAATACCGTTTTGTCATTGACATGGCGTCGCTGACGCGGAAAGCTCAAGCGGCATAAAACTACCCTTGCAAAGAGGGCTTTTTTATACCCAGCCCTGACGCCAAATGTCAGCGTTTTTTAGATCGCGCCAAGCAATGCGATGGCGTGATTTAGAAAATACGGCTTCAAGCTCAACCCACTCCACCGGCGTTTCAGGTGGGTCGGGTTCAATCACCTTGGCGACTAAAAAGTGCTTTTCTTTGTGTAATGGCTGAACGGCAGTCCATTTGGTCAGCAACAATTTTTTGGGGCTCAACTTGTTCATGCGTGATTGTGGGTCCTGCTGGCTTGGCCTTCGCCACTATTTTTTGCAGCAAGCCAAGCCTTTGACGACGAATGTCCAGCTGACAGTGGCGGCGTTATTTTCCATGGCGAGCGGAACCACCAACCATCGGCCGGGCTGATGTTTGGCGAGGGCCAGTTGATCTGGACTTTGCAAAGTCTGCGCCGCGGCGGGGTCGAAGTCAGCGCTTTCAAAAAGCTCACGTTGCCAGCGGACACCGGCATGCGCATGCAAATTCTCTCAGTCACCGATGACAACCAAGGGGCGGGTGACTTGCGCGACAAACGGCAAGTCATACGGATAAGCACTCAGCGCATCAATGGTGTCGGCTCAGCACCATTGATGTGTACTGAACGGAGAAGACGCTACCCACCAAGGCGAGCGACAAGTGGAGCATCACGAGGGCCCCAAACCAGCGTTGGGCGTGCTTCACTTTCAGCGTGACCTTGTGTCCCAGCCCATCGCGGCCAGCATCACCTGCGGCGGCACGGCCGGAAAGATATAACCCAGCAGCTTGGAGCTGGGCAGCGAGAAAAAGAGCAGAACACTCAGCAACCAAATCCTGCACAGTGCGGCCCAGGTTTTGATCGGGCCGGTGGCTGCTGGGAAGAGACTCAAAACACCCCAAGGGAAAAACAAAATGCCCAAGGCCATCAGGGAAAGACACCACGGGTAGACGCTGTTGAAAGTGCTGGCGGTGTAACGCGCGAAGTGTTGCTTGATGATGATGTAGTTAAAAAATCCGGGGTATTTGAGTTGCGCCGGTACAAACCAGGGCGGGGCAATCGCCGCCAACAGCAACAGTCTGCTGACCCACGGCAGTCGCGACAGCTTGCGTAGCTGGCGGGTCCAAACCAACCAAATCAAGATGACCATGGCCGGTAAAAAAAAGCCAAGCTACTGCCAAACATCAGCACCGCTCTGTCTGCCGTGGCTTTACCGACTTATTTTCGGTGGGCCAGGTAAATACCGATCAGCATGAAACACCACAGACCGGCAATCGTCAACCAGTGTTTTTGGGGTTCAGTGAAGTGGCGCATGAAAAAATGCTGGCCCGCCCAAGTTGGGCATCTGCTATTTAATGCGCTGCTTTTCTAGCTTGCGTGCCAGCGTGCGGCGGTGCATGCCCAAACGCCTTGCTGTCTCTGAAATATTGAAGTCGGCCGCTGCCAAGGCTTCGTGGATATGCTCCCATTCCAGCGTCTTGACGGAGGTTGTCCGCGTCGTCAGTCCCACCGCTGCGTCGCCTTGGCCGCGGGCGAAAGCCTCTTCGATGTCGTCGGTATTGGCCGGCTTGGCCAAGTAATGTCGCGCGCCCAGTTTGATGGCTTCGACCGCTGTGGCGATGCTGGCGTAACCGGTCAGCACCACGATCAACATCAGCGCATCGTGTGCGTGCAACAGTTGCACGCAACTCAGGCCGGACGCGCCAGCTGCCAGCTTCAGGTCGACCACTGCGTATTGGGGCCGGTGGGCCAGCAGCAGTGCAGGTACCTCGACCAGACCTGCGGCGCGTTTGACTTGGTAGCCGCGCCGCTCAAACGAGCGGCTCAAGGTCAACGCAAAGGCGTCGTCGTCTTCGACAATCAGCAGACGCCGTTCAGTTTCCATGCTCATTCCTTTCGCGCAGAGTCAGTGCGGCCAGCGGCAGTTTGATCACCACCTCGGCGCCACCGCCTGCCATGTTCCTGGCTTTGATCTTGCCGCCCAAAGTGCGCGCCACATTGACCGATAAAAAAAGGCCCAGCCCACTGCCGGTACGGCCCTTGGTGGAATAGTAAGGCTTGGCGAAATTGGCCAGTATGTCGGGGCTAAAGCCCGGGCCTGCATCGCGGATACACAGCGTCAGCCAGTTGTCAGTGCAGTCAACACGCAGCTGCAAGGGCATGAGAGGCGCGGCGTCAATGCCGTTGTCCAGCACATTGCGGACCATCTGTTTGAGGGCCGAGTCAGACACAATCGGTCTGTCCAGCCAGTCATTGCGCTGGTAGTCGAGCCGTTGCGTTGGCTGTGCGCGGCGCCATTCGTCGACCAGTTGGTCGAGAAAAAGATGCAACGTTGTCGCCACTGGGGCCTCGCCGCGGGCCTCGCCTGCCGACATCAAAATGCCGCTGACAATGGTCTTGCAGCGCTGCAGTTGCAGTTGCATCAGCTTGATCTCATCCAGCAAGACAGGGTCTTTGGCCAAGGGTGCGCTGTGTGACCAATCACCCAAAATCACCGCCAAAGTGGCGAGCGGCGTGCCGAGTTCGTGGGCGGCGCCGGTGGCCAGCAAGCCCATGCGCACGATGTGCTCTTCTTCGGCTGCGCGCTGGCGCAAATCAGCCAAGCGAGCGTCACGTTGACGCAAGTTGCTGCCGATGCGGTGAATGAAGATCACCAGCAGGGCCGCATTCAGCGCGAAGCAAACCATCAACCCGCCAATGTAATGCAGCGACAGTGTCGGTCCCACCAGCTGTGGCAGGATCAAGGGCAGATGCCAGCGGGTCAGCACCATGAAGCAGGCGCTGGTCAGCACCACCATGGTCCAGATGTAGCGCGGCTTGAGCAAAACAGCGCCCACCGCCACCTGCAAAAGATACAAAAAAATGAACGGGTTGGCAATCCCGCCGCTGTAGTAAAGCAAGGCACTCAGCAGCGCCACGTCGACCAGCAAGCCGGTGAACAACTCGCCGTTGGCAATTTCACCCGCAGCCGTGCGGTAACGCAGCCAACTGGCCAAGTTGAAGAGGCTCAGCGTTGCCACCAGCAGCAACATTTCAGTCAAGGGGAGTTCGGCGTCCAAGCCAAATTGAACACCCAATATCGTCGCCAATTGACCGACCACAGCCAGCCAGCGCAGCTGAACCAGCTGCAGCAAATTACCTCGCCCCGACAGAATTTCTGTGGCGTCACCAGCGTCACTCCCAGCCCCGTTCAGCGTATCGCTGGCAAAACGCTGTGATGGCAAAGTCGACATGGACGGCGAAAGTTCAAGCATGCGTGGCAGCCGGTTTTCGACGTGTTGCCAAGGCGCGCAACCGTCGCTCGGAAAAAACCAGGTAAGCCGCTGCTGCCACCACCATGGCCGCCAGCACAAACCAAGTGATGGCGTAGACCAGATGGTGGTTGTTGAAGTTGAGCACCGTTAGACCGCCGCGCGGCCAAGCCGGCGCATCGGGTGATGCGACGGTGTCAATAAAATAGGGTGCCAATGGTTTGGAGGTCAGCTTGACTTTGGCTGCTATCGCTTGCACGTCCCGCGAATACCAATTATCTGCCGCCGCGTCATTGCGCTGCAGCCAACTGCCACCGGGCTCGCTGAGTCGCAGCAAACCCGTGACGACTTGGGGATCAACATTGCCCGGACGCGATGCTGGACCGCTATCCGCCTCGGGCACGAAGCCACGATTCACCAAAACCCAAAAACCCGTGCTTGTTTGCAGGGGCGTCATCACCCAAAAACCCCGGCCCAGCACGGTGCTGGCACGAACCCGCGTTTCGCGGCTGTGGTCAAAAACCCCAGCCAGTTGAACCCGGCTGTATTCATTCGACTCACGACTCACAGATGACCACTCGGCGGGGCCGGGCGCTGCCACCGGCGCTGCAGTCACACGTTGCTCGACCCGCTCAATCAAAGCCAGCTTCCAGTGCAGACGCTGAACCTGCCAGCCCCCCAGCAGCATCAAGCCGACAAACAAAGCCGATGCCAACAACAGCAAACACAGGACCCAAACCAGTTTGGCGGGTCGCGCGGTGTGGTCGGAGTTGGCGCGTGTGTCTTGGGTCATGGATCAGGGCATGTTACGCATTTCCGTCATGTCGTGCGCTGGCATCATGTTGGTATTGAGGTTGTACATCACCCAGATCGACCCGGCCAGCAAAATCAACACCAACACGCCGGTGAACAGCAGCGCCAGCATGGACCAGCCGCCCTCGACCCGTGTGTTCATGTGCAGGAAGTAAATCATGTGCACAACAATCTGGACCGTGGCGAACCCCAGCACGACCAGGGAGGTGATGCCTGAAGTGGGCAGCACCTTGCCCATGACAAGCCAGAAGGGGATAGCCGTGAGCACTGCTGACAGAAAAAAACCGATCAGGTAGCTTTTAGCGGTCGCGTGGTAGTCGCTGTGGCCGCCAGCGGCGTCGAGGTGTTCGCTCATGGCAGTACTCCCATCAAATAAACAAAGGTGAAAACACCAATCCAGATCACGTCCAGAAAGTGCCAAAACATGGACAGACACATCAACCGGCGCTTGTTTTCCGTGGTCAGTCCAAGCCGGTTCACTTGAACCATCAAGGTCACCAGCCAGATCATGCCAAACGTAACATGCAGGCCGTGTGTACCCACCAACGTGAAGAACGAAGAAAGGAATGCGCTGCGCTGCGGCCCGGCGCCCTCAGCAATCAGGTGGTAAAACTCGAATAATTCCAAGCCCAGAAAGGCTGCTCCGAGTACACCGGTAGCGGCCAGCCAGCCAAGCACTGCCTTTTTATGCCCATGCTGCATGCCGATCATGGCCAAGCCATAGGTAACGGAAGAAAACAAAAGCAGGGCTGTGTTAGCTGCAACCAGTGGCAAGTTGAACAAGTCGGCACCTGACGGGCCGGCTGCGTAGCTGCGACCCAGCACCGCATAGACTGCGAACAGGACTGCGAAGATCAGGCAGTCGCTCATCAGGTAAATCCAGAACCCCAGCAGCGTGCCCTGCTGGGGGTGGTGTTCACCGTCATCGTAAAAGCGGACCGGGCCGTCGGCCGCCAGGGTTGGAGATATTTGCATAGTTATTGACCTGAAAGGATTGGACTGAACTAAGCCATCAGCAGCGCAGTGCGCTTGCCTTCGATGTGCTCGACCTCGCTGGTAGCGATGTAAAAGTCGCGCTTGTAATTAAAGGTGTGGAAAATCACAAAGGCCAACGTTGCAATGAACGCCAGACCGGCAATCAGCCACATATGCCATATCACCGCGAAGCCCAGTGCTGCGCACAGCATCGAAACGATGAAGCCGGCTGGTGTGTTTTTCGGCATGTGGATCGGCTTGAAGCCCTGCACTGGCCGCTGGTGGCCGCGCTGTTTCATGTCGTGCCAGGCATCAAGCTCATGCACCACTGGCGTGAAGGCGAAGTTGTAATCGGGCGGTGGCGAAGCCGTTGACCATTCAAGCGTGCGTCCATCCCATGGGTCGCCGGTCACGTCACGCAGCTGCACCCGGTTGCGATAGCTCACCCCCAGTTGGACAAGGAAGGCGGCAATACCCAGCGCGATCAGTCCGGCACCGAAGGCGGAAACTTGGAACCAGATTTGCAGGGACATGTCGTCAAAGTGGCTCATGCGCCGGGTCACACCCATCAGGCCAAGTACATACAGCGGCATGAAGGCGAGGTAGAAACCCACCAGCCACAGCCAGAACGACCACTTGCCCCAATATGCATCGAGTTTGTAGCCGAAGGCTTTGGGAAACCAGTAGTTGATGCCGGCGAACATGCCAAACAAGACACCACCAATGATCACGTTGTGAAAGTGGGCAATCAAAAACAGACTGTTGTGCAACACAAAGTCGGCTGCCGGTATCGCCAGCAACACACCGGTCATTCCGCCGATCACGAAGGTGACCATGAAGCCGACAGACCAGAGCATCGGCACATCGAAAACGATGCGGCCGCGGTACATGGTGAACAACCAGTTAAATATCTTGGCGCCGGTGGGTATCGAGATGATCATGGTGGTGATGCCGAAAAAGGCATTCACGCTGGCACCCGAACCCATGGTGAAGAAATGGTGCAGCCACACCACGTAAGACAGTATCGTGATCACCACCGTGGCGTACACCATGGAGGCGTAGCCAAACAGACGCTTGTGACTGAAGGTGGACACAATTTCCGAAAAGATACCAAACGCAGGCAGGATCAGGATATAAACCTCTGGGTGACCCCAAATCCAGATCAGGTTGACATACATCATGGCGTTGCCGCCCAGGTCGTTGGTGAAGAAGTTGGTGCCCACCGTGCGGTCAAGGGTGAGCAGCCCCAGCACAGCGGTCAGGACTGGGAAAGCCGCCACAATCAGCACGTTGGTGCACAGTGCGGTCCAAGTGAAGATGGGCATTTTCATCATGGTCATGCCGGGTGCCCGCATCTTAATGATGGTCGCAATCAGGTTGATTCCGGACAGCGAGGTACCAACTCCGGCAATTTGCAATGCCCAGATGTAGTAATCAACGCCCACGCCCGGGCTTTGCAAGATGCCCGACAGCGGTGGATAGGCCAGCCAGCCAGTGGTGGCGAATTCGCCCACAAACAACGACACCATCATCAGCACTGCACCGCTGGCGGTCATCCAGAAACTGAGGTTGTTCAAAAATGGGAATGACACATCGCGTGCACCAATTTGCAGCGGCACCACGTAATTCATGAAGCCGGTGACCATTGGCATGGCGACAAAGAAAATCATCAACACACCGTGGGCGGTGAAGATCTGATCGTAATGGTGGGGTGGCAAAAACCCGGCGTTTTCGGCGAAAGCGGTCGCTTGGTGGGCACGCATCAGCAGCGCATCGGCAAAGCCGCGCAACAACATCACTATTCCCAGGATGATGTACATGATGCCGATTTTCTTATGGTCGATGCTGGTGATCCAGTTCCGCCATAACGGTCCCCAAACACGAAAGTAGGTCATCGCCGAGGTCAGTGCAATACCGCCCAGCACCATCATGGCCAGGGTGGCCAGGACGATCGGATCGTAGGGTATCGCATCCGGGCCAAGTCGGCCGAATATCAGTGGTAAGAGAGTTTGAGAATTGAACATGGATGGTCTCAGGTACTTTTGATGAACTGTCAGCCAGCCTTCAGGGCTGTGAACTCTCGGCCAGGAGCGTGTTGCCATCGGGGTTGGCCGGTGTGCACAGGGCGGCTACGAAAGTGCGCTGTGTGTCGCGCCAGGGCTTCGCCGACAAGCCGTCAATGCCGCCCTTGCCTAAGCCGCCCGTTGCATCGATGGACATCATCTGATCCATGCACATCTTGCTGCTGTCAACGCAGCGGTTCAAGATAGCTTGGTACAAGCCGGCGTCCACGCTGGCAAAGCGCCGAACGGGTTCGGCCACGCTGGGTTTCTCCAACTTAAGGTATTCGGTGCGGCCCAGCAGATTGCCTGACGCCTTTGTGGCTTCTATCCACTTATCAAAGTTTGCCGGCGACAACCCCAGAAACTTGAAACGCATTTTTGAGAATCCTTCGCCGCTGTAATTGGCGGAAAATCCGTCGTAGACACCAGCGGTGTTGATCACGCCATGCAGTTTGGTTTGCATTCCAGGCATGGCATAGATTTGGCCAGCCAACGCGGGAATGTAGAACGAATTCATCACTGTAGATGACGTGATCTTGAATTCGATGGGCCGATCCACTGGCGCGGCCAACTCATTCACCGTGGCAATGCCAAGCTCAGGGTAGACAAACAGCCACTTCCAGTCCAGAGCCACAACCTCAACCACCAATGGCTTAACGCCTTCCGCCAAGGGCCGAGTGGCGTCGATCCGTTCAAGTGGCCGGTAGGGGTCAAGCTTATGCGTGCTGATCCAAGTGATGGTGCCCAGGACGATGATGATCAACAATGGTGCGCCCCAGATCACAAATTCAAGGCGCGTCGAATGGTCCCATTCCGGCGTATAGACTGCGTTCTGGTTAGCTCGTCGGTAGTACCAGGCAAACCACAGGGTCAGGACGATCACCGGTACAACAATCAGCAGCATCAGCGAGACTGCGACGACGATCAGTTGGGACTGCTGCTTTGCAATGTCGCCGAAAGGCGACATGACGATGGTGTTGCATGCCGCTAAGGGCAGCACTGCCGCTGCCAAAATGATGCGTCTGAGGATAGAGAAGCTGGGTGACAGGTATGACATTTGTAATGGTTCAAGGCAAGGGTTAATGCCAATTGCGATTTATAGACGACTGTAGCCTCATTGATGCATGTCAACCATTGGACATATTGTCCAATGCCTCCTCTACATTCTTCATGCTTCCAACGATGTCAAATTCATCTGCTCCTGGTCTGTCACCCCCTCTAAACGCGCCTGCCGAGCCCCGCAGGCCGTCCCGTTTTGATGCGCAGCGCAGGACGCATAACACCCACAGCATTGCCCCTGGCGACATTGCCGTAGGGGTAGTGATAGGAAGAGCCTCCGAGTATTTCGACTTTTTCGTCTTCGGCATCGCCTGTGTGTTGGTCTTTCCCGGCGTGTTCTTCCCGTTCGTCGACCGCCTGCAGGGAACGATTTACGCGTTCACGCTTTTCGCGCTGGCCTTCGTGGTGCGCCCGCTTGGCACAGTTGTCGGCATGTGGTTGCAACGCCGCTACGGCCGCAGCGCCAAGCTCGGCCTGGCCTTGCTCTTGCTGGGCTGTTCGACGGCCAGCATGGCCCTGCTGCCCAGCTACCAGACACTTGGCATTGGCGCGGTTGCTTTGCTGGCGCTGTGTCGTATCGGCCAGGGCCTGGCCCTCGGCGGCTCTTGGGACGGACTGCCCTCGCTGCTGGCGCTGAGCGCGCCCGAAAAGCGCCGCGGTTGGTACGCCATGCTGGGCCAGCTTGGCGCGCCGTTGGGCTTTTTGATCGCCTGCAGCTTGTTTGCTTACCTCTGGAGCAGCCTGACCAGCCAGGAGTTCCTCGGCTGGGGATGGCGCTACCCGTTCTTTGCCGCTTTTGCCATCAACGTCGTGGCCTTGTTTGTTCGTTTGCGCCTGGTTGTCACACCAGAATACGAACGCGAGCTCGACGCCAACGAGCTGCGGCCCTGCAGCACTCGTGAGCTGCTCGGTACCCAAGGCAATAACGTGGTGCTGGGCGCCTTCGCGGCACTGGCAAGTTTTGCCCTGTTTCACATCGTCACGGTGTTTCCCTTGTCCTGGGTGATGCTGTACTCTGAGCAGGTGATTGGCGAGTTTTTGGTCGTGCAATGCGTCGGCGCGTTGCTAGCAGCGGCTGCCATGCCACTGTCTGGTCTGCTGGCCGACCGCATCGGGCGGCGGCGAACGCTGGGCCTGCTGGCGGTGCTGATTGGCGTGTTTGGTCTGTTCGCCCCCTTGTTGCTGAGCGGTGGCACGCTGGGGCAAGACGCCTTCATCCTGGTCGGTTTCGTGCTGCTGGGTCTGTCGTATGGCCAGGCGGCGGGCGCCTTGACCGCCAATTTCCTGCCCCGCTTGCGCTACACCGGCGCGGCCCTGACAGCCGACCTGGCCTGGCTGATTGGGGCCGCTTTTGCACCGCTGGTGGCGCTGGGTTTGTCCGCGCGCTTTGGCCTGGTAGCTGTGACCGTTTACCTGCTATCCGGCGCGGTATGCACCTTGCTGGCGCTGCGTGCCAATCGAACGCTGTCGATCCGGGATGAGTAACCGGCAGGCTGTTTAGATATTTGGGCCGGCGTTTTAGGCGTTTGTACCTGTTGAATAATTCGCTACACGTCGTCGGTTAGGCTCGCGCTCTCTCATCAATGGAATCAGAGAGGCGCAGGCGCTTCTGGCTTTGATCTCGAATTTAGACGGGATCGGCTTGAAATCGACAATCCAGATCAGCGGTCGACGCTTGGCAAGGCCTTCGCGTCTTAGCGCTCGCCAGAAGCCAATGCCAGCACGCGCGAACACCTGTTGGGTGAGGACAATCTGCAGGCCATGCGCTTTGCATGGGTGCGCATTCGCTCGGTCCAAATGTCGGGCTTCACCTCACCAAGGGACGCACCGTCGTGAAGCCGCCATCGACAGCCAAGACCTGACCGGTGAGCCGCGCAGCATTGTCTGACAGCAGCCAGTCCATCGCAGCAGCGACCTCGTCAGCCGTTTGGACGCCACCAAGGGGGTACTGCTTGGCGGCACCCTCACGCATCGCTGGGATTTTTAGCATGCTCTGCGTCATGGGGGTTTCTGTCATGCCAGGCGCCACCGCATTGATGCGCAGGCCTTGTGCTGCGTATGTGGCAGCAGCGCCTCGGACCAAAGCCTCAACGCCACCCTTGGCGGCGGCAATGGCCTCGTGATTGGCAACGCCTATGCGCGCCACAACCGAGCTGACAAATACCGCTGCGCCGGGCGCGCCATTCAGCGACGCGATCCAGGCCTGCAAAGTCCAAAGACTGCTTTCAAGATTGATGCGCAGCACCTCTCTTGCTTGTTCAGCCCGCGTGCGGTGCAGCGGTGCGATCAGGGTGCTGCCGACGGCATGGGCCAACCACGACGGCGCAGCGCCCAGCTGCTCACGGCAGGCTTCGAACGCTGCTGCAGCGCCCTCCGGTGTGGTCATGTCCGCGGCAATGTGGGCGTCGGCGGGAACGTCATTCAGCGTGGTCAAGTCGCGACCAACCGCTGCCACGCGCAGGCCTCGTGAGCGCAGTCGAGCCACCAGTGCTCGGCCTATGCCGCCACGCGCACCGGTCACGAGTGCGATGTCGTTTGTAGTCATGAATGATCCTAGAAGGTTTAGAGAAAAAAATCAGAGTGGGCGCGCCAATAAGTCTTCGGCTGTGCTAATGCCGCGGGTAGCGCGTGTCCACCACTGTGAGAAACTGGTGCATGGCCGATCTACCTGCGGGAACAGGGAGGGTGCGCGGTCTAACTGAGCCACAGGCTTTAACCATCGGGTCATGTGCGGGTCTTCAACACTGCGAACACTCGCAGCGCCCATCAAGGCTGTGCTGAGACTCACCGAGTCGACCCACCAGCGTTGCTGAGTCACTTCGGCCATGGCGCTGTCGGCCCAACGCCAGCGAGCCTCAGACCAAGGCCAGGTTTCGTGGTGCTCGCGCAGGTACACACCAATCAGCACCGCATCTTTATTCAGGTCTGCCGGTGGCGCGCGCAGTGCCCATGGATGCACCAACCAGACGTCACGTCCCTTGAGCTGTTGTACCGCGGCCGCATCTGGTGCGTTCAAATGAAGGTCTGATGGCGGGCTAAAGTGCAGTGAGGGCTCAGGTGTCAACTCAGCGGCCGCAAAATTGGCTCGGGTGGATGTCTTTGACTTGGTGTTGGCAGTGCGAGCCATCAGGTCCAACCGTTCATAGGATAGATCGATAACCGAACCGTGACTGTGCCAATGAACCGGGGCATAACGCGCCACGTTGTCGGCATTGAACAAGTACGGCTTGTGACTGCCAGTGCCTGCGACCCACTGCCAACTGAGATGATTGCTGGCGAGGTCGCCGTCAAGCAGATGCGCCACTAACCAGTCGGCACCTGCACGCCAATGCACTTGGCGTACATGCACTACATAGCTTGCAAGCCACATCCTTGCATGGTTGTGCAGTGTCCCGGTGGCGTAAAGTGAGCGCACGGTCTGATCAATAACAGGCACGCCGGTCCGTGCTTGGCGAATGTCGGCTGGCAACACCGTGGCATAGGCTTCGTCTGGCAGCAGGCCTGGGTGCAGGGACTGCAGGATGCCATCTCCTGCATGCGACCACGCGTGACGGAAGAACTCTCGCCAACCCAATTCATAGACCAACTTGTGACCCACTGCCAGCGGTTCAAGTTTCAGTAATTCGACCAGAACCTCGCGCATCGTCATCAAGCCATGGGTCAAATAGGGCGACAAACCTGTCACCGCGCCACCGATGTCATTGCGCGTGCGCGCATATGCAGCCGGTTGGACACGAGCAATACGCGCCAGCGCCGCTGTGCGATTGGCGGCTAACGCAGGGTCAAACTGTAAGGTCATCGCTTCGCCATTTGCAGCCGGCGTGTTGGCTCGTGGCTCATACATATCGCTCAACCTGCAGCAAACAACAGCCAGATGAAAATCACCAACTGCGTCATGTTGAGCCCAACGCTGACCCAATGCAGCGTCTTGAATGCGGTGGCTTGTTTGTCGTCGCGGGCTCTGTTGATGCGCGGTGTGAGCCAAAAACAACTGAAAAAGAAAACCAAAGCGCACCCCGTCAGTGCTGCCAAGCCGACAGTGTCAGTTCCTCCGGCAAAAGCCGCCGCTGCTGCTGCTGTGGTGACGCCCAAAAAGAAAAAGTATTTGGGAAAGAACTTGCGCACGTAGGCCGCTGACCACTCCGGCGGCAAGGCCGTGAAGATGGTGGGTGCAACCGCGACGGTGAAAAACACCATGATCCCAACGTTGCCAGCGATCAACAGCTGGGTCAAGTAAGGCCACATCAGAACGCCCTCTGTCGCAGGCTGAGGCGATTGAATTCGTAAAAGACATTGATTGGAAAGGCAGTCATGTGTAACGCTTTGTCTATGCCAGAACATGCTGGACACCGTTTGTAGCGCAACCCGTGAGGTAACGCATTTTCCGGGAAATTAGGGTGCCAGCCATCCCCATGCGCTGGCGGATTTCTTGTGGGGTTTCAGTGAGGGTCTGCAGCTTTTAACGTTGCTGACTGAGTGTCGCATGAACACTGAGGGGTGCGAGCAACGCATTCAAATCCACTGCGTCAAATTTGAGCGCACTTTCGGCATCGTGCCCCAGCACGCTGTGGGTTAGCGCCAGTTTGCGCGCCTGCAACGCCAACATGCGCTCTTCAATACTGCCTTCGACGACCAGCTTGTAAACCAGCACAGGCCGGTCTTGGCCAATCCGGTGGGCGCGCGCGGTGGCTTGCTCTTCCACGGCGGGGTTCCACCACGGGTCCATGTGAATCACGGTGTCGGCGGCTGTCAAGTTCAGGCCAAGGCCGCCGGCTTTCAGGCTGACCAGCAGCACAGGAACTTCTTGCGCTTGAAACCGCTGAACCACTTTGCCGCGCTCCTTGGTAGCGGTCTTGCCGGTCAGGCTTAGAAACGGCAATTTCAGTAGCAGCAGTTGGTCTGCAATCAGGTCCAGCAACTCTGTGAACTGCGAAAACACCAGCACGCGGCGGCCTTGTTCCACCAGGGTGGGCAGCATGTCGGTCAACTGCGTCAGCTTGGCACGCTCCATGGTCGGGCCAGATTGGCTGCCTTTGACCAGGTGCGGGTCGCAGCAGACTTGGCGCAGCTTGAGCAGCGCATCCAAGATGCTGACTTGTGCGCCGTTAAAGCTCTTGCGCTGCAGCACGCGGCGCACTTGAACATCGACCGCCACGCGAACACTTTCGTACAGTTCGAGTTGCTGGCCTTGCAAGCGCACACGCTGGATCACTTCGGTGCGCGCTGGCAGTTCGCTGGCCACATCTTGTTTGCGTCGGCGCAAAATAAATGGACGCACGCGTTGCGCCAGCAGTACCGCGCGCAAGGTTTCTCCGTTTTCTTCGATCGGCTTGCGCCACTGAACGGCAAAGTGGCGGGCGTCGCCCAAAAAGCCGGGCATCAACCAGTCAAACTGTGCCCACAATTCGCCAAGGTGGTTTTCCATCGGTGTGCCGGTCAGGCACAGGCTGTGCCGGGTCTGCAGGCGGCGTAGGGCGCGGGCGCTGCGGCTGCCGGCGTTTTTCACCATTTGTGCTTCGTCCAAAATCACCAAGTGAAAGTGCTGTGCGGCCAGTGCCTCGGTGTCACGCCAGAGCAGCGGGTAAGTGGTCAGCACCACGTCGTGCGCCGGCATTTGCGCAAACAGCGCTTCACGCTGCGGCCCTTGTAAAGACAGCAAGCGCAGGCCAGGGGCCATGCGCTTAGCTTCTACCTGCCAGTTGAAGATGAGGGATGTCGGCAGCACCACCAGCACCGGTAGATCCAGTCGGCCTGCGTTCTTTTCGGTCAAGACATGGGCCAATGCCTGCGCGGTTTTACCCAAGCCCATGTCGTCGGCCAGAATGCCGCCCAAGCTTTGTGCGCGCAGGTATTGCAGCCAAGCCAGTCCTGCCAACTGATAAGGACGCAGTTGCACTTGCAGGCCTTCGGGTGCAGCCACCGCTTGCGGCGCGCCCAAGACTTTCAAACGTTTGGCCAAGCTGGCCAAGCCCAGATCGCCCTCAAGTTGCCAAGTGTTGTGCGGGCCCACGCGATGGGCCTCCAGCAGGGATGCACGCAAAGCATCAAGCCGACGCGCCTCCCAAGCACCCAGCCGAAGTGCGGCTTGATGCGGGTTGCGAAGCGGGTCGGTCAACAAGTCCAGCATGGAGCCGACGATGGCTTTGAGTGGCGCGGCTGGCGCATCGATGCGCTTGCCACCCGGCGCACGCAAAGACACGACGGCGAGGTCGTCGATAGCGGCAATTTGCGCCGTGTTGAGCCAGCGGGCGTCGCGGCGCAGCAGGTCGGCCAGCATCGGGGCCAAGTCCAGCGTTTGGCCGTCAATCTCAATGCCAAGGCTGAGCAGCCAAGCGCCTTCGCGTTCAGGCAGTTGCAGCTTGCCTGCTCCGCGCGCGGGTTTAGCCTGAAGACTGTCCAGTTCCTTGCCCAGCACTTCACCGGTGTCAGGCCTGACCACCAGCTTCCAGCGTTGCACCGGCACGCTTTCATGCGCAAAGCCAGGTTGCACCACCACAGCCCAACCTTTGGCCTGCAACCGCGGTATTTGGTCGGCCCAAAACTCCCCAAAAAAGGCTTCTTGCGGCAGCGTCCAGACCGAGCCGAGCGCGGGGCTGCGGTCGGGGCTGCGCCATTGAAAAGAGCTTTCTTCCAATGGGACAAAGCCCAGCTCCCAGACCAGGTCCATGGCGTCAGCTTCGGCGGCCAGATCGCGCTCCAGCTGCAGCCCTGGGCCATTGGTATCGAACAGTTGTTGAGTCGCCGGCGGACGGCTGTTCAGGATGGAGGTGGGGGCAGCCGTTTGCCAGCGATCGCCCGCCGCGGTCTGGTAGGTCCAGTCGAACTGGGCCAGCGTTACGCTGTCCCCGCGGGGGCCTAGCTTGCCTTGCGGCTTGAGCCCTAGGAGTCCTTGGCCACGGTCCAAGGTTTGCAGGGTGATTCGCGGGCGGAATTGGCCTGTGACCCGACTTGCCTTTGAATCGGCCCGCGCGGGCATCGTCTCAGCGAGATCACGCTTGACCGCAACGGGTGGTAGATCAAGGGTGCTGTGGCGATGGCGGGTCATGCGGAAATTGTGCCGCATGGCTCAGCCCTTGATCGCGCCAAGTACCCCCTTTCTCTCCAGTGGCAATGCAGCGGCGGTTGACTCCGTTAGTATTAATACCTATAGTTGACTAAATTAGTCGGGAATCCACTTATCCACTGGGGACATACCTCCCAACAGCAACACAGGAGTTTGACCAATGACCATGACATTGACCCAAAACGCAGCGCTGCAGATCCAGCGTCAGCTAGAAAAGCGCGGCAAGGGCATTGCCCTGCGCATCGGCGTCAAAAAGGTGGGCTGCACGGGCCTGGCGCACACCTTTAACCTCATCGACGAGCTTGGACCGAACGATCACAGCTTCGAGTCGCACGGTGCGCGCATCGCGATCGATGCCGCCAGCCTTGAATATCTCGACGGGTCGCGCATCGACTTCGTCACCGAAGGACTCAAACAAAGCTTCAAGTTCGACAACCCGAATGTCGACAGCGAATGTGGCTGCGGCGAGAGCTTCAACGTCAAGAAAAAACCAAGCCCTGTGGGAGAAGCCCCATGAGTGAACTTCTGCAGCAACTGGTCAACCAGCCCTACAAGCACGGGTTTGTCAGCAACATCGAATCCGACGTCGCGCCCAAGGGCCTGAGCACAGACACGATTCGGATGATTTCTGCCAAGAAGAAGGAGCCCAAGTGGTTGCTCGACTTCCGTCTCCAAGCCTACCAAGCTTGGCTGAAAATGACCGAGCCGACTTGGCCCAACGTGCGTTACCCGAAGATCGACTTTCAGGCCATCAGCTATTACGCTGCGCCCAAGCAAAAGCCCAAGCTCAGCAGCATGGACGAAGTCGACCCCGAGTTGCTGCGGACCTTTGAAAAACTCGGAGTGCCGCTGCACGAACGCATGGCGCTGGCCGGCGTGGCGGTCGACGTGATTTTTGACAGCGTCTCGGTGGCCACCACCTACAAAGCCAAGCTGGCGGAGGTGGGCATCATTTTTTGCTCGATGTCTGAGGCCGTACAGGAACACCCGGAGCTGGTGAAAAAGTACCTGGGCACGGTGATTCCTACGGGCGACAACTACTATGCCGCCCTCAATTCAGCGGTGTTCACCGACGGCTCGTTTTGCTTCATCCCCAAGGGCGTTAAGTGCCCTATGGATTTATCGACCTACTTTCGCATCAACACCGAAGAGTCGGGCCAGTTTGAGCGCACGTTGATCGTGGCCGAAGAGGGCGCTTCGGTGTCTTACCTCGAAGGCTGCACGGCACCTGCGTTCAGCAGCAACCAGCTGCATGCCGCCGTGGTCGAACTGGTGGCGCTGGACAACGCCGACATCAAGTACTCCACCGTGCAGAACTGGTACGCGGGTGATGAAAACGGCGTCGGCGGTATTTACAACTTTGTCACCAAGCGCGGTCTGGCCAAGGGCGTGAACTCACGCATCTCTTGGACACAAGTCGAGACAGGTTCGGCCATCACCTGGAAGTATCCCTCGGTGATTTTGCGCGGTGACAACTCTGTTGGCGAGTTCTATTCGGTGGCGGTGACCAACCACCACCAACAAGCGGACACCGGCACCAAGATGATCCACTTGGGCAAGAACACGCGCAGCACCATCGTCAGCAAGGGCATCTCCGCCGGGCAGTCGAGCAACAGCTACCGCGGCCTCGTCAAGGTGGCGCCTACGGCCACCGGCGCACGCAATTATTCGCAGTGCGATTCGATGTTGATCGGCGACAAGTCGGGCGCCCACACCTTTCCCTACATCCAGGTGCGCAACCCGACCGCCCAGGTCGAGCACGAGGCCTCGACCTCCAAGATCGGCGAAGACCAGCTGTTTTATTTTGCCCAGCGCGGCATCAGCGCTGAAGCGGCGGTCTCCATGATCATCAATGGATTCTGCAAAGACGTTTTTCAACAATTGCCGATGGAGTTCGCGGTCGAAGCGACCCAACTGCTCGGCTTCAAACTAGAAGGAGCGGTCGGATGATCAACGCCAACAGCCCAGTTTTACTCGAAGTGCGTGGCCTGTGCGCCAGCGTCAATGGCATCGATATTCTCAAAGGCTTGGACTTCACCGTCAGGCGCGGTGAAGTGCACGCCATCATGGGGCCCAACGGCTCGGGCAAGAGCACCTTTGCCAAAGCGCTGGCTGGTCACACGGCCTATACGGTCACCGCCGGAACGGTGCAGTTTGAAGGTCAAGACTTGCTGGCTATGGCGCCTGAAGCGCGCGCCTTGGCTGGCGTGTTTCTGGGCTTTCAATACCCGATTGAAATCCCCGGCGTGGCCAACAGCCAGTTCTTGCGCCTCAGCTACAACACCCTGCAAGCGCAGCGCGGTCAGGAAGAACTGGACCCGTTGGAGTTCGACGACTTTGTGCGCGAAAAAATGAAGCTGCTGGAGATGAGCCCTGATTTTCTGGACCGCAGCGTCAACGAAGGGTTTTCGGGCGGTGAGAAAAAGCGCAACGAGATTTTGCAAATGGCGTTGCTAGAGCCGCGTCTGGGAATTTTGGACGAGACCGATTCTGGCTTGGACATCGATGCCTTGCGCATCGTCTCGCAGGGCGTGAATCAACTGATCACGCCCGACAACGCCGTCATTCTGGTGACGCACTACCA
>JASDRC010000061.1:7646-102515 GCA_041442125.1 Polaromonas sp. | reverse complement strand
GCGTGAATCAACTGATCACGCCCGACAACGCCGTCATTCTGGTGACGCACTACCAACGCCTGCTGAACTACATCGTGCCCGATTTTGTCCACGTGATGGAGGCCGGCCGTATCATCAAGACCGGCGACAAAGCGCTGGCGGTCGAACTTGAAAAACGCGGCTACGACTGGGTCAGCGCAGAGCATGTGGCAGCCGGTGGCGCGAGGGCAGAGGAGGTCAGCGCATGAGCAGTACCACCGCCATTCGGCCAGCCACCGTAGACCACTTGGGCACCTTGCTGGCTGGCCAACCGTTGCTCGCATCCAGCCCTTGGGATCACGTCAACGCAATGCGCGAACAGGCGCAAACAGCGCTGGGCGCACTCGCCATGCCGACGCTGCGCGACGAGGCTTGGCGCTTCACCGACCTCACGCCGCTGCACCAGCTGACTTTACAGCCCGTACTGACAGCTTCCCGGCTGCAGCCCGCTGACATCGCACAGTTTGTCCTCGATGACGGCGCGTACCGGCTGGTGTTTGTCGATGGTGTTCACGCGCCGCAGTTGTCCAGCGCAGCCGCCGAGGGCGGCCTGCTGGTGACCGACTTGCCGACGGCCATGCGCAAGCATGCAGCCGCACTAGACGCCCAACTGGGTGGCCAGCAGGCGACCGGCGACAACGTCTTTGCCGCGCTCAACACGGCCTACCTACAAGATGCGGCAGTGCTGGTGGTGCCGCGCCATGTCGCGCTGGCCGCGCCGGTGCACCTGCTGTTCATTGCCACGCAGGCACAAACCATCAGCCACCCGCGCTGCTTGCTGCTGGCCGAAGCGGGCAGCAGCGTGACGCTGATTGAAGACTACGTGGCGCTGCAAGACGCGGCCTACCTGGTCAACCCGGTGACAGAAATCGTGCTGGCCGAGCAGGCGCAGGTGACCCATGTTCGCGTTCAGCGCGACGGTCAGCAGGCGATTCACATTGCCAACTGCGCGGTGTCCGTGGGGCGTTCTGCGAACTACCAATCGGTCAGTGTGGCAATGGGTGCGCAGCTCTCGCGCTACAACCTCAACGTGGTGCTGGCGGAAGGTGCCGAGTGCGCCGTCGACGGCCTCGCGCTACTCGCAGGTAGCCAGTTGGCCGACAGCCACACTTGCATCGACCATGCCCAGCCGCACGGCACCAGTCGCCAGCTGCACAAGTGCATCGCCGACGGCAGCGCGCATGCCGTGTTCAATGGCAAAGTGGTGGTGCGCCCCGGCGCCCAGCACACCGACTCCGCGCAGTCCAGTCGCAATCTGCTACTGAGTGGCCGGGCTCAGGTCGACACCCAGCCGCAGTTGGAGATATTTGCCGACGATGTGAAGTGCACGCACGGCGCCACGATTGGCCAGTTGGACGCCGATGAGGTCTTTTACCTGCAGAGTCGTGGGCTGTCCGACAGCGCCGCGCGCAAGCTGCTGACCTACGCCTTCGGCGCGGAGATCATCGAGCGCATTCCCGTGGCGTCACTCAAGCACCAGTTGCAGCAGCGCATGCTGGCACAAACCGGACGTCAGCCATGAACGCCCGCCAACCCGACATGACCCGCGCCGCCTTCGATGTCGAACGTGTGCGCGCTGACTTTCCCATCCTGCAGATTGAAGTGCAAGGGCAGCCGCTGGTCTACCTCGACAACGCCGCGTCAAGTCAAATGCCGCAGCCCGTCATGGACCGCATGGTGCGCTACCAAAGCACCGAGCACGCCAACATCCACCGCGCCGTGCACACTTTGTCTGAGCGAGCCACAGCATCTTATGAAGCGGCCCGCGTCAAGTTGCAGCGCTTCATCAATGCGCCCGACGAGCGAGAAGTCATCTTCACCAGCGGCACCACCGAGGCCATCAACTTGGTGATGCATGGCTACGGCCGCAAGTTCATCCAGGCCGGCGACGAGATCATCTTGACCACGCTGGAGCACCATTCCAACATCGTGCCGTGGCAAATGCTGGCCGAAGAAACCGGCGCCAAAATCCGCGTGCTGCCCATCAATGACGCCGGCGAACTTTGTGTAGAGCAGTTCGAGCCGCTGTTCAACGCACGCACCAAGCTGGTCGGGCTGAGCCATGTTTCGAATGCCCTCGGCAGCATCAACCCGGTCAAGCAGATGATTGCCATGGCCCACAGCCACGGCGTGCCGGTGCTGGTCGACGGCGCGCAGGCCGTGCCGCACATGGCTGTCGACGTGCAAGACCTGGACTGCGACTTCTACGCCTTCTCGGGCCACAAGTTGTGCGGCCCGACCGGCATTGGCGTGCTGTACGGCAAGACTGAACTGCTTGAAAAAATGCAGCCCTTCAAGGGCGGCGGCGACATGATCTTGTCGGTGTCGTTCGAAGAAACTGTCTACAACACGATTCCCCACAAGTTCGAGGCCGGCACACCGCCGATTGCGGCGGCTGTCGGGTTGGGCGCGGCGGTTGATTACCTGTCGTCCATCGGCATGGACGCCATCGCCTCCCATGAGCATGCGCTGCTACAGTACGCGACCCGCCAGCTTGAAGCGCTGCCTGGCCTGCGTCTGATCGGTACGGCCAACAACAAGGCGGCGGTGTTGTCCTTCACGCTGGACGGCGTCCACCCGCACGACGTCGGCACCTTGCTGAACGAAGATGGCATCGCGGTGCGCACCGGCCACCATTGCGCGCAGCCGGTGATGGCGCGTTTCAAGGTGCCCGCGACGACGCGCGCTTCATTTGCGTTCTACAACCGCATGGCAGATGTCGACGCGTTGGTCGCCGGTATCCGCAGCGTGCAGAAAGTGTTTGCGTGATGGCCAATTACAAAGCGCTCTACCAAGAAGTGATCTTGGACCACAACAAAAAGCCCCGCAACTTCGGCACGCTGGAGCAACCCAGCCATCACGCCGAGGGCCACAACCCGCTGTGCGGCGACCACCTCAGTGTGGCGTTGCAGTTGCAGGGTGAAACCATCGAGCAGATCGCCTTCCAGGGCGAGTCTTGCGCCATCTGCAAGGCGTCGGCGTCGATGATGACGGCCGCCGTGAAGGGCAAGACGCGTGCCGACGCGCAAGCGCTGAGCCAAGAATTTTTAGCCATGACAACCGGCAAGCTGGACCTTGACCAGCCCAACCATATCGGGCGGTTGGCGGTGTTTGCCGGGGTGTGCGATCTGCCAACGCGCGTCAAATGCGCGATTTTGCCTTGGCACACGCTGCAGGCTGCCTTCAATTCGCAGGGCACGGCCAGCACCGAAGCGTGATGTTGATCACCACTGACAACCAGAAAGAATTACATGCTGACTGCCCATGAACTGAAAAACTACATCCTCGATGGCTTGTCTTGCGATTACGCCGAAGTGCAAGGCGATGACGGCCAGCACTTCGATGCGGTGGTCGTGAGCCTCCTGTTTGCGGGCAAAACCCGCGTCCAGCAGCACCAGCATGTCTACCAAGCGCTGGGCGATCGCATGCGCTCTGAAATCCACGCGCTGTCGCTGCAAACCTTCACGCCCGAGGCTTGGGCGAAAACGACTCCTCAATAACTTTGGACTCCCACATGAACACGCAGGACAAAATTCACGCGCAAGTCAATGCCAACCCGGTGGTGCTCTACATGAAGGGTACGCCGCAGTTCCCACAGTGCGGCTTTTCAGGGGCGACGTTGCAAATGCTCCAAGCCTGCGGCCTACGCGATTTCTCCACCATTGACGTGCTGGCCGACCCAGAGATCCGGGCCGGCATCAAGGCCTACGCCAACTGGCCGACCATTCCGCAACTCTACGTCAACGGCGATCTGGTGGGCGGTGCAGACATCGTGCACGAGATGTACGAGTCGGGCGAACTGCAGCTGCTGGTCAACTCGGCAAGGGCGGTATGAGCTCGACTTCGAACTTTATAAGGAGACTTGAATGCCAAAAATTGCAGATATAGACGACACTCCCAACCCGAATGCGGTCAAGTTCACGCTCCACGAGCCGCTGACCTGGGGGGTGTCGCATTCCTATGAGAACGCAGAGCAGGCCGCGGCTGACGCACTGGCTTCTGCATTGTTCGCCATTCCCCATGTCAGCAATGTGTTTTACGTGGATCGCTGCCTGACCGTGACGCAAGACGGTGGTGCCGATTGGCCGGAACTGGTACGGCTGATTGCCGTGCCCTTGCGCGCAGCACCAGCGGCAGCTGCGCAGTCTGCTGCCACCATATTTGCTGCTCGGGAATCCATCGCAGACATGAGCGAGGAGGAGAGGGCGCGGCTGGACGTGATCAGCGCGCTTGTGAACCAGCGTATCCGGCCATCGTTACAGGCCGACGGCGGTGACCTGCATGTGGTGGGCTTGTCCGGCAACTACCTCAGCATCCACTACCAAGGCGCCTGCGGCAGCTGCCCAAGCTCGATTTCGGGAACGCTGAGCGCCATCCAGAACTTGGTGCGCACGATCGAGCCCGACGTCGCCGTGGTGGCGGTTTAGCATGCTACAAGGTATCCGTCACCTCATCGCAGTCGGCAGCGGCAAAGGCGGCGTCGGCAAATCAACCGTCAGCGTCAATTTGGCGCTGGCGTTGCAGCAGCGCGGCGCTCGCGTCGGGCTGGTGGACGCCGACATCCTCGGCCCGAGCATTCCCGGCATGCTGGGTATCCCAACCGGAGAGCCGCCCGAGATGACGGCCGACAGCCGGATGATTCCGGCGGAACGCTACGGCCTGAAGGTTGTGTCTATGGGCATGCTGACCGGCGACGACCGGCCGGCGGTGCTGCGCGGACCGATGGTCGGCAAGTACCTCAAGATGTTCGTCTCTGGCGTGCAATGGGGTGAGCTGGACTACCTGATCTTGGACCTGCCCCCAGGCACCGGCGACACCCAGCTGACGCTGGCACAAAGCTTGCCACTGTCGGGCGTGGTGATCGTGACGACGCCCCAAGCTGTGAGCCTGAAAATCGCCCGCCGCGGCTTGCGCATGTTTGAAAAAGTACAAGTGCCGATTCTTGGCATTGTCGAGAACATGCGCACCTTCACCTGTCCGCACTGCGGCGAGACCACCGATATTTTCCGGCACGGCGGCGGTGAGCAAATGAGCCAAGATCTCGGCGTGCCGTTCCTCGGCGCCCTGCCGCTGGATACTGAGGTTGTGACCTGCGGTGACGAGGGTTGTCCGATCGTCGTTGACCAGCCGAAGTCGCCCAGCGCGCGTGTTTATGGCACCATCGCCGATGCGCTGGTGGCACAACTCCACACGGCAGATTTGGGGCCCAAGCCCTTTGTCTGGAAGTGGGACAGCAACGATGGCGCGCCGACTTGGACCGAAAGTGCTGTGAAGTCGTATGGTGCACGCAACATCCCGGTGGGACTGCTGCGCCGCGATCCGCGCACCTTGTCGATCTTGTGGCAAGACGGCCATCGCGATGACCTCGATGTACGCGATCTGCGCTTAGCTTGTCGCTGCGCCCTGTGCGTTGAAGAGATGAGCGGGCGCAAGCTGCTCGACCCGCAGACGGTGCAGGCTGATGTGAGTCCACGCCAGATCACCAGCATTGGCCACTATGCGATCCAGTTCGACTGGAGCGACGGCCACAACAGCGGTATCTATGCCTTCAACGACCTGCGCGAATTAGGCGAGCGCGCTGCTCTGCAAGGCGCCGAAGATGTCTGAGGCCACGGCGCTGACTCGCGCAGGTCAGCCGGTCAGCATCCGCGCCGAGGCTTCTCTTGCGGATCCCGACAGCTGCAAGTTCACGGTGAGTCGCAGCCTGCATGCGGGTGACCCTTGCTTTTTTGCCAACCGAGCGGCGGCGGCCGGCTCGCCGTTGGGCGAGCAGCTGTTCGCGTTGGGCGGCGTGGTCAGCGTGCTGGTTGCCAGCAACGTGGTGACCATTGGCAAGACACCGGAGGCTTCTTGGGCGGCGCTCAAAGTGGCCATCGGCTCGGCCATCCGCACGCAGCTGATGAGTGGCCTGCCAGCGATCCTGCAGACGATGGTTTCCAACCGCTCGGCAGCAGCCAGATCGGACACCGAACTTGGCGTCGCTGTTCAGGCCCTGCTAGACCGGGAGGTCAATCGCTCCATCGCCAACCATGGTGGCAAGATTTCGCTGCTGCACGTGCTGGATGGCAGGCTTTTCATCACCATGAGCGGCGGCTGCCAAGGCTGCGCCTCGTCACAGGTCACGCTGCGGCAAGGGTTTGAAGTCATGGTGAAAAGAGTGGCGCCTGACATCACGGCCATCATCGACGCGACAGACCACACAGCGGGGAAGCAGCCGTTCTACCCGCGTGTTGACCCGAACCCAAGGCAAAGATTGGGTTGATGCCTGTCAAGCCAATCGACCTACGAAAAATTTCAGATTCGGCAGCTGACCTAAAGCGCTGTTAAGGCGAGAACCCATCCTCGATCTTGAAACTATTTGACTCTGCCGATAGCTGCTAGCCAAAGAATCGGGCCAAAAACTCAACCAACAGGGAAGGAACTACCATGCCGTTACACAAACATAGCACGATGCCAAGTCAGGGTATCGCATCGGGTAAAACTGACCATGTTGCTCAACTTTTAGGTGCCGCTAACCGACGCCTGCGCGTGGTTATCGTCGGCGCCGGCTTCGCCGGTCTGAGTACTGCGAAGCAGCTTGCCAAGGCAGCGGTAGACATCACCCTGATCGACCGAGAAAACCATCACCTGTTTCAGCCGCTGCTCTACCAAGTGGCGACGGCCGGCCTGTCGCCAGCCGAGATCGCCTGGCCTATTCGAAGTCTGGTCCGCGACCAGCGCAACACACGCGTGCTGCTGGGTGCCGTCACCGGCATCGATGGTGTTGGCAAACACGTCATGGTGGCGGAGCAAAAAATTCCTTACGACATTCTCGTACTCGCGACTGGCGCGACCCATGGTTATTTCGGCAATGACAGTTGGGCTGCCCATGCGCCCGGGCTGAAGACAATCGACGACGCCACGGAGATCCGCCGCCGTCTCCTGCTCGCCTTCGAGCGCGCGGAGATGGAATCCGATGCGCGCGAGCGTGAACGACTCCTCACCATCGTCATCGTCGGCGGCGGACCAACCGGCGTAGAGATGGCGGGCTCTGTTGTCGAACTGGCACGCAAGGCACTCGCGGCTGACTTTCGCACCATTGATCCGCAGCAAACGCACGTGCTGCTGGTCGAGGCCGGCCCGCGCTTGCTGCCAAACTTTCCAGAGCCGCTATCACGCCATGCGGAGCAGGCCCTTCAGCGAATCGGCGTCGATGTCCGCCTGCAACATGCCGTCACTAACTGCAGCGCGACAGGGGTCATGCTGGGCAACGAGAGCGTGTTCGCTGGCACGGTAATTTGGGCGGCAGGGATCACTGCCTCGCCTGCTGCCAACTGGCTGGCTGCGGCCGACGATCGCGTTGGCCGCGTGATGGTCGGACCGGATTTGCAGCCGGCTGGCATGGAGGACGTTTTCGTCATCGGCGACACGGCGCTCGCTCATGATGTTGCCGGCCAGCCACTTCCCGGCATCGCCCCCGTCGCCAAGCAGCAAGGTGCCTATGTGGCCAAAGCCATCCAGGCGCGTCTCACCGGCAAGGCTGCGCCGCCACCCTTTCGCTACCGAGACCGCGGCCTGCTTGCCACGGTCGGCCGCAAGACCGCCGTTATCGCGTTCGGGCGTTTGCGTTTCAAAGGATGGTTTGCGTGGTGGATATGGGGCATCGCTCATATTTACTTCCTGATCAGTCTGCGCAATCGGCTGATCGTCATGACGCAGTGGCTCTGGTCCTATGTGAGCTTTGAGCGCGGTGCCCGGCTCATCACCGGCATGCACACCAAATCTGATCCATGTGAACCACGGACTGAAAGCGACAAGATTCAGGTGCGCACTGACCACAGAAATTAACGCCAACAAGCAATTGAACTCACCCCGACCCCTCTCGCTTACCGGCGAAAAGAGCGATGTAAGCCGGGGCGATATTTTCGTATGAACCAGGACATCAGCATCATGAGCATTGAAACCATCAGCTTCAGAAATATCGTCTCGGTGTTACCCAATGCGTCTGCTAGCAACTCTAGGCCGGACCAGCAAAGAGGCAGTCTGAAGACCAAGCGCGATGCGACCGACCCTGAAGAACGTCTCCCTAAGCCCGACTGGATACGCGTCAAAGCGGCTATTCCCACAGGCCGCTTTCGCGAAATCAAGGACATCGTGCGCACTCACCAACTGGTCACCGTGTGTGAAGAGGCCTCTTGCCCCAACATCGGTGAGTGCTGGAGCAAGGGCACAGCGACTTTCATGATCATGGGCGACAAATGCACGCGCCGCTGCCGCTTTTGCAATGTCAGCACGGGCCGGCCCGACGCGCTGGACCCAAACGAGCCAGAACGCTTGGCCCAAACCATTGCCCTGATGAAACTCAATTATGTTGTCATCACCTCTGTGGACCGCGACGATTTGCACGACGGCGGTGCCGGCCATTTTGTGCAGTGCATTCAGCGCATACGCGCACTGGCACCGACGACCACCATCGAAATACTGACCCCCGACTTTGGCGGGCGGTTAGACCTGGCGCTGGACATCCTGAGCGCAGCACCCCCAGATGTGCTGAACCATAACATCGAAACCGTGCCGCGTCTGTACAAAGAAGCGCGACCCGGTGCGGATTTCCAAAACACACTGAACCTGCTGCAACGCTTCAAGGACCGGCATCCCGGTACCCCGACCAAGTCAGGCTTGATGGTCGGCTTGGGTGAGACTGACGACGAAATTCTGGAGGTGCTGCTCGCACTGCGTGCCCACCAAGTGGACATGCTGACAATTGGCCAATACCTGCAGCCATCCGGCGGTCACATGCCGGTTCGCCGTTATGTGCACCCGGACAACTTCAAGCGCTATGCAGACGCCGCCTCCGCTATGGGCTTTGTACATGCCGCCTCGGGTCCACTGGTGCGCAGTTCCTACCATGCAGACCAGCAGGCGCATGCGGCTGGAGTTTTTAAAAAATTGAGCCGTAATAGTTCTGTGGGTTTATGTTCGAGCGAATTAAACGACCCAATATCAGAACACCGCACCTGAACACTAGCTCGGCCTGCCACTGTCTTGACATCCGCCGAGTCTGCAGCCACGGTATTTGCCGCCCGAGAGTCCATCGCAGCCATGAGCGAGGAGCAGAGGGCGCGGCTGGACGTGATCAGCGCGCTTATGAACCAGCGTATTCGACCGTCGTTACAGGCCGACGGCGGTGACCTGCATGTGGTGGGCTTGTCCGGCAACTACCTCAGCATCCACTACCAAGGCGCCTGCGGCAGCTGCCCAAGCTCGATTGCGGGAACGCTGAGCGCCATCCAGAACTTGGTGCGCACGATTGAGCCCGACGTCGCCGTGGTGGCGGTGTAGGCTGCTGCCGCGACAAGGCCGGCCTCAGAACTTAAAACGGTGCGTCGGGCAGGCTGTCGTCGGCGCTGCTGGCCTTGCTGCTGGCTTGTGACTTACGGCCTTGCAGGGTTTTTGGCTTGTCGGCAGATGCTGCTGCTGCGTCAGGTGTCACTGCTGTTTCTGCGGCTTCGGCAGCGTCATCTTGCCAGGCTTGGCGAACGTTGGCTTTGTCGCCAGCGCTGGCAAATTTGCTGTACTTGGCCAAGGTGGTGACCAGTTGCGCGTAGATACGTGGGTTGCCGGCCAGGCATTCGCCTTGTTCCAGAAAGTCAGCTTCGCCGGTAAAATTACCCACCAAGCCACCGGCTTCGGTCACCAGCAGTGAGCCGGCAGCGATGTCCCAAGGCAGCAGGTTGCTTTCGAAAAAACCATCATTGAAGCCGGCTGCTGTGTAGGCCAAGTCCAATGCTGCCGCGCCAGGGCGACGCACGCCAGCGCACTGGCTCATGACTTCACCGAGCATGCTCAGGTAAGGCTTGAGCTTGTCGCCTGGACGGTAAGGGAAGCCGGTGCTGATCAGGCATTCTTGCAAGCGGGTGCGCTTGGCGACCCGAATGCGGCGGTCGTTCATGTAGGCGCCGCGGCCTTTGGTGGCGCAAAACAAATCGTTGCGGGTGGGGTCGTAAACGACGGCTTGTTCGATCTTGCCGCGCACGCTCAATGCAATGCTGACGCAGTAAACCGGGAAGCCGTGAATGAAGTTGGTGGTGCCGTCCAGCGGGTCAATGATCCAGACGAACTCTGAATCTTTGGCGCCTTGCTCGCTGCCCGATTCTTCCGCCAAAATGCCGTGGCCAGGGTAGGCCGTCAGCAGCGTCTCGATGATGATGGCTTCTGCGGCCTGATCGATCTCGGTGACGAAGTCGTTGGTCTGCTTGACCGAGACACGGACGGATTCAACATCAAGCGCGGCGCGGTTGATGATGGCGCCAGCGGCGCGCGCGGCCTTGACGGCCACGTTGAGCATGGGGTGGAGATTGGACATAAGCAGTGAGAAAGAGCGGGAGGGCTGCCAACCGGTGACCGGCGGGCAGGTGACAATAGCGCCATTTTAAGGGGCTTCAGCCCCAAAAGACCATGAAAACCCGATTTATCCTCATCAACCCCAGTCATGCCGGCAATGTGGGCGGCACCGCACGCGCCATGAAGGTGATGGGTTTCAATGATTTGGTGCTGGTGGCGCCGCGTTGGGCGAACGTGCTGAACCGCGAAGAAACCATCCAGCGCGCCAGTGGTGCGCTGGATGTTTTGAAGAACGCCCGCGTGGTCGAGACCGTGGAAGAAGCGCTCGACGGCATGACCCATTTGTGCGCCACAGCGATGACGCCGCGCGACTTTGGTCCGCCCACGGTGACGCCGCGTGCGCACTTTGCTGCCTTGACGTCTCCTGCTGCGCAAGAGGCTGGTCAGCGCCCTGAGGCTGTGGCATTTTTGTTTGGTTCGGAGCGCTTCGGCATGCAAAACGAAGACGTCTACCGTTGCCACGCCTGTCTGAGCATTCCGACCGACCCGAATTTTGGCTCGCTGAATTTGGCGGCGGCGGTGCAGTTGATTGCCTACGACTGGCGCGAGGCCTTGGGTGGTTTTGCTGTGCAGTCCGCCACGCCGCCAGCAAGGCAAGCTGATGCCGCTGAAGTCGCCGGTATGCTCAAGCATTGGGAGCAGGCTTTGGCTGAGATTGGTTTTTTAGACCCGCAAGCGCCTAAAAAACTCATGCCGCGGCTGAACCAGCTGTTCAACCGCGCGCAACTCTCCAGCGAAGAAATCCATATCTTGCGCGGTGTTGCCAAGGCCATGTCGCAAGCAGTCAGCAAGTCAGACACGGCATTGGCTTGTGCATTGGCCTTACCCTCAGCGGAAACTTTCGACGCCAAGTAGACTCTTCACCATGTTTTCTAGACTCCGCTCCGACGTTCAGTGCATTCTTGACCGCGACCCAGCCGCCCGCACGGCCTGGGAAGTATTGACCTGCTACCCCGGCATCCACGCCTTGCTTTTGCACCGCCGTGCGCATTGGTGCTGGAACCACGGACTGAAGTGGTTGGGACGGTTTATCTCGCACACGGCGCGCTGGCTGACCGGGATTGAAATTCACCCGGGGGCCAAAATCGGCAGTTGTGTCTTTTTTGACCACGCCATGGGTGTGGTGGTCGGTGAGACCGCTGAAATTGGCGACGGCTGCACGATTTACCAAGGCGTGACGCTGGGCGGCACCTCTTTGTACAAGGGCACCAAGCGGCATCCGACGCTGGGCCGCAATGTGGTGGTCGGGGCTGGCGCACAGGTGTTGGGCGGCTTCACGGTGGGCGACGGTGCCCGCATCGGTTCTAACGCGGTGGTGGTCAAACCGGTGCCAGCGGGTGCCACGGCGGTAGGCAACCCGGCCCGCATCATTCAGGCGGAGGCGGCTGTGAAGCGCGAAGAGGCGGCCAGTCAGATGGGTTTTTCGGCCTACGGCGTCACGCAAAACGACGACCCGGTGTCACAGGCCATGCGCGGTTTGATTGACAACGCGGCCGGCCATGAACAGCAGATTGCCTTGCTCTGGCAGGCGATTGAAAAACTTTCAGCTTCGCCGACAGCATTAGGCAAAGACTGCATTCCAAACGATGCTGCGCGTAAAGAAAATTTTCCAGCCGACAAGCTCAACCAGCTCATCGGCAAGTAAAGTTCAAGCAAGTTTTTTAAGCGACAGGCCGAATCGCTGACTTGGGCCGGAAGGCCTTGCAGACTTCGGCTCGGGTTTCCAGGTAAGGTCCGCCGATCAAATCAATGCAGTAGGGCACAGCAGCAAAAATGCCGGGCATCACACTTTCACCGGCCTCGTTGCGCAAGCCTTCGAGCGTTTCCTGAATTGCTTTCGGTTGGCCGGGCAAATTCAAAATCAGACTCTGGTCGCGGACCACCGCGCACTGACGCGACAAAATCGCGGTCGGCACAAACTTCAAACTGATCTGCCGCATTTGCTCGCCAAAGCCGGGCATTTCCTTGTGGCCCACAGCGAGGGTTGCTTCAGGCGTCACATCGCGCAGGGCAGGGCCAGTGCCGCCGGTGGTCAGCACCAACGAACAGCCCGCATTCACCAACTCGATCAACGCAGCGCTGATACCGGCTTGCTCATCCGGAATCAAACGTGCGTCAAATTCAATCGGGTTGTGCAATGCACAGGTCAGCCAGTCTTTCAGGGCGGGCAGACCTTTGTCTTCGTAAACACCGCTGGAGGCGCGGTCGCTGACCGAGACGATGCCAATGCGCACCGGCTCAAAGCGCGTTGCCTCAAGATTTGACATGCGCCATCTTTTCTTTGATCAGCTGAAAAATCTCGCGGTAGGACTTACCGTGGCGCGGCGCCTCACCCGGCACTTCGGGTTGCATGTCCTTGCGGACTTGGCGGATGAGCGCTCGCAGTTGTTGTGAATCGGTGTCGGGGTAGGTGGTCAGCCAATCGCTCAGCGCACCATCTTCGGCGATCAATTTGTCGCGCCATTGCTCAGCCAAGTGCAGCGACAGCGTGAGCTGGGCCGAACCGTTGGTTTGCTCGCTGATGGCTTCGCGAATCGGGTCTGGGTCAAGCGGCCGCATCAATTTGCCGATGAATTGCATTTGCCGCCGCCGACCTTCGAAGTGGGTGATCTTCTTGCAGTCTTTGATGGCGTCGAGTAGCTTTTCGGGCAGGTTGAGCCGTTTGATGAGGTCGGGGCGCAGCGTCAGCAACGCTTCTCCCAAGACCTGCTTTTCGCCGGCCTCGGCTTTGAGTTGGGTTTTGCTAGGGGGCCCCGGCTCTTCAGCCAGAATTTCTTCGGGCTTGACGAAGCGTCCGTTGGACCAATAGCCTTTGATAGTCTTGTTGTTCATTGCAGTCAGTATCATAGCGACCCATGACCACCAAAACCTTGAAGCGTTCCCCGCGAGACCCCCATCTGATGGCGCAGCCCGAATCGGGTTTCAGTTATCACCGGGATTTCTTTGAAGATTTGGTCGACAGCGCCTTGGCCCACGCCAGCAAAATCGGTGCCACGGACGCGGCTGCTGAGGCTTCTGAGGGTTGCGGTCTGAGCGTCAGCGTGCGCAAGGGCGAGCTTGAAAATGTCGAGCGCAACCGCGACAAGTCACTCGGCGTGACGGTTTACGTAGGCCACAAACGCGGCAACGCGTCGACCAGTGATTTCTCCAAAGCCGCCATCGAACAAACCGTGCAAGCGGCCTACGATATCGCCCGCTTCACCGCCACCGACAAAACCTCGGGCTTGCCAGCAGAGCGCGATATTTCGCGCAAGCACCGCGATCTTGATTTGTTCCATCCTTGGGCCATCAACTCGGCCCAAGCCGCTGTGCTGGCGCTCGAGTGCGAAGCCGCCGCCATGAGCACCAGCCGCCTGATCACCAACAGCGAAGGCGCCGGCGTCTCAGCGCAACAAAGCCATTTTTTCAGCGCACACACGCGGGGTTTTCGCGGTGGGTATGCCAGTTCGCGGCACAGCATTTCAGTCTCGCCGATTGCCGGCAAAGGCAACCAGATGCAGCGTGACGCTTGGTACAGCTCGATGCGTGACGCGGCTGACTTGGCCAGTCCGCAAGCGGTTGGCCGCTACGCTGCAGAGCGTGCTTTGTCGCGCCTGAAAAGCCGAAAAATTCCAACCACGCAATGCGCTGTGTTGTTTGAGTCGCCGCTGGCGTCGGGTCTGCTGGGCGGCTTTGTGCAAGCCATCAGCGGCGGCGCGCTGTACCGCAAAAGCACCTTCTTGCTCGACAGTTTGGGCAAGGCGGCTTTCCCGACACACATCGACATCAGCGAAGACCCGCACCTGCTCAAAGGCAAAGGCAGCGCACCCTTCGACGACGAGGGCGTGAAAACCAAGGCGCGCCAAATTGTCGATGGCGGCATGGTGCAAGGCTACTTTTTGAGCACCTACTCAGCCCGCAAACTCGGCATGCGCACGACTGGCAACGCCGGCGGCTCGCACAACTTGGTGATGACCAGCCGCAAGACACGCGCTGGCGACGACCTCGATGCCATGCTGAAAAAGCTGGGCACCGGTTTGTTCGTCACAGAATTGATGGGTCAAGGCGTGAACTACGTGACCGGTGACTACTCGCGCGGGGCGTCAGGCTTCTGGGTCGAGAACGGCCAGATCGCCTTTCCGGTCGAAGAAATCACCATCGCCGGCAACCTGAAAGACATGCTCATGGGCATTCAGGCCGTCGGCGCTGACGCCTACAACTACGGCGCCAAAACCGTCGGCTCGATCTTGGTGAACCGGATGAAGGTGGCGGGGTCCTGATTTGGATGCTCGGCCGGTTTAGCCTGCCAACGCTGCCTTCACAGCCGCCGAGACTTGGCCCATGTCAGCCTTGCCGGTCAGCTGCGCTTTAACGGCCGCCATGACCTTGCCCATGTCGCCGGGGCCCGCAGCACCCAGTTCGGTCACGATGGCCTTGACGGCCGCGCTGACTTCTTCTGCGCTCATGCGGGCGGGCAGGTAAGCCTGCAGGATTTTCATCTCGGCGGCTTCTTTGTCGGCCAGGTCGGTGCGGGCGGCTTTTTGGAAGGCTTCGATGGAGTCTTTGCGCTGCTTGATGAGTTTGTCGACGATGGCGACCACCGCGACGTCGTCTTGCATCACGCGGTCATCGACTTCTTTTTGCTTGATGGCCGCCAGCAGTAACCGAATGGTGCCCAAGCGCTCAACGTCTTTGGCCCGCATGGCGGTTTTCATGTCTTCGGTGATTTGTTCTTTGAGCGTCATGGGGCGTCCTTGTGTGGGCCGGGTGAAAGTGCGGTGGGTGTCTAATTTTGCGCGTAAAAAAGCCCGCTGGAGCGTCCTCAAGCGGGCTGTGCTGGATGCCAATGAAGGCTGAGCCGATCGAAAAACGATCAGTACAGTTTCTTCGGCAACTGCATGGCTCGGATGCGCTTGTAGTTACGCTTGACGGCGGCAGCCTTTTTACGTTTACGTTCAGCCGTTGGCTTCTCGTAAAACTCGCGGGCGCGCAAGTCGGTCAGCAGACCGAGTTTTTCAATAGTGCGCTTGAAGCGGCGCAGTGCGACGTCAAACGGTTCGTTGTCTTTTACACGGATAGTGGTCATCGATGAATGGATCCAATTGGATGCACCTTCAATTGATCTGATCAGGATCAGGTCAGGCGCGGGTTTGCTAGCAAAGCCTTGGATTATAGCCAGAGAAATGAGGTTTCTGACTCTGATCGCTTGGCAGGAGATAAAAGAGCCTTGATTATGGCTGCTTTCCGGCTTGTTTTGAGGGCTGATTCAGCCCGTCAATTCAGCCTTTTTAATGGCCATCGCCTGCGCGCAGGCAAAGCCCGAGGCCCAGGCCCACTGAAAGTTGTAGCCGCCAAGCCAACCGGTGACGTCGACAACTTCACCAATGAAATAAAGCCCGGGCTGGGTCGACTCCATACTTTGCGAGGACAGGTCGCGGGTGTCGACGCCGCCGGTGGTGACCTCGGCTTTTTTGTAGCCTTCGGTGCCGGTGGGGACCAGTTGCCAGTCGGCCAGCCGCGCAGCCAGTGTTTGCAGGGCTTTGTCGGGGGCGTCGCTGATGGGGCGTTGCAGGGCTGGGTCGTCGCCGACCCATGCGTCAGCGAGTCGGCTCGGCACCAGCGCGCCGAGTTCGTTGGCGATCAGTTTGCGTGACTGGCTCTTGGCTTTCAGCAGCGTGGCGTTGAGGTCGGTGCCTGGCGCCAGGTTGATGCGCACCGGCTGGCCTTCGCGCCAGAAGCTGGATATTTGCAGCACGGCCGGGCCGCTCAAACCGCGGTGGGTGAACAGCAGGTCTTCCGAAAAAACCACCGATTTTTTGCGTTGCTTGGACGTGGCGTCGTCCGGGCTGGTGTCGATCTGCACCGGCAGTGCCAAGCCGGCCAACTGCGCATAGGGGCCCCAGCCTGCGCCGTCGAAGGTCAGCGGCACCAAGGCGGCGCGTGGCTCGACCAAGCGCAGGCCAAATTGGCTGGCGATGCGGTAGCCGAAATCGGTCGCACCGATCTTTGGGATCGACAGGCCGCCGGTGGCAATAACCACCTGCGCGGCCTTGATCAGTCCGCGGTCGCTGTCAATTTGGTAGCCGCTGCCAAAGCTGGCGCCCGCAGTCGCTGCGCTGCGCAGGCTTTTGACGCTGCAAGGCTGCCAGCGCTCGACACCGCCGGCGGCACATTCGGTCAGCAGCAAGTTGATGACGTCTTCGGCCGAGCGGTCGCAAAACAGCTGACCTTTGTGCTTTTCGTGAAACGGAACTTGGTGCTTTTGCAGCAGTTCAATGAAGTCTTGCGGCGTGTAACGCGACAGGGCAGAGCGGCAAAAGTGCGGGTTTTCGCTCAAGAACTGCGCTGGGCTGGCGTCGCGGTTGGTGAAGTTACAGCGGCCGCCGCCCGAAATGCGGATTTTCTCCGCGACTTTCTCGCTGTGGTCTAAAACCAGAACTTTCAAACCCAGCTGGCCGGCCACGCCCGCACAAAAAAGGCCAGCGGCGCCAGCGCCAATGATCACAACGTCAAATGAATGCATGCGAGGAGTGTATTGAAAGCCGCGATGCCCCCGCGCTTTTCAATGCGTAGAAACAACGATCAGGCGACCCGAACAGTTTCCGGCTGGGTCGATGCTGGATGCGCCGCTGCCAAGGCCAAGCAGCCGACCACGTCGCCAACGACGATGACCGACGGGCTGACCATGCCGTTATCTTGGATGGCAGCAGCCAGCGTGCCCAGCGTGGTGCTGATGTGGCGCTGCGTGGTCAGCGAAGCGTTTTGAATCACCGCCACGGGGGTGCTGGCCGGCAAGCCGGTCAACAACTCGTCTTGAATGCGGCTTGCACCGCTGACGCCCATGTAAATCACCAAAGTGAGGCGGGCGCTGTGCGCGGTGGCGGCCAAGGCTTGCCAGTCGGTGCCGGCATCGCCGGGCTTGGCGTGGCCGGTCACGAACACCACGCCGTGCGCATGTTGGCGGTGCGTCAGTGGCACGCCGAGGCTGGTCACGGCGGCCAAGCCAGCGGTGATGCCGTTGATGACGTTGACCTGAATACCGGCGGCTTGCAGGTGTTCCCGTTCTTCGCCGCCCCGGCCAAAGATGAAGGGGTCACCGCCTTTGAGTCGCACCACGTTCTCGCCTTCAAGGGCGGCCATGATCATGAGTTTTTCGATGAAGGCTTGCGGGGTCGATTTGCAACCGCCGCGCTTGCCGACGTAGACGATGCGCGCGGTGGCCGGTGCAAAAGCCACGATTTCTTCGCTCACCAAGTCATCGACCAGCAGCACGCTGGCGGCTTGAATGGCCTTCAGCGCTTTGATCGTGAGGAGCTCAGGATCGCCCGGGCCGGCGCCGACCAGCGTGCACTGGCCACGGACGTTTTTGAAGGAGGGGTTGTCGCTGTTCATAGTTGGGATGTTAGATGCAAGATGTGTTCCACCTGCCGTGCAATCGGTGCCGGCACAAGTTCTGCACCAGACAGAATAGACTCAATATACGCCGCAGTGCTGGCCGCATCGATGGCTTTCGGCAGCTTCGGCAAACTGACGAGCGTGCCGGCTTGGGCTGGCTGCAACTCAATGCGTTGGCCCTGCACATAACCATCCATCGGCGGCGTGCGCCGCGCATCGGCGACCACTTCGCCTTCGGTGCCGCGCAGCAGCAAGCCGTTGGCCTGCATCAGCGCCAAAGTTTGCGCCATCGAGACGGCGTATTCGGGGTGCGTGTAGCTGCTGACCACCAGCGCTTTGCCAAGGCAAGGGTTCATCAACTTGACCAAGCTGTGCGCCGGATTCCGCAGACCGACCAGCCGCCGCACATCAAGCAGGCGTTTGAGCCCAGGGCTCAGCAGCTCCGTTGGGGCAAAGGCCACGCTGCCGGCTTCGATCGGGGCCACCGTGGTCAGCGCCGGAATAGTCAGCGCCTGCAGCACGTCGGAGCTCAAGACTCGTGTTGACTCTGTGGCGGTGCCATGCACCAGCACGGCCAAGCCTTCACGGGCCAGCAGCAAGGCCAGCAGGGGCGTCAAGACTGGCAGCTTGCGGGCGCCGTTGTAGCTGGGCAAAACCACCGTGCAGACAGCGCTGTCTGCCAGCGCCGGAAAGCGTTGCAAGCGCGCATGGGCCGCGTCCAAGAAGCCTGCCATCTCTTGCGGTGTTTCGCCTTTGATGCGCATGGCCAGACAAAAGGCGCCGACTTCGAGGTCGGTCACTGCGCCGTCCAGCACTTGACCGAGCAGGTCGGCGGCCTGTTCACGACTGAGCGAGCGCGCGCCATCTTTGCCGCGGCCAATTTCTTTGATGTAGTGACTGATTGCCATAGGTTGCGATTGTCGGCGAAGCTTGATAACCCTGAGTCATGAACTCATACAAGCACTGGGCGCGCTGAGCGCACCAGGCGTTTGAGTTCTGGCACGCAGGAGCCGCAGTTGGTGCCGCATTTCAACGCGCTTTGCAGTGCGGCCAAGCGTTGTGCGTCGCGCATCAAATCCGCCGCGCTGCCGGCATCCTCGTGAATCAACGCCAACTGCGCTTCAATGGCAGCATCGGTCACGTTGAAGCAGGTGCAAACCGGCTTGCTGCGGGACTGCACTGCCATCGGCGCTTTGGCCCCCGGCAGCAGCAGTTGGCGGCCGTAGGCTTGCGCTGGTAATCCCTCCAACAGCAGGGTTTTGATCCAAGCCTCAGCGCTGGTGTCGCCGGCCAACACAAAGCCGGTGAGTTCGACCTGCTCGCCCTGGCGCTCCAGCCTAGCCGTGCGGTGCTGGCCTTTTTTAAGGTCGGCGTAGCGCAGTGTTTCAGCGCTATTCAGGCCGAGTGCTGCCTCGATGTGCGCCAGCACGCTGGCGCTGGGCGCTTCACAGCCAGCAGCGCGGAACAGCACGCCGGTGCGTTCGCGACTGCGGTCGGCCAACGGCGTGCTGTTTGAAAACGGCACGCAACTGGTGAAGGGAAAAGCCGCCATCAGGTGTTTGAGTTGGGTCCTTGCGGACAGGGCTTCGCCATCGGGCAACCAGGCCATGGCCAGCAGGGACCAAGGCAGTTCAGCCTTTAATATTTTGACGGCGGCGTGCTTCAGTTCGGGCTGTTTGGAGCTCGGGCAATAGGCCGAGGTGGTCAAGGCATTGACCCCGGCCAGACGCTCGCCTTGGCTGGAAACGCCGCTCAAATACTCCTCGCCCCAGTGCATCGCCATGAAGGCTTGGCTGACGGCGACTTCAGCCGAGGCTTGCAAGGGCACCACGATGGAGCCGCGCTTCGAGGTGACGTGCACTAAGTCGCCTTCTTTGAGCAGGCGGCGCGTCATGTCTTGCACGTTCATCTGCAGGGTCGGTTCGGCCACATGGCCAAACAAGCGGCCCAGCGTGCCGGTGCGGCTCATGCCATGCCATTGGTCGCGCAGACGTCCGGTGGTCAGTGAAAAAGGAAAGCGCGACTCGCGCGGCTCGGCCACGGGTCGGTAAACCGTGTTGACAAAGCGCGCTTTGCCGTCAGGCGTCGGGAAAATGCCGTCTTCATACAGCCGCTGTTGGCCGACGGTTTGGCCTTCCTTTAACGGCCATTGCTGCGGCGCTTCGTCGAGCATGGCGTAGCTCATGCCGGTGATGTCGAGGTCGCGGCCGCGGGTCGACTCGCGGTGTTCATTCCAGATGGCTTCGACACCCGCGGTTTCGTCGATCAGCGAATAGGGGAACAGCGATTGGCCGGTCAGGTGCCGGGACGGCAGCAACTTTTCCAGTCGCTGTGCAAAGTCCTGCGCAATCGACCAGTCATGCCGTGTTTCGCCGGGGGCTGCCACGGCGGGCCGGACGCGGCTGATGCGGCGTTCGCTGTTGGTGACCGTGCCGGTTTTTTCGCCCCAGGTGGTGGCGGGCAGCAGCAGGTCGGCAAAGTCGCAGGTGCTGGCGGTGGCGAAGGCTTCTTGCACGACAACGAACTCGGCCCGCTCAAACGCGCGGCGCACGGTGGTTTGGTCGGGCATCGACTGCGCCGGGTTGGTGCAGGCAATCCACAAGGCTTTGATTTCGCCATCAGCAGCGGCTTGGAACATCTCGACCGCCGACTTGCCAGCTTGCTCAGGCACCGAAGGCAGGCCCCACAAGGCGGCGACTTCCGCGCGGTGCTGCGGGTTGGCGAGATCGCGGTGTGCGCTCAGTAAATTCGACAAACCACCGACTTCACGACCGCCCATAGCGTTCGGCTGACCGGTCAGTGAAAACGGCCCTGCACCGGGCTTGCCGATGTGGCCGGTGGCCAGATGCAGGTTGATCAGTGCGGCGTTTTTGGCGGTGCCGCTGCTGGATTGGTTCAGGCCTTGGCAGTACAGGCTGAGCGTGGCGGCAGAGGTCGCGAACAAGCGCGCGGCGGTCAGCAAATCTTCTTTCTTGATGCCGCAGGTTTGCGACACCAGCTCGTGCGTGTAGTCGCGAACCGTCGCCTTGAGCGCCTCAAAACCGGTGGTGTGCGCGGCGATGTAAGCGGCGTCGGTCCAGCCTTCCCACAGCATGATGTGCAGCAAGCCGTTGAACAGTGAAACGTCGGTGCCGGGCAGGATGGGCAAATACAAATCAGCGATTTCGGCGGTATCAGTGCGGCGCGGATCACAAAAAATAATTTTCAGCGCCGGGTTGGCGGCTTTGGCGTCCTCAATGCGCCTGAACAATATCGGGTGCGCGTAAGCGGTGTTGCTGCCGACGATGAAAATGCACTGCGCGTGGTTGACGTCGTCGTAGCAATTCGGCGGCGCGTCGGCGCCCAGCGTTTGCTTGTAGCCGGCCACTGCGCTGCTCATGCACAGGCGCGAATTGGTGTCGACGTTGTTGCTGCCGATCAAACCTTTGACGAGTTTGTTGAAGACGTAATAGTCTTCCGTCAGCAACTGGCCGGAGATGTAAAAACCCACAGCGTCAGGGCCATGCTCGCCGATGATCTGCGCAAAGCGTTGGCTGGCAAGGTCGAGTGCGCTGTCCCAAGAGACGACTTCGGCCACGCCACCGCGCGTGCTGCGTTGCATCGGCTGCAACAAGCGCGTCTGCCGCGTCACCACGGCAGAAGCGGTCAGCGCGAGTGTTGAGCCCTTGGTGCACAGCCGGCCGAAGTTGGCCGGATGCGTCGGGTCACCGCGAACACCGGTGATCTCGTTGCCTTGCGACTCGATGATGACGCCGCAGCCCACACCGCAATAGGGGCAAGTGGATTTGGTTTCGAGGAAAGTGGGTGCTGGCATAAGCGATAAAAATTTCGTGTGGTTGAAACAGCACAACTTATTTGTGCAGAAGTATCGCAATGACGATGGTCAAAATGATCGAAACCACTTTCCAAAAAACGACCGGGTTGCGTTCCAGCAAAGGTGGGCGGGTTCTGGCTAAAAATGCTTTGTTCGGGTGGCTCAGGTCAAACACAAACTCAGACAACTCTTGGTAACGCAGCTGCGGGTTAGGGTGGACAGCCTTGCGCAGGGTTTCATCAATCCAGACCAGCACACGGCGATCGGTGTCGCGGACAGACTTATATTCCAGTTTTCGCTGTTCAGTCTTTGTTCTGGTTTTGGCGACTTCTGCGCCATAAGGCAGTTTGCCCGTCAACATTTGATAGGCAATCACCCCCAAGGAAAACAAGTCCGATGACGCTGAGCCTGCTTCGCCTAAAAAATATTCGGGCGCTGTGTATTGGGCGGTTCCGAGCAGGTTGCTTTGTTCCAGTGGGCTGGAAATCTCTAAAATGCCAGCCACTTTTGTAGAGCCAAAGTCAATAATTTTCACCGTGCCGGTGCTGTCGATCATGATGTTGTTAGGTCGCAAATCCTGATGCAGCATCTCCAGTTTGTGAAAGGCGCGTAAGCCTTTCGCAATTTGCGCCACGATGTCGCGCACGGTTTGCATGTCCGGTTTGGGTTTGTCGATCATCCATTGGGCCAAAGTTTGACCATCGATGTATTCCGTCACGATGTACAGGTAGCTGCGTTTTCGGCTCTGTGAACAGGGCTTCAGGACATGCGGACTGTTGATGCGTTTGGCGATCCACTCTTCCATTAAAAAACGCTCTAGGTAGGCGGCACTGCCGCGCAAATCTATCGATGGCGTTTTGATGATGACCTGTTCATTGGTGTCGCCGTCCAGGGCCAAATAAACATGGCTGCGGCTGCTGGCGTGCACCTGCCGAATTATTTTGTAGCCATCCATCACCATTCTGGCTTCCAGCATCGGCGGAAACGGCAACTGGGTGAGCTCCTGGTAGACCTCATTCGCATCTTTGTAGGGCAACGCATCCACCCGAAGAATTTGCAGCGTCAGGTTGTCGCTACTGCCTTGCCCGTAGGCCTGCGCGGCGATGCATTTGGCAGCGGTGCCCAGATCATCGCCAGCGGCAGAAATGGCATCGATGATGAACTGGGCGTTGACGTGTTCGTAAACACCATCGGTGGACAAAACAAAAATATCACCTTCTTCGACTGCCAAGGCTTGGTAGTCAATTTCCAGGTTCGGATGTATGCCCAGCGCCCGGCTCAGGTAGTTTTCTGTTTCTGAAACCCAGAGACGATGGTCGCGGGTGAGTTGCTCCCAGGTTGTGTCACGCAAGCGATAAATCCGGGTGTCGCCAGTGTGAAAAATATGCGCTGTGGTCGACTTCAGCACCAGGGCGCTGAAGGTGCACACATAGCCTTTGTCTTTGTCGTAGCGATGCGGACTTTGCTGGCTCTGTGTGTGCAGCCATGAGTTGGTTGCGGCCAATACGCGTTGGGCCGACTTTTTGACTGACCAAGCTTCGGAGGTGCAGTAGTAGTCTTCCAGAAAACTCGTCACTGAGAACTCGCTGGCAATGTGACTGACCGCACTGCTGCTGATGCCATCGGCAATGGCGATGGCAATTCCTTTGGAGCTCAATTGGGGCTCTCGCGGCAAATAGATACCGTGAAAGTCCTGCTGGGCTTCTTTGCGGCCTTGGTCCGAATGCTGCCCAACAGAAACGCTCAATTGACTGGCCATGGCGCTGCTACTTTGTTCGGTTTGGGCCGCCGTTGACAGTCTGTTAACGGAACGACCGCTTGGGTGCCGTTTTGATGTGCGTGGAATACAGCGTCAGGCCGGTGAATGCGATGCCGCCCACCAGGTTGCCCAAAACGGTCGGAATTTCGTTCCAGATGAAGTAGTCCATGACGGAGAAGTTGCCTCCCATCATCAGGCCGAACGGGAACAAAAACATATTCACCACTGAGTGCTCAAAGACCATGTAGAAAAACAGCATGATGGGCATCCACATGGCAATGACTTTGCCGCTGACTGTTGTAGAAATCATGGCACCCACCACGCCCAAAGAGACCATCCAGTTGCACAACATGCCCCTGATGAAGATGGTGATCCAACCTGCAACGCCGTATTGTGCGTAACCCAGCGTACGTGCTTCTCCAATACTGGCGATCTTTTTCGCAATATCACCACCGGATGTATTAAAGCCATAGGTGAAGATAAAAGCCATCATGAACGCCACCGTCAGCGCACCTAAAAAGTTGCCGACAAAAACAAGGCCCCAATTTCTAAGAACACCTTGCAGCGTGACCCCTGGCCGCTTGTCCAGCAAGGCCAGTGGCGACAAAACAAAGACGCCTGTCAATAAGTCAAATCCCATCAAATAGAGCATGCAAAAACCAACCGGAAATAAAATGGCTCCCGCTAGCGCTGAGCCGGTTTGCACTGCGATGGACACTGCAAACACAGCTGCCAAAGCCAATATCGCACCGGCCATATAGCCCCTGATGAGGGTGTCGCGGGTTGACATGAATATTTTGGATTCGCCCGCATCCACCATTTTGGTGACAAATTCGGAAGGTACTAAGTAGGACATATGTTGTTTTTTCTTTAGGTTATTGGAAGGTTGGGCCGGCTACCGGGCGGGTCAGGTCAAGGGCCAAGGTCGACAGCTCCAAGGCGTTGAGCAGTACCTGGCCGTCTTCGAGCTTGACGCTGAATTTGGGCGTGCAGCCCGCGTCAGGCGCTTTGGCGCAACCGCCTTCAAGGTCAATGGTCCAGTTGTGCAGCGGGCAGGCCACGCTGGTGCCAAAGACGATGCCCTGACTCAGTGGACCGCCTTTGTGCGGGCACAGGTCCAGCAAGGCGAAAACTCCATCTTGGTCATTGCGAAAGACGGCGACGTCGATCCCTTGGGCGCGGGCTACTCGGCGAGAGCCCAGCACCGGGATGTCGGTGATGAGGCAGATTTTTTTCCATTCAGTCATGCTGTTTTCCTGTTTTTTGATGAGAAACATCACGTCGTCAGTTTTTCGAATTGGCGGGTGTCAACTTCGGCTTCCTTGTGGTCAAACCACGGATCGGGCTCGCCGTCGAGGGCAAATTGCAGGCGTTCCCATAGCGCTTTGCGGCCTTCGTGGTCGTCGAGGATTTTTTTCTTCACGTAGTCGAGACCGACCCGGTTGACGTAATGCACAGTGCGCTCAAGGTACCAGCCCTCTTGCCGGTACAGCTCGCAAAACGCGCCGGTGTATTCCAGTACTTCGGCGGCGGTTTTGACTTTGGTGAAGAAGTGCGCGACTTCTGTTTTGATGCCGCCGTTGCCAGCGATGTACATTTCCCAGCCGGAATCGACGCCGATGATGCCAACGTCTTTGATGCCGGCTTCGGCGCAATTGCGCGGGCAACCGCTGACCGCAAATTTGACCTTGTGCGGGGCGTACATGCGCCACATCGCGCGCTCTAAGTCTTTGCCCATTTGGGTGCTGTCTTGTGTGCCCATGCGGCACCATTCGCTGCCAACGCAGGTCTTGACTGTGCGCAGCGCCTTGGCATAAGCGTGGCCTGACGGCATGCCGATGTCTTTCCAGACGTTCACCAGGTCTTCTTTTTTGACGCCCAGCAAGTCAATCCGCTGGCCGCCGGTGACTTTGACGGTCGGGATCTTGTACTTGTCAACGGCGTCGGCGATGCGGCGCAATTCGCTGGACGTTGTCTCGCCGCCCCACATGCGTGGAATGACGCTGTAGGTGCCGTCTTTCTGGATGTTGGCGTGGCTGCGTTCGTTGATATAGCGACTTTGTGGATCGTCTTTGGCTTCTTTCGGCCAGCTGCTGGTGACGTAGTAATTGATGGCCGGGCGGCAGCTGGCGCAACCGTTGGGTGTGCGCCATTCCATGGATTTGTAGACTTCGGCAATCGTCAGCAGCTTGTTGGCGCGAATCGCTTCGCGCACGGCTTGGTGGCCGTGGTCGGTGCAGCTGCACATGGCTTTGAGTTTGGGCGTGGCCGAGTAGTCGCCGCCGGCAGTGAACATCAAAATTTGCTCGACCAGCCCGGTGCACGAGCCGCACGATGCGCTGGCCTTGGTGTGCTTACGCACTTCGTCAAGTGTGAACAGCCCTTTTTCTTTGATGGCTTTGCAGATGGTGCCTTTGGTCACACCATTGCAGCCGCACACTTCGGCCGTGTCGGGCATGGTGACGGCTTTGCTGTGGCCTTCATGGCCGACGTCACCGATGTTGGATTCGCCGAACATCAGCTTGTCGCGAATGTCCGCCACGCTGCGACCATCGCGCAGCAGTTTGAAGTAGTAACTGCCATCGACCGTGTCGCCATACAGGCAGGCGCCAATCAGCTTGTCGTCTTTGATCACCAGCTTTTTATAGACGCCACCGAAAGGGTCGCTCATGATGATTTCTTCGGTGCCAGCGTCCTCTGGACGGCCCGACGACGCACCCATGAAGTCGCCGGCTGAAAACAAATCAATGCCGGTGACTTTGAGTTTGGTCGAGGTCAGCGAGCCGGTGTAGCGACCAATGCCGAACATCGCCAGGTGGTTGGCCGCCACCTTGGCTTGCTCGAACAAAGGCGCCACCAAACCGTAAGCAATGCCGCGGTGTGCAGCGCATTCGCCGACCGAGTAAATCCGCGCATCGGTGACGGTTTGCAGCGTGTCGGTGACGACGATGCCTTTGTGGCAATGCAGATTCATCGACTCGGCCAGCGCGGTGTTGGGGCGAATGCCGACCGCCATCACCACCAAGTCGGTGGCGAGTTCGGAGCCGTCTTTGAATTGGATCGAGGCGACGCGGCCTTCGGCATTGCCGGTGAGCTCTTGCGTTTGCGCGCCCATCAGAAAGGTCAGGCCGCGGGCTTCGAGTGATTTTTGCAGCAGCTTGCCGGCGACGCTGTCGAGCTGACGTTCCATCAGCGTCGGCATGACGTGCACCACGGTGACTTTCATGCCGCGCAGCATCAGGCCGTTGGCCGCTTCGAGGCCGAGCAGTCCGCCGCCGATGACAACCGCATTTTTGTATTGGGTGGCGGCGGCGATCATCTCGTTGGTGTCGGCGATGTCGCGGTAGGCGATCACGCCTTTCAAGTCCTTGCCTGGCACTGGCAAGATGAACGGGTTCGAGCCGGTGCACATCAGCAGCCGGTCATACGATTCTTCGGTGCCATCTTCAGCCCGCACCACCCGTTTGACGCGGTCAACCTCAACCACTTTTTTGCCTGCGTGCAGCGTGATGTGGTTGTCGCTGTACCACTCCCAGCTGTTCAGCACGATGTCGTCAAGCGACTGTTCGCCGGCCAGCACCGGGCTCAGCAAGATGCGGTTGTAGTTGGGGTGCGGCTCGGCACCAAACACCGTGATGTCGTACAGCTCGGGCGCGACCTTGAGCAATTCTTCGAGGGTGCGGACACCGGCCATGCCGTTGCCTACCATCACCAGCTTTTGTTTTTTGACACGCATGTCCATGGCATTGTTCTTTCAGTGATGCGAAGTTTGAAATCGAGAGGTGAATCTGCAACAGGGGTCAGGCGGATTTTTCGACGTGACTTTGTCGGGTGTACAAAAAGTCAATCACCGCTTTGCGGTAGCCTAGGTACTTTGAACTCTCGGCCAATGCCACGCGGTTGCGCGGGCGTGGTAGCCTGACTTCTAGGATATCGCCAATAGTGGCTGACGGGCCGTTGGTCATCATGACGATCTTGTCGCTCAGCAACACGGCTTCATCGACATCGTGTGTGACCATCACCACTGTGCTTTGTGTGGTGGCGACGATTTGCAGCAACTCGTCTTGCAGCTTGGCGCGCGTCAGGGCGTCGAGCGCGCCAAAGGGCTCGTCCAGCAGCAAGACCTTCGGCTGCATTGACAAGGCGCGGGCAATGCCGACCCGCTGCTTCATGCCACCAGAGATTTCGCCGGGCCGCTTTTGCGCCGCAGCCGTCAGGCCGACCATGCTCAGCGCGGCGTCGGTTCGCTCTTTCAGTTGCGCCTTGTTATCGGTTTTCGAGAAAACCCGTTCGACCGCCAGATAGACGTTTTCATAGCAGGTCAGCCAAGGCAGCAGCGAGTGGTTTTGAAATACCACCGCACGCTCTGGGCCAGGGCCTGAGATTTCACGGTTGGCGCAGAGCAGCGTGCCGTCGGTGGGGGTGGTCAGGCCGGCGAGCAAATTCAGCAGCGTGGACTTGCCGCAGCCGGAGTGACCGATCAGCGCGACGAACTCGCCTTTGGCGACGGTCAGGTCAATGTCCTTGAGCGCGCAAAACGGCCCCTTGTTGGTCTTGAAGGTTTGCTCAACGCCCTGGATTTCAATGTACTTGGTGCTCAACGATGTGTGCATGATGGGCTCTCAGTTCTTGACTTCTTCAAAGGTGAAGGCGGTGGCGATTTTGATCAGCACGTACTCCAAAATCAAGCCGACCAGACCGATCACGAAGATGGCGATGATGATGTTCTTGACGTTCAGGTTGTTCCACTCGTCCCAGACCCAAAAGCCGATGCCGACGCCGCCGGTGAGCATTTCAGCGGCAACGATCACCAGCCAAGCGGTGCCGACCGCCAAACGCACGCCGGTCAGCATGTATGGCAGCACCGCCGGGAACAAAATCTTCGTGACGATCTTCCATTCGGAAAGGTTCAGCACCCGCGCCACGTTCATGTAGTCTTGTGGCACGCGCTGCACGCCCACGGCGGTGTTGATGATCATGGGCCAGATCGAACAGATGAAGATGGTCCAGATGGCGGCCGGGTTGGCGCCCTTGAACACCAACAAGCCAATCGGTAACCAAGCCAGCGGTGAGACTGGACGCAACAGGCTGATGAGAGGGTTGAACATGCGGCTCAAAAACGTGAAACGGCCAATCGCAAAGCCCACCGGAATACCGACCAGGGCGGCCAGGCCAAAGCCCATGCCAACCCGCTTGAGCGATGACAGCACGTTCCAGCCAATGCCTTGGTCGTTCGGCCCGTTGTTGTAAAACGGGTCGCTGAAAAGATCGATGGCTTGAGCCAACGTGTCTTTGGGCGACGGAATTGACGCCCCAGTGCCCATGGACACCAGTTCCCAAACCAGTGCCAGCAGACCCAAACCGAGCATGGGCGGCAAGCAACCCAGCCACAACCAAGACAGGTCGTGTCGGGGCTTGCTGGCAACCGCTGTTGGCGATGGTTTTTTAACGCTGCGCCGCACCGGAGTTTTGCTGACCGCCATGTCGGTGACTGGGTCACCTGCGGCGGTCTCTGTAGCCCCCAGCGGGTTGTGGAATACGGCACTGACCATGGCTAGACCTTCTCTCTTTTCAGGTGAATCGCATCAAACAAATCGTTCGGGTAGCGTTGCATCGAGGCTCAGGCATGAACCTTGAAGCTGTCGGCGTATTTCTTCGGGTTTTTGCCGTCCCAGGTCACACCGTCCATCAGCTTGGAGGTGCGCATCACGTCTTTTGGCAAGGCAACGTTCAAGGTGGAAGCGGCCTGTTTGTAGATGTCGATTTGGTTGATTTGTTTGGCCACTGCCAAGTAGTCAGGGTGGTCTTTGATCAAGCCCCAACGTTTTTGTTGCGTCAAGAACCACATGCCGTCGGAGAGATAGGGAAAGTTAACCGCACCGTCGTTGAAGAACTTCATGTGGTCTGGATCGTCCCAGGTCTTGCCGAGGCCATTTTGATAGCGACCCATGATGCGTTGGTTGATTGCGTCTACGCTGGTGTTGATGTACGATTTTTGTGCCACCGTCTCGGCCATCTTCATCTTGTTTTGCAGGTTCGCGTCAATCCAACGGCTGGCTTCCAGAATCGCGGTGGTGACGGCCCGCGCAGTGTTGGGGTATTTCTTGGCGAAATCTGCCGTGGTACCAAGCACTTTTTCAGGGTGATCCTTCCAGACGTCCTGCGAGGTGGCGGCGGAGACGCCCACGCCGTCCATGATGGCGCGGTGGTTCCATGGTTCGCCGACGCTGAAGCCATCCATGCTGTCGACGCGCATGTTGGCGACCATTTGAGGCGGCGGCACCACAATGCACTTGACGTCTTTCATCGGGTTCACGCCGGCCGAAGCGAGCCAGTAATACAGCCACATGGCATGCGTTCCGGTTGGGAAAGTCTGGGCGAAAGTGTAGGTGCGCGGTTCCTTCTTCATCACGGAAACAAGTCCCGCGAGGTCAACGGCTCCTTTGTCGGCGAGCGTTTTTGACAAGGTGATGCCCTGGCCGTTGTTGTTCAGCGTCATGAGCACGGCCATGTCCTTTTTGGGCCCTGCAGTGCCCAAGTGAACGCCGTAAATCAAGCCGTACAGCACATGGGCGAAATCGAGTTCGCCGCTGATCAATTTGTCGCGCACGCCGGCCCAGCTGGCTTCCTTGGTTGGGATGATCTTGACGCCGTATTTCTTGTCAAAACCCAGCACCGATGCCATCACCACAGAGGCGCAGTCGGTCAGTGGAATGAAGCCAATCTTGACTTCCTTCTTCTCGGGGGCGTCAGAGCCTTGCGCGTACACCGCCGCGCGCAGCGCTGGCGTGATGCCGATGGCGCCCACCGTGGCGGCTTGCAGCACGGAGCGGCGAGTCAAAGACGATTTCAGCAGTTCAGTCATGTCAAAAACTCCAAGGGTAAAGAACAAGAAAAAGGAATCGCAAAAATAAAAAAGGCGTTCGGACCGGGCAAACACAGTGCTGTGTTGCCGGGTACGAACGCCTTTGTTCGGGTGGCTCACCACTTCGCCGTTGAAGTGATGAGTCGATATGGCTGTATTAGCAAAAGCTATGCCAGCGTTTGCGTGCTTGTTTCAACCACTTTGAATGGCGTGATGGTGCGAAACGCAGGTAGGCCAGTGCGTATGGCGCACTGCTTTTGTGCACCGCACCAATTTAGACGGGTTCAGCCGAGCATGTCAGCGGCGTCCAGCAGGCGCTGAGCCACCTCGCCCATGCGCAAGCCCTTGTCCATGGCTGCTTTGCGTAGTTTTTCATAGGCGAGGGATTCACTCAAGCCTTGTCGCTGCATCAGCATGGCTTTGGCTCGGTCGATGGTTTTGCGGTCCTGCAACTCGCCCTTGGCGTCGGCGAGTTCACGTCTCAAACCTTGTTCATGCTCAAAGCGCGCCATTGCCACATCCAAAATAGGGCGGATGCGGGTTGGCTCCAGTCCGGCCACGATGTAGGCGGAGACGCCGGCCGCTACAGCGTCCTTGACGTGGCTGGTGTCGTCGTCGTTGGTGAACAGCACGATAGGCCTGCGCGCGTCGCGGGTCGCCATGACCACGTGTTCAAGCGAGTCCCGGGCGTCACTTTCGGCGTCGACGATGATCATGTCGGGTTGTAACTGCGCCAGCCGTTCGGCCAAAAAGGTGTCGGCGGGCAGGGTGGCGATCAAATTGAAGCCGCCTTTGAGCAAGCCAATGCGCAATTGGCGCGAGCGCTCAATCAGCGCCAAGGCGGCTGCATCGCTGGCGTCGACCACCGATAAATCCGGCGCAATGACGACCAATCGCAAAGAGGGCGGTGGCTTTTGGTGCGTGGACATGTGCTTTTTTAGCAATATTCAAGCCAGCTGCAGGGTCGCGCTCGTAAAATCGGGTCATGCTTGTTTTAGGAATTGAATCCAGTTGTGATGAAACCGGTGTGGCGCTGGTCGACACGTCGGGCGCTGGCGTGCCGGCGCTGCTGTCGCACGCCCTGCACAGTCAGATTGAGATGCACCAGGCGTATGGCGGCGTGGTGCCGGAGCTCGCCAGCCGCGACCATATTCGCCGCGTGCTGCCGCTGATCGCCGAAGTCATGGCTCAAGCCAGTCGCAGCTTGCCGCAGGTCGATGTGGTGGCTTACACGCGCGGGCCGGGGCTGGCCGGCGCTTTGCTGGTGGGGGCTGGGGTAGCCTGTTCGCTGGCCGCCAGTTTGGCCAAACCGGTGATGGGCGTGCACCATCTGGAGGGGCATTTGTTGTCGCCTTTTTTGAGCGCCGACCCGCCGGAGTTTCCGTTTGTGGCGTTGCTGGTCTCAGGGGGCCACACACAATTGATGCGGGTGGATCGCGTCGGCAGTTACGCCTTGCTGGGCGAAAGCATTGACGACGCGGCCGGCGAGGCCTTTGACAAATCAGCCAAATTGATGGGCTTGCCTTACCCGGGTGGCCCGCACTTGGCCAAAATGGCCGAGCAGGGCAACCCGGCCGCCTTCAAATTACCGCGCCCTTTGTTGCACAGTGGTGATCTAGATTTTTCTTTCTCCGGCCTGAAAACCGCTGTGCTGACGCAGGCCAAAAAGTTGGGTGATGCGCTGGAGAGTCGGAAAGCTGATCTGGCCGCCTCCACGCAAGCGGCCATCGTCGAGGTGCTGCTGAAGAAATCCATGAGCGCCATGGCGCAGACCGGGCTCAAGCGCTTGGTGGTGGCTGGTGGTGTCGGCGCCAACGCCGAGCTGCGGCGCCAGCTGAATGCGGTTTGCCTGAAACGCGGCATCCGCGTGCATTACCCCGAGCTGCATTTGTGCACCGACAACGGCGCCATGATTGCGTTGGCAGCAGGCATGCGCCTGCAAGCCGGGTTGGAAAACCTGCAGACGGCTTACACCTTTGATGTCAAGCCGCGCTGGCAGTTGGCCGAGATCAGCCCGAACCCTGGGCTATAATCCAAGGCTTTGCTACTCCAGCTGTAGCCTGGAATTGTCAAAGAAACACGACGTTCAGCGGTCAACTCCCACAGTGGGAACACTGCTTCGTTCGCAAGTTCACATAGAAAACGGAACATCATGATTGCAAAATCGATCAAGGCTGACATTGTTCAAGCCAATGCACGCCAAGCTGGCGATACCGGCAGCCCAGAAGTCCAAGTCGGTTTGCTGACGGGTCGCATCAATGAATTGATGCCTCACTTCAAGACCCACGCCAAAGACCACCACGGTCGCCGCGGCCTGTTGCGCATGGTCAGCCGTCGCCGCAAGCTGCTGGACTACCTGAAGTCCAAAGACGCTGGTCGTTATGTTGCACTGATCGCCAAGCTTGGCCTGCGCAAGTAATCGCTGACAAACTTCAAGAGCGCCTGAGTTAGTTCACTAGCTCAGGCGTTTTTTACTTCGGAGCAAGGCAAAACGAGCACGCGCTGTGTCATTCCACAAGAAAAGTCCTGCAAAACAAGCTGCATCAGGCTGATTTTTCAGGCATTTTATGGAATGGCATCGTGTTCAGCCAGCCCCGCTCCGGGCCCTAGGTTGCAGCCTCATGCAACTGTTTCAAACGGAGCAAAACGATGAGCATTTTTAACAAAGTTAGCAAAACCTTCCAATGGGGCCAGCACAAGGTCACGATGGAAACCGGCGAAATGGCCCGTCAGGCCAGCGGCGCGGTGTTGGTCGACATGGACGGCACGGTGGTGCTCGCCACCGTAGTTGCCAAGACCGTGGCCAAGCCCGGTCAAGATTTCTTTCCGCTGACCGTCGACTACCTTGAGAAGACCTACGCCGCGGGTCGCATTCCGGGCAGTTTCTTCAAGCGTGAAGGCCGCCCCAGCGAGTTCGAAACCCTGACCTCGCGCCTGATCGATCGTCCGATCCGTCCGCTGTTCCCTGAAGGCTTCTTCAATGAAGTGCAGGTCGTCATCCACGTGTTGTCTTTGAACCCTGAAGTCGAAGGCGACATTCCTGCATTGATCGCTTCGAGCGCTGCGCTGTCGATTTCTGGCATCCCTTTCAATGGCCCGATCGGTGCTGCTCGCGTGGCTTACATCGACGGCCAGTACGTGCTCAATCCAGGCAAGACCCAGCTCAAAGATTCGAAGATGGATCTGGTCGTGGCCGGTACCGAAGCCGCTGTGCTGATGGTCGAGTCAGAAGCCCAGCAATTGTCTGAAGAACTCATGCTCGGCGCGATTGTGTTTGGCCATGAGCAAGGCAACATTGCCATCAACGCCATTCACGAACTTGTGCGTGATGCTGGCAAGCCAGTTTGGGCCTGGGAAGCGCCCGCCAAAGACCTGCCTTTGGTCGCCAAGGTCAATGAGTTGGCTGGTGCCAAGCTCGAAGCGGCTTACCAGATTCGCACCAAGCAAGCGCGCACGCAAGCTTGCCGCGTGGTGACGTCTGACGTCATGGCGGCGCTCAAAGCCGACGGCTTGGTGTTTGACAGCGTGACCGTTGAAGGCATGTTGTTCGACATCGAAGCGAAGATCGTTCGCAGCCAGATTTTGGCCGGTGAGCCACGCATTGACGGCCGCGACACGCGCACCGTCCGCGCCATTGAAATCCGCAACAGCGTGCTGCCGCGGACCCACGGTTCTGCCTTGTTCACCCGTGGCGAAACCCAGGCACTGGTGGTCACCACCTTGGGCACCGAGCGTGATGCACAGCGCATCGACGCACTCTCCGGTGACTACGAAGACCGCTTCATGCTGCACTACAACATGCCTCCGTTCGCCACCGGCGAAACCGGTCGTGTGGGTTCGCCAAAGCGTCGTGAAATCGGTCACGGCCGTCTGGCCAAGCGGGCACTGATCGCTGTGCTGCCGAGCAAAGAAGAATTCCCGTACACCATGCGTGTGGTGTCTGAAATCACCGAGTCCAACGGCTCATCGTCGATGGCTTCGGTTTGCGGCGGCTGCTTGTCGCTGATGGACGCTGGCGTGCCGATGAAAGCCCACGTGGCCGGTATCGCCATGGGTCTGATCAAAGAAGACAACCGCTTCGCCGTGCTGACCGACATCCTGGGTGACGAAGATCATCTGGGCGACATGGACTTCAAAGTGGCGGGTACCACCGCTGGTATCACTGCGCTGCAAATGGACATCAAAATCCAGGGCATCACCAAAGAAATCATGCAGGTGGCACTGGCCCAGGCCAAAGAAGCCCGTATGCACATTCTGGGCAAAATGCAAGAAGCCATGGGCGAGGCCAAAACCGAAGTGTCTGACTTCGCGCCACGCCTCTACGTCATGAAGATCAACCCGGAAAAAATCCGTGACGTGATCGGCAAGGGCGGCGCTGTGATTCGCGCGCTGACCGAAGAAACCGGCACGCAGATCAACATCGCTGAAGACGGCACCATCACCATCGCGTCGACAGACACGGCCAAGGCTGACGAGGCCAAGCGCCGCATCGCCGAGATCACCGCTGAAGTCGAAATCGGCAAGATCTACGAAGGCCCGATCACCAAGATTCTGGACTTCGGCGCACTGATCAATCTGCTGCCAGGCAAAGACGGTTTGCTGCACATCAGCCAGATCGCTCACGAGCGTGTGGAGCGCGTGTCTGACTACCTCAAAGAAGGTCAGATCGTTCGCGTCAAGGTCATGGAAACCGACGAAAAAGGTCGCGTCAAGCTGTCCATGAAGGCCCTCATTGAGCGTCCAGGCCAACAGACCGACCAAGGCTAAATTCTTTGTTTGAACGGTTTGCTGCCAGGTCTGAAAAAAGCTTGGCAGCCCCCAAAAATCAACTGGAGTTGTGTCGATGAAAGCTGTTGAAATCACGGTCTACGGTGCGCCTGAAGTGCTGCAGATGGGCCATCGCCCAGACCCCGTCGCGGCTGTTGGCGAGGTGCTGATTCGCGTCAAAGCCAGCGGCATCAATCGCCCTGATGTTTTGCAGCGCACCGGCAATTACCCGGTGCCGCCGGGTGCCTCCGATATTCCCGGCCTCGAAGTGGCGGGCGAGATTGTGGCGGGTGATGCCGCAGCGATATCGGTAGCCGGCTTCAAGTTGGGTGACCGCGTCTGTGCCTTGGTGGCTGGCGGTGGTTATGCTGAGTTGTGCGTGGCGCCGGTGGGCCAGTGCCTGCCCGTGCCGGCCGGCTTGAGCGACATCGAAGCCGCAACCTTGCCTGAGACGTTTTTCACGGTTTGGAGCAATGTGTTTGACCGGGCCCGTTTGCAGGCCGGTGAAACCTTGTTGATTCAAGGCGGCACCAGCGGTATTGGTGTGACAGCGATTCAGATGGCCAAGGCGCTGGGCGCGACAGTCATTGCAACGGCAGGCAGCGACGAGAAATGCGCGGCTTGCATCGCTCTGGGCGCTGACCATGCGATCAATTACAAGACGGCTGATTTTTCGGTTGAAGCCCGCAAGCTGACCGACGGCAAAGGCGTCAATGTGATTCTCGACATGGTCGCCGGCAGTTATGTCGCGCGTGAAGTCGAGTGCTTGGCTGAAGACGGCCGGCTGGTGATCATTGCCGTGCAGGGCGGCGTCAAAGCCGAGTTCAATGCCGGCATGGTCTTGCGCAAGCGTTTGCTGATCACGGGTTCGACCCTGCGTCCTCGGCCGCTGGCTTTCAAAACAGCGATTGCCGAAGCCCTGCGCGCCAAGGTCTGGCCACTGATTGAAAACGCGAAGATCAAGCCGGTCGTTTACCAAGTCTTTGATGCTGAAGAGGCTGCTAAAGCGCACACGCTGATGGAGTCGAATCAGCACGTCGGTAAAATAGTTTTAACCTGGTAACCAGCGAGTTTGGCGATGACGAAACTGATTGCAGGCAACTGGAAAATGAATGGCAGCCTGGCTGCCAATGAGGCGCTCTTGAGCGCCTTGGCTGGCGGCTTGCCGAAAGCGCTGTCATGTGACGTTGCGGTGTGTATTCCGGCACCCTATTTCGCGCAGTTCCAAGCCTTGGCCGGAATGATGCCGGGGTTGGCTGCAGTGGCCTTGGGCGCGCAAGATGTCTCGAGCCAGTCTGCGGGTGCTTTTACCGGTGAAGTCAGTGCGGCCATGCTGAAAGACTTTGCGTGTCGTTATGCCATCGTCGGCCATTCCGAGCGACGTCAGTGCCACGGCGAGACCGATGCCTTGGTGGCGGCCAAAGCGCAGCAAGTTTTGGCTGTCGGCATCACGCCGATTGTCTGTGTGGGCGAAACCTTGGCTGAACGTGAAGCCGGTCAAACCACCGAGGTGGTGAAGCGCCAGTTGGCGGCCGTGATTCAAGCCAATGGTCATTGCATCAGCGAAATTGTGCTGGCTTACGAGCCGGTGTGGGCGATTGGCACGGGCAAGACCGCCAGCCCCGAAGAAGCCCAAGCCGTGCACGCCGTGTTGCGGGCGCAACTGGCCGCTGCCACCGAGCATGCCAGCCGTGTGAAGATCATTTATGGCGGCAGCATGAATGCGGCGAATGCCGCCACCCTGCTAGCGCAGCCGGATATCGATGGCGGCTTGATCGGTGGTGCAGCGCTCAAGGCGGCTGACTTTTTGAGTATTGTTTCGGCCGCCGCTGCTTGAGCGTCTGGTGCGCTTAATTTTTAAGATTTTTAGGTATTGAGGAATTTTTATGAACGTTGCATTGACCATCGTCCTGGCTGTCCAAATGTTGACAGCTCTCATCATGATCGGCTTGATCCTTGTTCAGCATGGCAAGGGTGCTGACATGGGGGCGGCTTTCGGCAGTGGCGGTTCGGGCAGTTTGTTGGGCGCCAGTGGCAGTGCCAACTTCATGTCGCGCGCGACGGCTGTTTTGGCGACTATTTTCTTCGTCGCCACCTTGGCGCTGGCTTACTTTGGTGGCCCCAAAGCAAGCCCTGGCTCCAGTGTGCTGGAAGGCTCTTCTGTGATGGTGCCAACGGCACCAGGTGCCGGTCAAATTCCTGGTTCTTCCGCGCCAGCCGCCGCTGGCAACGATGCCAGCGTGCCACCAGCCACCGTGGTGCCGGGCGCAGGTCAAATTCCGACAAAATAAGACTCAAGGCTGGCAGTCGCCAGCTGAAATTGATGTATTTTCAGAGTAAACTCTGAGACTGTCTGGAAGGCCAAAATTTCGGTTTACCTCATGCGTCCAGACAGGAAAAAACCGCGGTCGTGGTGAAATTGGTAGACACGCTATCTTGAGGGGGTAGTGGCGAAAGCTGTGCGAGTTCGAGTCTCGCCGACCGCACCAAATACAGGCATAGACAGTGCCGTGCAGGCCTTGGCTTGGATCTGCCAGCCGAAGGCTTTGACTGTCAGCAACCTAAGCGTCTCAACCAAGATGAACCTCGAACAATACCTCCCCGTCCTGTTGTTTATTTTGGTGGGGGTTGCAGTCGGTGTCGTGCCCCAAGTTCTGGGCCGCTTGTTGGGCCCACACCGCCCTGACAGCGAAAAAAACTCCCCCTACGAATGTGGCTTTGAGGCTTTCGAAGACGCGCGTATGAAGTTCGACGTACGCTACTACCTAGTCGCCATTCTCTTCATTATTTTTGACCTTGAAATTGCTTTCCTGTTTCCGTGGGCCGTGGCACTGAAGGAAATAGGCATTGTCGGTTTTTGGGCGATGATGATTTTTCTAGGCATTTTGGTTGTCGGTTTTATTTACGAATGGAAAAAAGGCGCTCTCGATTGGGAGTGAGCGTCTCCATTTAAATAGCCGCCGATGGCTTCAGCCACAAAGGTACCGGTATGTCACTTGAAGGTGTTTTCAACGAAGGTTTCATGACCACGAGTTACGACTCGGTGGTGAATTGGGCTAAAACCGGCTCGCTATGGCCCATGACCTTTGGTCTGGCTTGCTGCGCGGTTGAGATGATGCATGCCGGCGCTGCGCGCTACGACATCGATCGCTTTGGCATGTTGTTTCGGCCCAGCCCGCGCCAGTCCGACCTGATGATCGTCGCCGGCACGCTGTGCAACAAGATGGGCCCGGCGCTGCGCAAGGTTTATGACCAGATGGCCGAGCCACGCTGGGTGTTGTCGATGGGCTCTTGCGCCAATGGTGGTGGTTACTACCACTACAGTTATTCAGTTGTGCGTGGTTGCGACCGCATCGTGCCAGTCGATGTGTATGTACCGGGCTGCCCGCCGACGGCCGAAGCATTGATGTACGGCATCATCCAGTTGCAGCAAAAAATTCGCCGCACCAACACCATTGCGAGGGCTTGATGGGACCATTGCATCCAGCCACTGTCGAGCAACTCAAAGACATCGTCACAAGTGCTTTGGGCGGCAAACTCAAAAGCGCCAACATTGCCTTTGGCGAGCTCACGCTGGTTGTCAAAGCAGCTGACTACTTGGCCGCTGCGAAGATCTTGCGCGACGCCCCAGGCTGCCAGTTTGAGCAGCTGGTAGACCTCTGCGGGATTGACTATTCTGACTACGGCAATGGCGCCTATGACGGCCTGCGCTACTGCGTGTCGTCGCACTTGTTGTCGCTCAGTTTGAACCAGCGCGTGCGCCTGAAAGTCTTCTGCGAAGACGATGACTTTCCGTTGGTCGCATCGGTCAACGACATCTGGAACTCGGTCAACTGGTTTGAACGCGAAGCGTTTGATTTGTTCGGCATCGTGTTTGAAGGCCACAACGATCTGCGCCGCATCCTGACGGACTATGGCTTCATCGGCCATCCTTTTCGCAAGGATTTTCCGACCACGGGTCACGTCGAAATGCGTTACGACCCAGAGCAAAAACGCGTTATTTATCAGCCGGTGACGATCGAGCTGCGCGAAGTCACGCCGCGCGTCATCCGCGAAGACAACTACGCCGGACTCAGCAGTCTGACGGCGGTCAAGGGCTAAGGGTCAAGGTTAAAACATGGCTGAAATCAAGAATTACACGCTGAACCTCGGACCACAACATCCGGCGGCACATGGCGTCTTGCGTCTGGTGTTGGAGCTCGACGGCGAAGTCATCCAGCGCGCTGATCCACACATTGGTTTGTTGCACCGTGCCACTGAGAAGCTGGCTGAAAGCAAGACCTACATCCAGTCCTTGCCGTACATGGACCGGCTCGACTACGTCTCGATGATGTCAAACGAGCAGGCCTACTGTTTGGCGATTGAAAAAATGATGGGTGTTGACGTGCCGGTTCGAGCGCAATACATCCGCGTCATGTACGCCGAGATCACGCGCTTGCTGAACCACCTGATGTGGTTGGGCGCGCACGGTTTCGACTGTGGCGCGATGAACATGCTGATTTATTGCTTCCGTGAGCGCGAAAGCCTGTTTGACATGTACGAGGCCGTTTCCGGTGCCCGCATGCATGCAGCGTATTTCCGTCCGGGCGGCGTCTACCGCGACCTGCCGGAGAGCATGCCGCAGTACAAAATCAGCAAAGTCAAGAACGCCAAGGCGATTGAAAAGCTGAATGAAAATCGCCAGGGTTCCCTGCTCGACTTCATTGAAGATTTCACCAAAAAATTCCCGGGTTATGTCGACGAGTACGAAACCCTGTTGACCGACAACCGCATCTGGAAGCAACGCACTGTCGGTGTCGGTGTGGTCTCGCCAGAGCGTGCGCTGAGCCTCGGTTTCACTGGCCCGATGCTGCGCGGCTCTGGCTTCGCATGGGACTTGCGCAAGACCCAACCGTACGACGTCTACAGTCAGATGGACTTCGATGTGCCGGTCGGTAAAACCGGCGACTGCTACGACCGCTATTTGGTCCGCGTGGAAGAAATGCGTCAGTCGAACCGCATCATCCAGCAGTGCATTGACTGGCTGCGCGTGAACCCCGGCCCGGTCATCACCAGCAACCACAAAGTCGCTGCGCCCGACCGTGAATCCATGAAGACCAACATGGAAGAGTTGATCCACCACTTCAAGCTCTTCACCGAAGGTTTTCATGTGCCTGAAGGCGAAGCTTACGCAGCGGTTGAGCACCCGAAAGGCGAGTTCGGCATTTACATCGTCAGCGATGGTGCCAACAAGCCGTACCGTTTGAAAATTCGCCCGCCTGGCTTCGCGCATTTGGCGTCCATGGATGAGATGGCCCGCGGTCACATGATTGCCGACGCCGTCGCCATCATTGGCACGATGGACATCGTGTTTGGCGAGATTGACCGATGACCCTTGAAAATTGCGCGATGGAGATACGAATTGGCTGATCTTTCCCAAACAACCCGCGCGCTCTTTGACCGCGAAGTTGCCAAATACCCGGCGGTCCAGCGTCAGTCGGCTGTCATGGCTTGCCTGACCATCGTCCAGCTAGAGCAGGGTTTTGTCAGCACCGAGAGCGAAAAAGTCGTGGCCGAGTACCTCGGCATGGCGCCGATCGCCGTGCATGAAGTCACGACCTTCTACAACATGTACAACCAGCACCCGGTGGGCAAGTACAAGCTGAATGTTTGCACCAATTTGCCATGCCAGCTGCGCGCCGGCGATAAGGCGCTGGTGTACCTCGAGAAAAAGCTCGGTGTCACCCTGGGTGGCACCACGGCCGATGGCCTCTTCACGCTGCAACAGTCCGAATGCTTGGGCGCTTGCGGCGACGCACCGGTGATGTTGGTCAACGACGTCAACATGTGCAGCTTCATGAGCAACGACAAATTGGATCAATTGATCGACGGTTTGACATCCGCAGAGGCATAAATCACCATGACCAGCGCTTCCCAAGTTCTTTCTCAATTTGCCGCCACCGGCGTGCAGTCTTCCTTCCATGGCCGTCACATCAACCCGCAAATCATGGCGGGGCTGGACGGCAGCAATTGGCGCCTGAAAGACTACGAAGCCCGCGGCGGCTACCAAGCCCTGCGCAAAATTTTGGGCATGGATGGCGGTGAAGGCATGACGCCAGACCAAGTCATCGCCGACGTCAAAGCCAGCAGCCTGCGCGGCCGCGGCGGCGCTGGTTTCCCGACCGGGCTGAAGTGGAGCTTCATGCCGCGTCAGTTTCCGGGTCAAAAGTACCTCGTCTGCAACTCCGACGAAGGCGAGCCCGGCACCGCCAAAGACCGCGACATCATGCAGTACAACCCGCATATCGTGATCGAAGGCATGGCGATTGCGGCCTATGCCATGGGCATTTCGGTTGGCTACAACTACATTCACGGCGAAATTTTCGCCACCTACCAGCGCTTCGAAGCGGCGCTGGAAGAAGCCCGCGCCGCAGGCCTGTTGGGCGACAAGATTCTGGGCAGTACCTACAGCTTTCAGCTGCACGCGGCACACGGCTTCGGCGCTTATATCTGCGGTGAAGAAACCGCCTTGCTTGAGTCGCTGGAAGGCAAAAAAGGCCAGCCGCGTTTCAAGCCGCCGTTTCCCGCCAGCTTTGGTTTGTACGGCAAGCCGACCACCATCAACAACACCGAAACTTTCGCTGCTGTGCCTTGGATCATCCGCAATGGCGGCCAAGCTTACTTGGAATGCGGCAAGCCCAACAACGGCGGCACCAAGATCTTCACCATCAGCGGTGACGTGGAGCGCCCGGGCAACTACGAAATTCCGATGGGCACGCCTTTCGCCACCTTGTTAGAGCTCGCCGGCGGCATGCGCGGTGGACGCAAGCTCAAAGCGGTGATCCCCGGCGGTTCGTCCATGCCAGTGCTGCCAGCCGACATCATGATGGCCACCCACATGGACTACGACTCCATCGCCAAGGCCGGCTCGATGTTAGGTTCAGGCGCGGTCATTGTCATGGACGAGACCCGTTGCATGGTCAAGTGCTTGCTGCGTCTGTCTTACTTTTACATGCACGAAAGCTGCGGCCAGTGCACCCCTTGCCGCGAAGGCACAGGCTGGCTCTGGCGCATGGTCGACCGGATTGAACACGGCAAAGGCCGCGAGAGCGATCTCGACATGCTGAACTCGGTCTCCGACAACATTCAGGGCCGCACTATTTGTGCGCTGGGCGATGCAGCAGCCATGCCAGTACGCGCCATGATCAAGCATTTCCGTGCTGAGTTTGAGCACCACATCACCCACAAGACCTGCCTGGTCCCGGTGGATGCACTGCCAGTGCCCCACGGCTAAAGCAACAAGTTAAAGCAAGAGCGAAAGCAAATCAATGGTTGAAATCCAACTTGACGGCCAGAAAGTGGAAGTGCCTGCGGGCAGCACGGTGATGCACGCGGCTGAAAAAGCCGGCACCTATATTCCGCATTTCTGCTACCACAAGAAGCTCAGCATTGCGGCCAACTGCCGCATGTGTTTGGTCGATGTCGAAAAGGCGCCTAAGCCGCTGCCGGCTTGTGCCACGCCGGTGACGCAAGGCATGGTTGTCTTCACCAAAAACGAAAAAGCCATCAAAGCCCAAAAGGGCGTGATGGAGTTTTTGTTGATCAACCACCCGTTGGATTGTCCGATTTGCGACCAAGGCGGCGAATGCCAGCTGCAAGACTTGGCCGTTGGTTATGGCAGCAGCGGTTCGCGCTACGAAGAAGAAAAACGCGTGGTCTTCCACAAAGACGTCGGACCGCTGGTGTCGATGCAGGAAATGAGCCGTTGTATTCATTGCACGCGCTGCGTACGTTTTGGCCAAGAAGTCGCCGGCGTGATGGAGCTCGGCATGTCGCACCGCGGCGAGCATGCAGAGATCGAGACTTTTGTCGGCATGTCGGTGGACTCCGAACTGTCGGGCAACATGATCGACATCTGCCCGGTCGGTGCGCTGACCAGCAAGCCCTTTCGTTACAGCGCCCGCACCTGGGAGCTGTCACGTCGCAAGTCCGTCAGCCCACACGATTCGACCGGCAGCAACCTGATCATTCAGGTCAAAAACAACAAGGTCATGCGTGTCTTGCCTTTTGAAAACGAAGACGTCAACGAATGCTGGATTGCCGACCGCGACCGCTTCTCGTACGAAGCCCTGAACAGCAACGAACGCTTGACCAGCCCGATGATCAAGCAGGGCGGCAAGTGGGCCACTGTTGATTGGCAGACCGCATTGGAGTACGTCGCCAACGGCCTCAAACTCATCAAAGCCGACCACGGCGCAGCGAGCATTGGCACGCTGGCCAGCCCCCACAGCACGGTCGAAGAGCTGTACTTGGCGGGCGCGTTGATGCGTGGTCTGGGCAGCGAGAACATTGACCACCGCTTGCGCAACGCCGACTTCACACCGACTGATTCCGTGCGCTGGTTAGGTACCTCGATTGCCTCGCTCAGCAACTTGCAACGCGTGTTGGTCGTCGGCTCCAACCTGCGCAAAGACCATCCGCTGTTTGCCCAACGCATTCGCCAAGCCGCCCGCAAGGGTTGTGCTGTCAACGCCATCGTTTCTGCGCATGAGTTGTCAGTGGCAGACGCTTGGGCTTTGCCACTGGCGGGCCGCTTGATGGCCGAGCCGGCGGATTGGTTCAAACAGCTGACTGAACTCGCTGCAGCGATTGCCGTTGAAACCGGCGCTGCTTTGCCGGTCGGCTTGCAGACACCTGCCGTCAGCGCTGCGGCCAAGGCCATGGCTGCGTCACTGCTTGGCGGCGAGCGCAAAGCCATCTTGCTCGGCAATGCAGCAGCCCACCACGCCCAAGCCAGCCAACTGCTGGCGCTGAGCAACTGGATTGCAAGGCAAACCGGCGCCAGCTTGGGTTACCTCACAGAAGCGGCCAACACCGTGGGCGCACAGTTGGCTGGCGCGCAGCCGATCGCCACAGGTTTGAATGCTGGCCAAATGCTGGGCGGCCAACTCAAAGCGGTCATCTTGCTCAACAACGAGCCTGAGTTTGATTCGGTTGCTGGCGCGCAAGCGGCGGCAGGTCTGGAGCATGCGCAGATGGTCGTGACGATGAGCCCGTTCAAGGCCAACATGGCGTTTTGCGACGTCTTGTTGCCGATCGCGCCTTTCACCGAAACGCCGGGCACTTTCGTCAACGCCGAAGGCCGGATTCAATCTTTCCATGCGGTCGTCAAGCCTTTGGGTGAAACCCGTCCCGCTTGGAAAGTCTTGCGCGTGCTGGGCAACATGCTTGGTTTGCCGGGCTTTGATTTCGACTCTTCCGCAGACGTGCTGGCGCAGGTCTTTGGCCCTGCGACGGACGGCCTGACGAACGTACCAGCCGACAAACTCGGCAACAGCACTCAGGCCCTGGCGATGGCCTCTTCGGCCCCAGTGGCTCGTCCTGCGGTGGCTGCGATTTACCAACTCGACGGGCTGGTGCGACGGGCTTCTGCGCTGCAGTTGACCGCTGATGCCCGGCAGGTGGCGCTTAGCCCAGAGCAAGAGGTTCACGCATGATCGAGAGTATCTTCCTGAGCGGTCAAGGCCTCATGGGCGGTGCCTGGCCAACGACCGTCTGGCCGGTGCTGTGGACGCTGATCAAGATCGTCGCCTTGTTGCTGCCGCTGATGGGCTGCGTGGCTTATCTGACGCTGTGGGAGCGCAAGGCGATTGGCTTCACGCAGATTCGCTTTGGCCCAAACCGCGTCGGACCGCTCGGTTTGCTGCAGCCGATTGCCGACGCACTCAAGCTGCTGACCAAAGAAATCATCATGCCGACGGCGGCCAGCAAGGGCTTGTTTGTGCTCGGCCCGATCATGACCATCATGCCGGCGCTCGCTGCGTGGGCGGTGATTCCGTTCGGTCCTGAGGTGGCGCTGGCCAACATCAATGCCGGTTTGCTGTTTCTAATGGCCATCACCTCGCTGGAGGTTTACGGCGTCATCATCGCCGGTTGGGCGTCCAACTCTAAGTACGCGTTTCTCGGTGCCATGCGCGCCTCGGCGCAAATGGTCAGCTACGAAATCGCCATGGGCTTTTGCTTGGTGGTGGTGCTGATGGTCTCGGCCAGTTTGAACATGACCGACATCGTCATGGGTCAAGCCCAAGGCATGGCCGCCAGCCGCGGTTTGAACTTCCTGTCGTGGAACTGGTTGCCGCTGTTCCCGATCTTCGTGGTGTATTTCATCGCGGGCTTGGCTGAAACCAACCGCCATCCGTTTGACGTCGTTGAAGGCGAATCAGAAATTGTCGCTGGCCACATGGTCGAGTACTCGGGCATGTCGTTTGCCATGTTCTTCTTGGCTGAATACGCCAACATGATTTTGGTGTCGGTGCTGTGCGTGATCTTGTTTCTCGGTGGCTGGTTGCCACCACTCGACTCGGCACTCTTCAACTGGATTCCGGGTTGGATCTGGCTAGGCCTGAAAACTTTTGTCGTGGTCACCATGTTCTTGTGGGTGCGCGCCACCTTCCCGCGCTTTCGTTATGACCAGATCATGCGTTTGGGCTGGAAGATTTTCATCCCCGTCACCTTACTCTGGCTGATCGTTGTTGCGGCTTGGATGCAGACGCCTTACAGCATTTGGTAGTTATGCGCCCCCACGTTCGCTCACTTTGTGTAGCTCTTTGCCCCCCTGGAGGGTCGCTGCGCCTGCGGTCTGGCGAAGCCAGTCCCGCGGCCCCTGCTGGCGTGGAGATTCAGATGGTGCGTCTTTTGATTGCGAGAAATTAATATGTCAGTTGCTTCTGTCAAAGATTTTGTCTCGAGTTTCATGCTCCTCGAGTTGTTGAAGGGCATGGCCCTGACCGGTAAGTACATGTTCCGCAGCAAGATCACGGTGCAGTTCCCTGAAGAAAAAACGCCGCAGAGTCCGCGTTTTCGGGGTTTGCATGCGCTGCGTCGTTATGACAACGGTGAAGAGCGTTGCATCGCTTGCAAGCTCTGCGAGGCGGTTTGCCCGGCCTTGGCCATCACGATTGAGTCTGATGTGCGTGAAGACGGCAGTCGCCGCACCTCGCGCTACGACATTGACCTGACCAAGTGCATTTTTTGCGGCTTCTGCGAAGAGAGCTGCCCGGTGGACTCGATTGTCGAAACCCACATCTTCGAATACCACGGCGAAAAACGCGGCGATCTGTACTTCACCAAAGACATGTTGTTGGCCGTTGGCGATCGCTACGAAGCTGAGATTGCGGCCAACAGGGCGGTTGACGCCAAGTACCGTTGATCCATTTTTTGAACATCGCCCCCTTCTGACTTCGACCCCCTTGCTGCCCGCACGAAAGAATCCACAACAACATGGACGCCAATACAGGTCTTTTTTATGCCTTTGCCGCGGTGCTTTTATTCGCCGCCTTCAAAGTCATCACCGCCCGCAACCCGGTGCATGCCGCGCTCTATTTGGTGCTGGCCTTTTTTCAGGCCTCGGCGTTGTGGATTTTGCTGAAGGCCGAGTTCTTGGCGATCACGCTGGTGCTGGTTTACGTCGGCGCAGTGATGGTGTTGTTCCTCTTCGTGGTGATGATGCTGGACATCAACCTCGATGGCATGCGCAAGGGTTTTTGGAAGCATTTTCCGCTGGCGGCAGGCGTCGGCGCCTTGATCGCGCTGCAAATGGCGGCCGTGCTGATGGGCGGTTTTCGCCTCAGTGAGCCGCCTCGAAGTGTGCTGGCGGTCGGTGAGGTTGCCGTGCAGTTGTCCAATACCAAGGAGCTCGGCAAGCTGCTCTATTCAGAGTACCTGTATCCGCTGGAAGTGGCCGCTGCCATTTTGTTGGTCGCCATGATTGCCGCGATTGCGCTGACGCTGCGCCAGCGCAAAGACTCCAAGTCGGTCAACCCGGCGGATCAGATTCGGGTCAAGAGCACCGACCGTGTTCGTCTCGTGAAAATGATGCCGACCACGGCTGCACCCGAGCCTGAACCCGTTGCCGCGCCAGTCGAGGAGAAAAAAGCATGATCACCCTGGGACACTTTCTTTCACTCGGTGCGATGTTGTTCGCGCTGTCGGTGATCGGCATTTTTCTGAACCGCAAAAACCTCATCGTCTTGCTGATGGCCATCGAGTTGATGCTGCTGGCCGTCAACATGAACTTTGTGGCGTTCTCGTATTACCTGAACGACATGGCCGGACAGATCTTCGTTTTCTTCATCCTGACCGTGGCCGCAGCCGAGTCGGCGATTGGCTTGGCTATTCTGGTGCTCTTGTTCCGTAACAAGGCCAGCATCAATGTGGACGAACTCAACACGCTCAAAGGTTGAGCAGGATGCTGCGCGCTTTTGCTGTCCCTGTTGCGTTTTTTTTCGCCGTACGTCCTTCTGAGTAAATAAGAACACAAGATGAGTCAAACTCTATCCGCCTCCGCCTTGTTGGCCGTGCCCTTGGCGCCGCTGGTCGGCTCCTTGTTGGCTGGTATTCTGGGCACTGCCTTGGGTGGCAATCTGATCGGTCGTCGCCTGACCCACAGCCTGACCATTCTGGGTGTGTTCGTGGCCTTTGTGTTGTCGGCCTTGACGCTGAAAAGCGTCGCCCTCGATGGCGCGCGCTTCAACGAAACGCTCTACACCTGGATGGTCGTTGGCGGCTTGAAGATGGAAATCGGCTTTCTGGTCGACGGCCTGAGCGCCATGATGATGGTCGTGGTCACTTTTGTGTCGCTGATGGTGCACCTCTACACCATCGGCTACATGAAAGAAGACGCTGGCTACAACCGCTTCTTTGCCTACATCTCACTGTTCACGTTCTCCATGCTGATGCTGGTCATGAGCAACAACATGCTGCAGTTGTTCTTCGGCTGGGAAGCCGTGGGCTTGGTCTCGTACCTGCTGATTGGTTTTTGGTTCAACAAACCGACAGCAATTTTTGCCAACATGAAGGCTTTTTTGGTCAACCGTGTGGGTGACTTTGGCTTCATCCTCGGCATCGGCCTGATCGCCGCTTACGCCGGGACCCTGAATTACACCGAGGCCTTTGCCAAGACCGACGAGTTGGCGCTGCTGACTTTACCGGGTACCGGCTGGATGTTGGTCACGGTGATCAGCATTTGCCTGTTCATTGGCGCCATGGGCAAGTCGGCTCAGTTCCCGCTGCACGTCTGGCTGCCAGACTCGATGGAAGGCCCAACCCCGATCTCGGCACTGATTCACGCCGCGACCATGGTGACCGCCGGTATCTTCATGGTGGCCCGCATGTCACCGATCTTTGAATTGAGCGATACGGCCCTCAGCTTCATCATGATCATCGGTGCCATCACCGCGCTGTTCATGGGTTTTATGGGCATCATCCAAAACGACATCAAACGTGTCATTGCCTACTCCACGCTCTCGCAGCTGGGTTACATGACCGTCGCTTTGGGCGCTTCGGCTTACTCGGTGGCGGTGTTCCACCTCATGACGCACGCCTTCTTCAAAGCGCTGCTGTTTCTGGCGGCTGGCTCGGTCATCATGGGCGTGCACCACAACCAAGACATTCGCTGGATGGGTGGGCTGCGCAAGTACATGCCGATCACCTGGATCACGTCCTTGGTGGGTTCGCTGGCGCTGATCGGCACGCCGCTGTTCGCTGGCTTCTACTCCAAAGACAGCATCATTGAAGTGGTTCACGAAAGCCATCTGGCAGGGGCCAGCTTTGCTTACATCGCCGTGTTGGCGGGTGTGTTTGTCACGGCCTTTTATTCGTTTCGCTTGTACTTCCTGGTCTTTCATGGCAAAGAGCGCTATGACCAGAACCCGGATGCTCACCATGATGCGCATCACGACGATGGCCACCATGGCGCGCACGCTGCAGACAAACCGCATGAATCGCCTTGGGTGGTGACATTGCCGCTGGTGTTGCTGGCGATTCCGTCGGCGCTGATCGGCTACTTCGCGATTGAGCCGATGTTGTTTGGTGACTTCTTCAAAGACTCGATTCACATCAACCTGGACAAGCACCCGGCTATGGAAGAGTTCGCGCAGCTGTTCCACGGCCCGATGCAAATGGCCTTGCACAGCCTGCAGACCGCGCCATTCTGGCTGGCCTTGTCAGGCGTGGTCTTGGCCTATTACATGTACATGGTGAATCCGGCGCTGCCGACCGCCATCAAGCGCGTTGCACAACCGGTCTACACCTTGCTCGAAAACAAGTACTACCTCGATTGGTTCAACGAAAATGTCTTGGCCCGGGGTGCGCGCGGTCTGGGCATGGGCTTGTGGAAGGTGGGTGACCAAGCCATCATCGATGGCGCTGTGGTCAATGGTTCGTGGAAGCTGGTGGCATGGCTGTCGAGCGTCATGCGGCGCCTGCAGTCGGGCTTCATCTACGACTATGCGTTCGGAATGATCATCGGTGTGTTTGTGCTGATGACGTATTTCGTCTGGCTGAACAAATAACAGACAAGAAAGAAAAACAAGACATGGGTTTGTTAAGCCTGGCGATTTGGACGCCTATCTTTTTCGGCATGGTGCTGTTGGCTCTCGGCCGTGACGAGCAGGCGCGCTCGGTGCGTTGGCTGGCGCTGGTCGGGTCGGTCATCAGCTTGCTCGTCACCTTGCCGTTGTACTCGCGCTTTCAGCTCGGTACGTCGGCGATGCAGTTTGTTGAAAGCCAATCTTGGATTGAGCGTTTCAACGTCAATTACCACCTCGGCGTGGACGGTATTTCGTTGTGGTTTGTGCTGCTCACCGCCTTCATCAACGTGGTGGTAGTCATCGCCAGTTGGGAGTCGATCACTCAGCGTGTGAACCAGTACATGGGCGCTTTCATGATCCTCAGCGGTCTGATGATCGGCGTTTTTTGTGCGCTCGACGGCTTGCTGTTCTTCGTGTTCTTTGAAGCCACGCTGATCCCGATGTACTTGATTATTGGCATCTGGGGCGGCCCAAACAAGATTTACGCGGCCTTTAAGTTCTTTTTGTACACCTTGCTTGGCTCCTTGCTGATGTTGGTTGCGTTGGTCTTTTTGTATGTTCAATCGGGCGGCAGTTTTGACCTGGCCACTTGGCACCAACTGCCGTTGACGGGCCCGGTGCAAACCTTGTTGTTCTTCGCTTTCTTGGCCGCTTTTGCGGTCAAGGTGCCGATGTGGCCTGTCCACACTTGGTTGCCCGACGTACACGTCGAAGCGCCTACCGGCGGTTCGGCCGTGCTGGCCGCCGTCATGCTGAAGCTGGGTGCTTATGGTTTCCTGCGCTTCTCCTTGCCGATTGCCCCCGACGCTGCGCGCGAGTGGGCTTGGCTGATGATCGCGCTGTCACTGATCGCCGTGATCTATGTCGGTCTGGTGGCAATGGTCCAAAAGGACATGAAAAAGTTGGTGGCTTATTCGTCGATCGCGCACATGGGTTTTGTCACCCTTGGCTTCTTCATCTTCAACCCGCTGGGTGTCTCGGGTGGCATCGTGCAGATGGTCGCGCACGGCTTTGTCTCGGCTGCCATGTTCTTGAGCATTGGCGTGTTGTATGACCGCGTGCATTCGCGTGAGATTGCCAGCTACGGCGGTGTCATCAACACCATGCCCAAGTTCGCCGCTTTTGCGCTGCTGTTTGCCATGGCCAACTGCGGCTTGCCGGGTACGGCTGGCTTTGTCGGTGAGTGGATGGTCATCTTGGGTGCCATTCAGTTTGACTTCTGGGTCGGTATGGCGGCTGCCTCAGCCCTGATTTTTGGCGCGGCTTACACGCTCTGGATGTTCAAGCGCGTCTACTTGGGCCCGGTCGCCAATGACGACGTCAAGAATCTCAAAGACATCAACGGCCGCGAGATTTTGATGCTGTCGCTGCTGGCCATCGCCGTGCTGTACATGGGCATCTATCCGAAACCGTTTACCGATGTGATGGACGCTTCCGTGCTTGACTTGCTCAAGCACGTGGCTGCCAGCAAGCTGAACTAAGCGCCGGTCCCGAGAACAACATTTCAAAAGAATTCCGATGATTGACACCTTTAGCTGGATCACCGTCTACCCCGAAATCATCTTGCTGATCATGGCTTGCGTGATTGCGCTGGTTGACCTCGGTGTGAAGACCCCCCTGCGCGGCACGACCTACATCATGACGCTGCTGACCTTGGCTGGCGTGGCAGCGTTGCAGGCGTTTTATGCCATGCAGGGCGAAACGGTCTACGGCTTTGGCAACATGGTCGTCAGCGATCCGATGGGCAACTGGTTGAAGTGCTTTGCTGCGGTCGCCGTGATGGTTTCGCTGGTCTATGGCCGGCCTTATGTCGCTGACCGCGACATGATGACGCGCGGTGGCGAATACTTCACGTTGAGTCTCTTTTCGCTGCTTGGTATTTTCGTGATGATCTCGGGTCATCACTTCTTGGTCATCTACATGGGCTTGGAGCTCATGACGCTGTCCAGCTACGCGCTGGTGGCCTTGCGCCGTGACGACGCGACGTCCACCGAAGCCGCCATGAAGTACTTCGTGCTGGGGGCGCTGGCCTCGGGCTTCTTGTTGTACGGCCTGTCGATGATGTACGGCGCGACCGGCTCACTCGATGTGCATGAGGTGTTTCAAGCGATCGCCAGCCGTCAGGTCAAGCACCAAGTGCTGGTCTTCGGTCTGGTCTTCATTGTTGCCGGTCTGGCGTTCAAACTCGGTGCGGTGCCGTTTCACATGTGGCTGCCCGACGTTTACCAAGGTGCACCGACTGCTGTCACGCTGCTGATTGGTGCTGCGCCGCAGTTGGCTGCTTTTGCCATCTGCATGCGTCTGTTGGTGCAGGGCATGTTGCCGTTGGCGATTGACTGGCAACAGATGCTGGCCGTGCTGGCCGTCGGCTCCTTGCTGATTGGCAACTTTGCGGCCATTGCCCAGAGCAATCTCAAGCGGATGTTGGCTTTTTCGACCATCGCACAAATGGGCTTTTTGCTGCTGGCCCTGCTGGCCGGTGTTGTCAACGGCCATCAGCTGAATGCCGAGTCGGCCTACGGCGCGGCCATGTTTTACGTCATCACCTACGTGCTGACCACGCTGGCGGCTTTCGGGATTATTATGCTGCTGGCCAGCCAAGGCCATGAGGCCGAAGAAATATCCGATCTCGCTGGCCTGAACCAACGCAGCCCGCTGTTCGCGGGCGTGATGGCTTTGGCGATGTTCTCGCTGGCCGGCATCCCGCCGCTGGTCGGCTTTTACGCCAAGCTGGCGGTGTTGCAGTCCTTGATGGCCGCGCAGCAAACCAGCTACTTGGTGTTGGCGGTATTTGCGGTGTTGGCCTCCTTGGTCGGCGCGTTCTATTACCTGCGCGTCATCAAGGTCATGTACTTTGATGCACCGAACGTGGGTCTGCCGACGGTCATCCTTGCCCGCACCGATGCCCGCATCGTGCTGACGCTCAATGGTGGTTTGTTGCTGGTGTTGGGCATGGCGCCCGGCGGCTTGATGTCCTTGTGCGGCGATGCGATTGCCGCGTTGGTCAAGACGCTGGTAAGCTGACACGCATGGGTCAAACTATTCCGGTCTGGTTGGTGGTGTTGTTGTCTTTGCTGGCGGCAAATGTGCCTTTCATGAATGCGCGTTTCATGGCGTTTGTCCGCTTGAAAGAGCCCAAGTCTTTTGGGCTCCGCTTGCTTGAGTTGGTGCTCTGGTATGCCATCGCTGGCGCTTTTGCGTTGGGCTTGGAGCACCGCGGGGGCCAAATCGCACCGCAAGGTTGGGAGTTCTACGCCATTACTGGTACGCTTTTCATCACCTTCGCCTTTCCGGGTTTTGTCTACCGCTACCTGTTCAAACTGCGATGAGTTCGCTGGCTGACGACGCGCACCTCCGAGAAGTCTGCGTCGGCAGTGAAGAGCTGTTGCGCGGGCATTTTTTGCATGCCTTTCGCGACACGGTTCGGTTGCCCGACGGTTCAGCGGCAAGCCGCGAATACGTGAAACACCCCGGCGCTGTGATGGTGATCGCTGAGCTGCCTGATGGCAAGCTGGTCTTAGAGCGCCAGTTCCGCTACCCGGTGCAATCCGTGATGGTTGAGTTTCCGGCTGGCAAACTCGACGCCGGTGAGGCCTCGCTGGACTGCGCACGCCGAGAGCTGCTGGAAGAAACCGGCTACACGGCCAAGCGATGGGCTCGCGCCGGTGTCTTGCACCCGGTGATTTCTTACTCCACCGAATTCATCGACATCTGGTTTGCCCGCGACTTGACCGCTGGTCAGCGCCAGCTTGACCCAGGTGAGTTTTTGGATGTCTTCAGTGCCACCGCCGACGAGTTGCTGCAGTGGTGCCGCGACGGCCGCGTCACCGATGCCAAGACCTTGACCGGCGCCTTGTGGCTGCAAAACGTGCGTTCAGGGGCGTGGCCGCTGGACTGGGCCAACGTTTGATTTTCGCCTGACAATCAAGCCATGAAAGTTCTTGATCTGAAGTGTGCCCACCGGCACGTGTTTGAAGGCTGGTTCGCATCCGAAGACGATTTTCAAAGCCAGCTGGCCCGTGGTTTGGTGGAATGCCCGCTGTGCGCTGATGTGAACATCAGCAAGCAACTCAGCGCGCCGCGTTTGAATCTGGGTGCAGCACCGCCGAAGACGCTGCCAACTACAGCTTCACCAAGCGCCGCAGGCGGGCAGGGCGTGCCAAGTTCAACAGAACTTGTACCGGCACAAGCAACGCCAGCAGATGCCTCTCCGCAAGACCGGCAGACCTTGCAAGACATGCAAGGGGATTGGCTGAAAATGGTGCGTCAGGTGATGGCCAACACCGAAGACGTTGGCCGCCACTTCGCGGAAGTGGCGCGCCAGATGCATTACGGCGAAGCCGATGAACGCAGTATTCGCGGCCAGGCCTCACGCGAAGAAGCCGTGGCCCTGCTGGAGGAAGGCATTTCCGTGTTGCCTTTGCCCATGCCCGCGTCGCTCAAAGAGACGCTGCAGTAAGTTTTTTCCTCAACTCGTGAACTGCAGCTCTGCCAGCCGCGCGTAAATCCCGCCTTGCTTCACCAATTCGACATGGCTGCCTTGCTCCACCAACCGACCGTGGTCGAGCACGAGAATACGGTCCGCTTGCTGCACGGTGGCCAGCCGATGCGCAATCACCAAGGTCGTGCGTCCGCGCATGGCCGACTCTAGCGCGGCTTGCACCATGCGTTCGCTTTCGGCGTCGAGCGCGCTGGTGGCTTCGTCGAGCAGCAGCAGCGGTGGATTTTTCAGCATCGCGCGGGCAATGGCGATGCGTTGCCGCTGACCGCCTGAGAGGCGCACGCCTCGCTCGCCCAAAAAGGTCTCGTAGCCTTCAGGCAACGCCATGATGAACGCGTGCGCAAACGCCGCTTGTGCCGCGGCTTTGACTTCGTCGTCAGTGGCGTTGGGCTTGCCGTAACGAATGTTCTCCAGCGCGCTGCTGGAGAAAATCACAGCGTCTTGCGGCACGATACCGATGCGTTCGCGCAGCGCGTGCAGGTCCATCTGTTGGGTCGCCACGCCGTCCAGCGTGATCTGGCCCGACAGAGGATCGTAAAAGCGCAGCAGCAACTGAAACACCGTGCTCTTGCCTGCACCGCTGGGGCCGACGATGGCGACGGTTTCGCCGGGCGCCACCTTGAGCCTGAAATCATTGAGCGCCGCCTGCGCCGGGCGCGACGGGTAATGAAATGTCACCGCCTCAAAAGACACGGCGCTGCCGGCTTGCGGTGCAGGTGCTTTGACCGGCTTGGCCGGAGACGCGATCGGTGAATGGCTGCTCAGCAACTCCATCAAGCGTTCGGTGGCACCTGCGGCGCGCAGCAAGTCGCCATAGACCTCACCCAACACTGCAAAAGCGCTGGCCAGAATGATCACGTAAAGCACGGTCTGGCCCAAGGCGCCAGTGGTGATGTCGCCGCGTACCACCGCTTGTGTGCCTTGGTACAGGCCCCACAACAAGGCGGCTGAGGTCGCGATGATGATGAAGGCCACCAGCACCGAACGCGCGGCGGTGCGCCGCACGGCCACCTGAAAAGCATCGCCGGTTGATTTGTCAAAACGCGCAGACTCGCGCGCTTCGGCGGTGTAGCTTTGCACCACCGGAATTGCGTTCAACACTTCGGCGGCGATGGCGCTGGAGTCGGCCACGCGGTCTTGGCTGGCGCGGGACAGCTTGCGCACGCGGCGGCCAAACCAGACGCTCGGCAAGACAATCAAGACCAGCACGCCAAAGACTTGAACCATCACCACCGGGTTGGTGTAGATCAACATGGCCAAAGCGCCCAAGCCCATCACCGCATTGCGCAGCCCCATGCTCAAGGACGAGCCAACCACCGCTTGCACCAGCGTGGTATCGGTCGTCAGGCGCGACAGCACTTCACCGGTTTGCGTGGTTTCAAAAAACTCGGGGCTTTGCTTGAGTACATGCGCATACACCGCATTGCGCAAATCCGCCGTGACCCGTTCGCCGAGCCAGCTGACCAGGTAAAAGCGGCCGGCTGAAAAAAGGCCCAAGGCCGTGGCCACGGCAAACAGCTCAAAAAAGTGCGTTCGCACGGCCATCAGTTGCTCGCCCTTGTCGGCTTCCGACATGCCGCCGTCGATCAGGCTGCGCAGCGCCAATGGAAACAGCAAGGTAGCACCCGCCGCCAACGTGAGAAACAGCAGCGCTAAAAAAATGCGGCCCCGGTAAGGCCGCAAGAAGGGCAGCAGCCCGGAAAGAGATTTGGGCGAGCCCTTGGCGGGCTGAGCGGAAGAAATAACCATGCCGTGAGTTTAGCGATGTGAAGCAGCAAGCCAGCGGTTGACTTGTTTCAGTTCAAAGCCGCAGCGCCGCCGCATAGCCGGTCATTTCCAAATAACCGCGGCCAACGCGTTGACCGCGGCTGTCCAGCAGCTCGCTCAGGCCTTCCCAATACACCGCGCCGGTGGATGATCGGCTGTCGAGCTCTTGGTTGTCGATGACCGCTTTGACGCGGTACACCGCGGTCGGGGTCTGTACCAGCCACTCAACCGGGTAGTGCGCCTGCGTTAGCGGGCTGGTCCAATGCCGCAGCGGTTTGAAACTCACTTCGCTGGGCTTGAAAACCGTCAGCTCGCCTTTGGCCGTGCGGAACGAGCCGCCGTCCCAGAGCGTGCCGCCGCTGGCCGTGCGCAGCCGAAAGGCGGTGAGTGCGCTGCCGTCGTCGAAGTTCATGCCGATCCAGTCCCAACCCTGGGCGTCGGGGTGCAGCAGTTCTTCGCTCCACTCGTGGTCCAGCCAAGCCTTGCCCGCGACATCGAAAGTCTGCCCTTGCAAGGTGATCTTGCCGCTGGTGTTCAGCTGCGGGTGGCTGTAGTAGTAGCTGGCTTGACGCGCTTCTGGCCCTTTGCGCGACAGGCCGTTTTGGCCTTGCAAAATCAGCGGCTGGGTTTCATTCATTTGCAGTTGCAGCGCGAAGTCGTGGCTCGGCAAAGTGGCGTTGTAGCGGCTGGGCTCAGCCGTGTCGCGCTGTAAGGTCCAGTCATTGAGCTTGAGTCGGGTCTCCTGCGTGCTGGCAAAAGCCAAACCAAAACCGGCGCGGGCTATACGTTGGTCATGCCAGAGTTTTTGACCTCGCACATCGGTCACAGCGGCATGCGCAAAGATGAGTTGCTGCGCCGCAAACTTCGACTGCATGGTTTGGGTCGCATCCACGCGTGTGCGAAAAAACGTCAGCTGAAAACCGAACTCACGGCCGTCTGAGACCAAGCTACGGGCGTGACCCGTGATGTACCACCACTCGGTGCGCAGCTCCGGGTGCGCGCCGTGGTCGCGCGGAAAGCGCAAGGTGCGTGCGGGCAAAGACCACGCAGAGAAGGGTGCGCTGGCTGAGGCCATGCCGGCTGCGCTGACAGCCATGAGGGCGCGCCGCGTCAGCATTGAAGGTGCAGAGTCATGCTTTGATTTTGCACCACCAGCTGGGTCTGTCAGCGCCCAAGGTTTGACTGCGCGGACCCGCTCAGGCGGGACAGAAGTGTCCGACGGGACCGGTTTCAAACACCACCTCACCACTGTCCACATGGACCACTCGGATGTGCTGGCGGGTCGGGTCGGTCAGGCTTTTAACCGCCACTGCAACAGCCAAGCCTCGGTTGTTGTAAAGCTTTTGAAGACTGAAGAGTGGCAACAAACTGCCACGCAATGGGTAGTTACTTTCGATGCGATATTGTTTACTGGCCATGGTGAATGCCCTGGACAAAATGTGAACGTGTGAAGAGCCAACTAACGTGTAGAAGCGTTTTGATATTAGGCTGTAAGCGTGACGCTGCCATGACAAGATTGATTGAGTAATGTCCCTAAGACACCACAAAAGTAAGACATTGAAATGCTGCTCAGCAGGCCTTTCGATGGGTTTTCACCAGTCTTCTTTGACCGCCAGCACCGCATCCGCACTGGCGGCTGCGCGGCCTGCCAGCCACGCGGTCAAGGTGCCGGCCACCACCACCGCAGCGCACAATGCCAACAAGCGCAACCACGGTACTTGCAAGTCCATCGTCCAGTGAAAACTTTGCGGATTCACCACGTGCACCAGCACCACCGACACTGCCAATCCCAGCGCTAAGCCAGCGACCGAACCCATCACCGTCCAGGCGGCACCTTCGCCGGCCACCACCGTTAAAATTTGCCGGCGCGTTAAACCCAAGTGAGCCAGCAGGCCAAACTCTTTGCGTCTGGCCAGCACCTGGGCGCTGAAGTTGGCAGCCACGCCAAACAGACCGATCGCGATGGCGACCGCTTGCAGCCAGTAGGTGACGGCAAAACTGCGGTCAAAAATACGCAGCGAGGTGGTACGGATCTGGCTGGCCGAGGCAAACTCAATCAGGCTGCCTGCGTCCGTGGCTTGCTCAGGGTCGTCACGGATGGCTTGCTGCACAGCTGCCTCGACGGCATCTGGCGTCAGCCAAAGCGCCAAGTCGTTGACGCGTTGGTCGCCTGTGAGCCGCACAAAGTCAGCTTGGTCGATGGCGATGGCACCAAACTGGCGAGCGTAATCGCGCCACACGCCGGCGACAAAAAAGCTATTCCCCGGCTCGCTGCTGCTCAAGGTCGCCCCGAACGCGGATGACAGCGGCTCAAAAAAACCGCCTAATTTGGCCTGGTAAAGGTCCAGCATCGGCTCGCTGACATAAATCCCGATGGCGCCCACCGGCACGGCCAAGGCTTCGCCGACCAAGGGCAGGGAAGTGGCCGGATCTTGCAGATCGCGGGCGATCAATGCCACCGTGGGCTGAGCCGGGTTGAGCAAGAGTTGCGTCACGCGCAGGCTGCTGACGCGCTGCACGCCCGGCACAGCCGCCACGCGCTGAACGAAGTCGGGGCTGAAATAAGCGCTGTCGCTGGCCGCGGCACTGACCGACGTGCGCACGTACAAATCAGCCGGCAGCACCACGTCCAGCCAGCTGGTGACCGATTGCCGAAAGCTCGCCACCATGACGGTCAGCGCCACCGCCAAACTCAGCGACGCCACCACGCCGCTGACCGCCACACCAGCACTTTCGCGCACGCGGCGGGCACGTTCCACCGCCAGCAGGGGCAGCGCGCGGTGCGCCACCCACGGGCTCAGCCGTCCGTACAAGAAGCCGATCAAACCCGGCAGCGCGGTGATGCCGCCGACCAGCAACAAACCGACTGAAAAATACGCCCCCAGCGCGATGCCCGCCACGGGTGGCAGCAACGCCAGTACGCCGCTGGCAGCCAACAATCCCAAGCTCAACCAGTGGCTGCGCGGGCCGCCCAAGGCGGCGCCTAAACCTTTGAGGCTTTGCGCAGGCGGCAATTTTTGGGCACTTTGGGCTGGCCACCAACCACCCACCAATGCGGCCACCACGCCCAGCCCGCCATAGACCAGCGCGGCCGTGCTGCTCCATTGCAGCGTGGGAGCGATGCCCGAAAAGTAACCGCCGCCCAAGTCGCCGCCCAAGACGCGCAAAGCCAGCGCCGCCAGCCCGGTGCCAAGCCCGATACCGGCTACGCTGCCCATGACGCCAAGCACCAGCGACTCGTAGAGCACCAGGCGCAAGCGCTCAGCACCGGTCAGTCCGAGCACAGCGAGCAGCGCAAACTGCTGGGCGCGTTTCGCCACGCTCAGCGACAACACCGAAAAGACCAAAAAAGCGCCCGTGAAAAGTGCCACCAGCGCCAGCACCGTGAGGTTGACGCGGTAAGCTCGAGACAGTTGGTTGATACGCTGGGTGGCGTCGCCGGGCTCGCTCAGGCTCAGTTGTGCTGGCCAGTCGGGCGCGCTTTGCAGCTTGCGGATGAAGGCGCTGCGGTCGACACCTGCGCGCAGTTTGAGGTCGATGCGCGACAGCTCGCCGCCGCGCTGAAACAGCTCTTGCGCCGCGCCAATGTCCATCACCGCCAGCGGCCCACCGCCGGCAGCCACTCGGCCAGCCACATGGACTTGGAGCAGGCGCACACCGCTTTGCAATTCAACGCTGTCGCCTGCAAGACGTTCATGGGCGGCAGCATTCAAAAAAATCATGCCAGGCGAAAACAGGGCGAAGCGGTCCGCGTCTTTGGCGGGCAAGGGCATCAGTTCGGGGGCTACTGTGGCCAGCCGCAAGGCATCGACACCCAGCACACGCAGCGCCAGCCGTTCGCCGCTGGCGTTCTGGGCGTAGGTGCTCAGCTCCAGCACGGGGCTGGCCACGCTGACGTCTGGATGCTGCGCGACGCGGGCGAAAACGGCTTCGTCAAACGTGCCCTGGGTCCCACGCAGTTCAAGGTCGGGCTGGCCGTTGACCGAGCGCACAGCTTGAGAAAACTCACTCAAGGCCGACGCATTGATGAGGTGCACCGAGAACGCCAGCGCCACGCCCAACATCACCGCCACCACGGCCGCGGCATTGCGCCAGGGGTGGTGTTTGAGTTCTTGCCAAGAGAAGGTGCTGAGCAGCCTCAGCACGGCAGGGCTTTCAGACCAAGCCATTGGCGAGCAGCTTGAGCACCCGGTCGGCGCGGGCCGCCGCCGCTTCTGAATGCGTGACCAGCACCAGCGAGGTGCCTTGTTCTTTGGTTTGGGCGATGAGTGCGTCCATCACTTTCGCCGCGGTGCTCGGGTCTAGGTTGCCGGTGGGTTCATCGGCCAGCAGCAGGCTGGGGCGGTGCACCAAAGCGCGTGCAATCGCCACGCGTTGCAGCTGGCCACCCGAGAGCTGCTGCGGCAGCCGACTGCCCAGGCCGTCCAAGCCAACCGCCGCCAACATGGCGGCCACGCGTTCGTCATCGGGCTGACCCAGCAGCAACAGTGGCAGACCGACGTTTTGAGCCACATCCAAATGCGGTAGCACATGAAAGGCCTGGAACACAAAGCCGACATGCTGGCGCCGCAATAACGCGCGCTGATCGTCTGTCATCTGGTCCAGTGAGTGGCCTTGCAATAGCACCGATCCTTGGTCCCAGGTGTCGAGCCCGGCCATGCAATTGAGCAGGGTTGATTTGCCCACGCCCGACTCACCAACGATGGCGACGAACTCGCCCGGCGCGACGTGCAGCGACACGTTACTGAACACCGGCGTGCCGCTGTAGTGTTTGGCTAGGTTTTTTATGTGCAGGCTCATGGGTTTCGGTCTTGCTTGTTGGAGGCTGCGTTCACATGTTCGGCCACCAGTGCCAGCACCTGCGCTAAAGCATCCGGTGCGTCGCAGGCCACCACGTGGCGTTGCGGCATGCTGCGCAGCCAAGTCAGTTGGCGTTTGGCGAGTTGGCGCGTGGCGGCAACGCCTTTTTCGCGGAAGTCTTCTAAAGCCAAGTCATGCGGTGGGTCCAAGTTGTCTAGCAGCGTCCACGCTTGGCGGTAACCGACACAGCGCATGGAGGGTAAGTCCGGGTGCAAATCACCTCGGGCGCGCAGAGCACGGACTTCGTCCAGAAAGCCAGCGGCGAGCATGGCGTCAAAGCGTTCGGCAATCCGGCCGTGCAACCAAGCGCGGTCATTCGGTTCAAGAGATATCAGCAGGCCAGACGGTTCGAGCGTCTTTGCAGGCTCAGTTGGAGGGCTGCCATTGGCTGGCGATGTCGCCGCAATACGACGCTGAAAAAAAGACAGCGGCTGGCCCGACACGCGAAACACTTCGAGCGCTCTTGAGACGCGTTGCGAGTCTTGCGGTTGCAGCCGGGCCGCGGTCAGCGGATCGACCAGCGCCAGTTCAGCGTGCAACGCTGGCCAGCCGCGTGCTGCGGCTTCGGCTGCGATGGTTGCGCGCACAGCCGGATTGGCTTTGGGCATGTCGTCCAGCCCATCAAACAGCGCTTTGAAATACAACATGGTGCCGCCCACCAGCAGTGGCAGCTTACCGCGCGCGCGGATGCCCTGCATCAAATGCTGGCCATCCGCCACAAACTCGGCGGCGCTGTAAGCCTGTAACGGGTCTCGGGTGTTGATCAGGTGGTGCGGCACGGCTGCCAACTCGTCAGCGTTGGGTTTGGCGGTGCCGATGTCCATGCTGCGGTAGACCAAAGCCGAATCGACGCTGATGATTTCGACCGGGTGTTGCAGCGCGATGGCCAGCGCTGCTGCCGTCTTGCCGGCGGCGGTCGGGCCGGCCAGCGCCAAGTAGTCGAGTGAAGTGGACTGTGCAGGCATCCTTAAGAGCGTAGCAGGAATTTTCCTGAGTTGGTCTCTGGTCTAACGCGCGGCGAGCTTGAAAAGCTGCGCCAGTGCCGCTTTGTACTGCGGCTGACCGACAGAGTTGGTGTTGTGGTGCGAGCCGTCTTCCACCAGCACGAACAGCTTGGGTTCGGTGGCAGCGTCGTAGAGTTTGCGGCCCAAGGCCGGGTCGATGAGTTGGTCGCGCCCGCCGTGCACCACCAGTAGCGGGGAGCCAATTTGGTCGACCTTGCGAACCGCTTCAAAGCGCTGCGTGATCAAGGCGGAAACCGGTATCCAACCCCATTTGAAGGTGCTCACCACGTCGGCGATCGATGTGAAGGTGCCTTCGACGATGGTGCCGCTTTCATCAGCCACTTGCGCCGCCAAATTAATAGCGATAGGCCCGCCTAGCGAATGGCCAAAAATATAGCGTGGCCGGTCCGGGTAGTTGGCCGCCAGCCAGTCCCATGCCGCGCGGGCGTCTTCGTAGGCCATGTCTTCAGACGGCAACTCAGCGCTGCTTTTGCCGAAGCCGCGGTAATCCACCCCCAGCACCGAAAAGCCAAGCTCTTGCATGCGGCGCATGCGAAAAGCCGAGCCAGTGACGTTCCAGCGGGCCCCATGCAGATAGAGCAAGACAGGTCTTTCTGCATTGTTGTGGTTGGCGAGGCTCGCAAGACCTTGCGGCGGCAGGCTGACTTTGAGCCGCTTGGCCGGCGCAAGAGCGGCCAGCGGCTTGTCAGCCTCCAGCCATAGGCCGTGGAGTTTGCTGGGTTGGCCGGTGATACGCGACTCGAATGGAATCCACACGTCGTCCATGCCGCGTGCGGCTTGGGCACTGGCGCCCCAAGTGCGGTCGCCGGGTTGAAAAATCCAAGCGCGTTGGCGCTCGTCAAGTGTGCTGCAACCGGCGACCAGTGCCGTTGTGAGCAACAGCAAAATAACGGTCAGGAGAGAGTGAAAGGGACGCCCAGTTTTCATAAGGTTGATCAATCGATGATCTCTCTTTAAAGTTTGGCCAGTGGCCATGGGGTCTTTTAAACTCTTGCCATGCGCACACCCGACACACCCGACACACCTGGATCAACCACTGCCGTTGCGCCTTTGAAGCCCGCCGCCGAAACTTGGGCGCTTGGCATCGCCGGCCTATTGCCCTTTGTGGCGGGTGCTGTGGGGCTTTGGGCGCTGCCGCCAGAGTGGGCCGGCTTGGCCGCCTTGGCGCTTCTCACCTACGCCGCTGTGATCGTCAGTTTTCTGGGCGGCATTCATTGGGGGCTGGCGATGCCGCTGGCCCAGACGCGCCGCGGTCTGCTGATTTGGGGCGTCTTGCCGAGCTTGCTGGCATGGGCCGGCATGCTGCTCAACAGCGCGTGGGGCTTGCTGCTGATGGCGGCCAGCTTGCTGCTGTGCTACATCGTCGATTGCAAGGTTTACCGTTCGCTGCGGTTGGACGGCTGGTTGGGTCTGCGGGCTTTGCTGACCCTCGTCGCTGTGTTGTCTTGCTTGGCGGGTGCGGCGGCCTTTTTGGCGCAGGGCTGAGGCCGTTAGCGGCCGCGCAAAAACAAACTGTCGAGGTCGCGGATGCTCATTTGCCGCCAGGTCGGCCGGCCGTGGTTGCATTGGTCTGAGCGGTCGGTGGATTCCATTTGACGCAGCAGCGCGTTCATTTCGTCCAGCGTGAGTTTGCGGTTGGCGCGCACCGCACCGTGGCAAGCCATGGTCGACAGCAGCTCATTTTGGGCGCGCTGAATCACGGTGCTGGCGTCGTGCTGGGCCAATTCGGCCAGCACGCTGCGCGCCAATTCGACCGCGTCCGACTGCGCCAGCGAGGTCGGCACCGCACGCACTGCCAACGTCTTGGGTGAGAAAGGCGTGATCTCCAGACCCAGCGTTTGCAAGGTTTCGGCGGCGCTTTGGGCCGTGTCTATTTCTTGCGCGGTGGCGGCAAAGGTGGCCGGAATCAGCAGCGGCTGGCTGGCGATGGCGGCATGGGCTGAACTGTCCAACTGGTTCTTCAGGCGCTCATAAACAATGCGTTCATGCGCAGCGTGCATGTCCACAATGATCAGGCCGCTGGTGTTTTCTGCCAGGATGTAAATGCCTTGCAGTTGCGCCAGTGCCCGGCCCAGCGGCCAGTCGCCGGGTGGCAAGCTCGGTGCTTCGGCGTTGACGGCTGTCCCCGCCGGCTGCTTGCGCAGCGCATCAGCGGTCGGCCCTGTTGACAGGCCCGACAGTCCTGCAGAAGTCGGCCACATGGCTTCAAAGTCGCTGACCCGGTGATCAGTCCGGTGCTCCGTACGCGCTGAAAAATCCATACCGGGTTGCGCCCAGCCCAAGCCTCGGGCGGCGCGCTGAGCATCTGAGACAAAGCCTTTCAGGCCGGCAGCTTGCAGGGGCGCGTCTGCCTCTACTGCGTTCAAGCCAACGACAGCTCCACCAATCTGCGAACGCGGCACCGCCAGCGCGTTTTCAGCAGCGTGGCGCACAGCTTGGTGCACTTCGCGGCTGTCCCGAAAACGCACTTCAATTTTGGTCGGGTGCACGTTCACGTCGACGCGGGCCGGGTCCATCTCGACATACAGCGCGTAGACCGGTTGGCGGTGGCCGTGCAGCACGTCTGCATAGGCGCTGCGGGCGGCGTGGGTCAGCACTTTGTCGCGCACATAGCGACCGTTCACATAGGCAAATTGCTGGTCGGCGCGTGAGCGGGCGGCGTCAGGAATACCGGCCCGTCCCCAGACCCGCACCGCCGGTCCACCGTCTAGGCGGCGGGCACTGCTTTCGTAATTCACGGCGATGGATTGCGCCACAAACTCGGCGCCCAAGACATCGGCCAGGCGCTGGTCCAGCGCGGCCACGCGGTCGTCGGCTTGCAGCGCTTCGGTACAGGCGCGCCACTGCTCGATCAGCTTGCCTTCGTGCCAGATGGCAAAGCCGACGTCGGGGCGCACCAGCGCGTGGCGCCGGACAGCTTCAACGCAGTGCGACAGTTCGGTGGCGTCGGTCTTCAAAAATTTGCGCCGGGCTGGCGTGGCGTAAAACAGCTCACGCACTTCGACGCTGGTGCCGCGGCTGCGGGCTGCGGGTTGGATTTCGCCGGTGCGGCCGTCCAGCTGCCAAGCATGACCGCCCGCGCTGGCGTCGGCTTCGGCATCGCCTGAGCGCGAAATCAAGCTCATGTCGGCAATCGAATTGATGGCGGCCAGCGCCTCGCCCCGAAAGCCCATCGTGCCAACGGCTTCCAAGTCTTGCAAAGAGGCGATCTTGCTGGTGGCGTGGCGGCGCAAGGCAATCGCCAACTCATTGGCCGGAATGCCGGCGCCATCGTCTTCCACCAAAATAAGCCGCACGCCACCGGCCAGTAACCGCACCGTGACTTGGCGGGCGCCTGCGTCTAAAGCGTTGTCGACCAACTCACGCACCACTGAGGCGGGCCGTTCGACCACTTCGCCAGCGGCAATTTGGCTGATCAGCTCATCGGGCAGATCACGGATGGGGCGGCGGGTTGGGACGGTTGCAGAAGAGTTCACGGCTTGATTTTAGGCCGTGTCAAAATCTGCCCCATGGAAATTATCAGCTTCTTCGCAGACTTCATTCTTCATATTGATCGCCATTTGGAGACTTTCATCCAACATTACGGCATGTGGGTTTATGCGCTGCTCTTCGCCATCATCTTTGTCGAGACCGGTGTGGTGGTGATGCCGTTTTTGCCGGGCGACTCGTTGCTCTTTATCGTCGGAGCGTTGTGTGGGGCCGGCTTGATCAGCCTGCCAGTGTCTATCTCTGTGTTGCTGGTGGCGGCTATTTTGGGTGACCAGTGCAACTTCACCATTGGCCGTTATTTTGGCCCCAAGGTGTTTCAATGGGAAGACTCGCGGTTTTTCAACAAACGCGCGTTTGACCAAGCGCATAACTTTTACGAACGCTACGGCGGCGTCACCATCATCTTGGCGCGTTTCATGCCGTTCGTCCGCACTTTTGCGCCCTTTGTCGCTGGCGTTGCCGACATGGACCGCCGCAAGTTCACCGCCTACAACGTGATCGGTGCTTGTATCTGGGTGGTCGGCCTGTGCGGTGCCGGTTACCTGTTTGGCAACTTCACCTGGGTCAAAGAAAACCTCAGCATCATCATCTGGGGAATGATTTTGGTGCCCGGTTTGTTTGTGCTGATTGGGGCTTTTAAGGCGCGGCGCGGCGCTTCTGCGACGCCATCAAACTGAAAAGCGCCTTCTCGAGGCGTTGAGTCAACTTCCTACAGCGCCCGATTCCGCGCCAGCGGCGGGTTCTTGGCGAAGTAAGTCAAGATGCCGCGCATCAGGGCGTCTGACAATTGCGCTTGGTACGCTGGGTTGCGCAGGCGGGTCTCTTCATCGGGGTTGCTGATGAAGGCGGTTTCGACCAGCACGCTGGGGATGTCGTGCGCTCTGAGCACGGCAAAGTTGGCTTGTTCAACGCGTGGTTTGTGCAGTCTGCCGACGTTGCCCATCTCGCCAAGCATGGCACCGCCGAGCTTGAGGCTGTCGCTGATTTGGGCGGTGGTGCTCATGTCCAGCATGGCTTTCAGCACGCTGGCGTCTTTGGCTTTGAGGTTGACGCCACCGACCAAGTCAGCCGCGTTTTCTTTGTTGGCGAGCCAGCGCGCCGAACTGCTGGTGGCACCGCGGTCGCTCAGCACAAAGACGCTGGCGCCTTGCGGCCGGGGCGTGAAAAACGCATCAGCATGGATGCTGATGAACAGGTCAGCCTGCACCCGCTGGGCTTTTTGTACGCGCACATTGAGCGGCACAAAAAAGTCGGCGTCGCGGGTCATGTAGGCCCGCATGTTGGGTTGCTTGTTGATGCGGTCGCGCAACTGCAAGGCGATTTGCAGCACCACATCTTTTTCATGCGTGCCGCCGGGGCCGCTGGCGCCCGGGTCTTCGCCGCCGTGGCCAGGGTCAAGAGCGACGATGACCAGCCGTTCCACCTTTTCTTTGACCTTCTCTTTGAGGGCGGCGGCACTGTTGGATGCAGTGTTTTTGGCCGATTCTGAGCGCCGTGCATGGCCGGCGATCAAGTCGCCTAAAGGGTCGGCTTGCGCCACTTGCGCGTCGCCGACAGCGTCTTGCAGCTCTTTCATGCGCTCGGCGATCAGGGCTTCCAGCGGGTCCAGAAGTTTCAGTGGATAGAGGTCAAACACCAAGCGATGTTGATAAGGCTCGGTCGGGGCGAGCGTGAAGACCTGCGGTTGCACCGCTTGCTTGAGGTCGATCACCATGCGCACCACGCCAGGCGCGTTTTGCCCGACACGAATACCCGCCACATTAGGGTCTTCAGGCCGGACTTTGCCGACCAGCTCGCGCAAGGCCGGCAGCAGCTGAACGCCCTCAATGTCTATCGCCACGCGGGGTGGGTCTGTCAGCAAAAACTGCCGCGCTTTGATCTGGCGGTCTGACTCGATGGTGACGCGCGTGTAATCTTTGGACGGCCACATACGCACTGCCACAATCTCCGCGCCGCGGGCGATTTGTTGTACGCCCAGCAGCAGCACCAAGCTGCCAAACTGCAGCACGTCGCGGCGGCTGAGTGGCGGCCCGACCTTCATGCCTTGAGCAGCCAGGCGCCTGCCGGTGTCAGGGCGTGCACGCTGACGCGGCGTTCATCGGCGTCGGCCAGTTCAATCGCCAGCACCAAGTCGGCGGCGGGCAAGTGCTGGCCGGCTTTTTCGGGCCACTCGACCAGCTTCAGGCCGGGGCTGGCAAAGATCTCGCGAAAGCCGGCTTCTTCCCATTCGTCGGGGTCGTTAAAGCGGTAAAAATCAAAGTGCGAGATGTCGATGGGGTTGAGTGGCTGAGCGTCAGGGCCGCTGACGCTGTAGGGCTCGACCACGGCGTAGGTCGGGCTTTTGATGCGGCCTTCAACGCCGAGCGCTTTCAGCAGATAACGCACCAAGGTGGTTTTGCCAGCGCCGAGATCACCGCGTAAATGAATCGACGCATTCAGTTCAGGCCCGGCGCTTTGCACTTGTTGGGCCAGCGCTTGCGCAAACGCCCGCGTGTCGTCTTCGCTGAACCAGCGCAGACTTTTTACAATAGTGGGGTGAACCTCAATAGCCATCAATTCGTTTCTCAAATTCAAGTGTGGGCGCGCGAGCTTGGATTCTCGCAAATTGGCGTGGCGGGGGTTGACTTGTCGACTGCCGAGGCTGGATTATCGGCTTGGCTGGCGGCCGGATTCCATGGCGACATGCATTACATGGCCGCGCACGGCCTGAAAAGGGCGCGGCCGGCCGAGCTGATCCCCGGCACGGTGAGCGTGGTCACGGCCCGCATGGACTATTTGCCGAGGACCCATTCAGTTGAATCCGCCGCCGATTCCGCTGACTGGCCAGCGCGTGAACTGGCGCGGCTGGAGCGCCCCGGCGAGGCCGTGATTTCTGTCTATGCCAGAGGGCGGGACTACCACAAAGTGATGCGTGCGCGCCTGCAAAAACTCGGCGAGCGCATCGCCGAACACGTCGGGCAATTGGGTCATCGGGCCTTCACAGATTCAGCCCCGGTGCTGGAGGCTGAACTGGCGGCGCGCAGCGGGCAAGGCTGGCGTGGCAAGCACACACTGTTACTCAATCGCGAGGCCGGGTCGATGTTTTTCCTCGGTGAAATTTATGTCGACATGTTCTTGCCACCGACTGAACCCGTAACCGCGCATTGCGGCAGTTGCAGCGCCTGCATCGACATTTGCCCGACGCAGGCCATCGTGGCGCCGCATCGGCTGGACGCGCGGCGCTGCATTTCTTACCTGACGATTGAGCACGCTGGGTCGATTCCGCTGGCGCTGCGCGCCTTGATTGGGAATCGCATTTATGGCTGTGACGACTGCCAGCTGGTGTGCCCGTGGAACAAGTTTGCCCAGCGCAGTGCGCTGCCGGATTTTGACGAACGCGTCGGCTTGAGTGGTCAGCAGTTGCAAACGTTGTTCGGCTGGAGCGAGGCAGCGTTTTTGCGCTTCACCGAAGGCAGCGCGATCCGGCGGATTGGCCATGAACGCTGGTTGCGCAACTTGGCTGTGGCGATGGGAAATGCGTTGCGAGCAGCGACAGAAGGTGGTGTTGATGCCGGCACGCTTCAAACCGCGCTGCTGGCGCAAAGCCAACATCCCTCTGAGGTCGTGCGGGAGCATGTGCAGTGGGCGCTTCAGCAGGCGGCTGTTAGCGCAGCACCGCCAAGGCAAACGGCAGACTGAGCATGCCAAACAGGGTCGACAAGGTCACCAGCGCGGCTACGTAGGAGCCGTTGTAGCCCATGCGCGCGGCCAACACATAACAGCTAGAGGCCGTTGGCAAGGCCGAAAAAATCAGCAACACCGTGGTTTGCACAGAAGACAAACCGAACAGTCGAGACAGCCCGAAGGCGACCAGTGGCAGCGCCAAATGGCGAATGAGCAGCAGCAACGTCGTCAGTAGTTTGGACTGGGTCATTGAGGCCAGTTGCAAGCCCGCGCCGGCCGCCATCAAGCCCAGCGCCAGCGAAGCGCCGCCGATGCGGGTGGTGGTGGGCTCCAGCCACACGGGAATGTGAAAGCCCAGCAGGTTGGCCGCTAAGCCGCTGCAGGTGGCGATGATGAGTGGGTTGCGCACCAGTTCACGGACAAAACCGCGCTTGGCATGCCGCGTCATGGGCCAGACGGCGGCCACATTGAGCATGGGCACACAGATCCCAATCAGCACGGCGATCAGCAGCAGACCTTCTGCTCCCGCCAGCCGTTCCGCCAAAGCCAGGCCTATGAAGGAGTTGAAGCGAAAAGAAACTTGGGCGCTGCCGGCATGTTCACGCGGGTCGATGCGGCGGCCAAGCCAGGGCCAATGCGGCAAGCTGTAGGCCAGCGCAATGCCCGCCAGGCCCATCGTCAGCCCGGCAGCCATGAAGCTGGAGGTGGCGGCAAAATCAAGCGGGCTTTTAACGATGGACTGAAACAACAGCACTGGAAAAAGGAAGAAATAAACCAGTTTTTCGACCTGTTCCCAAACAGTGCGGTTGAGAGCCGTGTAGCGGCACACCAAGTAGCCGCAGAGGATCAATGAGAAGTCGGGGAATAAAAGTTGAGCGTAATTCACCGGCTAAGAATAACCGTCCCGCTGCGGGTAAGCCCTTGCATGTCAATGAAAAGAACCCTTCTGGTTGCGATTACCATGTGAGTTGTTGTTTTTTGAAAGGCACTCTCTATGCACCGTCGTCATTTACTCAATATCGCCTCCGTGACTGCTCTGGCTTTGGCTGGCGTGTCCGGTTCTGCCATGGCGCAAAACTACCCGAACAAGCTCATCAGGCTGCAGGTGCCTTTTGCACCGGGCGGCACCACCGACATCGTTGCGCGTGTGATTTCTGAACCGCTGGCCAAGGCCTTGGGTCAGACGGTGATTGTCGAAAACAAAGCAGGTGGCGGCGGTGTCGTCGGCGCCATGGAAACGGTTCGGGCCACGCCGGATGGTTATTTGCTTGGCGTTGCCACGGTCTCGACGACTGCCACCAATCCGGCCATCAACACGAAAATCACCTACAACCCGTTGACGGACTTCACGCCCATCATCAACATCGCGGCGACACCCAACATCATTGCGGTGCACCCCAGCTTTCCGGCGCGCAACTACCAAGAGTTCATTGCTGAGTTGAAGAAAAACCCAGGCAAATACTCTTATGCATCGTCGGGCACTGGCGGCATTGGTCACCTGCAGACCGAGTTGTTCAAAAACTTGACGAAGACCTTTGTCACGCACATTCCTTACCGCGGCGCTGGCCCGGCACTGAACGACACCGTGGCCGGTCAAGTGCTGATCATTTTTGACAACCTGCCTTCAGCACTGCCGTTCATTCAGCAAAAGCGTTTGATCCCGATCGTGGTGGCAGCGCCGCAGCGTCTGGCTGCTTTGCCGGATGTGCCGACCTTCAAAGAAATCGGTCTGGAGCCGGTGAACCGCATGGCTTACTACGGCATCTTGGGCCCCAAAGCCCTGCCGAAGGAAGTCGTCGACAAGGTCAACGCCGGTGTCCGCAAGGCGCTGGAAGATCCAGCGGTGCGCAAGCGCATCGAAGACACCGGCTCGATCGTCGTTGGCAACTCGCCGGAGCAGTTTGCAGCACAAATCAAGGCTGAGTTCGATGTCTACAAAAAGGTTGTCGTCGACAGCAAGCTGACGCTTGAGTAAACCTCGTTGGTGGGCGTTTTAGCCCGCCGTCTGATTTTTCAGGGCCCTGCAGGCGTTTGTCTGACGGGGCTTTTTGCATATGCGGCTGTTGGCGGATGACGCGTACAACCAGAGCGAGCCATGCATTGGATAAATGGACAAATGGACAAATGGGGTCAGACCCCATTAACGAGACCCCATTAACGCAATGACTTTAGTACATTTGGATGTGGTGTTCGCGGGTGTCATCCATCGGCAGAATTTTTTTGGAAAGGTGTTGGCGTGGTTGCAATCGTTGTGCGTGATGTCTCTGAATCTGCAGTTGATGCTTTTGTTGATGCGCTTTGGCTGGAAGACGGCTTGTCGCGCAACACTTTGCAGGCTTACCGGCGCGACCTCAGCTTGTTTGCGCAGTGGTTGGCGGGTCGCGGCAAGGTGCTCAACAGCGCGACTCAAGTTGACCTGAACGCTTATTTTGGCGCACGCCATGCTGAGACCAAAGCGACCACCGCGAACCGGCGGCTGACGGTGTTCAAGCGCTACTTTCGTTGGGCTGTGCGCGAGCATCAGCTGACCGAAGACCCGACACTCAAGCTGCAATCGGCTCGGCAAGCTTTGCGGGTTCCTCAAACCATGTCGGAGGCGCAAGTCGATGCTCTTTTGAGTGCGCCGCCGGACGATACGCCGCTAGGCTTGCGCGACAAAGCCATGCTCGAATTGTTGTACGCCAGTGGGTTGCGGGTGAGTGAACTGGTGGGCTTGAAAACCTTTCACCTCGGCTTGAATGAAGGCGTGCTGCGCGTCATGGGCAAAGGCAGCAAGGAGCGGTTGGTGCCGTTTGGTCAGGTGGCACGGCATTGCATCGTGGCTTATTTAGCCGAAGCGCGGCCGGCCATTTTGGGCGGCCAGCAAACCGATGATTTGTTTGTGACTGCGCGCGGCAGCGGCATGAGCCGGGTGATGTTCTGGATGTTGGTGAAAAAATACGCCCAGCTTGCCGGCATTCATTCGCCCCTGTCACCGCACACCTTGCGCCATGCTTTTGCCACCCACTTGCTGAACCACGGCGCTGACCTGCGTGCCGTGCAAATGCTGCTGGGCCACGCCGACATTTCGACGACGACCATCTACACCCATGTGGCGCGTGAGCGCTTGAAAGCGATTCACGGGGAACACCATCCGCGCGGCTGATGCCTCGGACTTGCGCCGATTAACGGGTGCATGTCATTGCGTTTGAAAGGGCAAGCGCAGGGGTGTGGTGCGGTGGGCGAATGTGCCGATTCACAAGTCCGCTGTGAGTGCTTGTTCCAGCAAAGACAGCTCCTGCTCTTCAAAGCCCGCAGCGCGTCTGGCTGCGAGGTTGAACGGGCCTTTGAGCCGGGGTGCGCCGTATTGGGCGGCTAGGGCGGCGTAGGTGCTGATCGGGTCCAGCCCGCGTGCTTGGCAGAGGTGGCGGTACCAGCGGTTGCCAATCAATACATGGCCGATTTCGTCGCGCAGGATGATGTCGATGATTTCGCCGCCGCGGCGGTCGCCGACCGAGATCAGTTTGTTGCGTACCGCAGGTGAGGCATCGAGCCCGCGCGCTTCCAGCGTGCGCGGCACCAGCGCCATGCGCGCCATCACATCGCCCCGGGTTTTTTCGGCCATCTCCCACAAACCGTTGTGCGCCGGAAAATCGCCGTAGGCAAATCCGAGTTCGGCCAAGTGCGTGTGCAGCAATTGAAAGTGCAGGGCTTCCTCACGCGCAACCTGCAGCCAATCGAGATAAAAGGCTTCAGGCATACCGTCAAAACGCCACAGCACGTCAAGCGCCAAGTCGATGGCGTTGCTCTCGATGTGGGCCAGCGCGTGCAGCAAGCCGGCGCGCCCTTCTGGCGTGCCGACGGCTCGGCTCTTCGTGGCTGATGGGGCGCGCAACTCCGGCCGCTCGGGCCGGCCTGGCACGCCGGGCGGTTCTGCCAGCACGGCTTGTGTTTCGGCCAAGCTCAGCGCATAGACCGGCAGCAGTGCGCGCACGGCGGCGGCTTTGGCGTCGGCATTGCGCATCAGGAGCAAACTGAGGGCCTGCGGGCGAAGGGAAGTTGAAGACATGCGGACATTATCCCGGCCGCCAACGACCGCTTCAGTCTTCCTTACAATTCTGAGCTTGTTTGCGCACTTCAAAGGACCACGATGGCGATCTACCAACTGGGCGACTTGGCCCCCCAATTACATGCTTCCGCTTGGGTGGCTGACAGTGCCGAGGTGATGGGCGACGTCGTCATGGGCGAGGGCAGCAGCGTCTGGTTTGGCTGCGTGGTGCGCGGCGACTCCGACACCATCCGCATCGGCGTTGGGACGAACATTCAAGACAACAGCACGCTGCACGCCGACCCGGGCAAGCCGCTGACCATCGGTGACAACGTGTCGGTTGGCCATCAGGTCATGCTGCATGGCTGCAGCATTGGCGACGGCACGCTGATCGGCATTGGCTCGGTGATTTTGAACAATGCGCGGATCGGTAAAAACTGCCTCGTCGGCGCTTGTTCGCTGGTGACCGAGGGCAAAGAATTTCCAGATGGCTCGATGATCATGGGCAGCCCGGCCAAGGTCGTTAGACCGTTGACGCCAGAGCAAATCGCCGACCTGCACAGAACAGCACAACACTATGTGGACAATGCCCAGCGCTTTCAAGCTGGCCTCAAGAAACTAGCCTGATTAACTTCAACAAGAATGTCTGAACTTCACAAATTTATTTTCGATGGTTTGCCGGTACGCGGCATGCTGGTCCGACTCGACGACGCTTGGCGCGAAATTCTGAAGCGCCGGGAAGGCGCTGGCGGTTACCCACCCGAGGTGCTGCAATTGCTGGGTGAGATGACGGCTGCGGCGGCGCTGATGCAGAGCAATATCAAGTTCAATGGTGCCTTGGTGCTGCAGATTTTTGGTGACGGTCCGGTCAAGCTGGCCGTGGCTGAAGTCCAGCCCGACCTGAGCTTGCGCGCCACAGCCACGCTGACGCCTGCGGGCGCTGGCGGGGTACAGCCGGGCGCCAGTCTGAGTGAGATGGTCAACCTGAACAATCTCGGCCGTTGCGCCATCACGCTGGACCCGAAAGATCGTTTGCCGGGTCAACAACCCTACCAAGGCGTGGTGCCGTTGTTTGGCGATCAACACGAGAAGCTTGAAAAACTCAGCGAGGTGCTGGAGCACTACATGCTGCAGAGTGAGCAGCTCGACACCAAGCTGGTGCTGGCGGCCAACGGTGAAGTGGCAGCCGGGCTGCTGATTCAGCGCTTGCCCGTCAAAGGGCAGGGCAACTTAGAAGGTCAGGTAGATTATTCGGCCAATGAAGACGAGATTGGTTTGAACGAACACTACAACCGAATCGCGTTGCTGGCGTCCACGCTGAAGGCCGAAGAGCTGCTGACGCTGGATGCCGACACCATCTTGCGGCGACTTTTTTGGGAGGAGCAGATCACGCGTTTTGAGCCTGACGCGCCGAGTTTTGCTTGCAGCTGCTCACGCGAACGTGTCGGCAACATGCTGCGCGGTCTGGGTGTTGACGAGATCGACAGTATTTTGGCTGAGCGTGGCGATGTCAATGTCGGCTGCGAGTTTTGCGGTGCCCAGTACGACTTTGACCCGGTCGATGCCGCGCACCTGTTCACCGATCAAGGCAGTCAATTGCCGCCGGCGTCAACGCTTCAATAACAAATCACTCAGCAGGCGGTGTTCGCAAACCGGGTCGCTGCATTTGTCGCAGGCCCAGACCCAGGGCTTGCGGGGGTTGGCTGGTTCTTCTTGCGGGGTTTCAGCCTTGGCTGCGGGAGACTTCAACGCCCCAAGGGCTGACAGCACTTGCTGCAGCCGCTCATCGCCTGTCCCGTAAATCACTTGAAACGGCACGTTGGCTTGGGTCAGTGAACGCCGCAGCAGCGTGTCCATGCGGTTGCGTTCGGCGGCGCTGTGAGGCTGCAGTGCGCGTGCCGACGGCGCGAGGTCCAAGCCGAGCAGCAAGCTGTGGTCAAAGCGGCGTTGTTGGGCTACGGCTTCTTTGAAGTCTGGGGATGCGGTGTCAAGATTTGCGTTGTCACGCTGGAGCAGGCGCTGCAACGCTGTGTCTGTGGTGATCTCCCAGTGCAGTTCCGGGGTAGATGCCAAGGATTTCCTCAGCGCGTTGTTCATCGCTTCAGCCAAGCATTTTTTGCCAGTGCCGGCGGCACCCAGCAGGGCGACAGTGACCCGCTTGAACGCCGTCACGACAAGCACTGCTCGCGGTGCTTGTCGCTCGGCTTATTTGGCGATTTGAACAAAAATCTCGTTGGGCTTGACCATTCCCAACTCCATGCGGGCTTTTTCTTCGACAATCGCAAGGCCTTCCTTGAGGTCGCCAATTTCGGCGCTCAGACGTTCGTTGTGGGCCTGCTCGAGCTTGTTTTGATCAAGCTGTTCTTCTAGTTTGTGCTGCATGTTTCGAACGTTGGGAAGGCTGCCCCGGCCCAGCCAGAGTTGCGCCTGGAAACTGACCAGGAGTGCAAGCAAGAGGGCAAGCAGGAGGCGTTTTCCCATGGTCTGAACCATTCAACGCTGGTTGTTAAATTAACGCAGGTTGTAGAAAGCGGCCCGGCCCGGGTAGGTGGCCACGTCACCCAAGTCTTCTTCGATACGCAGCAGCTGGTTGTACTTGGCCATGCGGTCTGAACGCGACAGCGAACCGGTTTTGATTTGTCCGGCGTTGGTGCCGACGGCGATGTCGGCAATGGTCGAGTCTTCGGTTTCGCCCGAGCGGTGCGAAATCACGGCGGTGTAACCCGCGCGCTTGGCCATTTCGATGGCGGCGAAGGTTTCGGTCAGCGTGCCGATCTGATTGATTTTGATCAGGATCGAATTGGCGATGCCTTTGTCGATGCCTTCTTTGAGGATCTTGGTGTTGGTAACGAACAAGTCATCACCGACGATCTGCACGTTCTTGCCGAGCCGATCGGTCAGAATCTTCCAGCCGTCCCAGTCGCCTTCGGCCATGCCGTCTTCGATGCTGATGATCGGGTACTTGTCGACCCAGCTGGCCAGCATGTCGGTCCACTGCGTGGCGTCAAGGCTCAGGCCTTCACCCGACAGCTCGTACTTGCCGTCCTTGTAGAACTCAGAGGCGGCGCAATCCAGGCCCAGCGCGATCTGCTCGCCGGCGACGAAGCCAGCTTTGTCGATGGCTTCAAGAATCAACTGTATGGCGGCTTCGTGGTTTGGCATGTTGGGCGCAAAACCACCTTCGTCGCCGACGGCAATGCTCATGCCTTTGTCGTGGATGATGGTCTTCAATGCGTGAAAGACTTCGGCACCGTAACGCAGTGCTTCGCGAAAACTCGGTGCGCCGATCGGGATGATCATCAGCTCTTGCAGGTCGAGGTTATTGTTGGCGTGTGCGCCGCCGTTGACCACGTTCATCATGGGCACGGGCATTTGCATGGCGCCGCTGCCACCGAAGTAACGGTACAGCGGCAGGCCGGCTTCTTCTGCGGCGGCACGGGCCACGGCCATGCTGACGGCTAGCATGGCATTGGCGCCCAAGCGGCTCTTGTTGTCGGTGCCGTCGAGGTCGATCAGCGTGCGGTCCAGAAAAGCTTGTTCGCTGGCGTCCAGGCCCAGCACCGCTTCAGAGATTTCGGTGTTGATGTGTTCAACCGCCTTGAGCACGCCCTTGCCGAGGTAACGCGACTTGTCGCCGTCACGCAGTTCGATGGCTTCACGCGAACCGGTGGAGGCACCTGACGGCACCGCAGCGCGGCCCATCACACCGGACTCCAGCAGCACGTCGCATTCGACGGTTGGGTTGCCCCGGCTGTCCAGAATTTCGCGGCCGACGATATCAACAATTGCACTCATGTGTTTTCTCTTTAATAAAAGGGGGTCAGAGTCGAATTAAAAACTTGAAATCAAAGACCAAAATTGTTTTCGAGGAAGCCATTTTTCTTGGTCACGCGGTCAAGCTCTAGCAGGGTTTCCAGCAGGGCGCGCATGTGCTTGAGTGGCACGGCATTGGGGCCGTCGCTCATCGCATTGGCCGGGTCCGGGTGCGTTTCCATGAAGAGGCCCGCCACGCCCACGGCCACTGCTGCACGTGCCAGCACCGGCACCATCTCGCGTTGACCGCCACTGCTGGTGCCGTTGCCGCCTGGCAATTGCACCGAGTGCGTGGCGTCAAACACCACGGGCGCGCGGGTTTCCCGCATGATCGCCAAGCTGCGCATGTCCGACACCAGGTTGTTGTAGCCAAAACTGGCGCCACGTTCACAGGCCATGAAGCGGTCTTCGTCGAGGTCTGCGTCGCGCGCAGCGGCACGGGCTTTGTCGATGACATTTTTCATGTCGCCCGGGGCCAAAAACTGGCCCTTCTTGATGTTCACCGGTTTGCCCGATTGCGCGACTGCCGTGATGAAGTCTGTCTGGCGACACAAAAACGCTGGCGTTTGCAGCACGTCGACCACGGCGGCAACCGCTGCGATGTCGGTTTCTGAATGCACGTCGGTCAGGATGGGAACGCCCAACTCGCGTTTCACCTTGGCCAGTATCTCAAGACCCTTGAGCATGCCCGGGCCGCGAAACGTGGTGCCGCTGGAGCGGTTGGCTTTGTCGTAGCTGGATTTGAAGATGAACGGAATGCCGAGCGACGCGGTGATTTCTTTCAGCGTGCCGGCCGTGTCCATCTGCAACTGCTCAGACTCGATCACGCAGGGGCCGGCAATCAAGAAAAACGGCTGGTCAAGACCGATGTTGAATTCACAGAGTTTCATGCTGCCACCTTGCGTTTTTTAACCGTTGTTTGTTGGTCGAGCGCGGCCTTGATGTAGGCGTTGAACAGCGGGTGACCATTCCATGGGGTTGACTTGAATTCGGGGTGAAATTGCACGCCAATGTACCAAGGGTGAACCGATTGCGGCAACTCGACCATTTCGGTCAGATGCTCGCGTTGGGTCAGGGCTGAAATCACCAAGCCGGCGGCGCGCAACTGGTCCAGGTAATTGACGTTGGCTTCGTAGCGGTGCCGATGCCGTTCGGTGACCACGCTGCCGTAAATTTGATGCGCCAGCGTGCCTTCGGTGACGTCGGAGCTTTGTGCGCCCAAGCGCATGGTGCCGCCGAGGTCAGACTTTTCGCTGCGGGTCTTGATGGTGCCGTCAGCGTCTTTCCATTCGGTGATCAGCGCGATCACTGGGTACGGGCTGTCGGGTTCGAACTCGGTGCTGTTGGCATTGGTCAGGCCGGCCACGTTGCGGGCAAATTCAATCGTGGCCACTTGCATGCCGAGGCAGATGCCGAGGTAAGGCGTCTTGTGTTCGCGGGCAAAGCGGGCGGCGCAAATTTTGCCTTCAACACCGCGCTTGCCGAAGCCACCGGGCACCAAAATGCCGTCGAACTTGGCCAGACGCGAGACGTTGTCAGGCGTGATGGTTTCAGAGTCGATGTACTCGATCACAACCTTGGCATGGTTCTTCATGCCGGCGTGGCGAACAGCTTCATTGAGCGACTTGTAGCTGTCGCTCAAATCAACATATTTGCCGACCATGGCGATGTGCACTTCGTGCTGCGGATGCTCGGTTGCGTAAACCAGGTCGTCCCAGCGCTTGAGGTTGGCTGGCGGCGTGTTCAGGCGCAGCTTGTCGCAGATCAGGCCGTCGAGGCCTTGTTCGTGCAGCATGCGTGGCACTTTGTAAATGGTGTCAACGTCCCACATGGAGATCACGCCCCATTCGGGCACGTTGGAGAACAGCGAAATCTTGTCGCGCTCTTCCGTCGGAATAGGACGGTCAGCACGACACAGCAAGACATCGGCTTGGATGCCGATTTCGCGCAATTGCTTGGCCGTGTGCTGTGTCGGTTTGGTTTTGAGTTCGCCGGCGGCGGCAATCCAGGGCACGTAGCTCAGGTGCACAAAAGCCGTGTTGTTCGGGCCCATGCGCAAACTCATTTGCCGCACCGCTTCAAGGAAAGGCAGGGACTCGATGTCGCCGACCGTACCGCCGATTTCAACAATCGCCACATCGACAGCTTCCGGCGTGTCAAAACGCGCACCGCGCTTGATGAAGTCTTGGATTTCGTTGGTGATGTGCGGGATCACCTGCACCGTCTTGCCCAAGTAATCGCCGCGGCGTTCTTTTTCAAGCACGCTTTTGTAGATCTGGCCGGTGGTGAAGTTGTTGGACTTGCGCATTCGCGTTTCAACAAAGCGCTCGTAATGGCCTAAATCAAGATCGGTTTCGGCACCGTCTTCGGTGACAAACACCTCGCCGTGCTGAAACGGCGACATCGTACCCGGATCCACATTGATGTAGGGATCGAGCTTGATCAAGGTAACTTTGAGGCCTCGTGATTCGAGGAGGGCGGCCAGTGAAGCGGAGGCGATTCCCTTGCCCAGGGAAGACACCACACCGCCGGTGACGAAGACAAATTTGGTCATGTCAAAACGAACTGCAAGTTCGCTGAGGTGGGAAACGTGGATTATAGGCGGCGATATCTAGTACATTGCGCAGCATGAGTATTCAAGCCACCGAAAGTCCCGAAAGTTCCACCACCGGCGGTTTGACGGGCAAACACATCGTGCTGGGCCTGTCTGGCGGCATCGCCTGTTACAAGGCGGCCGAACTGTGTCGCACGCTGATCAAAGCCGGTGCCACGGTGCAAGTGGTGATGACCGAGGCGGCCGCCCAGTTCATCACGGCCGTCACCCTGCAAGCCTTGAGCGGTCGGCCGGTTTTCACCAGTCAATGGGATGCGCGCGAGAGCAACAACATGGCGCACATCAATTTGTCGCGTGAAGCCGATGCGATCTTGATCGCGCCGTGCAGCGCTGATTTCATGGCCAAGCTGTTGCACGGTCGTGCTGATGATTTGCTCAGCCTGATGTGTCTGGCCCGCCCCATCGACAGCGTGCCTTTGCTGCTGGCGCCGGCCATGAACCGCGAGATGTATGCACACCCGGCGACGCAGCGCAATCTGTTTCAGTTGCAGGCCGACGGCGCGACGCTGTTGGGCGTCGGCAGCGGTTTTCAGGCTTGCGGCGAAACCGGTGACGGTCGCATGTTGGAGCCAGACCAGTTACTGGACGATGTGATCGCTTTTTTCGCGCCCAAGCCGCTGGCCGGCCAACATGTGCTGGTCACCGCCGGGCCGACTTATGAAGCGATTGACCCAGTCCGCGGCATCACCAATTTGTCCAGCGGCAAGATGGGTTTCGCAGTCGCCCGCGCCGCCCGCGAAGCGGGTGCCGAGGTCACTTTAGTGGCTGGCCCGGTGAGCTTGGCAACGCCGCGCGGCGTGACGCGGGTGGATGTGCAGTCGGCGCAGCAAATGTTCGACGCCGTCCATGCCCGCGCAGGTGTTGCAACGGTTTTCATCGCCACCGCGGCGGTGGCCGATTGGCGTCCGGCTGCTGCGTCTGTGCAAAAAATAAAGAAAGACGGCAGCGGCGAAGCGCCTCAACTGGCCTTTGTTGAAAATGCCGACATTCTCGCGGCGGTGGCCGGCTCGGCTCGAGCCCAAAGCGGCGCCTTGTTTTGCGTTGGCTTTGCCGCAGAAAGCCATGATTTGCTGGCCCACGCCCAAGCCAAGCGCTTGAAAAAAGGCGTGCCGCTGTTGGTCGGTAATATCGGGCCGGCGACGTTCGGCCAAGACGACAATGCGCTGCTACTGGTCGATGCCGCAGGCAGCCAAGAATTGCCGCGTGCCTCCAAGCTACAGCTGGCGCGCCAGTTGGTCGCCATCGTCGCGGCCCGACGCCACACACTTTGAAAACAAACATGAAAATTGACGTCAAAATCATCGATCCGCGCTTGAGTGACAACTTGCCGGCCTACGCCACGCCCGGTAGCGCTGGCCTAGACCTGCGCGCCTGCCTGAGTGAGGCCTTGACGCTCGCCCCGAACGCGTGGCAACTCATCCCCACCGGCATCGCTATTTATTTAAAAGATCCGGGTTTTGCCGCCTTGATCTTGCCGCGTTCAGGGTTGGGTCACAAACACGGCATCGTGTTGGGCAATCTGGTGGGTTTGATTGACAGCGATTACCAAGGCCAATTGATGGTCAGTGCCTGGAATCGCAGTGAGGTGGCTTTCACCATCGCGCCGATGGAGCGCATCGCGCAGTTGGTGATTGTGCCGGTGGTGCAGGCCGAGTTCAATGTGGTCAGCGAGTTCGCGCCCAGCGACCGCGGCGAAGGCGGCTACGGTTCCACCGGAAAAAAGTAGACTCAGTGCAGCGTGTCGCTGTCTGGCTGGGGCGAGTCGTCGGCCTCAAGCTTGAAAAAGCTGGTGCCGAGTGAGCCTTGGCCGATCTCTTCAACGGTGGCTTCGCGCACCGCTTCGACCACCAGCGACAGCCGGATAGCGATGCCTGCCAGAGGGTGATTGCCGTCGAGCACCACGTGCTCGGGGTAGATGTCGGTGACGGTGTAGATCAGGTGCGGCGGTGTCTCGGGGTTGCAGCCCGGTGGCAGGGCTTGACCGTCGAAGGTCATGCCTTCTTCCAGCTCAGCGGGAAACAGCTTGCGCGGCTCGAGAAAGACAAAATTTTCGTCGTAGTCGCCAAAGGTTTGTTCGGGTTCTAGGTGAAGGTCGACCTTGTCGCCGGCCTCATGGCCTTGCAAGCTTTCTTCTATTTTTGCCAGCAAGTCATTGCCTCCCAGCAAGAATTCAACCGGCTCATCGAGCTCGTCCAAGACCTCGCCCAAGGTGTCTTTCAGGACCCAGCTCAGGGCAACAACGCATTGTGGGGTGATTTTCATCCGACAATTGTCCCATGGATATAACTCAATCATCAGCCTTGCTGGGCGGTCTGACACCCCAGCAATTCATGCGCCGCCATTGGCAAAAAAAGCCTTTGCTGGTGCGTCAGGCCTTGCCCGGTTTCAAGCCGATCCTGAGTCGACCTGAACTATTTGCGCTGGCCGGTCAAGAGTCCGTCGAGTCTCGACTGGTGGTGCATGGCGCGACCGGCTGGCGCATGAAGTCGGGGCCGTTTGCACCGCGCAGCCTGCCGGCTTCGAGTCAACCCGGCTGGTCGCTGCTGGTGCAGGGCGTTGACATGCACGAGGCCAAAGCGCATGCGCTGCTGCAGCAATTTCGCTTCGTGCCTGACGCCCGCATGGATGATTTGATGATCTCTTATGCCAGCGCGGGCGGCGGTGTCGGGCCGCACTTTGACAGCTACGACGTGTTCTTGTTGCAGGCCAGCGGCAGGCGCCGCTGGCGCATTGGCAAACAAACGGATTTCAGCTTGCAGGAAGGCGTACCGTTGAAAATTTTGCAAAATTTTGAACCGACCGAGGAGTTTGTGCTCGAAGCCGGCGACATGCTGTACTTGCCGCCGCGTTATGCTCACGACGGCGTGGCTGAAGAGGCTTTTTCGGCGGAAGGCAAGCCCGAAGCTTGCATGACTTATTCGATTGGCTTCAGAGCGCCGGGCCAGGCTGAGCTGGCGGGTGCGCTGCTGCAGCGCTTGGCCGAGTTTGGTGCCGACGCTGACGAGGCTGCGGCCGTGCCAAAACGCTACCGTGACCCGCAGCAGCCCGCCACTGCCAACCCTGCTGCGTTGCCGGCTGAGCTGACCGAGTTCGCTCGGCAAGCCGTGGCGTCGGCCTTGAAAGACCCATTGGCGCTGGCTTGCGCCTTGGGTGAGTATTTGACTGAGCCGAAGCCGTCGGTCTGGTTTGATGAGCCCAGTGATGATTTAATGGGTGCGCCCATTTTTGGTGCGGCGTCCAATTTGGTGCTAGATGCACGCACTCGGATGATGTATGACGAACATCATCTCTTCATCAATGGTGAAAGTTACCGGGCCAAAGGTGCTGATGCGGCGCTGATGCGGCGGCTGGCGGATCAGCGGCAGCTGGGTGCTGCCGAATTACGCAAAGCCAGCGCTTCGGCACAAAGCTTACTCGCCGATTGGCGTGATGCCGGTTGGCTAAGTTTTGTATAAATGCCAGAAAACGCTCGATTCTCTAAATTGTTGTGTTTTTACGCTTCACAACCGGGGGTAAGTACGCATATACTTCTGCGTTGGGTTGGTAGCGCTCTAATTCTCCTGCCTGAACAGGGAGGTTAACTGTTTTAGTTAACCTCTTCAAAAATTGTTTTCTTACATATATATCAAGGTATCAAAAAATGAATAAATCACTTGTTTTGGCAGCTATCGTCGCAGCTTTCGCCTTGGCCGCTTGCGGTAAAAAAGAAGCCCCAGTTGAAGCCCCAGCTCCAGTTGTTGCGCCAGCACCAGCTGCTGACGCTGCGGCTCCAGTGGCACCAGCAGCTGACGCAGCTGCTCCTGCTGCCGCACCAGCTGCTGACGCAGCTGCACCAGCCGCTGCTAAGTAATTTTTAGCTGCTCCAAAAAGCCGCTCCTCGGGGCGGCTTTTTTTCGTCCCGACAGGCTCAGGCGTTGACCTGAATCCAACGCGTTCCGGTTGTTGGGTGAGCGACGGACAGTTCCGGCCCGCCCCAAAGCCGTGCAGCTTGGTTGTGCAATGCTTCCAGTGCCAGGCTGGGGCTGTTGTTTTGCGCGCTCAAATGGGCTGCTACCACGTGTTTCAGACCGGCATGGGCGAGCGCTTCTGAAATCTCCACCGCAGCGGCATTCGACAAGTGACCGTAGCGTCCGCCCACCCGCTTTTTCAGAAATGCGGGATAACTCGATTGGGCCAGCAAGTCTGTGTCGTGGTTGCACTCCAGCAGCAAGGCGTGGCAGCCGGCCAAGTGCGCCAGAACATGCGCTGTAGCATGGCCGAGGTCTGTCAGCACGCCGAGTTTGGCGTTGCCGTCGGTGCAACTCATCTGCAGCGGTTCGCGCGCATCGTGCGGGACGGTGAAGGGTGTGAACTGCAGCTCACCGAGATCAATCGATTGACCGTCTGCTGCGATGTTCAGCAGGCCATCAAAGTCGGGGCTGCCCAAGGCTTCGTGGGTGCCCCGGCTCATCCAGACTGGAATCCGGTGGCGTTGGGCAAACTGGCGGGTGCAGCCAATGTGGTCGCTGTGTTCGTGCGTGATAAAAATCGCGTCCACCGGCGCGGCCTCTGACGGGACCGCTTCGGCCAAGCGAAGGGCGAGCTGCTTGAGCCCCAAGCCGCAGTCGACGAGCAAGCGGGCTGTGCGGACACCACTGGCTTGCACCAGCGTGGCATTGCCCGTGCTGCCGCTGCCCAGATTCTTGAAGTGCAGCACCTGCCGCCAACGTGACCGGCTTACCTCAGGTCGTCCGCCAAGACCTTGAGGATGCGCTCGGCATTGACCGAAGTTTCCGGCTTGCCGCCGGCATTCAGAACCGACACCGTGGTCGACTCGTCTTTGCTGCGCAGTGCCACTTGATACTTGAGAGGGGTTGAAACGGCCGCAGAACCGCTGAACAATTTGCTGAAGAAACCAGATTCTTTGGCATCGGTGTTGAGGGCGACATAGCGTACAAAGTAAAGGCCCTGCGTCCGGTCGCGGTCTTCGACGGTGAAGCCGGTACGGTCGAGTGCCAAGCCAACGCGGCGCCAAGCGCGCTCAAAACCTTCGTCGACTTGCAGCACGGGCACGCCATTGACGGCCGTGATGCGCGAGGTTTGACGCTGCACAGCACTCGCCACCAGGGCTTTGGACTGTTCTTGGGTGACGCCCAACTTGACCATCAAACGACGCAGGAATTCGGCTTCGAGTTCCGGGTCAGCCTGGCGTGGCTGCCAGACGGTGGAACCGCTGCCGCCGGTGCTGGAGGTGCTGGCGACAGTTTCGACCATGCCGCGGTGGCTGATGAAAATCTCAGTGTTGCCGTTGCTTGTGCGTTCTAAGCGGGTGCGAAATTTGTCGCGTTCACCCGTCGAGTAGAGGCTGTCGAAGACCTTGCCAAGGGTGTTACGGATGAAGTCCTGCGGCAATTTGGCGCGGTTTTCGGCAAAGTCGGTTTCCATGATGCCGAGTTCAGCTTGCTCAATCGGCAACTGAAAACCACTTTCTTTCCAGAACTCACGCACCGGGTCCCAGAGTTTGTCGGCCGGCCGGTTGACCACCAGCCAGCGCTGGTTGCCAGCGCGTTCAATGCGCACGTCACCGATGGCTTTGGCTGCCGTTGGCGCGGCTGCGCTGGTGTTGGGTTGGGCGACTTGGTAGGCGTTGGCTGAAACGGCCGTGCCGGGCACCACGTAGCGGCTGTCGCGGTTGAGTTGGCTGAGATCGGGCGGAACGTCGAGCCCAGGCCCTTTTTTGGTTGCGGAGGCAGACTTGTAGTCGACTGTGCCGCCACTCAGGGTGTCGCTGATCGAAGTGCAGCCACTCAGGGCCAGACCGGCGAGCAAAGCTGCGGCAGCCAAACCCAACGAATTGCGTTGCTTGGAAATAGTCATGTGAGTCTTCAAGTCAATTCCTTCGGATCAGATCAAACCGCAAACGCGCATGGCGTTTTCGACAGTGGCTTCGTTGGACAGTTCCAGCGGCGTCATGGGCAAGCGCAAGGTGGGGCCGCAGAGTTTCATGCGGGCCATGGCCCATTTCACGGGAATCGGGTTGGCTTCCACAAACAGGTGTTTGTGCAGCGGCAGCAGTTGCAGCTGAATCTGCATGGCGCGCCGGGTGTCGCCCGCAACCGCAGCCTTGCACAGCTCGTGCATCAGGCGTGGCGCGATATTGGCGGTCACGCTGACGTTGCCTTGGCCACCGCAGAGCATCAAGGCCACGGCAGTTGCATCATCGCCAGAGTAAACCGCGAAACCCGCCGGAGTTTCTTTGATCAACCATTGTGCGCGCTCTAAATTGCCTGTGGCTTCTTTGATGCCGACGATGCCGGGCACTTGCGTCAGCCGCATCACCGTTGGGTGCAGCATGTCTGCCACGCTGCGGCCGGGAACGTTGTACAACACCATCGGCAGATCAACTGCTTCGGCAATCGCCCTGAAGTGCAGGTACTGGCCTTCTTGTGTCGGCTTGTTGTAGTAAGGCACAACTTGCAGTTGGCAGTCAGCGCCGACTTTTTTGGCGAACTTGGTCAGCTCAATGGCTTCGGCCGTCGAGTTGGCGCCGCAACCGGCCATGATCGGCACGGCCTTGGCGCCATGGCTGAGCGCTTGCTCAACCGCGACGCGGATGATTTCGCAGTGTTCGTCGACGTTGACTGTCGGCGACTCGCCGGTGGTGCCGACCACGCCGATGCAGTCCGTGCCTTCGGTGATGTGCCAGTCGACCAGCTTGCGCAAGGTCGGGTAATCGACGCTGCCGTCCTCGTGCAACGGGGTCGCCAGAGCAACAATACTGCCAGTGATTTGTTTCATGTTGTGGGTAACCAAGGCTTGTGAAGAAAGCAGGCAGGGAAGGGAGCCATGAGAGGCGTTTGAAGTCTATGGCGTATTCTACTCAGGCAGTAGAGTCAAGGTTCACTTCAGGGATGGTGCGGCGCAAGGATTTCGCCAAGCCGGAAGCGCGCTGGCGGACTTGGCAGCGCGTCGCGGCCTGAAATTGGGTCACGCACGGCAACAATGCGCTGGACAAAACGCGGGCTGGGCCGGTCTTCACTGCCCGCTTCAAAACCGTCTTCAAACGCGACGGTGCGCAGTGCTTGGCAAACCTGTAGCAGTTCTCCGGGTTGCAGCAAGAAATCAGGTCTGGACGGTTTGCCGACTGTTTCGTTGCCCGCGGCAAAGGTCTCGTAAATCAACACACCGCCGGGCGCCAGACTGGCCAGCAGCGTCGGCAGCAAAGGCCGCCACAGGTAGTTGGTGACAACCACCGCATCAAAAAATCGCCCGACAAAAGGCCAGGGTCCGTTTTCAATGTCGGCGACGCAGGTTTCGCAGCGTTCTGGCGGCAAGCCGATCGCCGCGATGGCTTCTGCAGAGCGGTCGACCGCCACTATCCGCAGGCCGCGTTGAGGCGGTTGATGCAAGAAGCGCGCATGGCGACCCCGGCCACAGGCGACGTCGAGTACGCTGCTGCCTTCAGCCAGCAGGTGAGCCCAGCGTCGCAGCCAAGCCGAAGCAGCTTCGTCGCCGTGGCCGATCGGGGCGAGGGTTGTCGTCATTCAAAAGTCCACCAGCAGTTCAAAAGCAGGCCCACATGTTGTCCGCTAGCACGAGCAACATATTGGGCCGCGTGTACATCGCAAACACCGCCAGCGGCACGGCGATGAACAAGGCCCAAAGAAGTGTTTTTTGCAGCATGTGAGATATCTTAGACCGCTTGCGGCAACTTGGCTGGGGTTCGGGCAATCGGGGCTTCCTGCACCGGCAAGTTGACCAGCCCGGCAAGGATGCCCAGGCCGATGGTGGTGTACCAGACCAAGTCATAGCTGCCCGTGCGGTCGTACATGTAGCCGCCCAGCCAGACGCCCATGAAAGAGCCAATCTGGTGGCTGAAAAAGATGAAGCCGCTCAGCATCGACAAATGCTGAATGCCAAATATTTGCGCCACTGCGGCGTTGGTTGGCGGCACCGTCGACAGCCACAGCACGCCCATCACGGCCGAAAAAATATACACGCTCAGGGGGCTGATCGGTGTCGCAATAAAGATCGCAATGACGAGCGCGCGCGAGAAATATATACCGGCCAAGATGTTTTTCTTGGGTATTCGCTGGCCCAGCGCACCCGCGCCGTAAGTGCCAAAAATATTGAACAACCCGATCAAGGCCAGTGCGTAGCTGGCCACTTGTGGCGGCAGGCTTTGGTCTTTCAGGTAGCTGGGCATGTGTACGCCGATAAAGACGACCTGAAAACCGCAGACAAAATAGCCCGCCATCAGCAGCTGAAAGCTGGGGTACTTGAAGGCCTCCGTCAGGGCTTGGAGAATGGTTTGTTCGCGCTTGACCGGGGCCCCGCCCTTGGTTTTGTTTTCACGCAGGCCGACGGCCATCGGAATCATCAGCAAGGCAGCGGCGGCCAATATCAGCAGGGCTTCTTGCCAGCCGAATTTAGTGATTAAAAAGCCTTCAATCGGCACCATCAAAAACTGACCGAAGGAACCCGCCGCAGCGGCTACACCCATGGCCCAAGAGCGTTTTTCGGCCGAGATATTGCGGCCAATCACGCCGTAAATCACGGCGTAGGTGGTGCCTGCCTGCGCCGCACCAATCAGCACGCCGGCCGTGAGCGTGAACAAAAAACCGGTAGGCGACAGCGCCATGCCGACCAAGCCGAGACCGTACAACACAGCGCCCACCATGATCACGCGAAAAGCGCCAAAGCGGTCGGCGATCATGCCGGCAAAAATGCCGAAGACACCCCAGGACAGGTTTTGAATCGCAATGGCGAAAGCAAAAGTCTCGCGCGTCCAGCCCTGCGCTTGGGTGATCGGTTGCAGCCACAGACCAAAGCCGTGGCGTATGCCCATCGACAGCGTGACGATGGCGGCGCCGCAGGCCAATACTTGCAGCATCGACAACTGGCGTGCTTCTGGCTGGGCGGGTGTGGGTGGGGTCGGTGTAGCGCAGGACATGGCTTAAATGTAACGAGTCGCCGTTGATCGTGCATGCGGCGGAGCTGTTGTTTTGTCCAGTAGTTGCCGTGCACCCGACTACAATCGCCCAAAATCAAAGCACTGCCATGGCCGCCAAACAACCCACCAACTACTCCGAAAGCTCCATTCGCGTGCTCAAGGGCCTTGAGCCTGTCAAGCAGCGGCCGGGCATGTACACCCGCACCGACAACCCCCTGCACATCTTGCAAGAGGTGCTCGACAACTCGGCCGACGAAGCCTTGGCCGGGCATGGCAAAAAGATCAAGGTGACGTTGCACACCGACGGTGCTGTCACGATCGAAGACGATGGCCGTGGCATTCCGTTTGGCATGCACCCAGAAGAAAATGCGCCGGTGATCGAGCTGGTCTTCACACGGCTGCATGCCGGTGGCAAGTTCGACAAAGGCTCTGGCGGCGCCTACAGCTTCTCAGGTGGTTTGCATGGCGTCGGTGTCAGCGTGACCAATGCGTTGTCAACCCGCATGGAAGTGTCTTCGTGGCGCGAAGGCAAAGTGGCCCGGTTGGTTTTTGCCGCTGGCGATGTGATCGAAGCGCTGCAAATCCGGCCGGCTGGTGACGGTGACCGCAAGAGCGGTACCTCGGTGCGCGCTTGGCCCGATCCGAAGTACTTTGAAACCTCGGCACTGCCGATGAATGAGCTGACACACTTGCTGCGCAGCAAGGCCGTGCTAATGCCGGGTGTCAGCGTCACGCTGGTCAATGAAAAGACCAAGGAAGCCCAGGCCTGGGTGTACAAGGGTGGGCTGCACGACTACTTGATGCAGACGCTCAACGCGGACCTGGTGATTCCAATGTTCGAAGGCGAAGGCTTTGCTGATGCCGCGCACGACAGCTTCGCCGAAGGCGAGGGGGCGCAGTGGTGCGTGGCCTTCACCGAAGACGGCCAGCCGGTGCGTGAAAGCTATGTCAATTTGATTCCGACCAGCGCGGGTGGCACGCATGAAAGCGGCTTGCGCGACGGCCTTTTCACCGCCGTCAAGAGCTTCGTCGACCTGCATTCATTGTTGCCAAAAGGTGTGAAACTGCTGCCCGAAGACGTGTTCGCGCGCGCCAGCTACGTGCTGTCTGCCAAGGTCTTGGACCCGCAGTTTCAAGGCCAGATCAAGGAGCGGCTGAACTCGCGTGACGCCGTTCGGCTGGTTTCCAGCTTTGTTCGGCCGACACTGGAACTCTGGTTGAACCAGCATGTGGCGTACGGTAAAAAGCTCGCCGAGCTGGCGATTCGCGCCGCGCAATCGCGCCAAAAAGCCGGCCAAAAAGTCGAAAAACGCAAGGGCTCCGGGGTGGCGGTGTTGCCCGGCAAGCTGACCGATTGCGAGAGCAAAGACCTGGCCTACAACGAGGTGTTTTTGGTCGAGGGCGACTCCGCTGGCGGCAGTGCCAAGATGGGTCGCAACAAAGAAAGCCAGGCGATTTTGCCCTTGCGCGGCAAGGTGCTGAACACCTGGGAGGTCGAGCGCGATCGGCTCTTTGCCAACAACGAGATTCACGACATCGCCGTGGCGATTGGCGTAGACCCGCACGGCCCCAACGACACGCCCGACATGAGCGGCCTGCGCTACGGCAAGGTCTGCATTTTGAGCGACGCTGACGTCGACGGCTCGCACATCCAGGTGCTGCTGCTGACACTGTTTTTCAGGCATTTCCCCAAGCTCATCGAAACCGGCCATTTGTATGTGGCGCGGCCACCGCTGTTTCGGGTCGATGCGCCGGCCCGCGGCAAGAAACCGGCGTCCAAAGCCTACGCGCTGGACGACGGCGAGCTCAACGCTATCCTCGACAAGCTGCGCAAAGAAGGCGTCAAAGAAAACGCCTGGAGCATCAGCCGCTTCAAGGGCCTGGGCGAGATGAATGCCGAACAATTGTGGGAAACCACGCTCAACCCCGACACCCGCCGTTTGTTACCTGTGCAGCTCGGCAACGTGGATTTTGCGCAGACTGAAAACCTCATCACCAAACTCATGGGCAAGGGCGAAGCCGCTGCCCGGCGCGAGCTGATGGAGCTGCACGGTGACGCGGTGGACATTGATGTTTGACCTGCGGACCTGAACCCCCTACTGAACTCCTATTTAGCCTCGATTGAGCTGACACCGCCATGGACTTATTCACCCCCGACGCGCCCGCTGTGAGGCCCGAACCCGCCGACCAGGATTCGCTGGCGGCTTACGCGCAACGCGCTTACCTCGAATACGCCCTCAGCGTGGTCAAAGGCCGCGCCTTGCCCGACGTCTGTGACGGCCAAAAACCGGTGCAGCGTCGCATTTTGTACAGCATGGCGCGCATGGGTTTGGGCTTTGGCGGCGCCAACGGCGCGACCGGCGCCAAGCCAGTCAAGTGTGCGCGCGTGGTCGGCGACGTGCTGGGTCGTTTCCATCCGCACGGCGACCAAGCCGCCTACGACGCGCTGGTCCGCATGGCGCAAGACTTCAGCCAGCGTTATCCGCTGATCGACGGCCAAGGTAACTTTGGCTCGCGTGACGGCGACGGCGCTGCCGCCATGCGTTACACCGAGGCTCGGCTTGCGCGCATCACCAGTTTGTTGATGGAGGAAGTCGACGAAGGCACGGTCGACTTTGTGCCTAACTACGACGGCTCCACCGAAGAGCCGGGCCGTTTGCCAGCCCGCTTGCCGTTCACCTTGCTGAATGGCGCCAGCGGCATTGCGGTGGGTTTGGCGACTGAGATTCCAAGCCACAACCTGCGCGAAGTGGCCGATGCTTGCATCGCCTTGATCAAGACGCCCAACCTCACCGACGAAGCCATGTCGGCCTTGATCACCGGCCCCGATTACCCGGGCGGCGGGCAGATTATTTCGAGTGCCAGCGAGATCGCTACGGCCTACCGCACCGGACGCGCCTCGCTGAAAGTGCGGGCCCGCTGGAAGATTGAAGAACTGGCGCGTGGCCAGTGGCAGTTGGTGGTGAACGAGTTGCCGCCGGGCGTCAGCACCCAACGCGTGCTTGAGGAAATTGAAGAGATCACCAACCCCAAGGTGCGCTTGGGCAAAAAAGCGCTGTCGCAAGAGCAAATCCAACTCAAGCAAACCGTGCTGTCGGTGCTCGACGTGGTGCGCGACGAGTCCAGCAAAGACGCCGCTGTGCGTCTGGTGTTTGAACCCAAGACCAGCCGCATCGAACAGAGCGAACTCATCACCACGCTGCTGGCGCACACCAGTCTGGAAAGCTCGTCGCCGATCAACATGACCATGATCGGTCTGGACGGTCGGCCAACGCAAAAGTCGTTGCGGAAAATCCTCACCGAGTGGATTGAGTTTCGCCACACCACGATTCAGCGGCGTTCACAGCACCGGCTCGACAAAGTGCTGGCGCGCATCCATATTCTGGAAGGTCGGCAGCTGGTGCTGCTGAACATTGACGAGGTCATTGCCATCATTCGCCAAGCCGACGAGCCGAAGCCAGCGTTGATGCAGCGCTTCCTGCTCAGCGACCGGCAGGCCGAAGACATTCTGGAGATTCGCCTGCGGCAGTTGGCCCGGCTTGAAGCCATCAAGATCGAACAAGAGCTCAGCGGTTTGCGCGACGACCAAACCAAGCTCGAAGACATTTTGGGCAACCCGGCCACGCTGCGTCGTCTGATGGTCAAAGAAATCGAGGCGGACGCCAAGGTCTTCGCCGACCCGCGCCGAACGCTGATTCAGGCCGATAAAAAAGCCGTGCTGGACGTCAAGGTGATTGATGAGCCGGTGACCGTGGTGGTCAGCGCCAAGGGCTGGGTGCGTTCGCGCAACGGCCAGGGCCACGACGCGGCGAGCTTCGCCTTCAAGGCCGGCGACGGCCTTTATGCGACCTTTGAATGCCGGACGGTGGACATCTTGCTGGTATTTGGCAGCAACGGCCGCGTTTACTCGGTGCCGGTGGCGGCCTTGCCCGGTGCGCGCGGTGACGGCCAGCCGGTGACCACGCTGATCGAGCTGGAAACTGTCACCCAAGTGGCCCATTATTTTGCTGGACCGACCTCGGCGCAGCTGTTGCTGGCCAGCTCCGGTGGCTACGGCTTTTTGGCGGCGGTTGAGAACATGATTTCGCGCAACAAAAGCGGCAAAGCTTTTATCAGTTTGGCCGACGGCGAAACCCTGTGCAAGCCCTCACATGCGGCGGGCAGCTCAGGCGCGCAGCCCTTGGTAGATGCTTCGCACGTGGCCTGCGCCTCGACCGGCGGACGCATTTTGACCTTTGACATCGACGAACTCAAGTTAATGGAAAAGGGCGGCCGCGGTCTGATGTTGATCGACCTCGAAGCCAAAGACCAGTTGGCCGGAGCCGCTGCCTACACGCGCAGCGTCAAGATCGAGGGCCTTGGCCGGGGTGCCAAGGAGCGTGAAGAAACGCTGGAAATCCGCAGCCTGAACAACGCCCGCAGCGTCCGCGCCCGCAAAGGCAAGGCGGCGGATCTCGGCTTCAAGCCGAACAGCGTGACTCGGGTGGTCTGAGTGGTCTGAGTGGATAGGCGTCTGCAGTCATGCTTTTTCCTGTATGTTATTGAGCCAGCTGGTTGGCGAGCAGCCCACCTTGCGTATCAAGGCGCGCGTGAACGCACTGGCACTGGCGTCGCCAACGTCGTCTGCGACGTGCTTGAGAGGGCGTCCGCGTTTGAGTAAATCCTTGGCTCTCATCAACCGCCACGAGGCCAGGTAGTCCGCCGGCGTTTCTCCCGTGATCTCCTTGGAGTGAAGGGCGAAGCGCGCGCGTGACATGTCCGCCAGGGCCGCCATGCTGGACAGATCGCGTGCGCAAGCGGGGTCATCATGAATGGCGCTGAGTGTTTTGGCCAACCGGTGATCAGCCAGTTCGACCAGCACGATGCCGGGCAGTGAATCGGTGATGCGGTTCTTGCCGCCGCCGCCAAATTGCACCGTGGCACAAACCACATCGGCGCCCGACTTTTCGTCGGTCAACAGCCGATGTGTGTTGGGACGCGGCAGAAACAGCAGCGTCGGCGCCGTGCTGTGGAGGGCGTCTGTTTGAACACCAATGGCCTGAACCGGCCCGCTTTTGACCAGATGGATATGGCCGCGCAGGGCCTCCTGATTGAAGTCGTGGATGACATCAATCGCCACTTACTTCAGGACTTTCAATGGGCTTGGTGTCCAGTGTGACGGTCATTCCTTGCTTCGCGCGGCCTGTGCTTCAAGCCGCGGGGAGTTTTAGCCTACTTTATAGGCGGTAAATGGCGGGTCAAGCGGGGTGCCAAAGGCCTGATTGCTCTAATTGCTCATCACTTTGACGGCGGCGGCGGCGGAGGGTTGACCATGCTTGGCCACCATTTCCAGCGACATGGCAGCCAGGGCCGCCAATTTGGCGTCAGCAATCGGCTGGCCGGTGCGTATCGCTTGCAAGACGTCTTTCGGCACGCCCGACATTTTGTCGGCAATCATGCTGTGTGCGGCCGTGGAGTAGTTGCATCCATTGAATTGACTGACGGTCAAAAAAACCACTGCCTGTTCGACGGGGATGACGCCGACTTATTTGAGCGCCAAGTCGAGCACTTCTTTTTGTTTGCCTTCTGCGCTGGCGTGGGCAACCGGAGAAAGGTTGTGAATAAGGATATTGGACCTGCTTGTTTCCTTGGGTCTGACGCAGGATTCTTTTGGATGAGAAAAAAGTTCCCGGCATCCAGATGTTTTGTTCGCTAAGAAGATGGCGCCGCAGTTTGTACACTGATTGCTGGTGTAAAAAACCAGCTATTGTCGGTTGCTACGGGCCATGAATAGACAGGGCAACCGTTTTTTGTCTGTCCTCACGTTAATCGAAAAGAAGCACTCGGCCCATGAAAAACTGCTGATTCTGTTGCTGATAGTTTTGCTGGCATTGGCGTTTTTTGCGCTCGACCCGAACCGTTACCTGACGCTTGACGGCCTCAAGGGCGGTCTGGCGGAGTTCGCGGCGCTGCGGGCGGACTCGCCGGGGGGCGTGGCCACGGCGTTTTTTGCCGCCTATGTGGTGGCGACCGCGCTCTCGTTGCCGGGTGCCATGATTTTGACGCTGGGCGCTGGCGCCTTGATTGGCTTCTCGCTGGGCACCTTGATTGTGTCGTTTGCTTCCAGCCTTGGCGTCACTCTGACTTTTCTGGCTTCACGTTTTGTGCTGCGCAACGACATCTAAAGCCGCTTTGGTGCGCGCCTGAAAACCATCAACGAGGGCATGGCGAAAAAGGGCGTACGCTACCCTTTTACCTTGCGTCTGGTGACGTTATTTTTATTCTTTTTGATTAATCTGCTGATGGGCCTGACGCCGATATGGACTCTCAGTTATTACCTGGTGAGCCAGGTCGGCATGCTCGCCGGCATGCCCGCATCGTCGATCTCTGGACGGTGGAAATCAAGCATAACAACGGCGTGACTCAGGGCCTGACCACGCGCAGCATCGTCATTGCCGCTGGTGCCCGCCCATTCGTGCCGCCGCTGCCGGGTCTGGAGGAGGTCGGTTATGTCACAAGTGACACGCTGTGGGAGAAGTTTGGCAAGCTTGACGCCGTGTCCGCGCCTCTGGTGGTATCGGGCGGTGGCCCGATTGGCTGTGAGCTGGCTCAGAGTTTTTCCCGGCTCGGCTCCCGCGTCACCCAAGTCGAGGTGGCGCCGCGCTTGCTGCTGCGCGAAGACGAAGAGCTGTCCGAGTTGGCGCGTGAGGCCCTGACACGCGATGGCGTCGCGGTACGGACCGGCCACAAAGCGTTGCGCTGCGAGCGTGAGGGCGAGCGCAAGTTCATGGTGGTGGAACATCAGGGGGGGGGCGAGTTGCGCATCGAGTTTGATGCCCTGCTGTGCGCCGTCGGGCGCGTGGCGCGCCTG
>JASDRC010000061.1:0-7546 GCA_041442125.1 Polaromonas sp. | reverse complement strand
GTTGCGCATCGAGTTTGATGCCCTGCTGTGCGCCGTCGGGCGCGTGGCGCGCCTGCAGGGGTATGGGCTGGAGGCGCTGGGCATCGATACGCAGCGCACCGTCACTGTGAATGACTATATGGAAACCCTGTAACCGAATATTTATGCCGCTGGCGACGTCGCTGGCCCCTACCCGTTGACCCATGTGGCGGCGCACCAAGCCTGGTATGCCGCGGTCAACGCGCTCTTTTCTGGCTTCAAGAAATTCAAGGTTGACTACGGGGTCATTCCCTGGGCCACCTTCACCGCCCCCGAGGTGGCTCGGGTTGGCCTCAATGAACAGGAGGCCCGGGCGCAAGGCATTGCCTATGAGATCTCGCGCTGTGGCATTGACGACCTCGACCGTGCCATTGCCGATGGTGCAGCGCAGGGCTTTGTCCAGATGCTCACCATGCCGGGCAAAGACCGCATCCTGGGCCTGAACAAGATTTTGGGCACCATCCACACCTACCCGACGCTGTCAGTGGCCAATAAACACACCGCTGGTGAATGGAAGCGGGCCCATGCGCCGCAAAAAGTGCTGCGCTGGCTGGAACGCTTTCACAGCTGGCGGCGCGGTTAAGTGGGCTGGTCCGAAGCCTGGCTGCCCATCGCCGCGCTTCACAGAGTTCAGCTGATTTCGGCAATCATTTCGATTTCAACGCAAGCACCCATCGGGATTTGCGCCACGCCAAAGGCGCTGCGAGCATGTGCGCCAGCAGCTCCAAACACCTCGGCAATCAACTCGCTGGCGCCGTTGGTCACCAAGTGTTGTTCGGTGAAGTCGCTGGTCGAGTTGACCAGACTCATCAGCTTGACGATGCGTTTGACGTGGCTCAGGTCTTTGCCGATGGCCTGCAGCGCGGCCTGCAGTGTGCCCATCAGGTCAATCGCGATGGCCCGTGCTGCTTGCTTACCTTCGTCGGTGTGCATGGTTTGACCCAGCTGGCCGACCCAGACTTGGCCGTCTTTTTTGGCGATGTGACCGCTCAAGAAAATCAAGTTACCGCTTTGCACAAAAGGCAAGTACGCGGCAGCGGGGGTGGCCACGGGCGGCAGCTCAATGCCGAGGGCTTTGAGCTTGTCGTGAACAGCAGCGGAAGGGTGGGACATGGGTTTCCTAGGTGAAAGCGGTAAAACGTCAATTCTAATGATCGCTCTGAACGGGGTCGCGGCCAATCAACCGCGACTGACCGGACACGGAGGTTCTCGCTTTTCGGGTACAAGGTGGGTGCCGCCTCATTGGCGTGCAGATCGTTCGGTCAATACGTCAGAAAGAACAGCGCAAAATCAGAAAAAAGGGTGGCTTTTGAGCCTACTTTTTTTACCCGGTCAGTGTCGTCTTAATTATTGCCAAGACGGCTAAGGATTTTATTGAACAAGGACCTTTTGCCGCCGCCGCGTAGCAACTTGAGCCTGCCGCCGACGCCTGTCTGGCTGTTGCTCGGGTTGGTGCTGGGAACGGCGTGTCAGTTGCAACAAGCCAGTTTGTCGACTGAGCTTGTCTATCTGGCTTGGCTGGCGACCGGACTGGGTTGTCTGGCACTCGGGCTGTTTTGCTGGCGACGAGCCATTCAAATGGCCACGGTGTTGATGATGTTCATGGCTGGCGTGGCTTTGGGTTTTAGCCTGACCGGCTTACGCGCCACGGCGTTTGAAGCGCAGGCTTTGAGTCCCGCTTTGGAGGGGCGCGACATTCAAGTTACCGGCGTTGTGCAGGCCATGCCGCGGCTGGGTAAAGATGCGCTGCGTTTTCGTTTCAAAGTTGAATCGGCCTTGCTAGAAGGCCAGCCGGTGCTGCTGCCGTCGCTGCTGTATTTGGGTTGGTATGCGGGGTTTTTCATGGCGCCGCAGCCCGTGGCGGCCGCCGTTGTAAATCAGAGCCTCAGCTTGCTGCAGTTGCAGCGCCAGCCGCAACCCATGCGCGCTGGTGAGCGCTGGCAGATGACGGTTCGACTGAAAGCGCCGCACGGCAGCAGCAACCCGCACGGTTTTGATTACGAGCTGTGGTTGTGGGAGCAGGGTTTACAGGCGACAGGCTCTGTGCTCGCTGGTGCGCGCGACACGCCGCCTGACAAGCTCAGCGTTCGCGTCTCGTACAACCCGCGGTATTTAGTGGAGCGGGCCCGCCAGAGCGTGCGCGAAGCCATCTTTGAGCGCATTGACAGCCCGCAACGGGCCGGCGTGCTGGCGGCTTTGGTGCTGGGCGATCAGAACGCCATTGAGCGTGCCGACTGGGACGTTTTCAGAGCCACCGGCGTGGCCCATCTGGTAAGTATTTCTGGCCTGCACATCACGCTCTTTGCGTGGCTGGCGTCGCGCGTGGTGGGTGGCTTGTGGCGGCGTTCGGCGCGGCTCACGCCGCGCCTGTGTTTGGGGTTGCCAGCGAGCAGCGCGGCGGCTTGGGGTGGTTTGTTGTTGGCGGCGACTTACGCCACTTTTTCAGGTTTAGGCTTGCCGGCCCAGCGGACTGTTTTGATGCTCGCGGTGGTGGTGCTGTTGCGACAAAGTGCAAGGCAATGGGCCTGGCCGCACATTTGGCTACTGGCGATGTCCGTGGTGGTGGCGTTTGATCCCTGGGCTTTGTTGCAGCCCGGTTTTTGGCTGTCGTTTGTGGCGGTGGGTGTGCTGTTTGCGTCTGATCCTGGCATGCCGCTGCGGGCCCAAGAGAGCGCCGCCAGCACAGCCAGTAGCACTGCTTTGCGTCCCGGCAGTTGGCGGGGGTGGTCTTATTTGCAAGCGTGTCTGCTGCACGTTGCGGGCGGTTTTTGGCGCATGCTGCGCCAGCAGTGGGTCATCACCTTGGCTCTGACGCCACTGACCTTGTTGCTGTTCAACCAGGTCTCGGTGGTCGGCTTGCTGGCCAACAGCTTGGCCATTCCGGCGGTCACCTTGCTGATCACACCGTTGGCACTGCTGGGCGTGGCGTGGTCGCCGTTGTGGGATCTGGCGGCCTGGTGCATTGGCGCGCTGATGTTTTTTCTGGAAATGCTGGCGGCTTGGCCGATGGCGACCATCAGTCAAGCCGCCGTGCCGGTGTGGTCTGCGGCGGCGGGCGTGATTGGCGGTTTGCTGCTGGTCATGCGCTTGCCGTGGCATTGGCGGGTGTTGGGCCTGCCGTTGCTGCTGCCGGTCTTGCTGTGGCAACCGTTGCGGCCGGATATGGGTCAGTTTGAGGTGCTGGCCGCCGACATCGGGCAGGGCAACGCGGTGCTGGTGCGCACCGCCAACCATGCGCTGTTGTATGACGCCGGGCCGCGTTTTTCGCGTGACAGTGATGCCGGTGAGCGGGTGCTGGTGCCCCTGTTGCGCGCTTTGAGCGAGCGACTCGACCTCGTGTTGTTGAGCCACCGCGACGCCGACCATGTGGGCGGCGCTGCGTCGGTGCTGGCGATGCAGCCGCAGGCAGCGCTGTCCAGTTCGATGGAAGCGGAGCACGCACTGCAGCAATTGAGGCCAGGGACCCGCTGCGCAACAGGCCAGCGCTGGCATTGGGACGGCGTTGATTTTGAAATATTGCATCCCGACTTGGCGGCTTACGACACGTCAGCCCGCTCCAACACCATGAGCTGCGTGCTGCGAATCACGGCGGCGAGTTCAGTCAGTGCGCTGCTGGCGGGTGATGTTGAAGTGCGGCAAGAGCAGTCCATGATGCGGGGCGACTCGATTCAATCGGACCTGTTGCTGGTGCCCCACCACGGAAGCAAAACCTCGTCGAGTGGCAGCTTTTTGGATGCTGTGCAGCCGCGACTGGCGCTGGCCCAAGCGGGCTACAGAAACCGCTTCAATCACCCGGCGCCTGAGGTGCTTGAGCGTTACCGCGAGCGCGGCATTCCGGTGCTGCAGTCGGCGCACTGCGGTGCGGTCACCTGGCGCAGCGCTCAGCCTGCAGTGTGGACTTGCCAGCGCGACGTCGGTCGGCGTTACTGGCATCACCGTGTGCCGGGCACGCCATGAGCCTTTCGATATTTTCAGTGAAACCCTGTAGCACAAAGGAATCATGCGCCGTGCCAAACAGGAAAAAATCCCGTTTTTAGCGGTCAATTGGCGCATAACTTGCTTAATTGTCAACACAATCAACAGCGTTGAATTTGCCGGAGATACAAGCCCATGAGCCGACCGATGTTTGACGAAATGAACGCCAGCGCCACCAGCGTGCGTGCCCACTACGAGCGCTATCAACGCTGGCTGACCCAGCAGCCTGTCGACATGATGCAAGACCGCCGGGCCGAAGCCGAAATGATTTTTCGGCGCGTCGGCATCACCTTTGCGGTGTATGGCGACAAGAATGAAGACGCCAGTTTGGAAAATGGTGGCACCGAACGCCTGATCCCCTTTGACCTGATCCCCCGCATCATTCCCGCTCACGAGTGGGCCAACATGGAAAAAGGCTTGGTGCAGCGCGTCACCGCCCTGAACCGTTTTATCCATGACGTTTACCACGGCCAAGACATCATCAAGGCCGGTCACATCCCGGCTGAGCAGATCTTTCAAAACGCCCAGTTCAGGCCTGAGATGATGGGCGTCGATGTGCCCGGCAACATCTATTCGCACATCAGCGGCATTGACATCGTGCGCGCCCCGAACGCGCAAAGCGAGGGTGAGTACTACGTTTTGGAAGACAACTTGCGAGTGCCCAGCGGTGTCAGCTACATGCTTGAAGATCGCAAGATGATGATGCGGTTGTTCCCTGAGCTGTTCAGCCAAAACCGCGTCGCCCCGGTCGCTCATTACCCCGACCTGTTGCTTGAAACCCTGCGTCAAATGGCGCCACCGGCAACAGCGGATCCGACGGTGGTGGTGCTGACGCCCGGCATGTACAACGCGGCTTATTTTGAGCACGCGTTTTTGGCGCAGCAAATGGGCGTCGAGTTGGTTGAAGGCCAAGACCTGTTTGTCAAAGACAACTTTGTTTACATGCGCACGACGCGTGGCCCCAAGCGGGTTGACGTGATCTACCGCCGTGTTGACGACGATCACCTTGACCCACTGGCCTTCAAGCCAAAGTCGACCTTGGGTTGTGCCGGTCTGCTGAACGTTTACCGCAGCGGCAATGTGTCGCTATGCAATGCGATTGGCACGGGTGTGGCCGACGACAAGTCGATCTACCCGTATGTGCCGAAGATGATCGAGTTTTACCTGGGCGAAAAACCGATCTTGAAAAACGTGCCGACCTACATGTGCCGCAACGACGACGACCTGAAATACACCTTGGCCAACCTGAAAGACTTGGTCGTCAAAGAAGTGCACGGCGCTGGCGGCTACGGCATGTTGGTCGGGCCAGCCTCAACCAAGGCTGAAATTGAAGATTTCCGCCGGGCGCTGCTGGCCAATCCGTCTGGCTACATCGCCCAACCGACGCTCAGCTTGTCGACTTGCCCGACCTATGTGGACAGCGGTATTGCGCCGCGCCACATCGACTTGCGTCCCTTTGTGCTCAGCGGCAAAGAGGTGCAAATGGTGCCGGGCGGCCTGACCCGCGTGGCGCTCAAAGACGGCTCGCTGGTGGTCAACTCGTCGCAAGGCGGCGGCACCAAAGACACCTGGATTCTGGAAGACGCAGCTTCAACGCCGGCACATGCACCCCTGACTGGAAACGTATGACCATGCTGTCCCGCACCGCCGACCATCTTTTTTGGATGTCTCGCTACACCGAGCGTGCTGAGAACACGGCCCGCATACTTGACGTTAACTACCAGACCTCGCTGCTGCCGCAGTCGGCCGAAGTGGCGCAAGCCGGTTGGCAAGGATTGCTCAGCATCAGTGAACTGAAGCCAGCCTACGCCGCCAAATACGACGGCGACAACATCAACCCGACCGAGGTGATGGACTTCATGGTGCGCGACGAAACAAATCCGTCGAGCATTATTTCGTGCCTGCAAAATGCCCGCGAAAACGCGCGCGCCGTGCGTGGCTCATTGACCACCGAAGTCTGGGAAACGCAAAACCAAACTTACCTCGAAGTCATCCGCATGCTGCGGGGCCAGAGTGTTGAATTCAAGCGCGACCCGGCGCAGTTTTTTGAGTGGGTCAAATTCCGTTCGCACTTGTCGCGCGGCGTCACGCTGGGCACCATGCTGCAAGACGAATCTTTTCATTTCTTGCGCATGGGGACTTTTCTGGAACGCGCCGACAACACCGCCCGCTTGGTCGACGTGAAGTTCCATGCCGTTGAGACCGCTCTGGATGGCGTCAACGAAAAAGACCAAGAATTCGATTTTTACCACTGGAGCGCGATTTTGCGCAGCGTCTCTGGCTTTGAGGTCTACCGCAAGGTGTACCGCGACGTCATCAAGCCCGAACTGGTGGCCGAACTGTTGATTTTGCGGCCCGACATGCCGCGCTCCCTGCTGGGTTGTCTGAACGAAGTCATGAGCAATCTGGCCATGGTGACGAGCGATCCGCAAAGCGAAACCCTGCGCCGAGCAGGCAAGCTGCGGGCTGATCTGCAGTACGCCCGGATCGATGACATTCTGGCGACCGGTCTGCACGCTTTTTTGACCCAGTTTTTAGACCGGGTCAACGAGATTGGCGCCAGCATCAGCCGCGAGTTTTTGGTGCCGAGTACCCACTGACCGCTTTTCTGCCAGCGCTGCACATGCTGTTAAGGTGATGGCAATGAAGTTACACGTCAAGCACACCACCGACTACCGTTACAGCGAGCCGCTGCGCTATGCCTTGCAGACCCTGTGGCTGACGCCGCAGAGTGGGCCGGCGCAAACCGTGGATTTTTGGAGCTTGGGCGCGCCCGAAAAGCTCTTTCCTCAGCACGATTCTTACGGCAACAGCATTCACTCGTACACCTTTGTCGGCAAAGTGACTGACGATGTGCGCTGGAGTTTGGTCAACGCGGCAGGGCAGGTGGACACGCTGGGTGTGGCCGAGTTTGTCGATGCACCCAGCCTGCCGCACCCGAGTTTCTTTTTGCGCCCGACGCCCTTGGCCGCACCGCATGCGGTGCTGGCTGAATTCGGCCAGCGCTTTGTCTCTCCCGCTGCATCCAATGGCAAAACAGACTTGGCCCGCCTGTTGGCTTTGAGTCAAGGCATCGCAGACCTGGTTCGCTACCAAAAAAACAGCTCCAACGTCAGCACCACAGCGCTTGAAGCCTTTCAGGCTGGCGCCGGCGTTTGCCAAGACCAAGCCCATGTGATGGTCGCCGTCTGCCGCAGTTTGGGCATTCCGGCGCGCTACGTCAGCGGCTATTTTTACGCCGCCAACGAACCCGACTTGGCCAGTCACGCTTGGGCTGATGTTTGCCTCGACGTGGCCGAACGGCGCTGGGCCAGCATCGACATCACCCACAGCTGTCTGATCGATCAGCGCCACGTGCGCTTGGCCATGGGCACAGACTACGACGCCTGCCCGCCAACTAAAGGCGTGCGCCAGGGTGGTGGCGAAGAGTCGATGACGGTGAGCATCACAATTGAGCCGATGTGACGGTGCTGGTGCTGTTCAAAATCAGGCGTCAGTGATTCGGCTCCAACACAAGTAAAAAAGCATTTGCCCCACAAGTTTAAGTCTGAGG
>JASDRC010000060.1:0-54600 GCA_041442125.1 Polaromonas sp. | reverse complement strand
GACCAAAGGATTATGAGTCCTCTGCTCTAACCAACTGAGCTAACGCCCCGAACCAACAAAGATTGTAAGGGGCAGCGGCATGCGGGTTTGTTCAAGTCCAGCTCTCTAACTGCCAACGAAAGTGATCTTCACGTCCAGTCCAGCCGTTTCGTCTGTCGACGACTCTGAATTCACCGTTGGTTTCCCTCGCCACCCAGCGACCAATTTCTGGGGCGAGCCAAAGGGTGTCGTGCCTGATCGTGTCGAGCCTGGTGTTGTCGGGGTGGTTCAAGCGAATGAGTTTTTCTATCCGAACCGTGTCAAAACTTCCGCTGGGAAGCTCCAGCCTTTCCCAACCCGTGACCGTGGTTCTGGCGCTGATCCAATACCGGAAAGAGGAACTGCCGGAGCGGTAGTGCGTGCTGCTGGATTGACGGGCTCCGATAGCGAAATTGTCCGACCACAGAGGCAGCGGTGCTTCATAGGTTTGCAAAAAATCCCAGTAGGGATCTTGGGTGACTTGGCCCCACACGGGCTGAATCTCATCACCCAAATCTAGATTGTCTTGCGAGCGCCGACTGATGCGTATGCCGCCCACCATGCCCACTATTTCTTCTTTGATGGTGTCAAGCCGTTGGCTGTTGTAGAGGTTGATTTTTTGGTAGGTCCAGCTTTGCCCCAGCGCTGGCGCTCGGAGGGCACCAACAGACGCGCCACTGTTCAATGGCGCGCTGGGCAGTGGCGGCAGGTATTGAATCGCGCAACCGGTGGGCAGTGCCAAAAGCGCCAGCAGCGATCTGCGTTTGAAGATGTTCATGTTTTCCCCTGAACGGTTAGCTGGCACCGATACACCGTTCAGTTGTCCCAGTCACCACCGCCCACGTCTGCGCTGCCGCCATCGTCCCAAGAACTTGCGTCGTTGACACCAAAGTTCTGGCCACCCATGCTGTTGTCAGCAATCGGCTCGTAGTTGTTGCCGCTGTTGTTGTTATTGTTGTTGGCCAGCCGGGATGCGCTGTCGTGATTGCCTTCGTTGTTGCCCATCAGGCTTTTGCCAATGGCTTGGGCCGCCATCATGCCTGCACCCACAGCCAAACCCGTGGCCAGACCACCGGCAATATTGCTGCCCAGACCGCTGGCCGGTGGCTGACTGTAGACCGGGGCGGCAGCCGGCGCGCCACCCGCACCGAAGGTTTGTGGACCACTCAAGCCGTTGGCCACAGGCGCTTGATTGCCCATCGGTGCCTGATTAGGCTGATTGGTGTATTGCGGCTGGGCATGAAATTCGACGGCCGCGTCTTTGCGGCGGAACACCAAGTAGCCGATCAGCATCACGCCACCGGTCAACAACAAAGGCAGTCCCCAAGAAAACGTGGCAGCAGGCAGGGCCGGGCTTGCTGAACTGCTGAGCAGGCTGGCCGATGAATAGCCATTGCTATTTCCCGAGGCCTGCTGAACAGGTCGGGCAGCGATTTTGGCCCGCAAGCTCTGAACCGCTTCCGGTTTGGCAAAAGGCAAGTCGGGTGCCAGCTTTTCTGCGGTGGCCAGCATGTCGCCGGCGCGGCTGTTCAGCCCTTGTCGAGCAAACAGTTCAGCCTGTACGAAGTGCGCCTTGGCGCTGTTCGGGTGGGCCACCAAGACTTGCTGAATCATGGTCTGCGCCTGGTCCATTTTTCCGGCTTGAGCTGCCTCGTAGACCTGCACCAAGGTCGGCTCGGACTGGGCGAAAGCCAGGCCAAAGCCCAGCATGGCGGCAATGGCAAGCCACTTGCCAAAGCGTTGAGTAAGAACACTGAACATGACATGACCTTTGAAGTTTTGAAACACGAACAGTTGCGAGATGGAGGCATCCAAAGCCGATGCAAGACCCGCTGAGATCAAATATTATTTGCTGTGACTCAGCGCCGTACTGACTAATTTAGACGTGATGTCGACAATTTGAATCATTTTTTCGTAAGGCATGCGCATCGGGCCAATCACGCCCAGTGTGCCGACGACTTGACCATCGACCTCGTAAGGCGCGGTCACCACCGACAGCTCTTGATAAGGGATGACTTGGCTCTCACCGCCAATGTAAATACGCACACCTTCGGCCCGACTAGAAACGTCCAGCAGCCGCATCAGCTGGGCTTTTTGCTCGAACAAATCAAACAGTCTGCGCAGGCTGCTCATGTCGCCTGAAAAATCACTGACAGCCAGCAGGTTGCGCTCACCTGAGACCACCACTTCATCGCTGGCCTCGATGGCTTCTGCGCTGACTTTGACGGCCGCCTGCATCAGGCTGGCAATTTCGCCACGCAGGGCTTCAACCTCATTTTTAAGTCGTTCGCGCACGACTTCCATAGTCATGCCGGCGTAGTGCAAATTCAAAAAATTGGCGGCTTCAATCAGCTGACTTTGCGAAAAATCGGTTTCCGTGAAGATCACGCGGTTTTGCACATCGCCGTCAGGTGAGACGATGATCACCAAAACCCGCCGGTCTGAGAGCCGGAGGAATTCAATGTGCCGAAACACCGACGTCCGCTTGGGCGCCATCACCACACCGACGAATTGCGACAGGTTTGACAGCATGTGCGCGGCGTTGGTCAGGACTTTTTGCGGCTGGTCGGGCGCCAGTTGGTGGCCGCCCATCAAGCCAGCGCCAAGCGGCCCCGGTTGCAGCGTCAGCATGGTGTCGACAAACAGCCGGTAACCCCTGGCCGTTGGCACCCGCCCGGCGGAGGTGTGCGGGCTGATGATCAAGCCCTGCTCCTCTAAGTCGCTCATGACATTGCGGATGGTGGCCGGCGACAGCTCAACCCCCGACGCCTTGGACAGCGTGCGTGAGCCCACCGGCTGGCCGTCGGCAATGTAGCGCTCAACCAGCGCCTTCAGCAATAACTTCGCACGATCATCAAGCATGCCGACGATTCTACGGATTCAAGTTGCTCGGTTGTGATGTAATTTAAAAATGAAGCCAAAATTCCGACACGTCGCCCTGATTGGCAAGTACCACGCCCAGGGCTCGCGGTCGGCGCTTGAAGGCATCGCGCAATTTTTGGGCGCGCAGGGTTGCGAAGTGGCGATGGAAGAAGACACCGCCAACAACGCCGGCATCACGGCCTACCCAATCCTCAACGTGGCGCAAATCGGCGCGCAATGCGACCTCGGCTTGGTGGTCGGCGGCGACGGCACCATGCTCGGGATTGGCCGACTGCTCGCGCAGTTTGGCGTGCCGTTGGTCGGTATCAACCAAGGCCGGCTCGGCTTCATCACCGACATCGCTTTTGAGGACTACCAAACCACGCTGGCGCCCATTTTGAAGGGACATTACGACGAGGACCCACGCTGGATGATGCAGGCGAAAGTCGTCCGCGACGGCCACTGCGTGTTCAATGCCACCGCCATGAACGACGTCGTGGTAAACCGTGGTGCCTCGGCCGGCATGGTCGAATTGCGGGTTGAAATTGACGGCCGCTTTGTCGCCAACCAACGCGCTGACGGCTTGATCATTGCGTCACCCACCGGCTCCACGGCTTACTCTTTGTCGGCAGGTGGGCCCTTGCTACACCCGTCGATTGGCGGCTGGATTTTGGTGCCCATCGCCCCGCACAACTTGTCGAACCGGCCCATCGTGCTGTCAGACCAAGGCGAGGTGGCGGTTGAAATTGTGGCCGGCCGCGACGCCAGCGCCAACTTCGACATGCAAACCTTGACCAGTTTGCTGCACGGCGACCGCATCATCGTGCGGCGCTCTGAACACCAGGTGCGCTTTTTACACCCGGTCGGCTGGAGCTACTTTGACACCTTGCGCAAAAAACTGCACTGGAATGAAGGCCTCGCCTGAGCCATGAGCCTGAAACGCATTTACCTCCGGGACTTTGTCATCGTGCGCGAGCTGGAGCTTGAACTCGCCGGCGGCTTCACCGTGTTGACGGGCGAAACGGGCGCCGGCAAGTCGATCTTGATTGACGCTCTGCAACTCGCACTGGGCGCGCGCGCAGACGCCGCCGTGGTGCGTGAAGGCGCAGAGCGCTGCGAGATCAGCGTGGCCTTCAGCTGCACCGCGCCGCTGCTGGCCTGGCTTGAAGACAAAGGCCTGCCAATTGAAGACGACTTGCTGCTGCGGCGCACGATTGATGTTCAAGGCAAGAGCCGCGCATGGATCAATGGCAGCCCGGCCACCGCCACGCAGCTCAAAGACATTGCCGACCAACTGGTCGACATCCACGGCCAGCACGCCTGGCAAAGCCTGACCCGGCCCGACTCGGTGCGCGGTTTGCTGGATGCCTACGCAGGCGTGTCGCTGAACAAATTGAGCCCTTGCTGGCAAGCGTGGCGCGCCGCCCAAAAAACACTGGCGGACGCCCGCAGCGCGCAAGACAGCCTGCAACGCGAACAAGAACGGCTGGCCTGGCAAATTGGCGAGCTCGACAAGCTGGCGCCAGGCGCCGACGAATGGGATGAGCTGAACACCCAGCACAGCCGCCTGTCGAACGCGCAGGCCTTGCGAGACGCGGTTGAAGCGGCGCTGAATGCCCTGCAAGATGCCGATGACAGCGCCACCAGCCAGTTGGGCCGCGCCATGTCGGCGCTGCAGGCGCAGGCGCACATTGAGCCGCAATTCGCCGGCCCGCTGGAAGTTCTGCACAGTGCCTTGGCCCAAGCTGAAGACGCGGTGCACTCCCTGAATGGCTACGCCCGCCATTCCGAACTGGAGCCGCAGCGCCTGAGTGAGTTGGATCAACGACTCGCCAGCTGGGTCAGTTTGGCGCGCCGCTACAAACGCCCACCGGCCGAACTGCCCGAGTTGCTGACCAGTTGGCGGCAAGAACTGCAAACGCTGGACGCCGCCACCAATTTGACGGCGCTCGAGCGCGCCGTCAGCAGCGCGCAAACAGCCTACCTGGCGGAGGCCAAAATCATCACCGCCGCGCGCACCAAAGCGGCGCCGGCACTGGGCCAAGCCATCACCGTTGCCATGCAAGGTTTGGGCATGCAGGGCGGCCAATTTAAGGTCATGCTCGTCAAGCTGGAACAAGCCGCAGCGCATGGTCTGGAACAGGCCGAATTTTTAGTCGCGGGTCACAGCGGCAGTACGCCGCGGCCGGTGGGCAAAGTGGCGTCTGGCGGCGAGTTGTCGCGCATCGCGCTGGCCATTGCAGTCACCACCAGCCAACTCGGTCAGGCAGACACACTGATTTTTGACGAGGTGGACTCAGGCGTTGGCGGTGCAGTGGCAGAAACGGTTGGCAGGCTGATGCGGCAACTCGGCAAAGACCGGCAGGTCATGGCCGTGACGCACCTGCCTCAAGTCGCCTCTTGCGCCGACCAACACTTGGTGGTGGCCAAGCGCAGCGACAAAACCGGCACCGCCAGCACCGTGAGCGCCGTTGACAGTGAGCAGCGGGTCGCCGAAATCGCCCGCATGCTGGGCGGCGAGAAACTATCAGGAACAACATTGGCGCATGCCAAAGAAATGCTCGGCCAATGAGCGACACGCAGGCCTCGCCTCCCACCATGGACATGGTGCTGATCACCGGCATGTCCGGCTCTGGCAAATCGGTCGCATTGAACGCGCTCGAAGACGCTGGTTACTACTGTGTTGACAACCTGCCGCCCGAATTGCTGAACAGCTTTGTCGAGCTTGAGCTGAAGCACGGCGCGAGCCGCGTGGCGATTGCCATGGACGTTCGCAGCGCCGCCTCGCTGCCGCAAGTGCCGCAGCAACTGCGGGCGCTGCGCGCGCAAGGGATTGCCGTCAAATCTATTTTTCTCGATGCCAGCACCGACACCTTGGTGCGCCGGTTTTCAGAGACCCGGCGCAGGCATCCGCTGTCGCTTGTCGGCGTGGCAGACCAGCACCGCGCGCTGGTCGAAGCGATAGAACTCGAACGCGAATTGCTCAGTGACATGCGTGAACAGGCACTGGTGCTCGACACCAGCATCATCCGTTCGTCGCAGCTACAGGCCTATGTCAAAACGCTGATTTCTGCACCAGCAGACCGCCTGACGCTGGTGTTTGAGTCCTTCGCATTCAAACGCGGCGTGCCGCTGGATGCGGACTTTGTCTTTGACGTTCGGATGCTGCCGAATCCGCATTACGAAAGCGAGTTGCGCGACCTCTCCGGCCGCGATCAACCGGTGGCCGACTACTTGGCCTTGCACCCCGAAGTGGCCGAGATGTACGCCAGCATTGAGCAATTCATCAACCGCTGGTTGCAGGCGCTGGTGCGCGACCACCGGAGCTATGTCACGGTGGCCATCGGCTGCACCGGCGGCCAACACCGGTCGGTGTACTTGGTGGAAGCGCTGACGCGGGCTTTCAGCCCGCACTGGCAAACACTGAAGCGACACCGCGAACTCGACGCCGTGCGTTAGCCTTTCAAGTTTGCTTTCAAAAACGCTTTTAAATCGCAGCTTCAAGCAGTTTGCGCACTGGCGCTGGCAGCCCAAGCGTCTGCCAAGCCATCGGCCCAAACCAAGCCCCACCACGTTCTGGCGAGGTCAACTCAGCAGCCAGTGTTTGGCGGGCAGTCAACTGGCTGACAAAGGGTTTTAAGTGCAAATCCTTGTGCGTCAAGACATGCACAAAAGGCGTTTGTGGCGCCAACTTAGCGCGTGCAGCAGCGGGCACGGCTTGGCTCAAAGCCTCTTCGTTGTCAAACACCGGCAAACAGTACAAACCGCCCCAGATGCCGCGCGTCGGACGCCGCTCTAACCACACTGCGCCATCGCTGCGCTGCGCCCACAGCAGCCACAGCGCGTGCGAGCTGCGTTTGAGTTTGCGAGTCTTGACCGGGTAACTTTCGGGCCGGCCTTCAAGGTGCGCAGCGCACAAACTTTGCACCGGGCAAATCAGGCATTGCGGCTGGCGCGTCGAGCAGACCGACGCGCCCAAGTCCATCACGCCTTGCGTGTACGCCGGCATGTGCTCGGCTGGCGGCAGCAGCTCACCAGCCAAATCCCACAGGCTGCGCTCGGCAGATGCTTGAGCCAAGTCAGCCGAATACGCCAGCACGCGCGTCAGCACGCGTTTGACGTTGCCGTCCAAAATCGCCACGCGCTCACTGAAACAAAACGAGGCGACAGCCGCCGCCGTTGAGCGGCCAATGCCGGGCAAGGTTTGCAAGGTCGACGCGGAGGTCGGAAAAACACCGCCATGCTCGCTGACCACCAACTGAGCGCAGCGGTGCAGGTTGCGAGCCCGGCTGTAATAACCCAGACCGCTCCAGAACCCCAGCACCTCGTCAAGCTCGGCCGAAGCCAAGGCAGGAACGTCTGGAAAGCGCTGTAAAAAACGCTCGTAATAATCCAACACTGTGCTCACCTGCGTTTGCTGCAGCATGATTTCAGACAACCAAACGCGGTATGGATCGCGCGTGTTTTGCCAAGGCAGGCTGCTACGCCCGTGCTGCTTTTGCCAAGCCACTAAGTCGGTGGCGAAGCGCAGCGGTAAAACATGAGGTGGTGGTACAGCCGATGGTTCGACGGAAATAGTTTTCGTCATGCGCAGGGAGTCTGAGAGCTCAAGGTTTTTGACAATTGGCGCAGTAAAAGGTCGAGCGCTGCCCTTGCACGATGCGGCGGATTGGCGCCTCGCAGCGTCGGCACGGCAAGCCAGCGCGGTCGTAAACCATGGCTTCCAACTGGAAGTGGCCTTGCTCGCCGTGCGCATTTGAAAAATCGCGCAGCGTGCTGCCACCTTTGGCGACGGCTTCTGCCAGCACCTGTTTGACAGCGGCATGCAGCAGCGCGGCGCGCGGCTTACTTATTTTGGCAGCCCGCACCGTGGGCCGAATACCGGCTAAAAACAAGACTTCCGAAGCGTAAATATTGCCCACGCCCACGACAATTTCGCCGCCCAACAGCACTTGTTTGACAGCCGTTTGGCGGGTCTTCAGTGCGCGCTGGAAGGCCGTGAAATCAAAGCCGTCGCCAAGTGGCTCGACGCCCAAGTGTCCCAACAGCTTTTGCGCGATCGGGTCTGACTCGCTGGGCGCATAGACCACCGCGCCAAAGCGTCGTGGATCGTTCAGCCGCAGGGTGCCGAGCGTGGTCTGCAGCTCAACATGGTCGTGCTTGCCGAGCGCTGGCAAATGCTCTGCAAACACCACGCTGCCCGACATCCCCAGATGTACCAGCAGCAAACCGTTGCTGAGATCAAGCAACAGATATTTTCCGCGCCGCCGCACTTGCAACACTTGGCGCCCAAGCAAACTCTCGGGCGCACAACCGAGAGCCCAGCGCAAGGGCTTGCCCAGTGTCACAGAGACAATCGTGGCCCCGGCAATGCGATCGGCAAAGCTCAGACGGGTGACTTCAACTTCAGGGAGTTCTGGCATGGTCATCAATTATCATGGCTTGATGATGAAACAACTTCTTTGCACTGCGGCTGGATTGTGGCTAGCACTCGCACCAGCCACCGGACAAACAGCACCAGCGGTGCCTGCCTTGGCCAAAACCCCAGTCGCGGCGCTGGAAAAGCCGCCAGCCAAAGAAGTCAACCCACCCACTTCGGCGCTGAATGCCCAACTTTTTTACCAGCTGCTGATTGGCGAGCTCAACGCCGGCGCCGGCGAACCTGCGCCCGCTGTGTCTTTGATTCTTGACGCCGCCCAAAAAACCAAGGATGTTCAGCTGTACCAGCGCGCCACCGAACTCGCCTTGCAATCACGCTCTGGTGAGGCTGCATTGCAAGCCGCACGCGCTTGGAAACAGGCGCATCCCAAGTCGATTGATGCGAGCCGTTACATGCTGCAAATTTTGCTGGCCTTGAACCGCGTGAGCGAGTCAGCAGAACCGCTGAAAGCTTTGCTGGACCTGACACCGACCATGGAGCGGCCGCAAACCCTGACGGCCGTGCCGCGTCTGTATGCCCGCGCTGGTGACAAAAAACTCGCCGCGGGGGTGGTTGAACAAGCTTTGGCCGCGTACTTCAGCCAAGCTGGCACCGCCGCACCCGCGTGGGCGATGGCCGGACGGCTGCGGCTGGCTGCCGGTGACACGGCTGGCGCCATGGAAGCGGTACGACGCGGCCATGCGGCTGACGCCCAGGCTGAAGGGCCGGTCATCGTCGCGCTCGAATTGATGGACCCAGCGCGTCCGCAAGCAGAGGCCTTGGTACACAAATACCTCGCGGGCGCCACCAGCCCGACGCCCGAACTGCGCATGGCTTATGTGCGCAGTTTGCTCACCGCCAACCGCTTTCAAACCGCCCTGAGCCAACTGCAGTCACTGACACAAGCGGCGCCTGAATTCGCGCAAGGCTGGCTGGTCTTCGGTTCAGTGCAGCTGCAAGAAAAACAAAACGTCTTGGCCGAAACCTCTTTGAAACGGTTTGTCGATCTGGCTGATCAACAAGCTCCCAGCGAAGACCTGACGCGCGGTTTGTCGCAGGCCTTTTTGGCGCTTGCGCAGATCGCTGAACAGCGCCAAGATTTGGCCGGTGCGGAGGCTTGGCTGAAGCGGATTGAGAGCCCCGAGGCCCTCATGCAAGCAAACATGCGCAGAGCTGTTCTGCTGGGCCAGCAAGGCAAACTGCCCGCAGGGATTCAGCTCATTCGCGAACTGCCAGAACTCAAAGAAGGCGACGTACGCAGCAAATTAATAGCGGAAGTCACGCTGCTGAAAGAGTTCAAACAGTACCCGCAGGCTTACCAACTCGTGGCCCAAGCCATGACCCATTCGCCAGAAGATCTAGACCTCATTTACGAGCACGCCATGACCGCCGAAAAGCTTGGCCGACTGGACGAGATGGAGCAACTGTTGCGCCGCGTGATCCGCCTCAAGCCCGACTTTCACGCAGCCTACAACGCTCTGGGCTATTCGCTGGCCGATCGCAATCTGCGCTTGCCCGAAGCTAAAGCACTGATTCAAAAAGCAGTTGCATTCGCACCCACAGATCCGTTTATCCGGGACAGTCTCGGCTGGGTCGAATTTCGACTGGGCAATCAAGCCGAGGCGCTGCGGCTGCTGGAGTCAGCCTTCAAGGCCAGACCCGACGCAGAAATCGCCGCTCACCTGGGTGAAGTGATGTGGCGCATGGGTCAGCGCGAGCGTGCGCAAGCGATCTGGGAAGAAGGCAAGCAGCTGAATCCAGACAACGAAACGCTGCTCGAGACCATCAAGCGCCTGCGCGACAAGCTCTGACCGCATGCAATCAGTGCGCCTTGTAGCAAGGACCCTGCCCGAGCGAACCGTTTGGCGCTTCGACTTTGTCTGGCTGGCCTGCGCCAGTCTGCTGTGGCTGGCCGGTTGCGTGCAACTGCCGCGCGCCACCACCGAGACCGCGGCCGCAGACATCTGGTCGGGGCGGCTGAGTCTGCAAGTGCAGTCTGATCCGCCGCAATCTTTTTCTGGTGGCTTTGAAATCAAAGGCAGTCCGAGTCAAGGTGAATTGCGGCTGAACAGCCCCTTGGGCAACACCGTGCTGGCGGCCCGCTGGTCGCCCGCGCAAGCGACCCTTTACTCGGGTCGCGAGACACGCCATTACGTCTCTATGGACGCCTTGATTGAAGCGTCCACGGGTGCGGCACTGCCGGTGGCCGCCTTGTTCGATTGGCTGGCCGGCAAAAACACCCAGTCGAACGACTGGACGGCAGACCTGACACGGCAAGCCGACGGTCACATTCAGGCCCGACGCACCCATCCACTGCCGCAGTCTGAACTGCGCATCGTGCTGGACGCAGCCTCACGTTAATTTATTTTCAAGCCTGCCCAATGACATTGCTCGAAACTTCGCGGCCTGCGCACCACCAGACCGCCCCGCTGAAGGCCCTTTATGACGTGCTGGCGCCCGCCAAGTTGAATTTATTTCTGCACATCACCGGACGGCGTGCCGATGGCTACCATGTGCTGCAGTCGGTGTTCATGCTCATCGACTGGTGCGACAGCTTGCACTTTGAACTGCGCAAAGACGGCGTCATTTCGCGCACTGACTTGGGGCCCCTGACATCCGACGTGCTGCCGGCAGACGACCTGACGGTACGAGCCGCTCGCGCCTTGCAAGCGGCTACCGGCACCTCGCTGGGGGTGAACATCAGCCTTGAGAAACGCATTCCATCGCAGGCCGGCATGGGTGGCGGTTCGTCAGACGCGGCGAGCTGCCTGCGCGCGCTGCAGCGGCTCTGGGGGGTTTACCTAGCGCCCGAACAATTGCAAGCGATCGCCCTGCGCTTAGGTGCAGACGTGCCTTTTTTCCTCGGCTCGGGACACGCTTGGGTCGAAGGCATTGGTGAGCAGCTGACCCCGATTCAATTGCCACCCGCCACGTTTTTAGTGGTCAAATCTGCAGCCGGTTTGTCAACACCAGAAATTTTTGGCGCAACTGAGCTAAAGCGGGACACACAAACTGCTACAATGCTAGGCTTTGCTGCAAACGATGAAGGCCGTGTTTACGGATTTGGCCGAAACGACCTGCAGCCGGTTGCCGAGAAACTTTGTGCACCGCTGATTCAGTCTCTTGACTGGCTCGCGGCACAGGGCTTGAAAGGCAGAATGACCGGCTCTGGCAGTGCTGTTTTTGCGCAAATTTTGCAAGATTCGATGATTCCGGTGGCTCCAAGCGACTGGGTCATTAAAAAATGTAGAAATCTGGATGAACATCCTTTGGCTGGTTGGTAGAATGCCGGTTTTAGGACAAGTTTTCTAGAGATGATGAGTTAAGTTTATAGGTTGATTGTTGACGTTAAGGGTTGCCGCAAGGCGGCCCCATGACAGCAGTTGACCTGTGTAGGGGTGTCGCCAAGTTGGTTAAGGCACTGGATTTTGATTCCAGCATTCGCAGGTTCGACTCCTTCCACCCCTGCCAAATTTATGGGCCATTGCCGCGGACTTTGATCCAAAGTCTGGGCATCGGCCTTTTGTTTTTGCGCGTTTTAGTGTGTCTTTCGCCTCTTCACCGCTTCAATGCCAAACACCGCTGGACCCCACATGTTGCCGCACAACCCTGAATTCATGGTTTTCACTGGCAATGCCAATCCGGGCTTAGCCCTGGAAATTGCCCAGAACCTCGGCATTACTTTGGGTGCGGCCCATGTTGGCCGCTTCTCCGATGGTGAAGTCACCGTCGAGATCCAGCAAAATGTGCGTGCTCGCGAAGTCTTTGTGGTGCAGTCAACCTGCGCACCGACCAACGACAACCTGATGGAATTGCTGATCATGGTGGACGCACTGAAGCGTGCTTCTGCCGAACGCATTTCCGCTGTCATCCCCTACTTTGGCTACGCTAGGCAAGACCGCCGCCCGCGTTCGGCACGCGTGCCGATCACGGCCAAAGTCGTTGCCAACATGCTGCAAGCTGTCGGCGTCTCACGGGTGCTGACGATGGACTTGCACGCCGACCAGATTCAGGGCTTTTTCGATATTCCTGTTGACAATATTTACGCCTCGCCGGTTTTGCTGGGTGACCTGCGGCTGCAAAATTACAACGATCTGATGGTGGTCTCACCAGACGTTGGCGGCGTGGTCCGCGCTCGTGCGCTGGCCAAGCAACTCGGTTGCGACATGGCCATCATCGACAAGCGTCGGCCCAAAGCCAATGTGTCTGAAGTCATGCACGTGATCGGTGACATTGATGGTCGCAACTGCGTCATCATGGACGACATGATCGACACCGCCGGCACGCTGCTCAAAGCCGCTGAAGTTTTGAAAGAACGCGGCGCCAAAAAGGTTTATGCGTACTGCACGCACCCCATTTTTTCCGGTCCTGCGATTGACCGCATTGCCAAAAGTGATGCTCTCGACGAAGTCGTGGTGACCAACACCATCGCGCTGACAGACAGCGCCTTGGCTTGCCAAAAAATTCGCCAACTCTCTGTGGCACCGCTGATTGCAGAAACAATCCAGCGCATTGCCAAGGGTGAGTCGGTGATGAGTTTGTTCTCGGATCAAGACAATCTGTTCTGATTCCAGACAAAAAGTGGGCGGCGCTTTCAGACGCCGCCTTTTACGTCACGAGGCAAGCTGGTCGCGGCCTGCCTCTTCAGGAGAAATAATATGAAATTCACCGCTTTTGAGCGCGCATTGCAGGGCACGGGTGCGAGCCGCCGTCTCCGCATCACCGGTCGCACGCCCGGTATTGTTTATGGTGGCACGGTTCCAGTCACGATGATCGAGCTCGATCACAACGCACTGTTCCACGCTATCAAAAAAGAAGCCTTCCACGCCTCCATCCTTGAGATGGAATTGGCTGGCAACGTCCACAAGGTCTTGCTGCGCAACTTGCAAATGCACCCTTTCAAACAGCAAATTCTGCACATTGACTTCCAGCGCGTTGAAGCAACAACCCGCATGACAGTCAAAGTGCCACTGCATTACAGCGGCGAAGAGAATTCACCCGCTGTCAAAACTGAGAACTGCTTGGTCAACCACGTTGTGACCGACTTGACAGTCTCTTGCTTCCCAGCTGACATCCCTGAATTCATCGCTGTCGATTTGAGCGGAATCAAAAAAGGTTCACCGATCCACGTCAAAGACATCACGCTGCCAAAAGGCGTGAAGTTTTTGGTCAAGGGCAAGGTCAACCCACTGTTGGTTTCTGTCACAACGATCGTTGAAGAAGCCCCACCGGAAGAAGCGCCAGCCGCTGACGCCAAAGGCGGCAAAGGCAAGCCTGCTGCCAAACCAGCTGCCAAGCCGGCCGCTAAGAAGTAAGCAAACTCTTCACTGAGCCTTGCCTCACGGCCGCGGCCCATATTCTCGCAAGAGGGTATGGGCCGTTTGCATGGGGCCTGAGCGCGGTACAGTCGTGCCAAGCGTCAACCGACCCACAGCATCTATTTCCTCATGATCAAACTCTTTGTTGGCCTGGGCAACCCGGGCCCTGAATACGAAGCCACCCGGCACAACGCCGGTTTCTGGTGGCTGGAGGCCATGGCGCGCGAGTTGAAAGTCAGTCTGGTGCTCGACAAAAGCTACCACGGCGTGGTCGCCCGCACGACAGTGAAAGGCCAAACACTTTGGCTGCTAGAGCCGCGCACGTTCATGAATCTCTCTGGCAAGTCTGTCAGTGCCCTCGCCCGTTTTTTCAAGATCAAGCCCGAGGAAATATTGGTTGCACATGACGAGCTTGACATCGTACCCGGCCAACTTAAACTGAAGTTCGGCGGCAGCCATGCGGGCCACAATGGCCTGCGCGACATCCATGCGCAACTAGGCAGCGCAGACTACTGGCGCTTGCGCATCGGCGTCGGCCATCCGGGCGACAAGTCAGAAGTCATCAACTGGGTGTTGCAAAAGCCGTCACAAGAGCATCGCTTTGCGATTGAAGAAGCCGTGACGCGCAGCCTGAAGGCGCTGCCGATGTTGATTGAGGGCAAGATGGAAAAAGCCACCATGGAGATCCACACGCACGCGCTTGTTAGACCAAAACCACCGCGTAGACCGGAAACAGAAAAGCCGGATGCAGAAAAAGCCTCAGGTGGCTGAGGCTGCAGCCTGCAAGCGCCGGTATTTCTCCCACAGCGTTTCTTGACTCTCGATGTGCTGCGGGTTGATCGGAATACACGCCACCGGACACACCTGCACACATTGCGGCTCGTCAAAATGACCGACGCATTCGGTGCATTTGTGCGGGTCTATTTCGTAAATTTCAATGCCCATGAAAATCGCTTGATTCGGGCATTCTGGTTCGCACACATCGCAGTTGATGCACTCGTCGGTGATGATCAGCGCCATGTTCAGCCGCCTTTCAGATTGGCAATTTTAGAAGCCGCAACATGCGCCGCTTGCAGCGCTCCAGCCACCGCCGGGCTGACCATCTGACTGACGTCGCCACCCAACTTGCTGATCTCGCGCACCAGCGTGCTGCTGATGCACTGCAAAGGCGCGTCAGGCAACAAAAAAACCGTCTCGACGCTGGGCCGGAGTTTGCGGTTCATGGCGGCCATCTGCGCTTCGTAATCAAAGTCGCTCAAGTTGCGCACGCCGCGGACCACCGCCATGGCCTGTTGCTGGCCACAAAAATCCATGATGAGGCCGTCAAACGGCAAGACCTTGATGCGCTCTGGCTGCGCTATGCCCTCGGCCGCCTGCTCGACCTGGCGCACGCGCTCAGCCAGGCTGAACAGCGTTTTCTTGTGGTGGGCCACCGCCACCGCGATGATCAATTGGTCAAACAGCCCGGCCGCACGCCGCACGACGTCTTCGTGACCGAGCGTGAACGGGTCAAAGGTGCCGGAATAAACCGCAATCCGGGGCAAGGCCTGAGGGGAAGACTGGAACGATGAAGCCATGGTCAGAATTATGCCCCCGAGGCCCAAGGCCTTGACGACAAGAGTGCCTTCAAGCCGTGAAGGCCCCCAAGCGCGCCAGCAGGTGAAAATGCACAGCCCCGGCTTTGCTGCTGCGGTATATCTCCAGCCCCAACGGCGTCAGTTCGTCGACAGTCCAGGTGCGTGGTGCCTCCAAGTAAACCAGGCCCTTGTCTGAAATCACTGTGGCAGCCGCCGTCAACGCCGGCTCGAACAAGACCGAGTCAAACGGTGGATCGATGAAGACCAGCTGGATCGAGCTGGGGCTTTGCCGCCTGAGCAAGCCGACGCCGTCGCCGCGTTCGACGCGCACCACATCAGCCTTCAGGCGCTCCTGCAAGGCTTTCAGCTTGAGCACCAGCTGCGCATCCTGCTCGCACAAGACCACCTCAGCCGCACCGCGCGAAGCGGCTTCAAAACCGAGCACACCGGTACCCGCAAAAATATCCATGCAGCGCCAGCCGGTCAGGTCTTGGCCCAGCCAGTTGAACAAAGTCTCACGCACGCGGTCTGGCGTCGGGCGCAGACCAGGCTTGTCGGACACCGGTAACTTGGTGCGCTTGTACAGGCCGCCAATGATGCGAACCTCGCCTGGCAGCGGCTTGTGGTGACGCGGTCCGGGCTTGCCCTTGGCTTTGCTGGGTGGCTTGGCTGCAGGCGTCGCTTTGGCCTGTTCGGAACGCGGCCTCATGCGCCGGCTCCCAGCACCACGGTGACCATGCGGTCAGGCTGCAGCTTGCGGGCAAAGGCTGCTTTGATGTCAGTCGCAGTGATTTTTTCAACCTGGGCGGTCCAGGTGTCTAGGTAATTGAGTGGCAAGTTATTCCAGGCGATGTTGGCGACGTTGGCGATGAGTTTCGCATTGCTATCGATGAGCAGCGGGAAGCCGCCCATCAGGTTGTCCTTGGCGGCTTTGAGTTCAGCTTCAGTGGGACCTTCAGCAACGAATTTTGCCAGCACTTCGCGGGCCACCCGCACGGCCTGCGCCGCTTGATCAGGTCGGGTCTGCAAACCGATGGTGAAAGCGCCCTCGTGAAGACCTGGTGCGAAGTAGCTGTAAACGCTGTAAGTCAGGCCGCGTTTTTCACGCACTTCAGTGGTCAGTCGCGAGACAAAGCCGCCGCCGCCCAGCGTGTAGTTACCCACTGTCAGCGCAAAAAAATCAGGGTCTGAGCGCTTGTAGCCGGGCTGGCCGATCAGCACATGGGCCTGCGCCGATTCGAAGGCAATGGCTGCATTGACAGGCGCCTTGAGTGCTGCCACGCCGGCCACTGTTGGCAAGGCTTCGCAACGTGCCGCCTCGCTCTGCGGCAAACGTGCCAGCAAAGCCTTCACCAATGCATCCGCCTGGGCCCGCGTGACGTCACCGACCACGCTGACCTTGGCCCGGCACGGCTGGATCAAACGCGTGTAAAACTGACGCATGTCGGCCACTGAAGTACGGCCCATAGAGATTTCGGTGGTCTCAAAACCGTAAGGGTGATTGCCATACACGGCTGCAGAAAAAGCCTTGGCGGCCAGCGTGGCTGGGCGCGTGTTGGCTTCGCGGATCGCCGCACCGATGCGCTCACGTTCGCGCAGCCAGATTGTTTCTGTAAAAGACGGCTCGCCGATTTGCCGAGCCGCCAGCGCCACGGCTTTTGGTAACAAGTCGGGGTAACTCAACGTGCGCAGCGAAAAGCTCATGCGGTCATTGCCAGAACTGGCCGAGAAGGCGGCGCCCAGATCGGCCCACGCTTCGCTGAGCTGGTTTTCGCCCAGCGCGGGAGCGCCGGCCTTGGCTGCAACGCCCTTGGCGCTCATGTTGGCAACCATGCTGGCCAAGCCGGCCTTGTCAGTCGGGTCACGGCGACTGCCCGCGTCAAAGTCGACCTGCACATCGAGCATCGGAATGCCGTGGCTTTCGACCAAATAGACCTGGGCGCCGCTGGCCTGCGTCCAGTGTTGAATCGGCAAGGCGGCCAGCGCTGTTTGGCTTTGCAGCAAGGCCGCCATTCCGGCGAAGACGACCAAGGCCACACGCGTCGACAGGCCGCTGAATTTTGAAATCAACATGTTTTTACTTTCCCCTTCAGTGTTCAGTTGTCGGTGTTCAATGACGCGCGCCTGCAGCCGGCGCGCGCGGCTTGCGGTTCGGGTCTAACGGTTGCGGCAGCAACACCGCTTGCGTCAGCTGGTCGTCGCCAAAGTAGCGCGCCGCCACAGACTGCACTTCAGCAGCGCTGACTTTGCGCAACTGCGCCACCAAGCGGGCACTGGCGTCCAGCGGAAAACCGTTGACCCAGTGGCTGCCCAGTTCGCGGGCTTGACTGAAGAGCGCGTCCAGCTTGTAAATTTCGCCCGCCACCCACTGCGTCTTGACGCGGTTGAGTTCCGCCTCCTTGACACCGTCTTGGGCGATCTGCGCGACCTGCTGGCGCAGCGCGTCAATCACCTGCTGGCTGGACTTGCCTTGGGCCGGTACGCCATCCAGCACAAAGACCTGCGGCCCACGGCCCAGCAAGCCGTTGTAAGCACTGGCACTGTCGGCCACGCGGCCTTCGCCCTGCGTCAAGCCTCGATCCAGGCGAGCGCCGCTGTAGCCATCGAGCACGGCCGACAGCACAGTCAATGCCAGCGCGTCTTGGCTGTCGGTGCGCAGCTGCGGGTCTGTAGGTGCATCAGTCAGTCCGCTGGCATTCATCTGCGGCACCTTGAACATCAGGCTGACATACGCCTGGCTGGCGCTGGCCTTGTGCTCAAGCCGTTTGATGCCGGCCTGAATCGGCTCAAGGCGCGGTTTGCGCACGGGCGTGGCCCCTGCAGGTATCACGCCGTAATATTTTTCAGCCAGTGCTTTGACTTGCGCAACATCAACGTCACCGGCGATGACCACGGCGGCATTGCTCGGCACATACCACTTGCGGTAAAAACTGCGCACATCTGCCGGCGTCATGGCGTCGAGGTCACTCATCCAGCCGACGATGGGCCGGCGATACGGTGCGGCGGTGAAGGCCACCGCGTTGGCCGCTTCATAGAGTTGGGCGCGCGGCGAGTCATCTGTGCGCAAGCGGCGCTCTTCTTTGACCACTTCGATTTCACGCTTGAACTCGTCGTCTTCCCACTGCGTGTTGGCAAAGCGGTCAGCTTCGAGCTGCATCACCGCTTCGAGTCGGTTGGCGGGTATCTGCTGGTGATAGGCCGTGGCGTCGCGGCTGGTGAAGGCGTTGTCGCGGCCACCCAAAGCGGCGACACGGCGCGAGAATTCACCGGGCTTCAAGGTGGGCGTGCCTTTGAACATCATGTGCTCCAGCACATGCGCGACGCCGGAGGTGCCATCGACCTCGTCCATCGAGCCGACCCGCACCCACAGCATGTGCGCCACGGTGGGCGCGCGGCGGTCGGGTTTAACGATGAGCGTCAGGCCGTTGGCCAGCGTGAACTGTTGCGCTTGCACCTCAGCGGCGGCGTTGCTGAACACGCAAAAAGCTGCCAGGGCGGTGAACGCTAGCATCGCCCGCCACAAAGACGTTGGCGGAGTTGACGAATCTGGCTTGAGAAAAAGTAAGGACATAGGCTGGCGGTGCTTCATCATGGTTGGCTCAAATTTGCCGAGCTGGGTATATTTCATAGAATACCCTGACTCTAAAGACCACTCAGCTTCAGTTATGTTCAGTTTTTTCAAGAAAATACTCAAACCATCCGCTCCGCCAGCCGAGCCAACGCCGGTTGTCACAGTGCCGCCACCGGTGGCGCCTGTTGCACCTGTTGCACCTGTGATCACGGCTGCACCCGTTACAACGCCCCCAGCAGTGACTGCCGTCGTGCGGCCAGCCTATGTGCCCGCCAGCAGCAGTTCCGGCAGCCTGATTGGCAGCGCGCTGGTCACGCCGATTGACATTTCGCTGCCTGGCGCGACACCGCCCGAGCGCCAGCGCTGGCTGAGCAAACTCTCAGACGGTCTGCGCAAGACCGGCAGCAGCATTTCGAGTGTCTTCACCGGCACACAAATCAACGAGGCGCTTTACGAAGACCTGGAGTCGGCCTTGTTGATGGCTGACGCCGGCGTGGGCGCCACGCAATACCTGCTGGACGACGTCAAGCGCCGCGTCAAAGAAGGTGGCGTAACGCACCCGATCGCGGTCAAGAATGTGCTGATCGAAGCCATCACGCTGCTGCTCAAACCGCTTGAAAAGCCGCTGGTCGTCGGCGAGTTTTTGCCCACGGTGATCATGGTCGCCGGTGTCAATGGCGCGGGCAAAACCACTTCGATCGGTAAACTCACGCGGCATCTTGCGGACCACGACGCCTCCGTGCTGCTGGCCGCTGCCGACACTTTCAGGGCTGCGGCGCGTGAACAGCTCACCGTCTGGGCCGACCGCAACACGGTAGAGATCATCAGCCAAGAAGGCGGCGACCCCGCGTCTGTGAGCTTTGACGCCGTCACCGCCGGCAAGGCGCGCGGCCGCGACGTGGTGCTGGTCGACACCGCCGGTCGGCTGCCGACCCAGCTGCACCTGATGGAAGAGCTTAAAAAAATCAAACGCACCATCGCTAAAGCGGGTGCCGGAGCAGAGTCCATCGGCACGGCCAACGGCCCGGGCATCGGCATGCCGCCGCATGAAATCTTGCTGGTGATTGACGGCAACACCGGACAAAACGCCCTGTCGCAGGTCAAGTCCTTCGACGAGGCCTTGCAACTCACCGGCCTCATCGTCACCAAGCTCGACGGCACCGCCAAGGGCGGCGTGCTGGCTGCCATTGCACTGTGGGCGCGTGAACGCGCCAAGGCCCACCCCACTTGGCGCACTGTGCCGGTGTATTTCATCGGTATCGGCGAACAGGTCGAAGACCTTGAAACCTTCAACGCGCGCGAATTTGCCCAAGCTTTGCTAAGCTAAGCGAGTTGTCAGTGTTCCATCTCCCGTTGTTCAAGGAATTTATTTGTCTGCTTTCATGACCCGACTTTTTCAGCTAGTGATGCGCATCGTGTTCTGGCTGTTTGCAGCCATCGCGCTGACCAGCTTGCTGGCGGTAGCCGTTGTGTTGGTGGTGCTGAGCCTGTTGCGGGCCTTGGTCACTGGAAAGCGTCCGACCGGGCCGATGGTCTTTGGGCGTTTTCAGCAGTTTTCTGGTAAAGGCATGTGGCCAGGCGCCAAACCACCGCCCGCGCCCAGCGGGCCACCGGCCAGCCCGTTGGCCGAGCGCGGCCGTCATCCGACTGAGCGGCCCCGCGTCGCCAGCGGCGATGCGGTCGACGTTGAAGTCCGCGACATCACGCCGGACAAACCGCAGCCCTGAGTTCGGCCCAAGGCCGTCGAGGCATTGAGCCTTTGAGCCTTTGAGCCTTTGAGCCACCAGCCTAGCGGACAGGCTCGACCCAACTGATCAGTGTTTACCCGCTAACTGGATTGGCGACATTTCGTATACGATATATTTTCTACGGAATGACTATGCTCCCTTGGCTCACTGAACCCTCTTCTGACCGCTTCAACGATGTACGCGACACGTCATTGGCCAAGCTCGTGCGCGACGACATGCTCGGACTTATTCTGAAAGGCGTGCTAATCCCCGGCCAGCGCATTAACGAGCCCGATGTGGCGGCTCGTCTGGGCGTGTCGCGGGTGCCGGTGCGCGAAGCCCTGCGCGAACTTGAAAGCTCTGGACTGGTGGTGGCGCGCAAGCATGCTGGCGTCTTCGTGCGGCAACTGGCAACGCAGGAAGTCAGTGATCTGTACCAAATGCGCGCCCTTTTGGACGGCTTTGCTGGCCGCCAAGTCGCCCAGCGGAGCAGCCTTGACAACGTCGCGTTATTGCGCGGGCTTGACGACTCGATGGCCGCCATGCAAGACGCCGCCAGACAGCACGACGTGCAGCGCTATTACGGTGAAAACCTGCGCTTTCACTGGGCCATCGTTGAAGCCGCAGGGAATCTGTCTTTGAGCGAAACCTACCGCGGCATCGTGCAAAAACTGCATGTTTCGCGCCTGAAAAATTTGGCTCACGACAGCCGCATGCAAGACTCAATCAGCGAACACATGGACATCGCCAGCGCGCTACGCCAAGGTGACCCCGAACGTTGCAACAAATTACTGACCGAGCACGTGGACGATGCGCACAGTCGATTGACCACCACGGCACCACTGGCGACGTTAATTTGACCCCCTCACTGAGTCGGAATAATTTCAAAATTAATGCCGATTTTACAAATCAAAAATACCATCAATCCGGAAAAATTCATGAAACGACGCAGCCTCATCCTTGCCACCCCAGCCCTGCTGGGCGCTCCCGCCTTGAGCTGGGCACAGCCGGCCTTTCCGGCAAAACCGATTCGCTACATCGTGCCGGTGTCGGCAGGCGGCGGCAGTGACATGGTCGGCCGCACCGTGACCGAACGCTGGGGCAACCTGCTCAAGCAACCCATCATCGTTGACAACCAGGCCGGCGGCGGCGGCGTGATCGCCAGCCAAGCCACCGTCCGTGCTGCGCCCGATGGCTACACGCTGATGCAAGGCTACGTGGCCACCCACGGCACCAGCCCGGCCACACGCAAGCTGCCTTACGACGCCATCAAGGACTTCACGCCGATTGGCATGATCGGTGGCACACCGAACATTTTGGTGGTCAACGCCGCACTGCCGGTCAACAACATCAAAGAGTTCATCGCCTACCTGAAGAAAAATATGGGCAAGGTCAGCTACGGCTCGGCCGGCGCAGGTTCCCTGACGCACTTGACCATGGAGCTGTTCAAACAACAGGTCGACTCTTTCATGGTGCACATTCCCTACCGCGGCGTGGCGCCGGCCTTCAACGACTTGATCGGCGGCCAGACACAAGCCATGTTCCCGGGCTTGGCTGCGGCCATTCCGCATATTCGCTCTGGTCGCGTGCGCCCGATAGCGATCACCGGCATGCAGCGCCACCCGCTGTTCAAGGATGTGCCAACGCTGGAGGAGTCCGGCTTCAAAGGCTTTGACGCACAGCAGTGGTACGGTGTGGTCGGCCCGGCCGGTATGCCAGCCCCGATTGTGAAGCTGCTGAATGAAACATTGGCAACCGTCTTGCGTGCCCCTGACTTGCGAGAAAAATTGTCGATTGAAGCGATTGAGCCGATGGTCATGTCGCCTGAAAAATTCGGCGAGTTCATCCGTTACGACATCGCCCGCTGGACCAAGCTGGCCAAAGAACGCGGCATTCAGCTCGACAGTTAAAAAAACAAACGACGCGCAACCATTTCTGCAACCAATGGCAGCTTCTGCCGAAAGACACCATGGCTCGTAATACCCAGGTCGCCGCCGACCACAACGCTCCGCCCATCACGCAAATTCTGGCTAAATTTGTCGCCACCCATCCGTCCCGCGGCTGGAGCGACGCTGTCGACCATGACGCACACCGGACTTTCACCAACTGGCTTGGCTGCGCTGTCGGCGCCGCTCACCACGAAGCCGCTGACGCTGCGCTGGCCGCCGCACAAATGTTCCAGCCCACAGCACAAGCCAGCGTGCTCGGCCGCAGCGAAAAAGTCGACATGGGCAGCGCCGCGCTGATCAACGGCATCACCTCGCACACCTTTGACTTTGACGACACCCACCTGAAAACCATCATCCACCCGGCCGGCCCGGTGGCCTCGGCCATTCTGGCGTTGGCGGAACACATCGGCTCCACCGGCCGCGAATGCATCGACGCGCTGGTCATCGGCATCGACGTCTCCTGCCGCGTTGGCAACGCCATGTACCCGGACCATTACGACCGCGGCTGGCACATCACCGGCTCGACCGGCACGCTGGGTGCGGCTGCAGCTTGCGCCCGCCTGCTCAAGCTGGACGTCCAGCAAACTGCCATGGCACTGGGCATTGCGGCCTCGCAACCGGTCGGCATGCGCGAGCAGTTCGGCACCATGACCAAGCCTTTCCACCCTGGCGGCGCAGCCCGCGCCGGCATGCTGTCAGCGTTGCTGGCCAGCAAAGGTTTCACTGCCAGCCCGAAAGCCATCGAAGCGCCGCGCGGCATGATGCAAACCGTCTCAACCAAAAACGACTGGAACGAAATCACCGGCGAGCTCGGCGAGCGTTTTGAGATCTCCTTCAACACTTTCAAGCCCTTCGCTTGCGGCATCGTGATTCACCCGAGCATCGACGCCTGCGCACAGCTGCGCGCCCAAGGCGTCACGCCCGACCAAGTGCACAGCATCGAGCTCAAAGTGCATTCACTGGTGCTAGAACTGACAGGCAAAAAAGAACCTGCTGACGGCCTGCAAGCCAAATTCAGCGTTTACCACGGCTGCGCCGCCGGTCTGACGTTTGGCTACGCCGCGGAAGACGAGTTCTCCGACGAGATCGTCAACCGCGCCGACATGGTGGCGCTGCGCCGCAAAGTCATCGCCACGGTCGACGACTCGATTGACGAAGCCAGCGCCGACGTCACCGCCGTGTTGAACGACGGCCGCCGCGTCCATGTGTTTGTCGAACACGCGATTGGCTCACTGCAAAACCCGATGACCGACAGCCTTCTGGAAGCTAAATTCCACGGCCTGTCTGACCCGGTGTTGGGCGCTGACCAAACAGCGGCCTTGCTGAAAGCCAGCTGGACTGTCGGCCAAGCCGCCAATGTGTCGGCCTTGATTCAACTCGCCACGACCACCGCATGAGTGTGAACACATCACACGGCGGCCTGCCGCACATTGTGGTGGTCGGTGACACCGAGCAGGCGCTGCGCCGGCTCGGCAACTGGCAAACCATTGAAGGCCAAGCGCAGGTCAGCATGCACGCGGGGCCCTTGAATGGCCAGCCGCTGATCGACGCGTTGAAAGACGCCGACGCCGTGGTGTTGCTGCGCGACCGCACGCCGTTTGACGCAGCGCTGCTCGCGCAGTTGCCCAATTTGCGTTACGTCATTTTCACCGGCTCACGCAACAGCACCATCGACCTGCCCGCTTTGGCCGCCCGCCATATTCCGGTGAGTTGCACCGACTGGGGGCCATCCAAAGAAAGCACCTGCGAGATGACTTGGGCGATGATTCTGGGCGCCACCCGTCAGCTTGAACAGCAAACCGCGCTGCTGCGCCAAGGCCAATGGCGCTCTGGCGCCGCCGAGCCTTTGGCGGGGGTGCTGCACGGCCAAACCCTTGGTTTGATCGGTCTGGGCGAAATCGGTGCTCGCGTCGCCAAAGTCGGCCAAGCGTTGGGCATGGACGTCGTCACCTGGAGCCCTCGCATGACCGCCGAGCGGGCTGCCGCGCAAGGCGTCACAGCGGTATCGCTGGAAGACCTGCTGACGCGCTCGCAGGTGGTCAGTTTGCATTTGGTGGCGATCCCGGCCACCCGTCATTTGCTCAATGCCGAACGGCTGGCGCTGATGCGGCCGGACAGTCTGCTCGTCAACACTTCACGGTCGGCCCTGATTGACAGCGCGGCCTTGGTAAAGGCGCTGGAAAAAGGCCGACCGGGGTTTGCCGCGCTGGACGTTTTTGACGTCGAGCCGCTGCCGCTGAACGACCCGCTACGCCAGTTGCCCAATGTGCTGCTGACGCCGCACCTCGGCTTTGTGGCTGAACCGGTGTTTCAGCGTTTTGCAGACGGCGTCACCGAGTGCCTGGAAGCCTGGCTGGCCGACCAGCCGTTGCTGCGGGTGCTCACGGCATGACAAATTGTGCTTTCTTCTAGCCGGGCCTTAGCATGATGGCGTGAATCCTCAAAGGTCATACCCTCTCGTCCTTGGCACTCCGCCCTAGGGAGTGCTAATATTTATCTTTGACGAAAGGAGTCTCTGATGACACTCACAACCGGTCAAACTGACACCAGTTCAAGCGCCATGGCGTTGACCACCCCTTGGGCCAGCGCCTCGAGCCTGCTGCCCCCACTCGGCAATTTGGATGCCTACATTTCGGCGGTCAACCGTCTGCCCATGCTGACCTTGGCTGAAGAGCAAGCATTTGGCCGCAAGCTCAAGGAAGAGAACGACCTTGAATCCGCCAGTAAGTTAGTGCTCTCTCACTTACGCTTGGTGGTGTCGGTGTCGCGCAAATACTTGGGCTACGGCCTGCCCCACGGCGATTTGATCCAAGAAGGCAACATCGGCCTGATGAAGGCGGTCAAACGCTTTGACCCAGACCAAAATGTCCGGCTGGTGAGCTACGCCTTGCACTGGATCAGAGCTGAGATCCATGAGTACATTCTGAAAAACTGGCGCATGGTCAAAATGGCGACGACCAAGGCGCAGCGCAAGTTGTTTTTCAATTTGCGCTCGATGAAGCAAGGCTTCAAAGACGATGCCGGCACGGCCACGCACCGCGACAGCTTGACCTCGGCCCAGATTGACTCGATGGCCAAGACGCTGAATGTCAAGCGTGAAGAAGTCATTGAAATGGAGCAGCGCATGTCGGGCGGCGACACGCTGCTTGACCCTGGCTCAAGCGATGACGGTGAAGACGTCTTCGGCCCGATCGCCTACCTGTCTGACGCCAGCCACGAACCGACCGCTTTGATCGAGTCGCGTCAGCGTGACGTGCTCGCCACCGATGGCATCACGGCGGCACTGCAAGATCTCGATCCGCGTTCGCGCCGGATTGTTGAAGAGCGCTGGTTGAACGTCAACGACGATGGTTCAGGCGGCATGACGCTGCACGACTTGGCGTCTGAATACCAAGTCAGCGCCGAGCGGATTCGCCAAATTGAAGTGGCCGCCATGAAGAAGATGAAGAAGGTCTTGGCGGTTTACGCCTAAGACGGAAGCCTTTCAGGCTTCGCCAAGAAAAAGACCGGGTTCGTCCCGGTCTTTTTCGTGGGCGGTGCTTGACGCCTCGCCAGATTTATTTCAACAGCAACGCGACATCAGACGCCAGTGACTCAGAACCCGAGCCTGAGCGCGCGTAAAGACGCACATTGCCTGCAGGATCAAAAACGTAGCTGCCCGCCGAGTGGTCCATGGTGTAACTGGTCGCGGTCTGACCTTCGCTCTTTTTGTAGTAAACCTTGAAGGCTTTGGCGACACCGGGCAGTTGCGCCATGGTCGGCCGCAGAGCGACGAAACTCGGGTCGAAATTAGCCATGTAGGCCTTCAGCACTTCTTCGGTGTCGCGCTCAGGATCAACCGTGATGAAGATGCCTTGCAAGCGATCGCCTTGACTGCCGAGTTTGCGTTTCACCTCAGCCATTTCGATCAACGCAGTGGGGCAAATATCGGGACATTGGGTAAAACCGAAAAACACCACCACGACCTTGCCCTTGAAGTCTTGCAAGCTGCGCTGCACACCTTCTTGGTCGGTGAGACTGAAGCCTTTGGCGTAGTCGGCACCGGTGATGTCTATACTTTTGAACTGCGGTTTGTCAGGGCTGCAGGCGCTCAACGCAGCAACAGCCAACGCGGCCGTCACAGAGATCAGAAGGGTGCGGCGACGGCTGGCAGTGGAGAAGTCAATGGGTGTCATACGAGGTAGTGGTCAACCAGCAAGGCGGCAAACAGCAAAGACAGATGGATCAAGGAAAAGCGAAAGGTCTCGCGCGCCAACGCGTCAGAATACTCGCGCAAAAGGCGCCAGGCATACCAGCTGAAGCCGAGGCTCAAAATCACCGCTGCCGCCAAATACAACCAGCCGCTCATTTGAAACACAAAGGGCATCAGGCAGGCAGCGAACAACACCAGTGTGTAGAGGAAAATTTGCAATCGCGTGAACTCATTGCCATGCGTCACCGGCAACATCGGTAGGCCTGACTTGCGGTATTCCTCAACCCGGTAAAGTGCCAGCGCCCAGAAATGCGGCGGCGTCCACAAGAAGATGATGAGAAACAGAATCAGCGCTTCAGGCCCGACGCTGCCGGTCATGGCCGACCAGCCCAGCACTGGCGGCATGGCGCCTGAGGCGCCGCCAATGACGATGTTTTGCGGGGTCAGTGGCTTCAAGATGACGGTGTACACCACGGCGTAACCGACAAAGGTGGCAAAGGTCAGCCACATGGTCAAGGGATTCACCCAGACATACAAAATAAACGAGCCGGCCGCGCACAACAGCGCCGAAAAGCCCAGCGTCAAACCGTTGTTCAGCTGCCCCTGCGCGGTGGGGCGCCACGCCGTACGCCGCATTTTGGCGTCGATCTGTTGCTCCACCAGGCAGTTAAAGGCCGCCGCTGCACCGGCCACCAACCAGATACCGACACAGGCGATCAGCGCCAACTGCACATCGGCCCAACTCGGCACGCCCGGCACGGCCAAGACCATGCCGATGAGCGCGCAAAAAACAATCAGCTGCACCACGCGTGGCTTGGTCAGCGCATAAAACTGCGCCCAGCGGGAAACCAAAAATGGCAAGGGCGCGCTTGGCGCTGGGGAGGGTTCAGTAGGGTTCATGCGGACAGTCGTGGAACCTTCAATTTTCGCGCAGATCTGGCCGTGCGGCACGACGGCAAGAAAACAAAGCGCCGGTCATTACCACCACCAAGGCAGCGGCACCACCGGTGTGCGAGACAGCGGCCAGCAAGGGCCAGCCAAGCACCACATTGCTGACACCCGTGACGAGTTGCCACAACACCAGCACTACGATCCAGTGGGCGTGCGTGCGCATGCCTGGTGCGCGATAAAGCTGGCGCGCCAGCAGCAACAGCGCCGCAAACACCAAGTAAGCCGTTAAGCGGTGGACGTAATGAACGGCGGTCAGCGCTTGGAAGGTGAAGTTAGCGTCACCGTGGCCCGCACCGAGTTCACGCCAGAGCGTGAAGCCCAACCGGAAATCCATGGCCGGCCAGAAGGAACCTTGGCAAGACGGAAATTCCGTGCAAGCCAGCACAGCGTAATTGGTGCTGACCCAGCCGCCCAAAACGATCTGCAGCCACAGCAGCGCAAAACCCACCAGCAACAACAGCCACGTGCTTCGTGGCACGACCACCACCCGCACATCGCCAGCAGCCACCGCAAAGCGCGCCGACTGCGCACGCAACAAGGCCAGCAAGACCATGCCGCCCAGCAAATGCAGGGTGACGATGGCAGGAAAGAGTTTCATGGTGACTGTCAGCGCGCCAAAAGCGCCTTGCAAACACACCCAAGCCAAGGTCAGGGTTGGCCACCACGGTTGCAAAACATCGGACGCACTTTGACCGGCAGACGATGCCACAGGCTCAGGCCGCAGCCGAGCTTGCCAACGCGCCAGCCAAGTGACGGCCGTCAGCGTCAAAATCAGCACACCGACGCCAGTCGCCAGGTAGCGGTGAATCATCTCGATCCAAGCTTTCGGATGCGTCACTGGGCCGGTCGGCATCGCCGCTTGCGCTTGCGTGATGTCAGCGTGTGCGCCCAGCGGGCTGGCATTGCCGTAACAACCCGGCCAGTCCGGACAACCGAGGCCTGAATCGGTCAGGCGTGTGAAGGCACCAAACAACACCAGATCAAAGGTCAAGAACAAGGTCACCAGCGTCAGCATGCGCAGCCGATGCGGCAACGGTGCGTTGCGGCTGCGCAGCCAGACCCAAGCCAGCGGGCCGAGCGCCACCACCAAGCCCATCAACATCAGGCGAACGGCTGGGCTGAAGTCATAAAGTGCTTGTTCAGTCATAACCGGCCTGCCTTGTCCCAACTGCTCGAAGCGCGCAGCAAGCGCTCGAGGTCAATCTTGGCCTTGCCGGCGCCCGTCGCGTCCATTGGGGAGGGAAAGCGCATCATCCAGTTGCCCAGCGGATCGACCAGGTACAAGTGGTCAACCAGCGCTTGGCCGGGGACAGCTTCTAGCCACTGTGCCAAGTCGGCGGGGTTGACGCGCAGCACGGTGGCGTCTTTGAGCGCTGGCGCCAATGCAGTCGGCATCGGCGCGTCGTCAGTGACCAGCCAGACCCAATCGAGCCGGTCTTTTTCGCGGCCCAGAGACTCCCGCAGCTGGCGTTGAAAGTACAAGTGCTGCTGGCACTCCGCATCGCAGGCACCACCAGCCACGCTGATCAGCAGCCATTGGCCTTTCAGTCCGCTCACCGGCAAGACAGCGCCGCTTGGTGTCGCCACATTGAACGCTGGCAAGGGCCGCTGCGGCGTGACGAGTTCACCAAAATTACGCCGACCCTCAGGCCGCACCACGTAGTACATGAAGTACGAAGCGATCACAGGCGCGGCACAAACCAGCAGAATGAAGAGCATCTTCCAACGCCCACGGGTGTTGGCCGACGGAGCCTGGTCGAGCGGTGGCAGCGCATGCACCGTCAGGTCCAGCGGCTGGTCTTGACCGGCGGATTTCCGGTCTGGGGATCGTAGCGAAGGCTGCTCAATGGACATGGCGAATCATCAGACTTTCTTGTTGAATCGGGAAGCAGAGCGGCGTTGACGGCGCGGCAAAATCAACTGGAACCAGATGTACAGACCGAGCACCAAAGCACACAATCCAAACCACTGAACAGCGTAACCATAGTGTTTGTCGACACCGGTGTTGGGCGCAGCCCAATCGCGCTGCAAGCCGTCGCTGGCGGGATCGACTTGAATCACCAGCGCAGACAGCAGCGGCAAGCCGATTTCAGCCGCAAAAACAGGAATGTCTAGATTTTGCCGGATACGGCCCGTGTCAGCACCTTTGAAGGCATATAACTTGGCTGGTGCGGGGGCCATTCGCCCGCGCAAGATGACAGTTTGGGCTGGCGTTTCAATCGGCGCCAAAGCGCTGCGATCTTGAAAATTCCGGTGAATCCAGCCGCGTTGTACCAGCACCGACTTGTCGGTGCCGGTCAGCCGCAAAGGCGTCATCACCCAAAAACCGGGCTTGCCATCCATCGGGCGGTTGTCGAGGTAAATCGTGTGCTGGGCCTGCCAGTGTCCAGAGAGTTCAATCAAGCGGTCGAGTTGAGCTGCCGACTGAATCGCCGCCGCCGCGCCGGCCTCAACCAAGCCAGTGTTGGCCGCCAATAGCTCGGCTTGGGTCAGTGGCGGCAACACCTTTTGCTGGTCTAGCGAGGCTTGCTTGGCCAGTTTCTGCGCCGCGCGGTCCAGCTGCCACTGACCTAAGGAAAAGGTCAACGCCGTCATCAGCAGGGCTGCCGCCGTAACGACCCAAAAGCGGCCCGTGTGTGCGGGATCTTTCATGGGCGGATAATCGAATCTATGTCGTATCTCATTGCATTCGCTTTTGTCGCTATTTTGGGCAGTTTGGCCTGCGCCCTTTTCTTCATGATGAAGGACGGGACTGACGGTAAAGCCAAGACCAGCAACATGGCCCGCGCCTTGGCGGTTCGTGTCGGTTTATCCGTTTTGTTGTTTGTCTGCATCTTGCTGGCATGGAAATTCGGCTTGATTCAGCCGACTGGCTTGCCTTCCGGCGGCTGAGTTCAATCGTTTTTATCTTCAACCTCTTCTGAACATAAAAAGGCCGCTTGAAGCGGCCTTTTTTGATGAACGCGCTAGGAGACACTCAGAGCCAATAAACCAAAACGTAAAGACCCAGCCAGACGACGTCGACAAAGTGCCAGTACCAAGCGGCACCTTCAAAACCAAAGTGGCTTTTGGCCGTAAAGTGGCCCTTGCCAAGTCGCAAGGTGATGAAGAAGAGCATCAGCGTACCGACAAACACGTGGAAACCGTGAAATCCCGTCAGCATGTAAAAAGTCGAACCGTAAATACCCGACGTCATCTTCAGGTTCAGGTCGTTGTACAGGTGGGCGTATTCGTAACCCTGCACGAACATGAAAACCACACCCAGCAACACCGTAGCCCACATGAAGCCGACGGTGCGGGCACGGTTGCCATCGCGCAAGGCGTGGTGGGCGATGGTCAAGGTCACGCCGGAGCTGAGCAACAAAGCGGTGTTGATGGTCGGCAACCAAAAAGGGCCCACGGCGGTGAAGGGTTCGACGATGCCGCCAGGCGAAGCCGTCACGCCAGCAGCCATGCTGGGCCAGACCGCTTTGAAGTCAGGCCAGAGCAAGGCATTTTCAAGACCGCCCAGTGCCGGCACGGAATGCGCACGCGCCCACCACAAAGCGGTGAAGAAGGCACCAAAAAACATCACCTCAGAGAAGATGAACCAGCTCATGCTCCAGCGGTAAGACATGTCGATCTTGCGACCGTACATGCCGCCTTCGCTTTCGCGCATGGCTTCGCTAAACCACTGGTACAACACGGTCAACCAAAAAACCAAGCCGAAGGCCAAAGAATAAGCACCCCAACCGACGCCGTTGACCCACTGCCCGGCGCCCAGAATCACGAAAAACAGGCCCAAAGCGGCCATGGCGGGATGACGGGACGGGCCCGGCACGAAGTAATACGGGGTGGACCCGTGTGCTGCTGAAGACATCTCTATTCCTCTTTTTATCTCTGAAAGCTCGAAATTTTTAAAAACACTGACGCGGGCCTAGGTTGGCACCACCCACTTAACGAACACGGCCAACGCACCGACAAACATAAAAACCAGCACCAAACCGACAGCGATCACATGCAAAGGATTGAGCTTTTCGGTGTGCTGCTCAGCATCGGTGCTGCCGCGCAGACCGATGAATGACCAAGCCACCGCTTTCACTGTCCGCAGGATCGTCAAGGCGGCTGAGCCCATGCTCATAAACCAACAATTACCGGCTGAGGAGGTGCCAAGACAGCCACCGGCTTCAATGCTGAGTTGTCTTGGAATCCCGCCGGTGCCGCTGGGATCCTGCCACCGACTTCAAAAAAGGTGTACGAGAGCGTGATGGTGGTGACATCTTTCGGCAGCTTGGTGTCGATCACAAAAGCTACCGGCCATTCTTTCTTCTCACCAGGCTGCAGCGTGTACTGGTTGAAGCAAAAGCACTCCAGCTTGTTGAAGTGCGAAGCCGACTGACGCGGTGCGTAGCTCGGAATCGCCTGCGCTGACATGGCTCGGTTCTGGACGTTTTGAAACTCGTACATGACCGTGGTGAGTTCGCCCGGATGAACTTGCACGCTGCGCATGGCCGGCTTGAAGTGCCAAGGGCCACGCGCATTGGCGTCAAACTCAACGGTGATAGTACGTGTTTTGTCAACTTGCGTGTTGGCCGCTTGTGACGACGATGCACCCGGAATTTGTTTGACGTTCAGCGACAAAACATTGATGCCGGTCATCTCGCAGATGGCTCTGTAAATCGGCACCAAGGCATAACCAAAAGCAAACATGCCCAACACAATGACGGCCAGCTTGCCGACCATTTTCGAGTTTTCTTGTCTGTTGCGCATCGTTCAGACCCTGCCGAGCAGCATGGAGCGCGCAACGAACCCGATGAAGAACACCAGCGCGACGGTACCTAAGATCAATCCCAAGCGGCGGTTGTTCTTTTTTTGCTCAGGTGTGGTCATCGCGTTCTTTACGTTTAGGTGCCCAGCGATCAGCCGATCACCTTGTTGGCAGCTGCATTCAGCTTGGGTGGGTTCTCGAAGGTGTGGAACGGTGCTGGTGAAGCGACTTCCCACTCCAAGCCCTCGGCACCTTCCCATGGGCTGGCTTCGGCTTTAGGGCCAATGCCGCGCATGGCAGGAATCGCCACGAAGATGAAGAAGTAAACCTGCGCCAGACCAAAGAACAAACTACCCACGCTGGCAATCGCATTGAAGTCAGCGAACTGCATCGGGTAGTCGGCATAGCGACGCGGCATACCCGCCAGACCCAAGAAGTGCATAGGGAAAAAGGTGACGTTGAAAGCAATCAGCGACCACCAGAAATGGATCTTGCCGCGGCGCTCGTTGTACATCACGCCAGTCCACTTAGGGCACCAATAGTAAAAACCAGCGAACATCGCATACAAGGAACCCGCCACCAACACGTAGTGAAAGTGGGCCACCACGTAGTAAGTGTCTTGCAACTGAATATCAATCGGCGCGACAGCCAAGATCAGGCCGGTGAAACCACCCATCGTGAAGACGAACAGAAAACCAACCGCGAACAGCATCGGCGTTTCAAAGGTCATCGAACCGCGCCACATGGTGGCGATCCAGTTGAACACTTTCACACCAGTGGGAATGGCGATCAACATGGTCGAGTACATGAAGAACAGCTGACCCGTCACTGGCATGCCGGTGGTGAACATGTGGTGAGCCCAGACCACGAAGCTCAAAATAGCGATCGAACCGGTGGCGTAAACCATGGAAGCGTAGCCAAACAGACGCTTGCGTGAAAAAGCCGGAATGATTTGGCTGACGATGCCGAAAGCCGGCAGGATCATGATGTAGACCTCGGGATGACCGAAGAACCAGAAAATGTGCTGGTACATCACCGGGTCGCCGCCGCCGGCTGGGTTGAAGAAGCTGGTACCGAAATGGCGATCCGTCAGCGTCATGGTGATGGCACCAGCCAAAACAGGCATGACTGCAATCAACAGGTAAGCGGTGATCAACCAGGTCCAGCAGAACATCGGCATCTTCATCAGTGTCATGCCAGGCGCGCGCATGTTCAAGATGGTGACGATGATGTTGATCGAACCCATGATGGACGAAGCACCCAGCAAGTGCAAGGCAAAAATGCCGGCATCCATGGAGGGGCCCATTTGCAAAGACAGTGGTGCATACAGCGTCCAACCAGCGGCAGGAGCGCCGCCGGGCATGAAAAATGAAGACATCAATATCAAGCCAGCCGGAACCATCAGCCAGAAGCTGAAGTTGTTTAACCGGGCGAACGCCATGTCAGAAGCGCCGATTTGCAAAGGAATCATCCAGTTCGCGAAACCAACGAAAGCCGGCATGATGGCACCGAAGACCATGATCAGACCGTGCATGGTGGTGAGCTGATTGAACAGCTCCGGGTTCACCAATTGCAGGCCTGGCTGATACAACTCGGCACGAATGCCCATCGCCAAGACGCCACCCGCCATGAACATGGTGAAGGCGAACAGCAGGTACAGTGTCCCGATGTCCTTGTGGTTGGTTGCGTAGACCCAGCGGCGCCAGCCTGTGGGGGCGTGATGCTCGTGGTCATGGGCATGATCGTGATGGTCTAGAACTGCACTCATCTGACTTCCTTTGATAGCTTAACTTGGCACATGCCGGGCAACCCGGCGACTGACGATGGAGAGCGGATGTGACTTATTTGCGGGCGGCCACAAACTCTGACGGCTGCACCAACTGACCGGTCTTGTTAGACCAGCTGTTCTTGGTGTAAGTCGAAACGGCGGCAAGTTCAGTGTCGCTGAGCTGCTTCCACGACGGCATGGAACCGTTGTTTGCGCCATTTAGCAGAATGTTGATTTGCTTGAGGTGGTCTGTGTCCAACACGATGGCCGAGCCATCGAGCGGCTTGATCGGACCTGCACCCTTGCCGTTGGCCTGATGACAGGCAGCGCAATTAGCAGCGTAGACTTTTTCACCACGGGCGACCAGATCGGTCAGCGTCCATACTTTTGCTGGGTCATCGGCTTTGGCCGAGGCTTCGTTCATCTTGCCCTTGACCCACAGGCTGTAATCTTCAGCCGACACCACTTTGACGTGGATCGGCATATAGGCGTGTTCTTTACCGCAGAGCTCTTGGCACTGGCCATAAAAGTCACCGGTGCGTTCAGCGCGGAACCAAGTGTCGCGCACAAAGCCCGGAATCGCATCTTGCTTGATGCCGAAGGCGGGCACAGCGAAAGCATGAATCACGTCGTTGGCGGTAGTGATGATGCGGACTTTTTGATTGACCGGCACAACCATTGGGTTGTCGACCTTCAACAGATAGTTGTTAATTTCCTCGCCCTTTTTCGGGCCGCCATCATTGGACAACTGACGATGAGCTGCATCTAGCGTCGAGACGAAGCCAATGCCAGCGCCTTCGCCGTTGATGTACTCATAGCCCCATTTCCATTGAATACCAGTAGCCTTGATGGTCAAGTCGGCATTCGTCGTGTCTTTGGAGGCGACCAGCACCTTGGTGGCAGGCAAGGCCATGCCGATGACGATCAAGAACGGGATGACAGTCCAAGCGATTTCAACGCCGGTGGACTCGTGAAAGTTAGCGGCTTTGTGGCCAACCGACTTGCGGTGCTTCCAAATCGAATAGAACATCACACCGAACACACCCAAGAAGATCACCGTGCAAAGGATCAGCATGAACCAGTGCAGCCAGATTTGTTCGGCGGCTATGCGCGTGGCCGGCATCGGCAAATTGAGCTGGTTGACAGCGGGACCGCCTGGCAAGTCTTGCACGCGAGCCATGGCAGCGCCACTCAAAGTTGCCAACATGGTGACTGTGGTTGCGGCTTTGCAAAAAACAGCCAACGGGGCCTGTTTCACCGACTCCAAAATCGCCCCTGCGTGTGTCATGCCAGACCCTGTGGTGTTGCTTGCGTTCATCGTCATCACTTTTATGGATTCAATTACGGACTAATTTAACTTCGCGATTATAAAGTTACGCCAGCCCGTTAATTTTGCGGATTACATTGGCGCAGGACTTTCAGCCTCCTGAACCAACCAACCACGCAGAGCCAAACGGATTTCACGGGCCAGCGCAGGACGCAACTCTGGACGCAAAAACCGCCCAACCACCACCGTTCGCCCCTGCCCCGAGACCTCAATCAGAGAACCGTCGTCGCTTCTCGGCTCGACCCGAACCCAGTCGCGGACAAATTCCGAACGTTCAATGCGGCCTGCCGTTTCAAGCTCGACCACCAATTGCGTGCCCAGCAAAAATATTTTTTCACCATCCCGCGCATGGCGCGCATAGACCAGCAAGGCAACGCCCACCGCCATCAGCTCAAGTCCGGCAAACAGCAAGACCATGGGAGCGCCCTGGAGCCAGAAAAAGGCAGAGATGCCCAGCGAAACAACGCACAGCGACGCATAAAACTGGACCAGCTGAGCCGGCGTGACTGAGCAATTGGGTTTCAGCTGCCATTGCACCAGTGGCGCCTCATGATCACCCTGCGCGCGCAAAGTGCCAAAACGAAGCTTGGGAGCGGTATTCGACACGAAAGAGCACTCACAAAATAGCGCCTTGAACACGGCACTTGAAAGCGTGGGAATATACCCAAAATGCTTTAATGATTTTAGTCACACTCATTTTGTAGAGCGTTCTGTTGCCCGGCAATGACCATTGGAAGCCACGCCGTACTCACAGTCCGGCCTACCCGCGCGAACCTTGCAACATGCTGCGCATATCCTCAACCGAAACAGCACTGAGTGCCGACACTTTGACCTTCGGTCGTGCTTTCAAAGCGTGACCATAAATCACCTCAAAAGTCAGCAACAGTCGGCCATCTGCAGCGCGCGGTAAGCGCTCGCTGATCAACTTCTCTAATTTGGCCTTCCACTGGCGTCCGCGCAAAGCGCTGAAACGCTGGGGGTGAAAGTTGCGACCGAGCTCGGTCAGCTCTTGCAGCAGGCGTGCCGGCGTCTCATACGTGAGCGTGATGCGCTCCATGTCCATCACCGGTTCTGCGAAGCCGGTCTGCACCAGCATGTCACCCCAGTCATGCATGTCGGTCAGCTGATGACCGGCTGGCGGCCAGCCCAAGGCTTCGTACACATCGCGCACTTCCCGCGCGGTGTCGGGCCCGAGGCTGGAAAACATGACGAAGCCGTCGACCGCCAGCAAGCGATGCCAGGTCGCCAGCAAGGCTTGTGGGTCAGCCGCTTCGTGCAAGGCCATGTTGGCCCACAGCATGTTGACGCTGCCGGGTGCAGGGGCGTCAAAGCGCGCAGTCTCACCGCCACCCGACAGCATCCTGACGATTCTTTTCCACCAAGGTGGCACCAGCGCTGCACGGGCCAAAGCTTTTCGGTGCTCAGAGGGTTCAATCACGAAACATGCGGCCCGGGCATATTGTTTCAGGAGCGTTGCGTGCGCTTGCAGACCGCCGCGCACAGCACCCCAATGCGCCCAAACAACGGGTTGCAGCTTGATCCACTGCAGCCGGTCCAGCATGCGGCGCGCCACTTCTTCGTGCAGCCACGGGGAAACGCCAGGCGCGGTGCGTTGCCAACGCTCAACGGCAATCGGGTCTAGCGTTGGTGGGCGTTGGGTGGAATTCATAGGGACGAGTATATTGACACGATGCACTTCAGCGCCCTGCCCGCTTTGATCATGAGCTGCGTCCCCAGTCAGTGCGCGGTTTGCCGCAGCTGGCCAAGCACGCCGGTCTGCCATGACTGCATGGTGCGCTTCGGCCAGCCGCGCAGGCGCTGCCGCACTTGCGCGCTGGAACTGCCGGCGGCCTCGCCAACCACGCAGTGCAGCCGATGTCTGCGCCATCCCTTTGGACTCGACGCCTGCTTTGCCGGCCTGGCCTATGCGTTTCCGTGGTCTGAGTTGGTCTCGCGCTACAAATTTGACAGCCAAACCGGCTGGGCCGCTTTCATGGCGAGCACGCTGCTGGCGCAGCCATCTGTACGCGATTTTTTCAGTCAGTTGACGCCCGACGACCGGCTGCTGCCGCTGCCGCTGTCCGCCGAACGACTGGCCTGGCGCGGTTTCAACCAGGCTTGGGAGCTGACCCGTGCGCTGCAGCGTCAAAGCGCCTGCCGCGCCATCGCCGACGCCAGTTTGCTGCTGCGCACACGCCACACCCGACCGCAAAGCGAGCTCAAGCGCAGCGCGCGACTGGACAACTTGAAAGGCGCCTTTGCCGTCGAGCCGCTGCGCGCCGCCGAGCTCACCGGCCGGCGCGTGGTGTTGATTGATGATGTGATGACCAGCGGCGCTTCGCTGTTGACGGCAGCCAGCGTTCTGCGTCAGGCCGGCGCGATACATGTCAGCGCCGTGGTGCTGACGCGCACAGCCCCGACATAATGGCGCGCATGTTTCATATTGTTTTAGTCGCCCCCGAAATTCCCCCCAACACGGGCAACGTCATCCGCCTCGCCGCCAACACTGGCTGCACGCTGCATTTGGTCGAACCGCTGGGCTTCTCGATGGAAGACAAACACATGCGCCGCGCTGGGCTGGACTACCACGAGTACACCCGCGTCCTGCGCCATGCCAACTGGCAGGCGCTGCTAGACAGCCAACAACCGCGGCCCGAACGCATGTTCGCCATGACCACGCGCGGCAGCGGTAGCGTCTACGACGCGCATTTTGAAGCTGGCGACTGGCTGGTGTTCGGCTCTGAAACCCAAGGCCTGCAACCTGAATTACGCGACACTTTCGCACCAGCGCAACGTCTGCGCCTGCCGATGCTGGCCGGTCAACGCAGCCTGAATTTGTCCAACGCGGTGGCAGTGACGGTGTTTGAAGCTTGGCGACAGCACGGCTTTGCGCCGACAAATAGCGACACGGCAGTCACGCCTGCCTGAAGCCCCAACAACACGCTCGAAATAGCATCAGAGAACGCTGCAAGCCTGCTCAAAGCTCAGCCGCGGATTGCGGTCAAACAGCTTGCTGTTGTCGCCATAACCCAGGTTGATCAGGAAGTTGGCTTGCAAACGTCCGTCCGAGAAAAACTCGGCATTGACCTTGGCCAGATCAACGCCGCTAATCGGACCGCAGTCGAGACCGACAGCGCGGGCGGCAATCATGAAATAAGCGCCGCTCAAGGTGCCGTTGCGAATGGCGGTGCCATCGGCCAAAGGCTTGTTGCCTTCAAACATTTCCTTGGCACCGGGGTTGTGCCAGACCATGGGCATGTTCTCGTAAAAACGCGTGTCGGTGGCGACGATGACGGTCACCGGTGCGAGCTTGGTTTTCTCCACATTACCAGGCGACAGTGCCGGGATCAAACGCTGGCGTGACTCGGACGAGTTCAGGAAGACGTAGCGTGCGGGCTGCGCGTTCATCGACGTCGCACCCATCTTGGCGATGTCATAGACCTGCTGCAGCAGCTCGGCAGACACCGGCTTGTCAATGAAGCCGTTGGCCGAGCGGGCTTTGAAAAAAAGTTGGTCAAGGCAAGCGTCAGAAATTCGCATGGCGTGGGTTCTTTTAAAGTTGAAAAAATTAGAGCTTACAGAATCGCGCCGGTTTGAGCGCAAGGGTGCGGGCTGCCCCAGCCCTTCAATGGTGACCACGGCTTTGTTTTCAGCGGCTTAAAGTGGTTTGTTGCAAGCGGACAGCGCCATCAAACCGCCAGCTTTTCAAAACAGCGCAGCGTGCACCTCGACTGGGTGATGAATACTGCGTTGCTATCGGCTTCGACTGGTTCAGTTTTCATCCGTTTTTATCCTGCGTCCATCTTGGCATTCAAACCAAAAACCGCGTTCAGCCCACGCTCCATCGATCGTCGCGCCCGAAATCCACACAAGTGACCCCCCGTGCCGCCGCCACTCGACGCGCAGTTGACACGGCCCGGCTGCGACTTGGCGGTGCTTGGTCGCGCTGGAGGTCAAAATTCAAACCCGCTCAAGAATCAGCGCAATGCCCTGACCCACGCCGATACACATGGTGCACAGCGCGTAGCGGCCACCGGTGGCGTGCAAGCGGTTGACGGCCGTGGTGGCCAGTCGGGCGCCCGAAGCACCCAACGGATGGCCCAAGGCAATCGCGCCGCCCCAAGCATTCACACGGGCGTCGTCATCTTGCAGACCGAGCTGACGCAAAACGGCAAGACCCTGCGCGGCAAAAGCTTCGTTGAGCTCGATGACGTCCAGTTGTTCCAACTTGAGACCTGTCAGCGCCAGTACTTTTTGCGTGGCCGGTGCCGGACCCATGCCCATGATGCGCGGCGGTACGCCGGCTGTCGCCATGCCCACAATGCGCGCACGCGGTGTCAAGCCGTTCTTAGCAGCGCTGGCTTCATCGGCCAGCAACAAGGCACAGGCACCGTCATTCACGCCACTGGCATTGCCAGCCGTCACCGTACCGTCAGGACGCACCACGCCTTTGAGTTTGGCCAGGCTTTCCAAGGTGGTGGCGCGCGGGTGTTCGTCTGTGTCGACGATGATGGCGCCGCCCTTTTTCTGGGCGATCGTGACAGCGGTTATTTCGCGTGCCAAGTGGCCGGCTTTTTGCGCGGCCACGGCATTCAACTGGCTGGCCAGCGCCATGCGGTCTTGCGCTTCGCGCTCGATATTGAAGTCGGTGGCGACGTTCTCTGCCGTCTCTGGCATGGAATCAACGCCGTAGGCTTGCTTCATCAGCTTGTTGACGAAGCGCCAACCGATGGTCGTGTCGTAAACCGCATTGGCGCGGCTGAAGGCGCTCTCGGCCTTCGGCATGACGAACGGTGCGCGGCTCATGCTTTCCACGCCGCCAGCGATCATCAGACCGGCTTCACCCGAACGAATCGCACGGGCTGCCGTGCCAACCGCATCCAGACCCGAGCCGCACAAACGGTTGATGGTGGCGCCCGGCACTTCAAATGGCAAACCCGCCAGCAAGCTCGACATGTGCGCCACGTTGCGGTTGTCTTCGCCAGCTTGATTGGCGCAACCATAGATCACGTCGGTGATGGCTTGCCAATCGACATTTGGGTTGCGTGCCATCAAGGCGCGCAGCGGAATGGCACCGAGGTCGTCGGTGCGAATGCTCGACAGTGCCCCGCCATAACGGCCAAAAGGTGTGCGGATAGCGTCGCAAATAAAGGCTTGTGAACTCATGGCGTCTCTTCTTTCTAGGATGATTGATCGGGGTATTTTCAGGCGGCTACTGCCATCGGCAAGCCGAGCATTTTTTCAAGGTCGGCATGCGTCAAGCCATCGACCATGTCGATCAGCAACAAGCCTTGAGGCGTGCATTCAAGCGTGGCCAGTTCAGAATAAATCCGCTTGACGCAGCCAATTCCGGTGATCGGGTAGCTGCACTGGCTGACGACTTTGCTCTGGCCTTTTTTCGTCAGCAAATCCATCATCACCCAGGTTTGCTTGGCGCCGATCGCCAAGTCCATGGCGCCGCCAACGGCGGGAATCGCGTCTTTTTCGCCGGTGCTCCAATTGGCCAGGTCACCGGTCGCGCTGACCTGAAAGGCACCCAGAATGCAAATATCCAAGTGACCGCCGCGCATCATGCCAAAGCTGTCGGCGTGGTGAAAATACGCACCCCCTTTGAGCAGCGTCACCGGCTGCTTGCCAGCGTTGATCAAGTCGTAATCTTCCTCCCCCTCTGCGGGAGCCGGGCCCATACCCAAAATCCCGTTCTCGCTTTGCAGAATCACTTCAATACCGGCTGGCAAATGGTTGGCCACCAGCGTCGGCATGCCAATGCCTAGGTTGACATAGGCGCCGTCATGAATGTCTTGGGCCACACGTTGGGCCAACTGCTCTTTGCTGCGTTTTTGATAACTGATGTCACTCATGCTCATGCTGCCTTTTTAAATCCGCCAGCCTCGGTAGCGACGCGCTCTATCTTCACAATTTTGCTCACATAAATGCCGGGGGTGACGATGTTTTCTGGGTCGAGTGCGCCCAGCTCAACGATCTCTTGCACGCTGGCCACGGTCATCTTGGCGGCTGTTGCCATGACCGGCCCGAAATTGCGCGCCGCCTTGCGATACACCAAATTGCCCCAGCGGTCGCCGCGTTCGGCCTTGATCAGTGCCAGGTCGGCATAAATCGGCATCTCCAGCACGTAAAACTTACCGTTGATCTCGCGGCTTTCTTTGCCCTTGGCCAGCTCGGTGCCGTAGCCGGTGGGTGAAAAAAATGCCCCGATACCAGCCCCTGCGGCGCGGATCCGCTCGGCCAGATTACCCTGCGGCACCAGCTCCAATTCGAGTTTTCCGCTGCGGTAAAGGGCGTCAAAAATATGGCTGTCAGTTTGGCGCGGAAAGCTGCAAATGATCTTGCGCACTTGGCCGGCTTTGAGCAAGGCAGCCAGCCCGGTCTCGCCATTGCCAGCGTTGTTGTTGACGATGACGAGGTCTTTCGCGCCTTGGGCAATCAAGCCGTCAACCAGCTCATTGGCGATGCCAGCGGCGCCAAAACCGCCAAGCATCACGGTCGAACCGTCTTTCACATCGGCCAATGCCTCAGCGATAGACGAGGCAATTTTGTTGATCATTCAAACAGCTCCAGTGTTGTGGCTTCTCTGATTTTATTTGTTCGCAATAAGAACAAGTGTTCGTATAATGAATTTTAGGAGATTCTGGCTGTCATGGCAATCCACTCGTCAAGTCTGCTTTCCAGTTCGGCCAAAACACCGGCCCCCGGCGACAGCTACGTGCAGTCTTTTGCGCGTGGCCTGCAGGTCATCCGCTCCTTCAGCGCCGACGCACCCCGGCAAACACTGACGCAAGTCGCTGACCGCAGCGAGCTCACGCGGGCCGGTGCCAGACGCATTTTGCTGACCCTGCAAAGTCTCGGCTACGTTGAAAGCGACGGCAAGTTGTTCAGCTTGACGCCGCGCATTTTGGACCTCGGCTTCGCTTACCTGTCGTCGATGCCAATTTGGAACTTAGCCGAACCCATCATGGAGGCCTTGGTGGGCGAGGTCAAGGAATCTTGTTCCGCCGCGGCACTGGAAGGCACTGACATTATTTATGTGCTGCGGGTGCCGACCCACAAGATCATGAGCATCAGTTTGGGCGTCGGCTCGCGCTTGCCGGCTTACTGCACGTCGCTGGGCCGCGTGCTGCTGGCAGGTCTGCCCGACGACGAGGTGTTGAGCCGCTTGCAAGCCAGCGACCGCCAAGCCATGACCCGCCGCACGCTGACCGATGTCAACGCGCTGCTGGCCAAGGTCCAAGCCACCCGCAAGCAAGGTTGGTCGCTGGTCAATCAGGAGCTGGAAGAAGGTCTGGTGTCGCTGGCTGCGCCAGTGATGAACCGGGAAGGCCACACCGTGGCGGCACTCAACATCAGTGGCCAAGCCAACCGCACCAGCGCCAAAATCATGCAGGACAGCATGCTGCCGGCGCTGCTGGCGGCGGCCAAGACCATTTCACGGCTGCTGGCTGTCAAGCGGGCCTGAGCACGCGTTACGCCCAACGTGCGTGCTACGCTTTAGACATGTTCACGCCCTCTCAAACCGATGTTCGTACTTTCTTCTGCACGGTCTACGCCAAATCGCTGGGCGGATCGCCCCTTGACGCGATGGAAACCATCGTCAGCCAGTGGATCGACGAGCACCCCGAATACCATGCGGACTTCGCCGATGCCGAGGCCGCAGCAACCAAAATGTACGACGTCGACAGCGGCAAGACCAATCCGTTCTTGCATTTGTCGATGCACCTGACGATCAGCGAACAATGCTCCATCGACCAGCCCCGCGGCATCCGCCAAGCAGTCGAACTACTCACCGCCCGCCGCAACTCCTTGCACGCGGCGCACCACGAAACCATGGACTGCCTGGGTCAGATGGTCTGGGAAAGTCAGCGCGCCGGCCGTACGCCAGACGGCGCGGCCTACATCGACTGCGTGCAGCGGCACGCGACGCGCGACTGAACTCCCCTACTGCACTTCTTTGACAGGACGCGGTGCCGTCAACTTTAAAAGGCGGCCGGCTTCACCATCGGTCACCACATAAACAATTCTACCGACGACTTTCACGCCTCGAATGCGCTGATCGAGTTCGCTGAGTAAAAGAAACTGGCTCTGCGGATGCCCGTCGACTCGCGTGACGGCACGAATAGCACGCTCCTTGAGCGCGGGAACCAACAGCGCAACTTGCCATTGAGAAAAATGCGCTCCTCTGTAAATGGCCAGCCCAGAAGGTGCGATTGACGGCCTCCATTGAAGCAGTGGATCCGAATGGTCCTTGCGATGGCTGCGCAAAGAAATTCGGGCAAAGGCGTAATCGATGCCGTCAGTGACCATCGGCCAGCCGTAGTTGGCACCCGGAAGAATCAAGTTAATTTCATCGCCGCCACGTGGGCCATGTTCAGAAGCAACGGGAACGCCCGCCACCTTGTCAAACGCAATACCTTGAGAGTTGCGGCGCCCAAGGCTGTAGATTTCCGGCCGGGCATCAAGATGGCTCAAGAAGGGATTGTCCAAAGGCGCTTGGCCTTCCCGGTCAATGCGGATGACTTTGCCTTGATGGCTTGAAGGATTCTGTGCTTCTCCTTTGCGCTCCAAGCCATCGCCGACCCACTTGGCCCGCACCACATGCGTTCCGTTCAAAGCCTCCGTGCCGTAGGCTGTCGTGAAAAAGAGGTATTCATTTTGGCTAAAGTCAGGGCCGACCACGACCTCCATGAAGCCAGTCGAACCGCCTCGGCATCAACGTGTGAAGCAAAGTTGCGAAGACAACAGCGATCACGATACCCACGACAGAGATGCCGGTCATGATGGGACCAAGCCGCAGCCTATCCTCGGCCGCCACTGGGATATTTTGCGAGATCAAAGTTTTCAAGCCAAGGTTTGCCATTTGTGCAAGGTTGACTTGAGTTGGAATGACGGATGCGACTGCAGCGCAAACCACGGCAGCGATGACAAAAGATAAAAATTTGGAGAAGGTCTTTGGTCACACGTCAATCATTGAAAAACAGGAAAAACCGGCTGACATCGCTGAGTTGCGAAGTTGTCAAACTGCACAGGCACCTAGCGGTGCATTCGTAGCAGTCAACTTACTCTGCATTTCAGTCGTGCGCGTCGTGAAAAATTGAATGTTTGCTCCCAACCGCCCATGAAAAAAGCCGCAGTGATGCGGCTTTTTTTCAGGGTGACGGGCCGTCAAGCCCGCCAACGTCAACTTCAGCGGAAGCGACTTTGCGGCACAACTTTCAAATCACCCGGAGTAGACGCCAGGTAATTCGCCAGCTGCTTGAGTTCAGCGTTGCTGTACTGCTTGGCCATGCTCGTCATGATCGGGTTGTTGCGGCCCACCTTGGCGTTGTCGCTGACCTTGTAAGCCTTCAAGGCGACGAACAGGTAGGCAGCGTGTTGGCCGCCAATTTTGGGGTACGAAGGGTCAATTGGGGTGCTGAAATCAGCGCCGTGGCAAGACGCGCAATTGGCTTTGCCCAAGAGAGCCGCCACTTCAACGCTGGGGCCTTTGACTTCTTTCGGTGCCATCTGACCTTCAGCCAAACCATGCTTGCTGTAATAAACCGCCAAATCGGCCATGTTCTGGTCGGTCAGGCTTTCAGCAATACCGCGCATGGTCGGGTGCTTGCGATCGCCTTTTTTGTAAGCATGTAAAGCAGACTCAATGTACTTGGCGCTTTGACCCGATATCATCGGCACTTTGTAGACTTCTGGGAAGCTCGCTTGATAGCCTTTGATGCTGTGGCAGCCAATGCACATGGCATTGATCTTCTCGCCCGCTTGAGCATTGCCGGTGATGTCCTGGGCTTGAGCGGCAACGCTCACGAATGAGACCGCCAGAGCGAAAATACTAGAGAGCAACTTAATCATTTTTGCGCGCACAATCAGGTGAGATTCATCGTAAAAGTAGGTTCGATTATATCTTCGCGAGACCGGCTCCCTGGCCTGTGCAGCAGACGGCCCCCGATCCCAACCCTCAACAGTCACTTTCATCCTATCGCCACATGAAATTTCAAGGTTCCCAAAACTACGTTGCCACCGAAGACCTGATGTTAGCCGTCAACGCCTCCGCCACACTCCGCAAACCCCTACTGGTCAAGGGCGAGCCCGGCACCGGCAAAACCATGCTGGCCGAGGAAGTCGCCGAGGCGCTGAAGCTGCCCTTGTTGCAATGGCACATCAAGTCAACTACCAAAGCCCAACAAGGCCTGTACGAATACGACGCCGTCTCGCGGCTGCGCGACTCGCAGCTGGGCGACGAAAAGGTCAAAGACATTCACAACTACATCCTCAAGGGTGTGTTGTGGCAAGCCTTCACCGCTGACGAACCGGTGGCGCTGCTGATCGACGAGATCGACAAGGCTGACATTGAATTCCCGAACGACTTGCTGCGGGAGATCGACCGCATGGAGTTCTACTGCTACGAAACGCGAGAACTGATCAAAGCCAAGCACCGGCCGCTGGTCTTCATCACCTCGAACAACGAGAAAGAACTACCCGACGCTTTTTTACGCCGCTGCTTTTTCCACTACATCAAGTTTCCCGAAGCGGAGACCATGAAGAAAATCGTCGACGTGCATTTCCCGGGTCTGAAGCAAGAATTGCTGGCGGCCGCCATGAAAACCTTCTACGACGTGCGCAACCTGCCCGGCTTGAAGAAAAAACCATCGACCAGCGAGCTGTTGGACTGGCTCAAGCTGCTGGTCGCTGAAGACATCTCGCTCGACGTGCTGCAAAGCCAAGACAACAAAGTCTCGGTGCCGCCGCTGGTGGGTGCGTTGCTCAAAAACGAACAAGATGTGACGCTGTTTGAAAAACTGGTGTTCATGCAACGCCAAAACCGCTAATCAGCCCCTTCGCTAGAGCACTTGAGAATTGAATCCATGAACCCAAAATCAACGCTGAAAGAGAGCCTGTCAGATGCCATCGGATTTATCGGTGGCGCTTTGATCGGTTACTGGGCAGGTCACTTGCTTGGCCTAGACATCTTTGAACCCAGCGACAGCAACAGCAGTATTGCGGGCATCGTGTTGGCCGGCTTAGGCGGCGGACTGGGCCTGCAAACAGCGCGACGTTGGCGCAAACACCATGCTGATTGATTTTTTCTACACCTTGCGCTCGGCCAAGCTGCCGGTGTCGGTCAAGGAATACCTGACGCTGCTGGAAGCGCTGAAGGCCGGTGTGGTCGGGCCGAACAGTGGTGAGGCGGATCCTTTCGGCGAAGGGGCTTACAAGATTGATGATTTTTATTACCTGAGCCGCTGCGTGCTGGTGAAAGACGAAAAGCATTACGACAAGTTTGACCGCGCCTTCGCGTCTTACTTCAAAGGCGTCGAAATGGTGGCCGACTTCACCAAAGACATTCCGCTTGAATGGCTGCGCAAAAACTTGGAGCTTGAGCTCAGCGCTGAAGACAAAGCCAAGATCGAGAAGATGGGTTGGGACGAGCTCATGGAGACGCTCAAAAAACGCTTTGAAGAACAAAAAGAACGCCACGAAGGCGGCAGCAAATGGATCGGCACAGGCGGCACGTCGCCATTTGGTGCGAACGGTTTCAATCCGCAGGGTATCCGCATCGGTCAAGAAAAAAGCCGTAACCGAAGTGCCGTCAAAGTCTGGGACCAACGCGCCTACAAAGACTACGACGACACGCAAGAACTCGGCACCCGCAACATCAAAGTCGCGTTGCGTCGGCTGCGCAAATTTGCCCGCCAAGGCAGCGCTGAAGAACTCGATCTTGACGACACCATCCGCTCGACCGCGGCCAATGCCGGCTGGCTCGACATCAAGATGGTGCCCGAGCGCCACAACAACGTGAAAGTGCTGCTGCTGATGGATGTCGGCGGCACCATGGACGAGCACATCAGCCGCGTTGAAGAATTGTTCTCGGCCAGCAAAAGCGAGTTCAAGCACCTGGAGTTTTATTACTTTCACAACTGCGTCTATGACTTCATGTGGAAGAACAACCGGCGTCGCTTCAGCGAAAAGTTTGCCACGTTGGACATCATCCGCAAGTACAACAAAGACTACAAACTGATCTTTATTGGTGACGCCACCATGAGCCCGTACGAAATTCTGCAACCCGGTGGCAGTGTCGAATACAACAACGCCGAAAGCGGCGCTGAATGGATCCAACGCCTGACCAGCGCCTTCCCTAAATTCGCTTGGATCAACCCCGAACCGCAAGGCGTTTGGCAGTACCGCCAAAGCATTGCCGTGATGCAGCAGCTCGTCGGCAACCGCATGTACCCGTTGACACTCAAAGGCCTTGAAGAAGCCATGCGTCTGCTGACCAAGTGACCGTAAACTTGCCGGCGTGACTTTCGACTTTCTTCACCGCAGTTTTCTCTTCATTTGTGTCGGGCTCATGGCCGTGTGGACAGGCTTTCCAGTTACCGCCAACGCCCAAGACCAGCGCGAGGCGCGGTCTTTCGGCGCCCCGAAGTCGACCGCAGACGCCAGCTCATTTGACATCCGCATTGAAGCGCCTTCCGAGATCCGCGACTTGCTTGAGCGCCACTTGCAATTGCAGCGCTTTCGCGCGGTGAGCGACTTGGATGACGCTGAACTGGCGCGACTGATGGTGCTGGCAGAGAGCGATGCGCGCCAGCTTCTCGGCACTTTGGGTTACTTCAGCCCGGACGTTCAGATCAGCCGCCGCCCCGCCACTGACCCACCAACGCCAGCGCAGACAACCACCACCATACAGGTTACAGTCACGCCCGGAGCGGCGACCCTTACGGCGCAAGCTGAGCTGCGCTTCAAGGGCGACATTGCAAGCTCGCCCGGTGCGGATGCCGCGCGGCAGCGAGACAGCATCAACCGCGACTGGCGCTTGCCGACAGGCCAGCCCTTCACCCAGGACGGTTGGGACGCCGCCAAGACGCAAGCCCTGCGGCAACTGGTGGCGCGGCGTTACCCGGCAGGCAGCATTTCCTACAGCTTGGCCGACATCGACCCGGCGACACATGCTGTAGCACTCACCGTGGAGTTAGACTCCGGCCCGCTCTACCGCTTGGGCGAGCTCAAGGTCCACGGCCTGGAGCGTTACGACCCGGTCTTGGTGCCGCGCTTGGCACGCCTGAACCCGGGTGATATTTACAACCAGCGCAAACTGGTTGAGGCCCAGCAACGGCTCGCCGGCAGCGGCTACTTTGATTCAGCCTATGTCTCGGTTGACCCGGACAGCGACCCGAATGCCGCGCCCGTCACGGTGCAAGTGCGCGAAGCCATGCTGCAAAAAGTGGTGCTCGGCATCGGCCTGACCACCGACACCGGACCGCGTGCGTCGATTGAGCACACCCACAACCGCTTACCCGGCTTGGACTGGCGGGCCGTCACCAAGCTGCAACTTGACAGCAAACTGCCATTGGCCCAGACCGAGTGGACCTCCCTGCCGGATGCCGACAACTGGCGCTGGGTCGGGCTGGCGCGCGTCGCTCGAATGGACGACAACGAACTGGTCACCGAAGCGCAAACCCTGCGCTTCGGCCAAGTGCAAGTCGGTGAACGCATCGACCGCTCAACTTACCTCCAATACGACCGTGCGACGGTGTCTGCCAGCGGTATGGCCAGCACGCTGGCCGATGCACGTATTGGCGACGGTTCAGCGCTGAGCTTGAACTACGGCTGGACCGGCCGCTACTTCAACAGCCTGCCCTTTCCATCGCGTGGCTACGGCCTCGGATTTGACCTTGGCGCCGGTACCACGATGGGCACGAACCGCCAACCCTTTGTGCGTGCGGTCGGTCGCTGGCTGGGCATCGCGCCGCTGGAGCGCGGCCGCATCGCGATGCGCGCAGAAGGCGGCGCGGTGGTCGTCAACCAGGATGGCGCTCTGCCCGCAACGCAGCTGTTTCGCGCCGGCGGCGACAGCAGCGTGCGCGGCTACGGGCTGCGCGACATCGGCATCGCCTTGCCCAACGGCGCCACCGGTCCCGGCCACTACATGGCAGTCGCCAGCGCCGAGTGGCAGCGGCCCATTGTGAGCAAGGGCTTGCCGACCGAGTGGGAAAGCACCCTCTTCATTGACGCCGGTAATGTGGCTGAAAGCGCGACCGATCTGAGCCGCAACGTGGCGGTCGGTGTCGGCGCCGGCGCACGCTGGAAAAGCCCCATCGGTCCGCTGCAGATAGACCTGGCCTACGGCGTGAAAGCCCAGCAATTTCGCCTTCATGTCAGCGTTGGCTTTGTGTTTTAAATGGCTCCAAAACTTAGTCTCTTGTCACGATGGTTAGCCGCGTCAGTCTTGCTAATGGGCCTGACTGTCAGCGGCGTTTGGTGGTGGAGCGGTACCGAGGGCTCACTCGCCACCGCCTTGCGCTGGGTCAGCCAGTCCAGCCTGTTGCCAGCGCCAAGCAGCTTGACTGCCGAAGGCGTGAGCGGCTCCCTCCGACACGGCGGCAGAGTCGAGCGCCTGGTCTGGCAAGACGCGGGCCTGCGTGTCACAGCGGCGCAGCTCGATGTGCGCTGGCAAGAGCTGGCGCTGTTATCGGGTCGGCTGCAAATCGACCGACTGCATCTGGCGAGTCTGCAAATCGACCCCATTGAAACTGATGAAATGCCATCGTCAACGCCGCCGCCGTCATTGCGCCTGCCTTTGGACGTTAGGCTGGAAGACCTCGCCGTTGGGCGCATCGCATGGGGCGGTCAACCCGCTGCCCAGGCCACAGAACTGCAGGCCAATTACCGCTATGCCAGCGCACAACACGCCCTCACCTTGGCGCATCTGCAAGTGGCCAGCGGCAGCTACCAGGGCCAGGTCCGCTTGGCTGCCGACGGCGCCATGACGCTCGATGGCAGCTTGTCGGGCGTGCTGAAGGCGGCGCTTTCAGAGGGCGCCGAACCGCTGCCCTTGAGCCTTCATGCATCGGTGCAAGGGGCCTTGGCTGACTTGACATTGAAGGCCTCAATCGACCTCGACGGCTCGGCCAGCCCAACCGCACGCAGTGGCCTGCAACCGCAAGCCAACATCAGCGCGCGCATTTTGCCTTGGGCAGAGCAGCCCGTGCCAGAAGCCAACGCCACTTTTCGCGACCTCGACTTGGCCATGCTGCTGCCCCAAGCGCCACGCACCCAGCTCACCGGCACCGTGCAATTGATGCCGCAAAACACGGCCAGCTGGAAGCTGCAGGCCACGCTGAAAAACAGCCGCGCCGGGCCTTGGGATCAGCAGCGCTTGCCGGTTGAACAGTTGCAGGCCACCGGTGAATGGCGCAGTGGAAAAATCTTGTTGCGCTCGCTGGATGCCCAGCTGGGCGGCGGCCGACTGCAAGCCAGCGGCGAATGGACTGACCCCACCGAGACACAAGCCGCCAGCAACGACTGGCGGGTCAAGTTGCAGCTGCAAAAAATCAACCCTGCGGCCTTGTATTCAACGCTGACCACTCAGCGCATGAACGCCAGCGCGGCCCTGCGCTCGACTGGCGACAGCATCGAGCTCATCGCGCTAGAACTGCGCACGCGCGACGCCGAGATCAAAGCCAGCGGCCAGTACCAGCCCAAAACCTTGGGCGGCAAAGGCCAGTTGTCGCTAACGGCGCCGGGCATTCAGCTTCAAACCAAAGGCGAGTTACGGCCCAACACCGGCAGCGGCCAACTCGCCTTGACCGCGTCCGACATGCAGCAGGCCTTGCGCTGGTTGCGTGTCTTGCCGGGTCTGGCGGCGCCGCTAGAAACCGCCGCCGCAACAGGCCGCGGCCAACTGACCGTGGGCTGGCAAGGCGGTTGGCGCGACCCGCAACTCAGCGCCTCACTGAAGGTTCCGACGCTCGACTGGGGACCCACGCCAAGCGCTGCAACCGCAGCATCAAGCCAGCTGCGTCTGCGTGATGTACAAGCCAGCCTGAACGGCCGCCTGAGTCAAATGCAAGTCACAGCGAAGGGCCGGGCCGACATCGGCACGCGGCGTCTTTACCTTGAGCTGGGCGCAGAAGCTGGCAGTCAGGCCAAGCCACTGTCATCGTGGCAAGCCATCGTCAAGCAACTCAAAGTCTCGGTCGAAGACCCGGCCTTGGGCGCGGGTGCCTGGCGTCTTGAAGCACAGCGTCCGTTCAACTTGAAAGGCGCCACCGACTTGATCGAGGTCGGTGCTGGACAAGCCAGCTTGACCGCACCCACCGCCAAAAATAGCGACCGCAGCGCAGCACCCAGCCAAGCGCTACTGGCTTGGCAGCCGACACGCTGGCAAGCCGATCAAGTGGTCACCGCAGGCTCGCTCAAAGGCTTGCCCTTAGCTTGGATGGAGCTGCTGCTGGGCCCACAAATCAGCAGCGCCGGCTGGGTCGGCAACCTGCTGTTTGACGGCGAATGGGACGTCGTGCTCGGCCCCACGCTGAAGCTCAACGCGCAACTCGCACGCAGCAGCGGCGACCTCAGCGTGCTAGCTGAAAGCGCCGACGGCACGCCAGCCCGTGTGGCGGCCGGCATTCGCGAAGCTCGGATCAGCGTCAACACCAGCAGCAGCGAAGGCACTGCACTGACCGCCCAACTGCGCTGGGACAGCGTACGCGCCGGCATGGCCGAGGGACAGTTGCGCACACAACTCAGGCGCACATCGACTGGTGAAGCGAATAAGCAAGACGGGCCGACAATCGGTGGCTGGACTTGGCCCGCAGACGCGGCACTCAGTGGCCAGTTGAAAGCGCAACTGCCGCGTCTGGGCGCATGGTCTGTGCTGGCGCCGCCGGGTTGGCGGCTGCGCGGCTCGCTGGCCACCGACATGGCCATCAGCGGCAGCCGTTCGGCGCCGCAATTCAAGGGCAACTTGCAGGCCGATGACTTGGCGCTGCGCTCCGTGGTCGATGGCTTTGAGTTCGGCCATGGCCGGCTGCGCGCCAGCGTCGATGGCACGCGGCTGCGCATCAGCGAGTTCAGCTTGCGCGGCGCCGGTGGCAACGACACCGGCGGTCAACTCCGTGCCGAAGGTGAAGCCAGTTGGCTCCATGGCGCGCCGCAAGTCACGCTGACAGCGCAGCTCGACCGCTTGCGCGCCAGCATCCGCAGCGACCGCCAAGTCACCCTGTCGGGCCAACTGCATGCCTCATTGACGGACCTTGCAGCCACCATCAACGGAGCACTCAATGTCGACCAAGCCCGCATCGTCTTGCCCGACGAAAGCAGACCGCAGTTGGGCGATGACGTGCAAGTTAGAGCAGCGCAAACCAATCGACCTGCAGCGAGTACGACGCCGAAGAATAGCCGCGTCACAAAGATCGATGTGCAGATCGACCTCGGCAAAGACTTTCGAGTTGAAGGCAAAGGCATCAACACACGCATGCGCGGCACACTGAACCTGCTGGGTGACTCACTGGTAGCACCACGGCTGCTGGGCACCATCTCCACCGCCGACGGTGAATACGCCGCTTACGGCCAGCGGCTGGACATCGAAACCGGTGTGCTGAGATTCACTGGCCCGATCGACAATCCAACACTGAATATTCTGGCCATTCGCCCGAATCTGACGCAGCGCGTCGGCGTCGAGATCACCGGCACGGCCTTGCTGCCAACGGTTCGGCTGTATGCCCAACCCGACTTGCCCGATGCCGAAAAATTAGCTTGGCTGGTGCTGGGCCGATCGTCTGCCACAGGCGGTGCCGAAGCCGCCCTGCTGCAACAAGCCGCCCTCGCTTTGCTGGGCAGCAAGAGCGGCAGCATGTCGGGCGGACTCGCCGCGGCACTGGGCTTAGACGAGCTGTCTTTTAGCGCGCCCTCCAGCAACACCAGCGCCATCAACGGCAACAGCACTGCCAGCGAAGGCGCGATCACACTGGGCAAGCGTTTTTCGCGTAATTTTTATGCAGCCTACGAGCGCTCGTTGTCTGGAACAGTCGGAACACTCTTCATGTTTTACGAGCTGTCGCGGCGCTTCACCGTGCGCGCTCAAGCCGGAGAACAAGCGGCCATTGACCTGATCTTCACCGTGCCATACGAGTGAGTAAGCGCCAAACTCGCCACCCCTCACCGAATACAATCTTCCAAAATTGCCGCCATAGTTCAACGGATAGAACGAGTGCCTCCTAAGCGCTAGATACAGGTTCGATTCCTGTTGGTGGCACCAATATTTCAACTTAGATCGTTGATTTAATTGGTTTTTATTTTCAAAGTTGGTGTTTTACGGAACAACCAGCGGAATATCTTGGCTAAATATGTCGATCTAAGCAATGACAAAAGGCCAACAAAAGCAGGCAGGCGAGCCGCAAGACGTGTTCAGCACCTTTCGATGTCAAACTGGAAGTCGTGCCCTCAGCCTCCAATCCCACCATTTTTCCTGCTGATACGTCATTGTTGATAAATCAAGGCTTTGTCTTACAGAAAGTACCAGTCCTTACTGATGTGGTGCACCCGGTTTTTAAGAGCAAATCAGGTATTTACCCATCAAGGAATGACTAATGAAAAACTTTGAAATGACTTCGAGCATGCTGACGATGACAGGGGTTTTTTATCCCAAAGGTTACGCCTTCATCATGTTTCCAAATGCGACCGATGCAAGGCATGTCGCTCAGGAAATTACAAGCCAGCAAGACGATGACAAGCAGGTCCTGTTTCTGAGCAGTCATACGATTTTGCAAGATGTGGGCAAAGTAAAAGGTGAGTCTGACATAGCGCTTCCGTCATTGGGGACAGAGGGCGTTACCGCAGACCGGTATGTTGATCTAGCTAGAGAAGGCCACTGTGCGCTGATGGTCAAGGTGGACACAGACCAAGAAACCGAACGGGTCATGCAGGTAGCACGGCACGCATCTTTTTCATACGGGCAGCGCTACCGCCTTTTCGTAATAGAAGATCTGGAATAAAGTCAGTAATCGGGTAGTTGGTGAGAGGCTTGAGTTGCTGGTTGGCTCCCAACGGGTGCAAGTTGCACCGCCTGAACAACTCCACGGGCACATTGGTTCTGGTTGACGGTTACGCCTCAGCGTGAGCGTCAGAGAATACACAGACAAGACACAAATCGCTACCCCAATTGGCGCAACACCGCACTGATGCTGGTCACGGGTACCCACGTACCTCTTCAAACTGGTCTATGACGTTCAGAAGGGCAAGGCATGGGCCTACTGGCAAGAGAACTCAGATGTGGCTAAAGCCTCACCACCGATTAGTTATGGGGAGCTTGTGGAGCCGACTGGGGTGAGGATCTCACCTAGCCTGAATGACGTAGGAGTAACAGCAGCCCAGCAGCCCAGCA
>JASDRC010000059.1:46611-54862 GCA_041442125.1 Polaromonas sp. | reverse complement strand
CGCTACGTGGCATCTCTGTCAACGACGACAGCCAGCGTCACGGCACATAAAAACGCCGGCTGTTTTGAGCCGACTTGATGGTTGAACATACCAAGCAGAAGGTGGTCGGCCCTCAATTCACCTAAGGTCAACTCTAATGCCGCTCCCGATTTTTCGTTGTGGACGAATGTTGCAAATTCACAAACCACAAAATTGAGCTCGCCCACGTTGTCAATTTTATGGGCTGCCGCTTTGTTGTTGAGTTCACCAGCCCATGCCGCTGATGAGACAGTGCAAATGATGCAAAGCAAAGTACTTTTCACCACCGCAGCACTCGCTTGCGCGATCTGCCACACCTTGAAAGACGCGGACGCCGAAGGCGCAGTGGGCCCCATACTCGACGAGATCAAACCGGACTTCGCCCGGGTTGTCAAAGCCCTGCGCAACGCGCCTGCGAAATATGCCGTCCTAGAGGGGACCTTGACTGAAGACCAGATTATTGGGCTGGCGCGCTATGTATCCAAAGCTTCGGGTGCGGAGCGACCGCTGTCAGAGGGTCTGTTTGTTTCGGGTGAATTTATAGCCCATGCGCCTCATCGCCCAGCAGATAGCCTTTCAATCTTCAAACCTTTGGCCGTACGAGGGGGGAAACCCTTCCATGCAACAGGGTCAAAGTACGCATCCATGCCGTCGTCTGACTTGAGGTATTTGCCAAGCCAAGCAGTGACATAGTGCTGCGACACGTTATTCATACGCACGTTATCCCATACCGCATCAATGTAGTGATTAGCCATTGTGGCTCCCGTTTTAGGGTCAACGACTTGCGCTTCAAGTGGCGGCGGCATGGGTGCAGCAGCGTTGTGATTGGCATTCTCAAAGGTGAGCAGCGTGCGGTCAACACTGGTCGCGCCCTGCCAAGTGGCGCGAATGTTGTCGTAGCCTGAGACATCATCTACCGACCCAGCGAAGAGTAGCGTGGGGACCTTGATGCCTTTGAGTGTTTGCGCATCAAAAATGCCGCGGTTGTGCCCCCAAGGTGCCATGGCAACAATCGTTTTAATGCGTTTATCGAACACGGCCGCATGCGCGGCGCTGCCATCCAAGTGCACGGCGAGCTCTTGATGCGGCACAACTACGGGGGCTGCTACGCTATCGACGGCTTTTTGGCTAACACCCGCACCCGCTGTGATGAGTGCGCCATAGCCTCCCATAGAGTAGCCAACGACTGCACTGCGGTCGGCATCGACCAGGCCAAATAGAAAGGAAGTGGCATTTTTAGCCAGCCCGGCCATCGCACTCAACACGAACAGCTGATCAAGCGGGCGATTTACCAAAGTCGATGCAAAACTAAGCGCGACCAGTGCATCGTAGGTCGAATCCGTATGGTCAATAGAGGCGACCACGTAGCCCTTGGACGCAATGTTCTCGGCAAGAGGCGAAAGCAAAAAACGGTTGCCAGGAAAGCCGTGCGAAATGATGACCAGCGGGAAAGCCGTCCCTGCTGCTGGCGCTGCATCACGTAAAGCGTGACCTTGCAAGCCAACTTCGGTTTTACCATCGCGAACCAGCGCACGAAGAGTTGTGTTTGGGGCGGTGTTCCCCGTAGCACTTTGCGTCGCAGGGTACCAAACTTCTAGCGTGAGTGGGCGGTTGTAGCGCGGAAGCACTTCTGGTTTGGCCGCTTTGGGGTCAATCTGCAGCATGTCAATCTGATTCGGATTGACGACTTTTAGAGTGCGCACGCCAATGCTGTGCGGGCCATAGGCAGCGAGCAGAGGTGCATCGGCTCTGATCGTGTCAATGCGATTTTGTGCCCAAGCGGCTGGCAAAGTTAGGACCACAGTCATTAAGCCCGTAAAAAAATGACGCATAAAGTCTCATCCTCATAGTTTTTAATCATGATACTGAATCGTCCCGTGTTTCGTGGAGGCCCGTTGGTTTAAGTCATTCCGTTGTGACGGCTTGACTGGTAAGTTGCCAATAGCAATTTTCTTCAGCTTCGGCAGGTGGAATATACCCAATCGGTTCCAGGAGTCTGTGGTGGTTAAACCAAGACACCCATTCCAGCGTTGCCAGCGCAAGCGACTCCTTGGTTTTCCATGGCGCCCAGCGGTGAATCAATTCAGCTTTGTACAGACCGTTAATCGTTTCCGCCAGCGCATTGTCATGGCTGTCGCCCCGGCATCCCAAGGAAGGCTCAATCCCCGATTCGGCCAGTCGCTCGCTGTACCGAATAGACACGTATTTCGAACCCCTGTCGCTGTGGTGAATAAGCGCATCAGTACGTTCAGGTTGCCGGTCGTACAAAGCCTGCTCCAACGCATTGAGCACAAAGTCTGTCCGCATAGAACTGCTCTGACGCCAACCCACAATCCGACGCGCATAGACGTCAATCACAAAGGCCACATGTTGCCAGCCTTGCCACATTGAGACGCAGGTGAAGTCAGACACCGGATCTGCAAGATGGCGCGGTGGAGTTGGTGCTTCAGCAGGCGCAGGTCATGGGCGAGACTTGGGCTGTGTAGTTGGCGTTGCGGACCTTGGGATTGCAGGAGGGCAATAAAGGGGACGGATAGAGTGGTGTTTAACCAAGAAACTAGCCGCCACTGAATGCATGCGTGGAGGGCTAGTTGTGGAACCTTGGAGGCATTGCTCAAAGGCCACTACTTTGGTCTATTTGCTAGTCCAATCCGTGGTGGACTAAAAACATAAAACCACAATAAATCAGCAACTTAAAGTTGCAAAAAGGGTTGGAGGAAGAGGTGGGATTCGAACCCACGGTACCTTACGGTACGCCTGATTTCGAGTCAGGTACATTCGGCCACTCTGCCACTCTTCCTCATGTTTGAAGCGGTATTCTAGCAGCAGGAAAAACCTGCTCGACGGCTAGCTCCCTCGATAAGTGGAGTAGCTCCACGGGCTGGCCAGCAGCGGCACGTGGTAGTGGGCGGTGGCGTCGGCAACGCCGAAGTCGATGCTCACTTTGCTCAAAAACGGCGGCTCTGGCAGCTCGACACCACGCGTCTTGAAGTAGCCGGCGACGTCAAACACCAGCCGGTAAGTGCCGATTTTAAGGCTGGCATGGTCGTACAGCATGCCGTCGGGGTTGCGCCCATCGGCGTTGAGGATGAAGCGTTTCACCAACGTGGCTTGGTCGCCTTGGGTGGCGTGAAGTTCGACCGTCATGCCGGCGGCTGGCGTGCCGTGCATGGTGTCCAGTACGTGTGTGCTCAAGCCCATGGTGTTTTCTCAACTAGTTTGGTTCACCAAAAGTGTATACAGTTTTTGGCGCTTAGGCTATTATTGATTCATGGAATCATCCGCCACTCATGCGATTGTCGAGGCCTTAACAAAGGCCATCGTGGAGCATCGTTTGCACCCCGGCACCAAGTTGGCTGAGCAGAAATTAGCCGACCACTTTGGCGTGTCGCGCACCTTGGTACGGCAGGCACTGTTTCAGTTGTCGCAAAACCGTTTGATCCGACTAGAACCTGCACGCGGCGCCTTCGTGGCCGCACCTTCGGTCGCTGAGGCCAAGCAGGTGTTTGCCGTGCGGCGCATGCTTGAAGCCGAAATGACGCGGGCCTTTGTGCGAGGCAGCACGCCTGCGCGCATCAAGTCACTCAAAGACCATGTGGCGCGCGAACAAGGCGCCGTCGACCGCGCTGACGTGCCCAGCCGTAATGAGTTGCTGGGAGACTTTCATGTGCGCATGGCTGAGCTGATGGGCAACCAAGTGCTGGCGCAGGTGCTCGGCGACCTGATCTCGCGCTGCGCGCTGATCACGTTGATGTACCAGTCCAGCGCGGCGGCGGCGCACTCGCATGAAGAACACGCGTTGATCGTCAAGGCACTGGCCGCGCGCGATGAAGAAAAGGCCGTGCAACTGATGCACGACCACCTGTTGCACGTTGAAGAAAACCTGACTTTTGACCGCAAGGTGCCGTCGAATGACATTTCGATGGCGCTGTCCTAACCACCTCGCTGCGGAGCCCTAAGCCATGACCTACGACACCACCGCCGCCTATCCGCGCGACCTCATCGGCTACGGCCGAAACCCGCCCCATCCGGAGTGGCCGGGCCAAGCCCGCATTGCAGTGCAGTTTGTCTTGAACTACGAAGAAGGCGGCGAGAACACCGTGCTGCACGGCGACGTTGGCTCCGAGCAGTTTCTGTCCGAGATGTTCAACCCGCCAAGTGTTTCAGAGCGCCATCTGAGCATGGAAGGAATTTACGAATACGGCTCACGCGCCGGCGTCTGGCGCATCTTGCGCGAGTTTGAACAACGCGGCTTGCCGCTGACGGTGTTTGGCGTTGGCATGGCCTTGCAGCGCCACCCGGACTTGACGGCGGCTTTCGTTGAACTCGGCCACGAAATCGCCTGCCACGGCTGGCGCTGGATCAACTACCAGAACGTCGACGAAGCCATCGAGCGCGAACACATGCGCCTAGGCCTGGACGCCATTGAACAACTCACCGGCAACCGGCCGTTGGGCTGGTACACCGGGCGTGACAGCCCGCAAACGCGGCGTCTGGTGGCTGACGACGGACAGCTGGCTTATGACAGCGACTACTACGGTGACGACCTGCCCTTCTGGATGACGGTGAAGCGCACCGACGGCGAGATTGTGCCGCGTTTGGTCGTGCCCTACACGATGGACACCAACGACATGCGTTTTTCTTTACCGCAAGGTTTTGCGCAAGCTGAAGACTTCTTCATTTACCTGCGTGACAGCTTTGACGTGTTGTACGCAGAAGGTGATGCCAACGGCTTGAACGCACCGAAGATGCTGAGCATCGGCATGCATTGCCGCCTGCTGGGCCGACCTGGCAGGCTAGTAGCCTTGCAGCGTTTTCTGGACCACGTGCAACAGCACGACAAGGTCTGGGTCTGCCGCCGCATCGAGATCGCCAACCATTGGCAAGCCAAGCACCCTTTCTCTGTAACCCTGTGAGCGCCGTATGACCACTGCCACCTTGACACTGGACCGCCTTAACCACGCAACCCTCGCCGAAGCGCTGCAACTGCTAGACGGTCTGTACGAACACTCGCCATGGGTGGCTGAAAAAGCGCTGGCAGCGCGGCCCTTCAAGTCACTGACCGACTTGAAATACAAACTAGCGCTGGCGCTGCAAAGCGCCAGCAAAGCAGCACAGCTGCAATTGATTCGGGCCCACCCCGAACTTGCGGGCAAAGCGATGGTCAGCCAAAGCCTGACAGCGGAGTCAAGCAACGAGCAAAACAAAGCCGGCTTGACGCAATGCACGCCGCAAGAGTTCACCGTCATCCAGCAACTCAACAGCGACTACAACGCCCGCTTTGGCTTCCCCTTCATCTTGGCAGTGCGCGGGCCACGTGGCCTTGGCCTGAACAAGCAGCAAATCATTGAGACCTTCGCACGGCGGTTGCTCGGCCAGCCGGAGTTTGAGCGGCAAGAGTGCCTGCGCAACATCAACCGCATCGCTGAAATCCGGCTCAACGACAAGTTTGACTGCGAACCGGTGTTGGGTAATTTGGTCTGGGACTGGCAAGAAGAGCTCAGCGCTTTCAGCGACCCTGGCTACGCCGAACAAGGCCAGCTCACCGTCACCTACCTGACCGATGCACACCGGGCCTGCGCGCAGTTCATCGTTCAGCACATGCACGACAGCGGCTTTGACGACGTGCGCATTGACGCTGTCGGCAATGTGGTCGGTCGCTATCTGGCGGCCACACCGACGGCCAAAACGCTGATGACAGGTTCGCACTACGACACCGTGCGCAACGGCGGTAAGTACGACGGTCGCCTGGGTATTTTTTCACCGATGGCTTGCGTGCGTGAGCTGTATCGTCAACACAAACGCCTGCCCTTTCACTTTGAAGTGGTCGCCTTTGCAGAAGAAGAAGGCCAGCGCTACAAAGCCACCTTCTTGGGTTCGGGCGCGCTCATCGGCGACTTCAAACCGGCGTGGCTGGACCAACAAGACGCCAACGGCATCAAGATGCGCGACGCCATGGCGCATGCTGGATTGGCGGTTGAAGACATTCCCAAACTCCAGCGCAACCCAGCCGATTACCTGGGCTTTGTCGAGGTGCACGTTGAGCAAGGGCCGGTGCTGAATGAGCTCGACTTACCACTGGGCATCGTCACCTCCATCAATGGTGGTGTGCGCATGCAATGCGAGATCATCGGCACCGCCAGCCACGCCGGCACCACGCCCATGAACCGCCGCGCCGATGCCGCCGTCGCCCTGGCCGAACTGGCTTTGTTTGTTGAACAGCGAGCGCTGAAAGATGGCGACTCAGTGGCCACCATCGGCATGCTGCAGGTGCCGAATGGGTCGGTCAATGTGGTGCCCGGCCGCTGTCTTTTTTCGCTCGACATGCGCGCGCCCCACAACGCCCAACGCGACGCGCTGGTAGCCGACATTCTGGCCGAGCTGCAGCGCATTTGCGAGCGCCGCGGGGTTCAATCCAAGACCGAAGAAACCATGCGCGCTGCCGCAGCGCCCAGCGCACCGGCTTGGCAGGCGCGTTGGGAAGCGGCGGTCACCGCACTCGGCGCACCGCTGCACCGGATGCCCAGCGGCGCTGGCCATGACGCCATGAAACTGCACGAAGTGATGCCGCAAGCCATGCTGTTTGTGCGCGGCCAAAATTCCGGCATCAGCCACAACCCGCTGGAATCCAGCACCAGCGACGACATGCAATTGACGATTGATGCCTTCATGCATTTGCTGACCCATCTCGAACCCAACTGAAAAAACACAGCGCAGCATGACCACCCTCTACGACAAAATCGACGCATGGGTTGACGCCCACTTTGACGAGCAGACGCGTTTTCTGCGAGCCTTGATTCAGGTGCCCACCGACACGCCACCAGGCAACAACACACCGCATGCACTGCGTGCGGCCGAGCTGATTGCAGCCATGGGCTTGTCCGTTGAAAAGCATGAAGTTCCCCAAGCAGAAGTCGAAGCCGCTGGACTGCAAAGCATCACCAATTTGGTGGCGCGGCGGCACTACGGCAGCGGCGGCCGCACCATCGCCCTGAACGCGCACGGTGACGTGGTGCCACCGGGCGAGGGCTGGACCAAAGACCCTTATGGCGGCGAGATTGACAACGGCCACATTTACGGCCGCGCAGCAGCCGTCAGCAAATGCGATTTTTCAACCTTCACCTTTGCCGTGCGGGCGTTAGAGGCCGTGGCCAAGCCGACGCAGGGCGGCATTGAATTGATCTTCACGTACGACGAAGAGTTCGGCGGTGAAGTCGGCCCGGCTTGGCTGCTGCAACACAAAATCATCCAACCGGATTTGGTGATTGCCGCCGGCTTCAGCTACCAAGTGATCACCGCGCACAACGGGTGCTTGCAGATAGAGTTGACCGTGCACGGCAAGATGGCCCACGCCGCCGTGCCGCACACCGGCATTGACGCGCTGCAAGGCGCCAACCGCATCTTGACGGCACTGTACGCGCAGAACACGCTTTACCAAAGTATCACTTCTAAGGTTGAGGGCATCACGCATCCTTACCTCAATGTCGGCTTTATTGCGGGCGGCACCAACACCAATGTGGTGCCGGGCAAAGTCGTTCTCAAGCTAGACCGCCGCATGATTCCCGAGGAAGACCCGGTGGCGGTAGAAGCCGATATTCGAGCCGTGATCGACGCCGCGGTGGCCGGCTTCAACCAAGGCCGGACGGACGAAGGGATTCATGTCGATGTGCGGCGCCTCCTGCTGTCAAAAGCCTTGAAACCGCTGCCGGGCCATGAGCCGCTGGCCGAGGCCTTGCAACGCCACGCCAGCGCCGTCTTCAACGAGCCCATTCCGGCCTGCGGCACCCCGCTCTACACCGACGTGCGCATCTTCGGCGAAGCCGGTATTCCGGGCGTGCTGTACGGCGCCGGACCGCGCACCGTGCTGGAGTCCCACGCCAAGCGAGCTGACGAACGGCTGGCCCTGGAAGACCTGCGCCGCGCCACCAAAGTAATAGCCAGAAGCTTGTACGATTTGCTGAATTAATATTTCTGCGTTACTGGGGGGGGGGTTAACCCACTTTAATTTGGGCAAGGTATCAGCTACATTAGATTAGATTAGATTAAAATTTACTTTCGGTATTAGATTGGACTCAAAAATTAATCCCAATAACTGACATTAATTAATATTATTGACGAATTGAATACATTCCACGAATTACTTCCCAAAACAGCAACGGTTGATCGCCCCTTGAATTTACGAAAATACACAGAAACGATTGGCATTGCCAGCGGCAAAGGGGGCGCCGGCAAG
>JASDRC010000059.1:0-46511 GCA_041442125.1 Polaromonas sp. | reverse complement strand
ACGAAAATACACAGAAACGATTGGCATTGCCAGCGGCAAAGGGGGCGCCGGCAAGTCGACAGTGTCTGTCAATCTGGCGCTGGCGTTACAAGAAAAAGGCTTTCGCGTCATGTTGTTCGACGCCGACTTGGGCTTGGCCAACGCGCCTATTTTGCTAGGTACGCACTGCCCTTTCAATATCAGCCACGTGTTGAGCGGTGAAAAAACGCTGGCCGACATTGTCGTCACCACACCACAAAATTTACGCTTGATCTCAGGCGCCTCCGGCAACCAAGCCTTGGCAGGTTTAACGGCGGTGCAAGTCGGCCAGCTGGTCCAAACCTTCAGTGATTTGCAAGAGGAGCTTGACTATTTGATCGTCGACATGGCGGCCGGTATTTCACCGGCGGTGATGACCTTGATGGCCGCTTGCCATCGGCGTTTTATCGTCATGCGCAACGACCCCTCTTCCATCGCCGACGCCTACGGGACTGTCAAGGTGCTGCTGGAAGACGAGCTGATGAACGAGATTTACCTGATCCCCAACGCCATCAAAAATCAGCTGGCAGGTGAAGCGCTATTCGAAAGCTTCAATCGGGTCTGTGCGCAATTTTTGAGTCGCACGATTCACTATGCTGGCTCGATTGAAATGGATGTTCTGGTTCAAGATGCCCACAGGCACTTGGAGCCACTGATGACGTTTGCCCCGGCCAGCCAAGCCGCCAAAGATATCCGCAAACTGGCTACCGCCGTGACTGACATGGCCCCCGCTGACAAGCCCTCTGGCGCAGTGCAGTTTTTTATCAGCCGCTGGTTAGCGCCCACCTTGCCGACAGATCTGCATTGATGCGCCTTACCCCCCCGATCAAGCCATGCCGAAACCACTGATCACTGATGCAGAAATGGCGCAATTGCTGACACCGCAAGAAGGAAGACTGCTCACAGGGGCTGACACGGGATTCAAGCTGCGCAATCGATTTTTACTCTTGCTGGTCTTTTTTTCGCAGTCAAACTGCTGCTATTTCCTGAGCAAACCAGCCGCTATTTGAATATCCCACCTGAGTTGCGTGAACTGCGTCCTTACCTTCAATACCGCGGTCTCTTCGTTGTGTTCGTCTCGACTGTCTATTAGTTCAGCTACGTGCGGGACTGGCATTTTTCGCGCATTTCGCTGGTGTTATGCACGGTCGGCGTCACCGGCCTGGTGATGGATTTTTTCAATGTTTACAGCTGGGTTGTGGGGCCCCTGTCGCCGCTGGTGCTGGCTTTCATTTTTGTGCGGCTCGTGGGCAATTACTGCCTGCTGATGAACGCCCTAAAGGCCGATCGGGCACCGCCGGTGCCGCGCACTTTCTGGGGTTGATTCAGCCGGTCATCGGGGTTTCTGCGGATAACTTTGCATGGACAAGGTGTATACACTTTGCTTCGAAAATCTGTCCGCAATGTGAATTGGCATGCATATTGCTATTCTGCAAGTCATCAATTTTCACTTTGGAAACACCATGAAAACACGCACTTTCTTAAAAACCGCTGCCGCCTTGGCCGCCGTCCTGACATTGGGCGCAGCCCAAGCGCAGAACACACCGATCAAATTCCAACTTGACTGGCGCTTTGAAGGCCCAGCCGCCCTCTTTTTGACGCCCGTCGCCAAAGGCTATTTCAAAGCCAACCAACTCGACGTGACGGTCGATGCAGGCAACGGTTCCGGCGGTGCCGTGACCCGTGTGGCTTCAGGCACCTACGACATGGGTTTTGCGGATTTAGCCTCCTTGATGGAATTTCACGCCAACAACCCTGACGCGCCGAACAAGCCCGTCGCCGTGATGGTGGTCTACAACAACACGCCAGCCTCGGTCATGTCGCTGAAAAAAACCGGCATCAAAACGCCGGCTGATTTGAATGGCAAAAAACTCGGCGCGCCGGTGTTTGACGCTGGCCGCCGGGCTTTCCCGATTTTTGCCAAAGCCAACAACGTCAGCAGCGTGCAATGGGTCACCATGGACCCACCGCTGCGTGAAACCATGCTCGTCCGCGGCGATGTCGACGCCATCACCGGCTTCACCTTCACCTCCCTGCTCAACTTGGAGGCGCGCGGCGTCAAAGCTGAAGACGTTTCCATCCTGCCGTATGCCGAGAACGGCGTGAAGCTTTATGGCAACGTCATCATCGCGACGCCCAAGTTGATCAAAGAGAACCCAGCCGCCATCAAAGCCTTTTTACAAGCCTTCACCAAAGGCGCGCAATACGTGATGGCCAATCCAGCCGCAGCCATCAACGACGTCAAAGCCCGCGACGGCATCATCAACGTCGCGCTGGAAACACGCCGCCTGCAACTCGCGATTGACACTGTCATCAACAGCCCTGACGCTCGCGCGGAAGGCTTTGGCCAGCTCAAAGCACCACGCCTGACGCTGATGGCGTCGCAGGTGTCGGATGCCTTTGGCACCAAAACCCGCGTCAACGCAGACGCCGTCTGGAACGGCAGCATGCTGCCCAGCGCCGCTGAGCTGAACGTGCTGCCCGCCAAACGTTAAAGAGGCGGACACGACATCTTGACTTCATCCGCCCCACCGGCCAGCTTTGTCGATTTTCAGGACGTCTGGCTGGCTTACAACGACGAGTTGCTGGCGCAGCAAAACTTCGCGGTAGAAGCCATTGACCTGCAAGTCCGACAAGGCGAATTCATCGCCATCGTCGGGCCGTCAGGCTGCGGAAAATCGACCTTCATGAAGCTGACGACCGGCCTGAAAATGCCGTCCAAAGGGCGCATCATGATTGATGGCGCGCCGGTCACCGGCCCGCTGAAAATTTCTGGCATGGCGTTTCAAGCGCCGTCGCTGCTGCCTTGGCGCACCACCGTCGACAACGTATTGCTGCCGCTGGAAATCGTCGAGCCCTACCGGAGCAACTTCAAAGCCAAACGCAAAGAATACGAAGAGCGCGCACGCAAGTTGCTTCAAAAAGTCGGTCTTGCCGGCTACGAGGACAAGTTCCCATGGCAACTCTCAGGCGGCATGCAACAGCGCGTGAGCATTTGCCGCGCCCTGATCCATGAACCCAAAATGCTGTTGCTGGACGAGCCCTTTGGCGCGCTCGACGCCTTCACCCGCGAAGAGCTGTGGTGCATCTTGCGCGACCTCTGGACCGAGCAGCGTTTCAACGTCATTTTGGTCACACACGACCTGCGCGAGTCGGTCTTTTTGGCCGACACCGTGTACGTCATGAGCAAGAGCCCAGGCCGCTTTGTGGTCAAACGCGAAATCGATCTGCCGCGCCCGCGTGACTTGGAGGTGACCTACACCAAAGCGTTTTCAGACATCGTTCACGAACTGCGTGGCCACATTGGCGCGATTCGCAGCACCAGCGTGGCTGACGCCGCAAGCAAGGCAGGTGCCGCATGATGCGTTCCAAACAATTCGAGCGCTGGTCGCCGTTGATTTTGCTGGCGCTGCTGGTGGCACTGTGGGAAGCCGTCTGTGTGCTTTTCGCTATTCCGGAATTTATCTTTCCAGCGCCGACAAAAATTGCACAGGCGCTGGTCGAGTTTTCAGGTCCGATCGCCGACGCCGCCTGGAAAACCTTCTGGGTCACCATGGCAGGCTTCGGCCTGTCCATCGTGGTCGGTGTGCTACTGGGCTTTTTGGTCGGTTCGTCCAGGCTCGCCTACGCTGCGATTTATCCGCTGCTGGTCGCCTTCAACGCCGTGCCCAAAGCGGCGATTGTGCCGATCCTGATCGTCTGGTTTGGCATGGGCGTCGGGCCTGGCATTTTGACGGCCTTCTTGATCTCGTTTTTCCCGATCACCGTCAACATGGCCACCGGTCTGGCCACCCTCGAGCCCGAACTTGAAGACGTGCTGCGCGTGCTGGGCGCCAAGCGCATGGACGTGCTGATGAAAGTCGGCCTGCCGCGCTCGATGCCCTACTTTTACGGCGCGCTCAAAGTCTCCATCACGCTGGCCTTTGTGGGCACCGTGCTGGCCGAAATGACCGCCGGTGATTCCGGCATTGGCTACCTGATGCAAAGCGCCAGTTCACAGCAGCGCATGGCACTCGCCTTTGCTGGCTTGATCGTCATTGGCGCCATGGCGATGCTGATGTATGAACTCTTCAGCGCGGTTGAAAAACACACCACCGCTTGGGCGCACCGGGGCTCGCAGAGTCACTGAACTTGACTTGGCAAGCCTCACTCCAACTTGATTACTCGCTGAGTGCCGAACGCACTGTCGCGCACTTTCGCCACACTGGGCCACTGCGCATTTTGCAAAGCCTCTATCCGGAGGGCGACAGCGTCTGTCACAACGTGCTGGTGCACCCCCCCGGCGGACTGGTCGGCGGTGACACGCTGGACATTCGAGCCACGGTCGCCAGTGGCGCGCATGGGCTGGTGACAACGCCAGGTGCAACACGTTTTTACCGCTCGCTCGGTGAGCAGGCGGTGCAGCGCGCCCATGTGACGCTGGCCGCAGAGGCGCGGTTGGAGTGGTTGCCGCTAGAGGCGCTGTGCTACAGCGGTTGCTTGGCAGAAAACCGGTTGACCATGGACCTCGCGCCGAGCGCTGAAATGATGGGCTGGGATGTCACGGCGCTGGGGTTGCCAAACGCCGGTCTGCCGTTTGTGCAGGGCAGCTTGAAGCAACACATTGAAGTCCCCGGCGTCTGGCTGGAGCGGGCCCACTTGGCAGCGCAAGACGAGCTGCTGCTGAACAACCCGCTGGGCTTGGCCGGTCACCGCTGCATGGCGACGCTCTTTTTTGCAGCCGGTAGCAAGTTAGATCGCAAGCGCAGGCAAGCCGCGCTGGATGTCGCGCGTGAGGTGCTTGACGCGCACAGCCTGCAACCTACGGCTGGCGCCACCAGCCCGAACGAGCAGGTGGTGGTGGTGCGCGTGCTGGCCCCGGTGGTGGAGCCGGCCATGGATTTGCTCAAGCAAGTCTGGCGCGTGTGGCGTCGGCATTTTTGGCAGCTAGAAGCGCCTGCACCGCGCATCTGGTCGGTCTAACGCCTTGTTTTGCGCCCCCATGCCAAATCCAGCCACAGGCGCGACAATGTCGGCTGCAAAAAATATTGGCCAACCTACTCAAGCACCCCATGAAAATTGAAAAAAACTCTGCCGTCACCCTGCGCTTCAAAGTCACCGACAAATTGGGCAAAGTCGTCGAAGAAAGCCAAGAGCCGATGGTTTATTTGCACGGCGGCTACGGCAGCACCCTGCCTAAAATTGAAGAGGCGCTGAATGGCCAAGAGTCCGGCTTCAAAACCACGCTGGCTCTGTCGGCCGCTGACGCTTTTGGCGAACGCGACGAAGGTCTGGTGCAAACCATCCCAAAGACCCAGTTTCCGGCTGGCGTCAAGGTCGGCGGCCAACTCGAAGGCCACGGCGACGACGGCCGCAAGCATGTCTTCACCGTCATGAAGATCAAGGGCGACACTGTTTTGCTGGACGGCAACCACCCGCTGGCCGGCAAAGACCTGCACTTCAGCTTGGCCGTGATGGAGGTGCGCGCTGCCTCAGAAGAAGAGATCGCGCACGGCCATGTGCACGGCGAGCACGGCCACCAACACTGAGCTAAATCGCCACCATGTGGCGAACGCCGTTGGCCTGCATGTCTTTGCCCAGACCGCGGCCGATGAACTCCCCGCGCTCCATCACCAGGTAGTCGTCGGCCAGCGCTTCGGCAAAGTCGTAGTACTGCTCGACCAGCAAAATCGCCATGTCACCGCGGTCAGCCAGCATGCGAATGACGCGGCCGATGTCCTTGATGATGCTGGGCTGAATCCCCTCCGTGGGCTCGTCCAAAATCAACAGCTTGGGCTTGGCTGCCAGCGCACGTGCAATCGCCAGCTGCTGCTGCTGTCCGCCGGACAGGTCACCACCGCGTCGGTGCAGCATCTGCTTGAGTACGGGAAACAACTCGTACAACTCGGTGGGAATCGGCGTGCTGGCGGGCTTGTAAGCCAGCCCCATGCGCAGGTTTTCTTCAACCGTCAGGCGCGCAAAAATTTCGCGCCCTTGCGGCACAAAACCCATGCCGGCCCGAGCCCGCTCGTACGGTGTGGTGTTCTGCATCAGCTTACCGTCCAATTCGATGCTGCCGGTCTTGATCGGCACCAGCCCCATGAATGATTTGAGCAGCGTGGTTTTGCCAACGCCGTTGCGGCCCAGCAGCACCGTGACTTTGCCCAGCTGCGTTTTCAAGCTGACGTCACGCAGGATGTGCGAGCCGCCGTAGTACTGATTGATGTTGTTGACGTTCAGCATAAGTGTTTCAATTCAACGGCCAAGATAAACCTCGATCACACGTTCGTCGGCCTGCACTTGATCTAACGTGCCTTGGGCCAACACAGAGCCGTCGCACAGCACCGTGACGATGTCGGAGATGGTGCGAATGAAGCTCATGTCGTGCTCCACCACCAACAAGGAATGTTTGCCCTTGAGGGTCAAAAAAAGCTCGGCCGTGCGCGCGGTTTCCTCGTCGGTCATGCCGGCCACAGGTTCGTCGAGCAACAGCAGTTTGGGGTCTTGCATCAGCAGCATGCCGATCTCCAGCCACTGCTTTTGGCCGTGGCTCAAGTTGCCGGCGAGACGCCCGACACTCTCTGCCAGATGAATCGTCACCAAGATCTCGGCCAAGCGGTCGCTTTGTTTGGAATCGAGCCTGAAGAACATGGACGCCTTGACGCCCTTGTTGGTTTTCAGCGCGAGTTCCAAGTTTTCAAACACCGTGAGTTGTTCAAACACCGTGGGCTTTTGGAATTTTCGGCCGATACCCAGCTGCGCTATTTCAGCTTCTTTGTAGCGCAACAAGTCAATCGTGCTGCCAAAGAAAACCGTGCCTTCGTCGGGTCGGGTCTTGCCGGTGATGATGTCCATCATGGTGGTCTTACCGGCACCGTTAGGACCGATGATGCAACGCAGCTCGCCGGGTGCGATGTCCAGCGAGAGTTTGTTGATGGCCTTGAAACCGTCGAAACTGACGCTGACGTCTTCGAGATACAGAATACGACCGTGGGTGGTGTCGACCTCACCTGTCGGCATGGCGATACGGCCCGTGCTGGCATTGCGGCCACCGGATTCGGTGTTGCTTTGCTTGTCGGCCAAGGCGGCCATGCGTTGTTCAACGCGCCGTGCGCCTTGTTCGAGCAGTTCGGGTGTCATACAGCGTTTCCTTTCCGCAGTTTCTTCACCAGACCGACCACACCGTTGGGCAGGAACAAGGTCACGGCGATGAACAGCGTGCCTAAAAAGTACAGCCAAAATTCGGGGTAGGCGACGGTCAGCCAGCTCTTGGCACCGTTGACGATGAAAGCGCCAATGATCGGGCCGATCAAAGTGGCGCGGCCACCAACAGCCGCCCATATAGCAATTTCAATCGAGTTGGCGGGGCTCATCTCACCCGGGTTGATGATGCCGACCTGCGGCACATACAGGGCACCAGCGACACCGCACATGATGGCCGAAATCACCCAGATCGTCAGCTTGTAACCCAACGGGTTGTAGCCCGAAAACATGACACGGGTTTCCGCATCGCGAATCGCCTGCAGCACACGGCCAAATTTGCTTTGCACCAGCCATTTGGAGAACATGAAAAAGCCCAGCAGCGTCAAGCCGGTGATGACAAAGAGCGTCATGCGCATGGTCGGTGTGGCCAAGGGCAGATCCAAAATGCGCTTGAAATCCGTGAAGCCATTGTTGCCACCGAAGCCCGTCTCGTTGCGAAAAAACAGCAACATGGCGGCAAAGGTCAAGGCCTGCGTGATGATGGAAAAATAGACCCCTTTGATGCGCGAGCGAAAGGCGAAGTAACCGAACACAAAAGCCACCACAGCAGGCACCAGCACGATCAAGATCAGCGTCGCCACAAAGCTGCCACTGAAGGTCCAGTGCCAGGGCAAGGTCTTCCAGTCGAGGAAGACCATGAAGTCTGGCAAGTCGCTTTTGTAATTGCCGTCCAGGCCGATTTGGCGCATCAGGTACATGCCCATGACGTAGCCGCCGATGGCAAAAAATACACCGTGCCCCAGTGACAAAATACCGGTGTAACCCCAGATCAAGTCCATCGCCAGCGCACAAATGGCATAGCACATGATCTTGCCTAGCAAGGCCACAGAGTAGGTGCTCATGTGCCAAGCGCTGCCCTCGGGCACCCAGAGATTGAGTACCGGTGCGACAGCACAAACGACGATCAGTGCGACCATGAAGGCGCTCCAGCCGCTGCGCGACAGCAGCGGGCCTTTGGCGGGAAGGACGACAGATTGAATAGTTGCGTTCATGGGTGTGGCTTCAAGCTTCCGCAGAGCGGCCTTTCATGGCGAAGATGCCTTGCGGACGCTTCTGGATAAAGATGATGATGAAAACAAGCACGGCGATCTTCGCCAGCACAGCGCCGGTCCAACCTTCTAAGAACTTGTTCAAAATGCCCAGCCCCATGGCGGCGTACACCGTGCCGGCCAGTTGGCCAACACCGCCCAGCACCACCACCATGAAGGAGTCGACGATGTAGCTTTGGCCAAGGTCTGGACCAACGTTGCCAACTTGGCTCAGCGCGCAGCCAGCCAATCCGGCAATGCCGGAGCCCAAGGCAAACGCGTAGGTGTCGACACGCGCCGTATTGACACCCATGCAAGCCGCAATCGGGCGATTTTGTGTGACGCCACGGACAAACAAACCCAAACGCGTCCGGCTGATCAGCCACGCCACACCGAGCAACACGGCCATGGCAAAACCGATAATCACCAAGCGGTTGTAAGGCAGTGACAGGTTGCCCATCAGCTGAACGCCGCCACTCATCCACACTGGGTTTTCAACGCCGACGTTTTGCGCGCCAAAGATGCTGCGCACCATTTGCTGCAACATCAAGCTGATGCCCCAAGTGGCCAAGAGGGTTTCGAGTGGGCGACCGTACAGGAAACGGATAACGCCGCGTTCGAGCGCCGCACCCATCAGGGCCGAAGCCATGAAGGCCACCGGCAAGGCGGCCAGTAAATACCAGTCAAACGCGTTCGGGAAATAGGTTTGGAACAGCCCTTGCACCAGGTAGGTGGCATAGGCGCCGATCATCATCAACTCGCCATGCGCCATGTTGATGACGCCCATCAAGCCATAGGTGATGGCCAGCCCCAAGGCCACCAACAACAAAATAGAACCCAGGCTGATGCCGCTGAAAGCAGCGGCCAGTCTGTCGCCCCAGGCCAGCGCCGCCTCTACCTTGCGCAGGCTGGCAGCGAGCGCCACTTTCACGTCGGCATCGGACTCTTGCGCGAGGCGCTCTAGCAGCACCGTCTTGGTGCTCGGGTCGCCGCTGTCAGCGAGCAAGGCCGCCGCTTGCAGGCGCTTGGTTTTGTCGCTGCTGCTCAGCAAGATAGCGGCGCGCAGCGTTCCCAGCTGCTCTTTGAGTTGCGGCACTTTTTCAGCGGCATAGGCTTTTTCTATCAACGGCAAGCGGGCTGCGTCGTTCTCACCCGTCAATGTCTTGATGGCTGCTTTGCGCTGCGCTTCTTTTGGTGAGAAAAGCTTCAGGGAGGCCAAGGCGTTGTCCAGTTCGCCGCGCATCAGGTTGTTGTTGATGACGTCTTCGGCGTTGTCCGGCAGTGGCACCGCGTTGCCAGAGACCGGGTCGAAGGCCTTGTCTTCTTTGACCACCAGGACCAGCCCACCGGCGATCTTGACTTCGTCATCGGCCAGTGCCTGAATGTAAGCAAGTGTTGCTTCGTTGGGATCTGTGGCGGCGTTGGCCAAGGCCTGCAAACGGGATTCACTGCTGCCCACGGCCATGGCTTTGACATCTTCGAGCGTGAGCGCATGCAAACTGCCAACACCCCAAAAAAGAGCGGACGCCAGCAGAATGCGCACGATGATTGAGCGCTTTGGCATGAGATGTGACCTGTCGTTGTGCATGTGAAAGATGAATAGAGACGCCAAGAAGCGAAGAAGCCGCAGCCTTGTCTGCTCAACAAGGTGCGGCTTGTGGCCAAGCTAAAACCGCTTATTTGCCGGCGACTTTGGCCGGCTCGTCAGGCTTTTTGTCGTTGCCTTCGATGTATGGGCTCCATGGCTTAGCCTTGACTGGGCCAGGCGTCTTCCAGACCACATTGAACTGGCCGTCGGCACGGATCTCACCAATGAAGACCGACTTGTGCAGGTGATGATTTTTCTCGTCCATTTTGGAAGTGATGCCGGACGGTGCCTTGAAGGTCTGGCCAGCCATCGCTGCAATAACTTTGTCGGTGTCGGTAGACTTGGCTTTCTCGACCGCCTGCTTCCACATGTTGATGCCGATGTAAGTGGCTTCCATTGGGTCGTTGGTCAGCGGCTTGTCCTTGTGGCCGGCGATGTTCTTGGCCTTGGCGTAAGTGCTCCATTTCTTGATGAACTCGGTGTTGCTTGGGTTCTTGATTGACTGGAAGTAGTTCCAAGCAGCCAGGTGACCAACCAGCGGCTTGGTGTCGACGCCGCGCAGTTCTTCTTCCCCGACAGAAAAGGCCACCACAGGCACGTCTTTGGCTTTGAGGCCGGCGTTACCGAGTTCTTTGTAAAACGGCACGTTGGAGTCGCCATTGATGGTGGAGACCACCGCGGTCTTGCCGCCCGCCGAGAATTTCTTCACATCAGCGACGATGGTTTGGTAGTCAGAGTGGCCAAACGGTGTGTACTTCTCGTCGATGTCCTTGTCAGCAACGCCTTTGCTCTTGAGGTAAGCACGCAAAATCTTGTTGGTGGTGCGTGGGTAGACATAGTCAGTCCCCAGCAAGACCCAACGCTTGGCGCCGCCGCCTTCTTTGCTCATCAGGTAGTCAACCGCGGGAATGGCTTGCTGGTTGGGCGCTGCACCTGTGTAAAACACGTTCTTGGAGAGTTCTTCACCCTCGTACTGCACGGGGTAAAACAGCAGGCCGTTCATTTCTTCGACGACGGGCAACACCGACTTGCGGGAGACCGAAGTCCAGCAACCGAAAATCACGGCGACTTTGTCTTGACCCAGCAGCTGCTTGGTCTTTTCAGCAAACAGCGGCCAATTGGAAGCCGGGTCGACGATCACCGGCTCGAGCTTTTTGCCGAGCACGCCGCCCTTGGCATTGATCTCGTCAATTGCCATCAGGACGGTGTCTTTCAACACGGTCTCAGAAATAGCCATGGTGCCCGACAAGCTGTGCAAAATACCGACCTTGATGGTGCCAGCACCTTGGGCGTAGGCTGACACACTGGCGAAGCCGGACAGCGCAACAGCAGCAGTGAGTGCCTTGAGGGCGAAGCGACGTGAATTCAAACCTGGCATAAATATTTCTCCGTAAAGGGGTCCATCGTTTTTCACCACGCGTGAAGGTCAAGACCTTGGGCCTCTTGAGCACTTTTTCGCAGCGATGATTGGATTTTGAAGAAACAGCAGGGATTGGGAAATACGCCGGGTGGCGTATAACGAAGGCGGTGGCACGAGAAGAATCGCTGAGAGGCTCAGCTCCCACAAATTCAAATGCAGTGCTTCGCTTGTAGGAGGCCAGCCTCTGGCCGATCTTGTGCGCTGAAATTATTTCGCGGGCGGCACTGCCGGTGATTTTGAAGAAGCTTCGGTCGGTTCAGCAGGCTTCAACGGCACCAGTGGCTCCAGCTGGCGCGAAACTGAAAAGAGATCCCACGCGGCGATGAACATAGCAGCGATCACCGGCCCGATGACAAAACCGTTCAGCCCGAACAGCGCCATGCCGCCAATGGTCGACATCAAGACCACGTAATCCGGCAGCTTGGTGTCTTTGCCGACCAGCAAGGGGCGCAGCACGTTGTCCACCAGACCAATCACCAACACGCCAAAAGCGGCCAGCAAGAAACCATTTAACACCGCGCCGGTGGCCAGAAAGTAAATCGCCACAGGCAGCCAAACGATGGCCGCTCCGATCGCTGGCAACAGCGACAAAAAGGCCATCAAGGTGCCCCACAAGACCGGCGCATGGATGTCTAAGATCCAGAAGATCAACCCGCCCAGCGCGCCCTGCACCATCGCCACCACAATGTTGCCCTTGACGGTCGCACGTATCACGGTGATGAACTTGCCAGACAAGTCCCGCTTGATGTCACCCTCCAACGGCAAGGTGTCCATCATGCGCCGACCCAAAGCCGAACCGTCGCGCAAAAAGAAGAACAACAAGTACAGCAAGATGAAAAAACTCATCAGAAAATCAAACGTGTTCTGCCCAATGCTCAGGGCTTGCGTCGCGAAAAACTGGCTGCCTTGCTTCAGGCTGAGCGTGATACGTTCTTGTACCAAACCCATGTCGGTCAGGCCAAAACGGGTCAAAAGACCGCTGACCCAACTTGGCAGTGCGTCATAAATTTGCTGAAAATAAAGGCTGAAATTCAACTCGCCCGTCTGCAGCCGCTGAAAAACCAACCCGGCTTCCTGCACCAACAAGGCGCTGAGCAGAGCCAATGGAAAGATGACCAACAGCAAAATAAACAGCAACGCCAAGGCCGCTGTCAACGTGCGCCGTGTCGGCATGGCTCGCAACAACCGAGCATGCAAGGGCGCAAACACAATGGCAAACACCGCCCCCCAAAAAACCGCGCCATAGAACGGCGACAGCACCCATAAAAAGCCCAACGACACCACCAGCAAAAGCAGGACGAAAAATTTATTTTCAAATGACCTGGTGTTGGTGGAATGGGGTTGTTTCATAAGGCGTGTCCATCTTGAGCGGTGAGCGATACGGCTGATGGTAACGGGTCGTTAGGCTACGCCACCAAGCGCTGGACCTCAGGCGTCGACTGCCGCTTTGCGGCCCAAGCTGGCAATTTCTTTTTACCGGTGAGGGTTCATCGATGCAAAGCCGCGCCTGAATGGCGCTTTTTGACTTGGATTTTCTGAGCTCACGAAAGACGCTCATGATTGACGTTGAAGTGGCTGAATTTGACAGGCCTGTTCAGGTCAAAAAACTGGACTAACGTATTGAGCGATGCAACTGCGGCATGGGTTGTAGGCGGCCACGAAAAACGGCTGCCCACAGGCAGCCGAGTCAAGGAGAGCAACAAAATAACCAGCGGCAGCACGCAACCGTGCTAATGCTGGTTTGGGCTTATCAACGCGAAGGTGGACGCGAAGACCCTGTGGGGGCACGACCAGCAATATGCCGGAAAGTGATGCGGCCCTTGCTCAGGTCGTATGGTGAGAGTTCCAGGGACACCTGGTCACCCGCCAAGATGCGGATGTGGTTCTTGCGCATCTTGCCGGAGGTGTAAGCCACCAACTTGTGGCCGTTGTCCAGCGTGACACGAAAGCGTGAGTCAGGCAGAACTTCTTCCACCAGACCGTGCATTTCAATCAGTTCTTCTTTTGCCATGGCTGCATCTCCTTCAGATAAATACAAAAATCTCGGCTCAACGTCTTGGCGTCAAGCCAGTGCGCGGGTGTTGTTGATATTGCGCTCGCCAATCCAGGCCAGCGCGTGCTCGGTCGCGTAATGCAATGCGGCAGGCGCATTGTCGAACAATCTGGTGAAGCGCGACACACGGTCGTGCGTAGCGCTGCCTTTGCCAGAACGGATAGAGACTGAGGCAGCAAAGCCGCCATCGTCAAGTTGGGTTGCCAGGGGTGAAACCTGGTACTTACCAACCTCAATAAGGTGGTGATAATTCATAAAAAATGCGGTGCCCCAGCTTGGGCCGGGCACACATAAAAGGGAAAACAAACGACTTGCGAGCAAGCCAAGGGGGGTCCGACTGTAGACAGGCCGCATGTGAGGCGGCCGGCTTTTCGCCGGTATAGGCACCGCTTGGGAAGTCTTTGCTAGGAAAATAGAACAGTGCTGACAAGGTTCAGGGCTGTATGGGCGCTGAAAACACTGAGAAGTCCGGGCTCTGAGAAGCGCCGCGCTGATGGGATCAAGCCACTTCAAGATATGAATTTGGAAAGGCTAGACACACAAAGCTATTGCGATACCGAAGTTTGAATTGTAACGTTTTATAGAAGATGCTGCACGCAAGACCCTGAACCATGCGGTGAATAGCCGCTGTTGACGGCTATTGCTTAGTTTTCAAATTGCGGATGCAACTGCCGAATGCGGTTCATGGCCATGCCGGCAGCGGCCGTCCGGGTTTCGACGCTGAGCTTGGCAAAGACCCGCTCCAGGTGCTTTTTCACCGTCATCGGGCTGGTCCCCAGAATGTCGCCAATATCGCGATTGATCTTGCCTTTGACGACCCAATACAGCACCTCAGCTTCGCGCGCCGTCAGCTTGAAGCTGAGGCTCATGGCTTGAATGACGGTTTCGTCGGACTCTTCTCGCATGATGATCAGCCAGTCGTCATCGCCAGTTTGCTGGTGCAGCCGGCAGGTCAGGCGCTTGGCGCCCTGCTCAATGCTCAAACGCGGCGGCTCAATCTGTTGCTCAGCATTGGCCACGTGCCGGCGCAGCCAGTTCAACACCGCTGCTGGCGTTTGCGGCGCGGCCGTGCCGTAGTAGCGCTGCAGCAGCTCACGCGCCAGCGGGGTTTGCCACATCAGCTTGCCGTCGCTCACGCGCACCGTGATGGTGGCGTAGCCAAAGGCGTCCAGTGCGTTACGGGCCTGGCGCTTTTCACGGGCGCCCTGCAAATGCACGGCAATGCGCGCCAGCACTTCTTTCGGTTTGATCGGCTTGGTGACGTAGTCAACACCGCCAACGTCGAGGGCCGCCACCAAGTATTCGGTCTCGGTCAGCCCAGTCATGAAGACGATCGGAATTGGCGCTGTGGCGGGCGAGGCTTTGAGCCTGCGTGCCACCTCGAAGCCGTCCATGCCCGGCATCATGGCGTCAAGCAAAATAATGTCGGGCAACGCTTGCGCGGCGCGTTGCAAGGCGGCCTCGCCGTTGGTCGCCACCAGCACCGTGTAGCCCGATTCGTCCAGCGCATCGTGCAGCACGGACAAGTTGTCGGGCACGTCATCGACGATCAACACAACGTCGCTGTTGGCGCGGTCTAGCGTTTGCGCCAGCGGCGGGGAATTCATGGGGCTCATGGGGCGGCTCCTGACAGCGTTTTTTGCAAAGCAGCGTGGGTATCGATTTGCCGGGCCATGGCTTCAAACTCAAATTGGCGTGCCAGCCCTTGCATGGCGGCGACAAACGCATGGCACTCTGGCTGGGCTTTGTCTATGTGGGTGAGCTGGTTCATGATGCCGCGGAAAAAACCCAGGTTGATGAGTTCACTCAAGGCCTTCAGCTCAGACGCGGGCGGCCACACGAGCGCCATCAGTGGCGCGGCAACCACCACTGCCACAGGGGCAGACGCTTGTGTCAGCCAGGTCAACGAGAGCTGGCGTTCCAGCCAGTCCAGCAGCTCGCTGTGGCGCACCGGTTTGAGGATGAAGTCTTCGTTGCGGATGCCGACATCGTTCTCCAGCCCCTTGTCAAAAGCGTTGGCCGAGACAATCGCAATCTGCGGCTGGGCTGACTGCAAAGAGGCAGACGATGCACCCAAGGCACGCAGTCGGCGAATGGTTTCCCAACCGTCGATGCCGGGCATGGCCAAGTCCATCAAAATCGCGTGCGGCTGCAAACCGGCCGCCAACAAATCAAGGCAGTCGTGGCCGCTGACAGCGGTGCGAATCTCGAATCCCAGGGGCTGCAGCAGGCTGACCAAAATATCGCGGTCCGCCTCTTCGTTGTCGACCACCAAGATGCGCCGGCGCTCACCGGCATAACCATGGCGCGGGCGCTTCAACGGCGGCACGCTGGCGGGGGTTCCGGCTGCTTGGTGCAGATCGGGCAAAAACAACTTCACCCGGAAAATAGAGCCGACCCCGGGCGCGCTGGTCAGTGTCATCTCGCCGCCCATCAGGTCGGTCAGCATCTTCGCGATGGTCAAACCCAGCCCGGCGCCCGGCGCTGCGCCACTGCTGGTGCTGACACTGTCAGCGCGCGTGAAGGGCTCAAAAATACGCTCGCGTTCTGCTTCAGACAAGCCCGGCCCCGTGTCTTCCACATCGATCAAGGCCATCTCGCGGGCGTAACGCACGCGCAGCGTGACGCTGCCGCTGGCCGTGAACTTGATGGCGTTACCAAGCAGGTTGATGAGGATTTGCCGGACGCGTTTTTCGTCGGCCCGCACCACCCGCGGCATCACGCCTTCCGGCTCGAACTTGAATTGCAGCCCTTTGGCCAACGCTTCGAGCTCAAACAGATTCGCCATTTCCTGCACGCCATCGGCAAAATGCATGGGCTTGACGTTCAAGGTGAGCTTGCCGCTTTCAATGCGCGCGATGTCTAAGGTGCCTTCAATCAAGGACAGCAAATGTTCGCCGCCGCGCTTGATGACGCTGACGGCCTGCCGGCGGTGCGGCGGAATCGACGGGTCTTCGCCCATCAGCTGCGCATAACCCAAGATGCTGTTGAGCGGTGTGCGCAGCTCGTGGCTGATGGCGCTGATGTAGCGGCTCTTGGCTTGGTTGGCTTGATCGGCGACTTGCTTGGCGCGCTGCAGCGCCTCGTCGGTTTGCCGGTGCGAGTCAATCTCTTGCATCAGCAAATACGTCTGCCGGTTGGACTCTTCTTGCGCCACCTGCCGACTCTTTTGGGTCAGCACCATCCACCACGCCACCATGCCGGCAATCAGCAGCAGCGCCATGTAGGCTTTCACAAAACCTGAGCGCAAAGCCGCGCCAGAGACGCCTGCGGCCTCTGCCAGCGGCCGCAGCTCTTGGTGATACAGCAGGCCAAAGACACTGCCCAACAGCGGCACGATGACCAGCATCAGCAACAAAAAGTGACCCAGCCCGGTGTCCAGATAGGGCCAGCTGCGGCGCGGCAACAACCAGCGCAAAGTGGCCGACCATTGAAACGCCAGACTGGCGTGCGGTTTGCACATGTCGCCACAACGCGCGTCGAGCGTGCAACACAGGGAGCAGATGGCGCCCTGGTAAGCCGGGCAATGCGCCATGTCGGGGCTTTCGTACTCGCGCTCACAAATCACGCAGCGGCTCATGCGATGGGCCCGAAAAACACCCAGCGCAGGCGTGGCTTCTTCGGTACGCTCCGCCTCACGGGCGATGTAATAACGACCGCGCGTGGCCCAAGCGATCAGCGGCGCAGTGACAAGCGCAGTGAGCATCGCGATCACCGCTGAAAAAGCCTGCGCCAGCGGCCCAAACGCACCCAGGTACGCAGCCACCGACACCACCGACGCCAAGGCCATGGCACCGACGCCCACCGGATTGACGTCATACAGATGTGCCCGCTTGAACTCAATGCCTTTGGGCGACAAGCCGAGCGGTTTGTTGATGACCAAGTCGGCCACCACCGCCATCATCCAAGCGATGGCAATGTTGGAATACAGGCCGAGCACGTCGCCCAAGGCCTTGAAGACGTTCATCTCCATCAGCATGAAGGCGATCAAGGTGTTGAAGACGACCCAGACCACGCGGCCCGGGTGGCTGTGCGTCAGCCGCGAAAAGAAGTTAGACCACGCCAGCGAGCCAGCATAGGCGTTGGTGACATTGATCTTGAGCTGCGAGATCACCACAAACAGCGCCGTCGCCGCCACCGCCCAGCCGTAGTTGGGAAAGACGTATTCGTAGGCCGCCAAGTACATCTGGTTTGGGTCGACCGCGCGGTCTGGCGGCACCATGTTGTTGATGGCCAAGTAGGCCAGCAACACGCCGCACAGCATTTTGACCACGCCCAACAAAACCCAGCCCGGCCCACCGGCCAGCACGCCCGCCCACCAACGCCAGCGCGTGGCAGGCGTTTGCACCGGCATGAAGCGCAAGTAATCTGCCTGCTCGCCCATCTGCGTGATGAGCGCAATCCCCACCGTCAAGCCAGCACCAAACAGGTGCAAGTCAAAGCCGCCAGCCGTGCCCATCTCACCAGCGTAGTGCAATACCCCTGAAAACGCACCAGGATCGCGCATCAACACATAGGCAAAAGGAACCACCAGCATCAACAACCAGATCGGTTGCGTCCACATCTGCAGTCGGCTGATGGTCGAGACGCCGTGCGTCACCAGCGGAATGACCACCAGCGCGCAAATCAGATAGCCCCACGCCGGCGGAATGCCGAGCGCCAGCTCCAGCGCATAAGCCATGACGGCGGCTTCGAGCGCAAAGAAAATAAAGGTGAAGGAGGCGTAAATCAGCGAAGTCAGCGTCGAGCCGATGTAGCCAAAGCCAGCGCCGCGCGTCAGCAAGTCCATGTCAACACCGTAGCGTGCGGCGTAAATGCTGATGGGCAGGCCCGCCGTGAAGATGATCAGACCGGTCGCCAAAATGGCCCAAAACGCATTGGTGAAGCCGTACTTGACCAGCAAGGTGGCGCCGACGGCCTCCAGAATCAAAAACGCAGCCGCACCAAAAGCGGTGTTGGCAACCCGCCATTCAGACCACTTGCGAAAGCGCTGCGGCGTGAAGCGCAGCGCGTAATCTTCCATGGTTTCGCTGGCGACCCAGCTGTTGTAGTCCCGCCGGACCTTGATGATGTGTTGCACCGGCGCCTTTGGCGGGCGCAGCTCGGCAGCCGGGCTGAGCGGCAATGGAGAAAGGGGCAGTGGGTCGGTCATGGCAGGAGGGTTGTACGGTAGGCCGCCTGCCAGTTGTGCAGTTTCTGTGCCACCGTCGCGCTTAGCGTGGCATTATTCTTGCCTGCCAACCTTGTGGCAGACACAGTCGGCCCACCCGGAGAAAACATGGAACTGACCCCCAGAGAAAAAGACAAGCTGCTGATCTTCACGGCCGGACTGCTGGCCGAACGCCGACGCGCCCGTGGACTCAAACTCAACTACCCAGAAGCCGTGGCCCTGCTCAGCGCCGCCGTCATGGAAGGCGCACGCGACGGCAAAACCGTCGCCCAGCTCATGAGCGAAGGCCGCACCATCTTGACCCGCGCCGACGTCATGGACGGTATCGCCGACCTCATCACCGACATCCAAGTCGAAGCGACTTTTCCCGACGGCACCAAGCTCGTCACCGTGCACCAACCGATTGTTTGACCATGAACTTCACGTTAATCAAAACCGCCGCACTGACAGCTTTTTCAGCGCTTTCCACCACGGCCTTTGCACATGACGGCCACGGTCTGTCGGGCTCGCACTGGCACAGCACTGACGCTTTGGGCTTTGTCGCCTTGGCGCTGGCTATCGGCGCGGCGCTGTGGCTTTTCAGGGGCGGCAAATGACCGTGCGCATGATCCCTGGCGAATACCTGATTGACGCTGGCGAGCATGCCATCAACCCCGGCCGCCGCACCATTAGCATGGTGGTGCAAAACACCGCCGACCGGCCGATTCAGGTCGGTTCGCACTACCATTTTGCAGAGACCAACGCGGCGCTGGGTTTTGACCGAGACGCTGCGCGTGGCATGCGGCTGAACATCGCTTCCGGCATGGCGGTGCGCTTCGAGCCCGGCCAGCAACGCACGGTCGAACTGGTTGACTACGCCGGCGAGCGCAAGGTTTACGGCTTTCGCGGGCTCGTCCAAGGCGCGCTGTAAACGCCTTTTTTCAATTTTTTTCGAGACACTGACATGGCAACCATTGGACGACGCGCTTACGCTGAAATGTTTGGCCCGACGGTCGGCGACCGCGTTCGCTTGGCCGACACCGACCTGCTGATTGAAGTCGAGGCCGACTACACGCTGCGTGCTGGCGGCTACGGCGAAGAAGTGAAATTTGGCGGCGGCAAAACCATCCGCGACGGCATGGCGCAGTCGCAAACCACGCGGGCACAAGGCGCGGTCGACACCGTCTTGACCAATGCGCTGATCATCGACCACTGGGGCATCGTCAAAGCCGACATCGGTTTGAAAGACGGGCGCATTGCAGCCATCGGCAAAGCCGGTAATCCAGACGTGCAACCCGGCGTTGACATCATCATTGGCCCGGGCACCGAGATCATCAGCTGCGAAGGCATGATCGTCACCGCGGGCGGCATTGACTCGCACATCCACTTCATTTGCCCGCAGCAAATTGAAGAGGCCCTGAGCTCCGGCATCACCACCATGCTGGGCGGCGGCACCGGCCCGGCCACCGGCACCTTTGCCACCACCTGCACACCCGGGCCGTGGAACATCGAACGCATGCTGCAAGCCGCCGACGCTTTCCCCATGAACCTGGGCTTTTTGGGCAAGGGCAACGCCAGCCTGCCGGCCGCCTTGCACGAGCAAATCAACGCCGGCGTCATCGGCCTCAAGCTGCACGAAGACTGGGGCACCACGCCAGCGGCCATCAGCAACTGCCTCGACGTGGCAGAACTGACCGATGTGCAAGTCGCCATCCACAGTGACACGCTGAATGAATCCGGCTTTGTCGAGGACACCATTGCCGCGACCAAAGGCAGATCGCTCTGCGCCTTTCACACCGAAGGCGCGGGCGGCGGTCATGCGCCGGACATCATGCGGGTCGTCGGTGAGGCCAACTTTTTGCCCTCGTCGACCAACCCGACCATGCCCTACACCGTCAACACGCTGGACGAGCATGTCGACATGTTGATGGTCTGCCACCACCTCGACCCGTCGATTGCCGAGGACTTGGCATTTGCCGAAAGTCGCATCCGCAAAGAAACCATCGCCGCCGAAGACATCTTGCATGACCTCGGGGCCATCAGCATGATGAGCAGCGACAGCCAAGCCATGGGCCGCGTCGGTGAAGTCATCATCCGCACCTGGCAGAACGCGCACAAGATGAAGCAGCAACGCGGCTGGCTGGCGAATCCGCTGGCCACGGGCACGGGCGAAGCCGAAGAGAATTCGCGCAACGACAACTTCCGCGCCAAACGCTACATCAGCAAATACACCATCAACCCAGCCATCGCCCACGGCATCTCACACGAAGTCGGCTCCATCGAGCCCGGCAAATGGGCTGACTTGGTGGTCTGGCGACCGGCTTTTTTCGGTATCAAGCCGTCGATCATTTTGAAGGGCGGTTTCATCGCCATGGCCGCCATGGGCGACCCCAATGCCTCGATCCCGACGCCGCAGCCGGTGCACTACCGACCGATGTTTGGCAGCTTTGGTGGCGCTGTTGCCAAGGGTTCGCTGACCTTTGTGTCGCAGGCAGCGCAAGCGGCGGGTGTGAAGGAACGCTTCGGTTTGGCCAAGACCTTGAGTGCCGTGAAAAACATCCGCAGCGTGCGCAAGCAGCACATGGTCCACAACAATTACCTGCCGCGCATGGAGATTGACCCGCAAACTTACCTGGTGCGCGCCGACGGCCAACTGCTCACCTGCGAGCCCGCGACCAGCTTGCCCATGACGCAACGCTACTTTTTGTTTTAATGGGCTCCATGCTTCAAGTCTCCAAACTCATCGCGCAGGGCCAAGGCCTTGCACCCGTCTTGCTCAAACGCGCCGCCACAGTCGAACTCGACTGGGACGTGCGGCAGAAAAGCCGCTTCGACAGCTCCGATTCACTCGGACGGCATCTCGGCGTGTTTTTGCCGCGCGGCACACTGGTGCGTGGCGGTGACGTGCTGGTGGCCGAAGACGGCTCGATGGTCAGGGTGTTGGCGGCCCCGCAAGCGGTGCTGCGCATCACGGCCTGCACCAGCCACGGCTCGCCGTTTGACCTGACGCGCGCGGCCTACCACCTCGGCAATCGCCATGTGCCGATTGAACTCAAACCCGACCACCTGAAGATCGAACCCGACCACGTGCTGGCCGACCTGCTGCGCGCCATGCACCTGATCGTCAACGCAGTTGAGGAAGCTTTTGAGCCCGAAGGCGGCGCCTACAGCGCAGCCACCCATGCGCACAGTCATGCCATCACGCCAGCGCCAGCGGCGGCACCGCATGTGCACGGCCCGGACTGCCAGCATGACCACGGGCACGGTCATTCCCATGCGGATTCTCACAAACACGCTGCACCGGCAACCGCCGTGACAGCAGCGACCGCCGTACCTATCCAGTTTCATGCGCAGCGTCCGGCCAAGCCGCCGGCGAGCTGAGCCGCGCAGCGCAACTTCCGTCCATGTTCAGCGAGATCAGCGATTCCTGTTCGTCCAGCCAAGCCCTGTCAGCGGCCAGCCTGATTCAGCTCATTTGGCTGGCATCGCCGGCCTTGCCTGTGGGTGGTTTTTCTTATTCAGAAGGGCTAGAAGCCGCTGTCGAGTGGGGCCACATCAGCACCGAAGCCAGCGCTGCCGACTGGCTCAGCGCGCAACTGCAGCTGAGCCTGGCACGCGCTGACTTACCGGTCGTTGCCGGCGCCACAGCCGCTTGGCGCAGCGGCGACTTGACACGGGTGCGTGCGCTCAACGACTGGATTTTGCAAACCCGCGAAACCAGCGAGATGCGCTTGCAAACCGCGCAAATGGGCAAGTCGTTGCTGGAATGGCTGCGCAACCACGACGGCGTCAACGCCGAGCACATTGCCGTCTGCGCAGCACTGCCGCCGACCTACCCTGTTGCCTATGCGCTGGCCGCCTCACCCACGGCAGCCAGCCTGCGCGACTGCTTGCTGGCCTTCGCCTTTGGCTGGGCAGAAAACATGATGCAAGCGGCACTCAAATCTGTCCCGCTCGGACAAAGCGCTGGGCAGCGTGTGCTGGCCCGTTTGAGCCGGGAAATTCCCGCCGCTGTGCAAGCCGCGCTGGTCATACCCGATGAAGAGCGGCAAGCGTTCTCGCCCATGCTGGCTATTTTGTCGGCACGCCACGAAGCCCAATATTCGCGGTTGTTTCGTTCCTAGATTTTTTTGATCTCCCTTGTCCGTTTAAGTACATCATGACCTTGCACCACATTCCGAACCGCACCAAAAAACTGCCGCCTTTGCGGGTCGGCATCGGCGGCCCTGTCGGCTCCGGCAAAACCACTTTGTTAGAAATGCTGTGCAAGGCCATGAAGACCCAATACGACCTGGTCGCCATCACCAACGACATCTACACCAAAGAAGACCAGCGCCTGCTGACCGTCAGCGGTGCGCTCGACGCCGACCGCATCATGGGGGTTGAAACCGGTGGTTGCCCACACACCGCCATTCGTGAAGACGCCTCCATCAACCTCGAAGCGATTGACCGCATGCTGGTGGATTTTCCAGACGCCGACGTGGTGTTTATCGAGTCCGGCGGTGACAACCTGGCCGCCACCTTCAGCCCCGAACTCAGCGACCTGACGATCTACGTGATCGACGTGGCCGCTGGTGAAAAAATCCCCCGCAAAGGCGGCCCCGGCATCACCAAGAGCGACCTCTTCGTCATCAACAAAATCGATCTCGCACCTTACGTGGGCGCTGACTTGGGCGTCATGGAAACCGACACCATTCGCATGCGCACCAACGCCAAAGGCCTCAAGCCTTTCGTCATGACCAACCTCAAAACCCTGACCGGACTGTCGCAAATTGTCGAGTTCATTGAGACCCGCGGTATGCTGAAGGCGACTTAAAAAAGCAGACCGCAAGGGCCCAGTGCTGAGATTTGAGCAACAAAACTCAGGTTAAACTAACCTCCTTGGAAGCGTGGCAGAGCGGTTGAATGCAGCAGTCTTGAAAACTGCCGAGGATGTGAGTCCTCCGTGAGTTCGAATCTCACCGCTTCCGCCAAAGATGTAAAACCCCGATAGACATGAGCCTCATCAACAGCTCACGTTGATCGGGGTTTTTGCTTTTGTTGGGTGCTCTACATCCAACCCAGTGACAGAGTCAAAGCGACGCCATAAACCAAATGGTTGACCAGCGCCAGGCAACAGGCTTTGAAGGGCGCGGCTGTGTGCCGGGCCATCACGCCTTTGCCCATGCAAGGCATGAAATAAAACCAGGGCACCGCCACACTCAAGGCGCCAAAAACCAAGCCGTCGAACAACGTGGGTTTGAACACCGGCACAACTGTCATCAGGGCGTAGAGCACGGCCGCATAGCCCATGCTCACAGCGTAATGCACCAACCAGCCGACTCGCAGCTCCCTGGGTTCTGGCGGCTCTGCATCGATGGTGGGCTGGTACATGGTTTTGACACGCCATGTGCGAATGAACCAGCGCCCGACGACCGCCCAGTTGGACGCAGGAATCCCCAACAGTCGCTTCAGCAACTGCTGCCAAAGATCAAGCACCAGACAAGCAACGATACCCGCCAACACGATGGTCAACACTGGATGATTCACAAGGCTTTGTCTTTCTTTTTTTCTGCCGTCTCGGATTGCCTTTAAAGGCCTAGAACCTTTTGGTGACTGCTCCAACGGTCGTTGGCCAGACAGCGCCAGTGCAAGAATGAATCATCGATGCGCTCCAAAAAGAAAGCCCGGCGAACTGGCTCTAGGCTGGTTCGTCGGGCTTGACGGCGGACACGAGGTCCATGCCGTTGACTTGCACTGTGGGGAGATAGAAGTCCCTCAATGCAATGGTGCCAAAAGATTGTCACCATGTTTCGCCGGGGCCGCTTTATCTGAACGCCCTTAGGGCACAGACTGGCTACTGCCGACTTGCGTCTGATTGCTCAGACAGTTGCACTCTAAACCTGCTGACGACAAAAAACAAGCACTCCAAAGAATAAAAAATCAATCTACCGGCTGTGGTGTCTGTATAAAAACGCTGCGACAGCTGACCGCTGACGGCATGGCCGCTTAGTCCGTTTTGACTATGTTGGGCACGCGGTCTGACGCTCGTTCGAGGACTGATTTTAAAAATGCACACTGGCCGACGGCGACCGCGCACCTTTCCAGGCGTGCTTCAGCGCGACCGCAAGGTCCGGCTCAGCAAAGCGACCGGCAACAAGCCGACCAGCACCAGCGCCAGGGCCGGCAAAGCGGCTTCGGCCAAGCGCTCATCACGCGCCAATTGGTAGGTCACCACCGCCAGCGTGTCGCTGTTGAAAGGCCGTAGCACCAGCGTCGCCGGCAGCTCTTTCATGACGTCGACAAAGACCAGCAAGCCGGCGACGGCCACCGAGCGTTTCAGCAGCGGCCAATGGACGCGGCTGAGCAAGCCCATGCCGGTGGTGCCGAGCATGCGGGCGCTGTCGTCCAAGCTGCTGGGAATGCGCGAATAACCGCTTTGCACTGACTGCAAAGCCACTGCGCAAAAACGCACGAGATAAGCCCAGACAATGCCCAGCGCCGTCGCCGTGACCCAATAGCCAACGCTGGTTTGTGGCGCGACCGACTGCAGCCAACCGACTGGCAGCAGCAAGCCGACGACGATCACTGCGCCCGGCACGGCGTAGCCCAAGCTGACGAGTTGCACGGCCGCGCGGTTGAGCCCGTGCGGTCGATGCCGCAGCGCAAAGGCCAGCGTCAGCGCAATGCCGGTGGCCAGCACGGCGGTCAGACTGGCCAGCCAGACGCTGTTGAAAGACCACTGCGCAAAAGACAGCCAAGACAAATCATCCCAACCGGCCTGCAGCGGCCGCAGCATGAAGAGCACCGGCAGCACAAAGCCGAGTGCAATCGGCAGCGCACAAACCAACCAAGCCAAGACAGCGCGCTGGCCACGCAGACGCGTTGGCGCGGCGTCGGCAGCGCCCGCACGGTCGCCCCGCGCGCCCGCAAAGCGCATGCGCTTTTGCGCACTCTGCTCAATCTTCAGCAACAACGCGACGAACAACAGCAGCACCGTGGCCAGTTGCGCGGCCGCCATCCGGTTATCCATGCTGAGCCAGGCTTTGTAAATGCCCGCTGTGAACGTCTGAATCCCGAAGTAACTGGAAACCCCAAAGTCGGCCAGTGTTTCCATCAGCGCCAGCGCGACACCGGCCGCCACGGCAGGCCGGGCCAGCGGCAAGGCGACTTCGCGAATACGCCGCGACAAAGGCGCACCCAGCAAGCGGGCCGCCTCCATCAGGTGCACCGCACGCTCGGTCAATGCAGTGCGCGCCAACAGGTACACATACGGATACAGCGCGACCGTGAAAACCAGCACCGCACCGCCCAAGCTGCGCACCTCGGGCAGCAAGCGTCCTTGCAAGTCAAACGACACTCGCAGCCAACCTTGGAACGGCCCAGCGTATTGTAAAAAGTCGGTGTAGGCATAAGCCACCACGTAAGCCGGCATGGCCAGCGGCAGCAACAGCGCCCATTCAAAGGTGCGCCGGCCGGGGAAATCAAACAGCGTCACGGCCGCTGCTGTGGCCATGCCGACAGCACCCACGCCCAGCGCCACAGACAGACACAACAACACAGTGGTGCTCACGTAATCCGGCAGCACCGTGCGACCCATTTCCCGCAAGATATCCCATGAGTGGCGGTCCAACTGCGTCCACGACAAAATGATCGCCAACACCGGCAAAGCCAAGACCAACACAAGTAACAGCAGCAGCGTGGAAGGGATGAGGCGACGAAGCATGAATTCCAGAAAATAAAGGGCCCTGACTTGCCTCTGCGAAATACCGTAGCAAGTGCGAATGAGAATTGTAATCATCTACAATGAAAACCATGTTTTTGAATGTCTCTCAGTTGTGCGTTCACTACGCCGGTCGGACGCACCGGGCGGTTGACAACGTCTCCTTCACGTTGGCGGCGGGCGAAATTGGCGTGCTCATCGGCCCGTCCGGCTGCGGCAAAACCACGCTGCTGCGCGCCGTGGCCGGCTTGGAGAAAGCCACCGCTGGCAGCATTCGACTGGCGGACGACATCGTCAGCAGCCCACAGCTTCATTTGCCGGCCGAGTCGCGCCGGATTGGCATGGTGTTCCAGGATTACGCGCTGTTTCCGCACCTTGATGTGGCCAACAACGTCGGCTTTGGCTTGCACCACCTGAAGGCTGCCGAGCGTCGTTTGCGCGTGCAAGAAGTGCTCGAATTGGTCGGTTTGAGCCATGCCGAAAACCTGCACCCGCACCAGTTGTCGGGCGGCCAACAACAGCGTGTAGCACTGGCGCGGGCCTTGGCACCGCGGCCGCGGCTGCTGCTGCTGGACGAGCCGTTTTCCAACCTCGACGTTGATTTGCGTGAGCGCTTGGCGCATGAAGTGCGCGGCATTTTGAAGGCAGCCGGTGCGACGGCGCTGTTTGTCACGCATGACCAACTCGAAGCTTTTGCCATCGGCGACCGCATCGGCGTCATGCACGAAGGCCAGCTGCAGCAGTGGGATGAGGCCTACGAGCTGTACCACCGCCCGGCCACGCGCTTCGTCGCAGAATTCATTGGTCACGGTGTTTTTGCGCAGGCGCAAATCGAGCAACAAAAACAAGGCAACGTGGTGGTACGCACGGCGCTTGGCGACTTGCTTGACGTGCAGGAATGCCCGCTGTCAAACGCCTACCAAGATGGCCTTTGCGACGTGCTGCTGCGCGCCGACGACATCGTCCATGACGATGCCGCGCCGGTCAAAGCGCAGATCTTGCGCAAAGCTTTTCGAGGCTCTGAATTTTTGTACACCTTGAAGCTGCAAAGCGGTGAGTCGGTGATGGCGCATGTGCCTTCACACCACGACCACGCGCTGGGCGAATGGATCGGCATTCGGGCGCAGGTGGATCACGTGGTGACCTTCCCGCGCGCGGCGGGCTGAGTCTTTAATCAGCGTCCCGGAGTCGCTGAACTTCGTTTTGTAAATCTTTCGCCCAAGCGCGCCGATCGCGGCCGCGCGCCAACTCCGGTGCACCCACCGTCACTTGAGCGATCAACGCGCGTGCCGTCAGCGTGCGCCACATCGAGCCCAGCAGCGTGTCATCGCCGACAAAGCTTGGCGCTTGACTCACCAGGCCCGTGCGCCTGTCTATAAAGCGCAAGGCCATCGCCTGCACCGGCGCATTGGCGGTGATGGCGGCTTGAATCAAATTGGCATGAAAAGGCAGCAGGCTCAGGCCGTCGCTGGTCGTGCCTTCGGGGAACACCGCCAGCGCCTGCCCTTCGTGTAAATGCGCCACCATGTGATGCAGCACGCGGTGCGCATCACGCCGCGATTCGCGCTCGATGAACAAGGTCCCAGCACCGGCCGCCAAAGTGCCCACCAATGGCCAACGCTTGACTTCAGACTTCGAGATAAAACGGCAATAAACAGCCGAGTGCATCACCAAAATGTCGAGCCACGAAATGTGATTCGCCACCAACAACACCGGCCCGGTGGCCAGCGGCTCGCCCTTGAGCACCAGCTCAACACCGCTGATGGCCAGCATCTGTCGGGCCCAGATGTTGACGTGCTGACCCTGCTCTTCGGCCGACAGCCGATGAAAGCGCGTCCGAATAATCCAGAAGCCGGCGAATGTGTGAAAAAAGGCCCGCAACAATCGGTAGCCGAGCCTGACCAATCTCATGCCGAGTGCGCTTCGTAAGCCACTTGGCCGCCGACCAGCGTCCAACCCACCCGTGCCGGCAACTCGTAGCCTGAAAACGGCGTGTGTTTGCCCTGACTGCGCAAAGCGGCGGGCTCGACAACCCAGCTTGAAGCCGGATTGAAAATGCACACATCGGCCACGCCGCCCTTGACCAGTTGACCGGCGCTGGTGTGCAGCGGGCCCAAAGCAGAGCCGAGCACGCGGGCCGGTTCGCTGGTCAGCACCGCCAATGCACGCAGCAAGCCGGCGCCACTCTCGTCACCCCATTTGCAAGCCAGCCCCAGCAGCAACTCCAGCCCGGTAGCGCCCGGTTCGGCTTCGGCAAAGGGCAAGGTTTTGGCATCTTCGTCGACCGGCGAATGGTCGGACACCAGCGCGTCCAGCGTGCCGTCGAGCAACCCGCGTCGCAGGGCATCGCGGTCGCGTTGCTGGCGCAGCGGCGGATCAAGCCGCATGCGGCTGTCGAAGTAACCCATGTCGGTGTCGGTCAGGTGCAAGCTGTTGATGCTGACGTCACAAGTGACCCGCAAACCATCGGCCTTGGCTTGAGCCACCAGCGCCACGCCGGCAGCGCTGCTGATGCGGCACAGATGCACCCGCGCACCGGTCACACGCATCAGCTCAAAAATCGTGTGCAGCGCGATGGTTTCAGCCGCCACCGGCACACCGCTCAGCCCCAAGCGCGTGGCCAGCGGGCCACTGGCTGCGACGCCTTTGCCCAGATGCATGTCTTGCGGACGCAGCCACACTGTGTAGTCAAAACTGGCGGCGTACTGCAAAGCGCGCATCAGCACTTGCGTGTCTTCCAGCGGCACTTCAGCTTGGCTGAAACCGACGCAGCCGGCTTCAGTCAGTTGCACCATTTCGGTCAGGGCCATGCCTTGCAATCCGCGCGTCAAAGCGCCCAACGGGAAGACCCGCGACTGGTGCAATTTCTCAGCGCGAAACTTCAGCATTTCAACCAAGCCGGGCTCGTCGAGCACCGGGTCGGTGTCGGGCGGGCAGACCAAACTGGTCACACCGCCGGCGACGGCAGCGGCCAATTCGCTGGCCAGCATGCCTTCGTGTTCGTGGCCGGGTTCGCGCAGGCGCACCGACAAATCGACCAGTCCCGGCGCCACCACGCAGCCCGCAGCATCGATCGTTTTGTTCGGCGCGAAGTCAGCCGCCACAGCGCCCATGCTGACGATGCGGCCCGCCGCAATCGCTACCTCAACACATTCGTCAAAGCCTGTGGCTGGGTTGATGACGCGGCCATTTTTAATCAGAATTTTCATGCTTCATTCCCGGCAACGATGCTCATGACCGCCATCCGCACAGCGATCCCGTAAGTGACCTGCGGCAAGATCACGCTTTGCGGGCCGTCGACCACCGCCGAGTCGATTTCAACCCCGCGGTTGATCGGCCCAGGATGCATGACGATGGCGTCTGGCTTGGCCAGCTGCAGCTTTTCAGGGGTCAGGCCAAAGCTCTTGAAATACTCTTGGCTGCTGGGCAGCAAGCCGCCCGACATGCGTTCGTTTTGCAAGCGCAGGGTGATGACCACGTCGGCACCCCGAATGCCTTCTTCCAATGTGTGGCAGACCCGCACACCCATTTCCGACATATTGGACGGCACCAGCGTTTTGGGGCCGACCACCCGCACCTCGGCACAACCGAGCGTGGTCAGCGCATGAATGTCCGAGCGCGCCACCCGCGAATGCAGCACGTCCCCGACGATGGCGACCGTCAGATTGCTGAAGTCTTTCTTGTAATGGCGGATGGTGTACATGTCCAACAGGCCTTGCGTCGGGTGCGCATGGCGACCGTCGCCGGCGTTGATCACGTGCACATGCGGCGCCACGTGCTGGGCGATCAGGTACGGCGCGCCCGACTCGCTGTGGCGCACCACAAAAATGTCAGCCGCCATGGCGCTGAGATTGGCAATTGTGTCGAGCAGCGACTCACCCTTGGAGGCTGACGAACGCGCGATGTCGAGGTTGATGACGTCGGCTGACAGCCGTGTGGCGGCGATTTCAAAAGTCGTTCGCGTGCGGGTGGAGTTTTCAAAGAACAGGTTGAAAACGCTCTTGCCGCGCAGCAGCGGAACCTTCTTGACCTCGCGGTCGCTGACGCTGACAAAGTTCGCGGCGGTGTCCAAAATCTGCGTCAGCGTGGCTTTGGACAGACCTTCGGTGGAGAGCAGATGAATCAGCTCGCCGTGTTTGTTGAGTTGGGGGTTTCGTCGGTACAACACGTTTTAGGCTCCCTGGAGTTCAAAACTGAACAGACCGGCGTCTGAACGCGCCAGTTGCAGCGACTGCGTCACCGGCAAGGTGATGCGCGCCATCGCCAAGTCGGGTTGCACCGGCAACTCACGGCCTCCGCGGTCGACCAGCACCGCCAATTTGACACTGGCCGGCCGGCCGTAGTCAAAGAGTTCATTCAGCACCGCGCGGATGGTGCGGCCGGTGTAGAGCACATCGTCAAGCACGATCAGGTGCTCTCCATTGACATCAAAAGGCAGCAAGGTTTGCGCGCTGGAGGCCAGGCCGCGGCTGGCAAAGTCGTCGCGGTGCATGACCGACGACAGCACGCCCACCGGGTCACTCAAACCGAGGTCTTTTTGCAGGCGCTCAGCCAGCCAAGCACCGCCCGACGCAACACCGACTAAGCGAGGTGGTTTGGGGTAGCTGGCCAGCAGTGACTGCAGACTGCGCAGCAATTCGAGGTAAAGCGCTTCAGCGTTCAGGGATTCGACGGTCTTCAAGAAAGACTCCTTAAAAATTGCTCAAGAATGATGCAGGCCGACGCCGCGTCAGCATCTGCCGCCCCGAGCCCGTGCGCTTCGGTGGTGCTGTAACGCTCGTCGACTTCGTGAACGCTGAGCCCGAAACGGCCGCGCAATTGGCGCGCAAACTTTTTCGCACGCAGGGTGTTCTCGTGGCTGGCACCGTCGGGATGATAAGGAACGCCGACCACCAAGGCGTCGGGTTGCCATTCTTTGATGCGTGCGGCAATCGGCCCAAAACGCGCGTCGCCGACAGCGCTGATGGTGGTTTGCGGCGTGGCGGTGCGCGTCAGCCGGTTGCCGCTGGCCACACCGGTGCGCTTGAGCCCAAAATCAAAAGCCAGGAAGGTTTGGACCGAGGGGGCCAACTCAATGGCAGCCCCGACGCTCATGAGTGGCCAGCCTCAGGCGACAGCATCCAGCGCTGCAGGCCGAGCAACAGCAAGGCCTTGTCGTAGCGCTGCTCGACCGGGGTGTCAAAAATAACCGCCGGGTCAGCCGCCACGGTGAGCCAGCTGTTGTCTGAAATCTCGGACTCCAACTGCCCTTCACCCCAAGCTGAATAACCCAGCGAGACAAATACGCGGCGTGGGCCGGCACCTGTCGACAGCGCTTCGAGAACGTCTTTGGAGGTGGTCATTTCAAGCCCGCCGGGGATCGACATGGTCGATGCGTAGACCGACTCATGGCCTGGCAGCATGCTTTCGTGAAGCACAAAACCGCGTTCGGTCTGCACCGGCCCGCCCTTGAAAACTGGCGCCTGACTGAGGTCTTCTCGGCGCAACGGCAACTCGACTTTGTCAAACAGGCTTTTCAAGCTGATGTCGCTCGGCTTGTTGATGACCAAGCCCAGCGCGCCACGCTCGGTGTGTTCGCACATGTAGATCACACTGCCGACAAACGACTCGTCGTCGAGGCCGGGCATGGCGATCAAAAAGTGATGCGTGAAGTTGATCGGGTCGAAGTCCATGGCCATAACCCTAATTTTACGCTGACGATTTGCGGTCTGGCTCTGATTAAAACGGCCAGCGTCCAGCTAATATCCACGCCATGAAAAAACAATACGAGCGCGGACTGGTCTGGTTCCGCCGCGACCTGCGGGCCCACGACCACGCGGCCCTGCACCACGCCCTCAGCACCTGCCGGCAGGTTTTTTGCCTTTTCGTGCTGGACCGGGCGATTCTCGACCCGCTGCCCCGCACCGACCGGCGGGTTGACTTCATCGTCCAATCGCTGACCGAGCTCGACGCCGCGCTGAAGGCACTGGCCCAGCCGCACGGCATCAGCAACGCCGGGCTGCTGGTGCTGCATGACTGGGCCAACACAGCGGTGCTGCAGCAGGCGCAAGCCTTGCAAGTGCAGGCGGTCTTCAGCAACCACGACGACGAGCCGCAAGCCATTCAACGCGACGCGCAGGTTGCCGACAGCTTGGCCGCCCACGGCGTGGCCTTTCACAGCTTCAAAGACCACGTGGTGTTTGAGCGCACCGAACTGCTGACGCAGGGTGGCAAGCCCTACGGCGTCTTCACGCCCTACAAGAACGCCTGGCTGAAAAAGGTCGACAGTTACTACCTGCAGTCTTATGCTGTCGAAGCCCATGCCGACGCGCTGGCGAACAAGCCGCTTGACGCCAAGCCGGTGCCGACGCTGAGCCAGATCGGTTTTGAAGCCAGCAATTTGCAGGCGCTGAAACTGCCCACCGGCATCTCGGGCGGTGCCCAATTGTTTGAAGAGTTTTTGCAGCGCATTGACGACTACGAAGAGAGCCGCAACTTCCCGGCCGTCAAAGGGCCGAGTTACTTGGGTGTGCACCTGCGCTTTGGCACGGTGTCGATACGCCAGCTGGCCGCCGAAGCGCTGCAGCGCCAACTGGCAGGCAGCGCCGGTGCCACCGTCTGGTTGAGCGAGCTGATCTGGCGCGATTTTTATGCGCAAATTTTGAGCAATTACCCGCACGTGGCCAAAGCCTCATTCAAGCCCGACTACGACGCGATTGAGTGGGAAACAGGCGCACAAGCCGACGCGCTGTTTGTCGCTTGGTGCGAAGGCCGCACCGGCTATCCGCTGGTCGACGCCGCCATGGCGCAGATCAACCAGACCGGCTACATGCACAACCGGCTGCGCATGGTCGCAGCCTGCTTTTTGATCAAAGACTTGGGCATCGACTGGCGGCGCGGTGAGCGCTACTTTGCCGACAAATTGAATGACTTTGACCTGTCAGCCAACAACGGCGGCTGGCAATGGGCATCGAGCAGCGGCTGCGATGCACAGCCTTACTTTCGTATTTTCAACCCGGTCAGCCAGAGCTTGAAGTTCGACCCCGACGGCAAGTTCATCCGCAAGTACCTGCCGGTGCTGGCGGGTCTGCAGGGCAAGGCCTTGCACAGCCCGTGGGAAGCCGCGCCACTGGAATTAACCGCAGCAGGCGTTGAATTAGGGAAAAATTACCCGTTGCCGCTGGTACAGCACGCAGAGGCTAGGAGCCGCACGCTACAGCGCTATGCGGTGGTCAAAAAGACATTAGCCTGAGCTTCAGAGGTCGACCATTTCGAAATCTTCTTTGCGGGCGCCGCACTCAGGGCAGGTCCAGTTCATGGGCACATCGGCCCACAGAGTGCCCGGCGCAATGCCGTGTTCAGGCGCGCCTGCGGCCTCGTCGTAGAGCCAGCCACAGATCAGGCACATCCAAGTCTTTGTTGCAGTAGTAGTCACGGCGTTAACTTTGCTTTCGCGAATAGAATCAATCTAAGAATTGTATCGGCGAGGCAGTGCCTTTTGCCATGTCGGTAAAGTCCTCAGCCAAAAAACACCGCACATGCCACCAGCCCTGACGCCCCCCGCAGACCTCACGCCTGACCCAGACGCTGTTGACAGCGCACCCGCCTGCGTCATGAGCTTCAATGCCAGCGACCCCAGCGGCGCTGGCGGCTTGAGCGCTGACATCATGGCGATTGCTTCGGCGGGCGGCCACCCGCTGGCGGTTGTCACCGGTGCTTATTCGCGTGACACCGCCGAAATCTTGGACCACTTTGCCTTTGACGACGACGCGGTCTCCGAGCAAGCCCGAGCCGCGCTGGAAGACATGCCGGTCAGCGCCATCAAGGTCGGCTTTGTCGGCAGCCCGGAAAACGTCAGCGCCATCGCCGAGATTGCCTCCGACTACGCTGATGCGCCGCTGGTCGCCTACATGCCCAACCTGTCCTGGTGGCAAGAAGACCAGATCGACAGCTACCTCGACGCCTTTCGCGAACTCCTGCTGCCACAAACCACCCTGCTCATCGGCAACCACAGCACGCTGTGGCGCTGGTTGCTGCCCGACTGGTCGGGCGAGAAAAGTCCGAGCGCGCGCGACATCGCCAAAGCCGCCGGTGAGGTGGGCGTGCCCTACACCTTGGTCACTGGCATCCCAGCCGCCGAGCAGTTCATTGAGAACGTGTTGGCCACGCCGCAAAGTATTTTGTACAGCGAGAAGTTCGAGCATTTCGACGCCATCTTTGCCGGCGCCGGCGACACCCTGAGCGCGGCCCTGTCGGCGCTGCTGGCCAACGGCCACGACTTGCAAAGCGCCACCACCGAAGCCTTGACCTACCTCGACCACAGCCTGAACGCAGGCTACCAGCCCGGCATGGGCCACTTGGTACCAGACCGTATGTTTTGGGCGCAAACCGACGACGATGCAGATGACACCGATGACACCGATGACGCGTCAAGCACCCCCGATCCCCTGACCTCAACCCCCTCTTTTGACATCCCCCCGAATGGCACAAAACACTGACTCCGCAAGCCCCACCCTGTCCCGCAACGATGCTTTTTTTGAGCGTGCCAAGGCGGTTATTCCTGGCGGTGTGAACTCGCCGGTGCGGGCCTTCAAAGCCGTGGGAGGCACGCCGCGCTTTGTGCAGCGCGCGCAAGGCGCTCATTTTTGGGATGCCGACGGCCAACGCTACATCGACTACATCGGCTCTTGGGGCCCAATGATCCTTGGCCACGGCCACCCGGCGGTGCTCGAAGCCGTGCAAAAAGCCGCCCTCGATGGCTTTTCCTTTGGCGCACCGACCGAGCGCGAGGTCGAACTGGCCGAAGAAATCATCAAACTGGTGCCGTCGATTGAGATGATCCGCCTCGTCAGCTCCGGCACCGAAGCGGCCATGAGCACGTTGCGCCTGGCACGCGGTGCCACTGGCCGCAACAAGTTCATCAAGTTCGAAGGCTGCTACCACGGCCATGCGGATGCGCTGTTGGTCAAAGCCGGCTCGGGCTTGGCGACTTTCGGCAACCCGACCAGCGCCGGCGTGCCGCCTGAAGTCGTGCGCGACACGCTGGTGCTGGAATACAACAACGTGACGCAACTAGAAGAAGCTTTCAGCCTGCACGGCCCAGAACTCGCCTGCGTGATGATTGAACCCATCTGCGGCAACATGAACTTCGTGCGCGCCAGCGTGCCCTTCATGACGCGCTGCCGCGAGCTCTGCACACAATACGGTGCGCTGCTGGTGTTTGACGAAGTCATGACCGGTTTCAGGGTGGCTTTGGGCGGCGCACAAAGCGTCTACGCCCAACTCATTCCCGGCTTTGAGCCCGACATGACGGTGATGGGCAAAGTCATTGGCGGCGGCATGCCGCTGGCAGCTTTCGGCGCCAAACGCGCTGTCATGGAGCAACTCGCGCCGCAAGGCGCGGTCTACCAAGCCGGCACGCTGTCAGGCAATCCGGTCGCCACCGCCTGCGGACTCGCCACCTTGCGCGAACTGCAAAAGCCCGGTTTTTACGAAGCACTGGGTGCCCGCACGCAAAGTTTGGTGACCGGCTTGACGCACGCAGCCAACCAAGCCGGCGTGCCTTTTTGCGGCGACAGCCAAGGCGGCATGTTCGGCTTCTTTTTGTTTGATAAGCTGCCGCAAAACTACAGCACCGTGATGACCACCGACAGCCCAGCTTTCAACCAGTTTTTCCACGCCATGCTGGACAGCGGCGTGTATTTCGCACCAGCGCTTTACGAAGCGGGCTTTGTCAGCGCAGCGCACACGGCAGAAGACATTGAAGCCACGGTAGATGCTGCTGCGCGGTTTTTTGCGGCACGCTGAAAAGTCACCGCGGCCGACTCAAAAGCATCGGCTTCTGCGTCTGCATCTGCATCGGCATTGTGTAAAGCCTCACGCACGTCATGCTAGCGGGTGGGCGGCAGCCTCGATGACCGACTTCCCCAGCTGGCTCAAGTAGTCGCGTGAGAGCTGGGTTGAGATGATGTATTTAACGCGGTTGTCGTCCTCGTCCATGACGAGCGCCAGCATGCCTTTTAAACGCAAAGTTTTCAAGCGCCGGTGAACGGTCGTCGATGACGCGTCTGAAGACAGTTGCATGGCCTTCAAAACGGTTATTTTTTTGCCGCTACTCCAAAAGGTGGCGAGCACATCAAGGAGGCGCTCTTCAGGCAAATCAAGCTGCGGGAAAGATGATGATTTCCGCACATCACCAGATATACGCAAAAAGTTCAAGTAAGTTTCGCAATAATCAGGTAATTTTTTCACGATCTGATGTTATCGCGTTGGTAAGCAATTGCAAGTTTTATTGCCTAGCCGGCAATTAGTTCAAACAAGACTTTCAATCTGCTTGCTGACAGCAATTTTTATCGCCAAAGAAAGATGCGTTAAAAATAACTACAAAAACGCACTTATATCAACAAATAAATTCTTTTTAGCAACCGCCTGACCCCGACGTACCAAGCTCAGCGACGAATCACCAAGTCACCCGCAACCGTCGCACCGCGGCCAATCGTCAGCAATTGGTAGGTGATGTGTCCTTTGACCACGGCGCTGGCGGCAATGACCAACTCGCCACACACCGCTGTACCAGAGAAGCTGCCTTTGATGTGCAGGCTGGCGCAGGACACGTTCCCCTCCACTTGGCCGCGTGGACCGACATTGACACTGCTGGCCTGGATGGTGCCGCTGGTGCGTCCTTCAATGTGCAGAATGCCGTCAGACACAACGTCGCCGACGAGTGAGAAGCCTTCGCTGATCACGGTCGGCTTGTGGGTGTCGAGCACAGCCACACCGGTGATACCGCGTTTGGCAACAGAAACTTCTTCAACAGGCGTGATCATGGGCGTTGGGCTTTCGGTGACCAGAACTTCTGGCGGATCAATTTTTGTTTTTTTGAACATAAAAAGCGGTTTCAATAACTTTCTGTGGGTCAACTGGGTAGCCGCCAACAGAGACTTCAAAATGCAGATGTTTACCGGTTGAGGCACCGGTATTGCCAACGAGACCAAGGACAGTGGTCAGGTCAACATCCTGCCCTTCCTTGACCAGCAGATTGGCCAAGTGCGCGTAGAGGGTATCAATACCCCGCTCGTGGCGAATGATGACGGTGTTACCGTAGTCTAGGTAGCTGCGCGCCAGCACGACTTTTCCGACTTTGGCGGCGCGAACTTCCTCACGGCCTTCCGTCACCAGATCAATGCCGGTGTGGAACTTGGGCCGGCCCGAGATGGGATGCATGCGGATGCCAAAAGAGGAAGAGGTAGAGAAATCATCTAAAGGCATTTTGACGGGCAAAGCGTTCAAGACACCCATCAGGGCGTGGTTCTTGGCAATTTCCTCGGACAACTTGCCGCGCAGCAGCGGGTTGGCATGCTCGGCCTGGTCACTTCGGAAACCGCCAATGGCGGCATTGCCATGAATCACCTTGATGGCTTTTTCAGACAAGCCGGTCGCATCCAGGCGCGCCTTGAGGCTGACGTTGTCCACCGACAAGGTCGTGGCTGAGCTCGTCACGAAGCGGCGAATTTCAATGTCACGCTCACGGATGGTTTGCGCCAGCGCCAACATTTCATCCTTGTCGATGGCTTCTGCCCCACTGCCAGACAGGTCTTCGGTGCTGCCCAACAAGGCCGCATAAATCTCGTTGTGTGATCGTTCAAGCTTGGCATTGCCGGCCAATAGCAAAGCCGAAAAAATAGCCAGCAGCGTGATGGTGACAGCACCCGCAGAACCCACAACAATCAAACTGCGGACCACATTGCGCTGCAAGTGACCAGAAATCGAGAAGTACTTGAGGTCACCCTCTTGCTCAAGGATGATGCGTGAGTCGTGATAATCCCGACGCCACAGCGAGGCCACTGAAGCAGGCGCAGCCATCAGCCATAGCGTGCCCCTTCGAAAGCGATGAACCATCAACAGCATGGGGCCAGTTCTGGCTGCTTACTGGCCACTGACAATCAGGAGATCAGCCGGTTTGAGGGCGGCAGGAACGGCAACAGCCGCCTTGGCAGGAACGATGGCGCCCTGCACCAAACCGCCGCGTTCAATTTCGATCTCACCGTAGCTGGCGTTGCCATTGACGCGGCCGGTGCTGCGGATGATGAGATGCTCTGAGGCCAACAGCGTGTCGTGGACTTCGCCAAACACATCGGCCTTGCGGACCTTGATGTTACCGACCAGTTTGCCTTGGGCCCCAACCAGAATTTCATCGGCCTGAAGGTCGCCTTCGAGCGAGCCGTTGATCACAGCGCGGCCGGGCACTATAAATTTCCCAGAAACCGTGACGCCTTCGCCAATCACGATACAGCCCGCCTCGTTGGTACGATCATTCATCCCATTTTCCTTACTTAAAGAACTGCTTGATTGGCAAATTAGACGAAGCTACCGGATGATTCAAAAATCAGCTGCGATGTCGAGCTTGTCGGAGCTAAAACTGCATGAAAAATCGAGCCTAGCTCAGGACAATTCATCACCTTAACTTACAACATGCAACTCAATTATTTGATGAATCTTAGCATTTGACAGCGCTGCTCGTCAATTTACAGGCGGCCAAATATGACTGGCAGACACACGGGCGCAGCCGTTTTTTCAGGGCGTTATTGACCAGCCCGGCGGTCGGCTTTTTCAAGCGCTTGCAACTGGCGTTTGCGCTTGGCCTTGTTCTTGGACTCAGGCTCGGCAAGGCGACCGCGCTGCGCTTGCGCCTGCTGCTCAAGGGCCTTGCGCTGACGTTTGGTGTTGCGCAAGTGAACAATGAATCGCCCAACCGAAAAGCTGATAACGCCGCTGATGACCAGCAAAATGATGCCTGGAGTTTCCATGAGGTGTAACTTTTGTAAGCGTTGACTTAGATCAGTCGGCCAAAAAGAGGGCTTGCAGATCGTTTAAAAAATCGAAGCCGCGCTCGGTCGGCTTGACATGCACCAGATCGCGCTCAATCAAACCCTTGCGCTCGGCTTCATCGAGCCCGGCTTGCAATGCGGTGATGGGCAAGCCGGTTTTTTCAGCAAAGTCCTGCAGCTTGAAGCCGTCTCTGAGCCGCAGCGCGTTGAGCATGAATTCAAAGGGCAAATCAGCCCGGCTAACTTCAGTCTCCTGCGTCACAGCCTCACCCGCCAAGGCCCTGTCCATGTACAGCTTAGGATCGCGCCAGCGCACTTGCCGGACCACGCGGTGTGCAAAACTGAGCTTGCTGTGGGCACCGGCACCAATGCCCAGGTAGTCCCCAAACTGCCAGTAGTTCAGGTTGTGAAAGCAGCGATGGCCGGGCTTGGCATAAGCCGACACTTCGTAGCGCCCCATGCCAGCTTGGCCGGTCATTTCCGTGATGCGGTCGAGCATGGCGTAGGCCGTGTCTTCTTCCGGAATGACCGGCGGGAATTTGGCGAAATAGGTGTTTGGCTCGATCGTCAGGTGGTAGATCGAGATATGCGGCGGCTGCAAATCCAGCGCTTGTCGCATGTCTTTTTCCAAACCCTCTAGCGTCTGCCCTGGCAGCGCGTACATGATGTCGAGGTTGAAGGTGTCAAAGCTCGCGGCGGCTTCTTCCACCGCGGCAATCGCCTGCGCCCGGTCGTGCACGCGGCCTAGCGCCTTCAAGTGCTGGTCATCAAAGCTCTGCACACCGACCGACAAACGCGTCACGCCAGCCCCTCGAAAAGCCTTGAAGCGGTCTTTCTCGAAGGTACCGGGATTGGCTTCCAGCGTGATTTCACAATCGGCCTCGAGCCGCAGGCGCGCCCGAATATCGCCCAGCAGCCGGTCAATCGCCGCCGGCGAAAATAAGCTCGGCGTGCCGCCACCAATGAAGATGCTGTGCACCGTCCGGCCCCAAATCAGCGGCAAGGCGGCCTCAAGGTCGGCCACCAACGCGTCGATGTAGCGCTGCTCGGGCATGGCACCGCTGGTCACTTCATGCGAGTTGAAGTCGCAGTAAGGACACTTTTTCAAGCACCACGGCAAGTGCACGTACAAAGACAGCGGCGGCAAAGCGGCCAGCTGCAGCGTGCCATCACGCATGTAATGTTGGATGTCTTTCAACTCACTCATGCCAACCAACGCTCGCGCATCAACTGCATCATTTGCCGCGCGGCCTGACCGCGGTGGCTGTTCGCGTTCTTGATCTCGACTGGCAATTCGGCAAAGGTTTTGCCAAAGCTTGGGATGAACATCACCGGGTCAAAACCAAAGCCGTTGCTGCCGACTGGCGTGCGGGCTATCTCCCCGCTGACGCGGCCAACCGCGATCAGCGGTTCAGGATCGTCCGCCGTGCGAACTGCCACCAAGGTGCTGACCAGCGCAGCGCGCCGGTCTGTCACATCGACCATTTGCTCGAGCAAGGCCCGCACATTGTTGTCGTCGCCTTTGGCGTAGCCAAACTGCGTGGCGTAATAAGCCGTGTCAACACCGGGCAAACCGCCAAAGGCCTGAACACACAGACCGGCGTCGTCGGCCAGTGCCGGCAAGCCGCTCAAGCTGGCCGCGTGCCGGGCTTTGGCCAGCGCATTTTCAACAAAGGTGCGGTAAGGCTCTTCGGCCTCGCCGATGCCGAGGTCTGACTGGCGCAACAGTGCCATGCCGAGCGGCAGCAGCATGGCTTGCAGTTCAGCCAACTTGCCAGCGTTGTTAGAAGCCAGAACAATTTTCATCGATGTTGAATCCGCCATATTTTTTTACGTTCAGGCCGCGCTGGCCAGTGCACTTTTTTGCAGCAGCACCAAGTCGCGAATGCCCTGCTCGGCGAGCTCCAACAAGGCGTTCATCTCACTGCGGGTGAAGGCCGCGCCTTCTGCCGTGCCCTGCACTTCGACGAAATGGCCGGCGCCGGTCATCACCACATTCATGTCGGTGTCGCAGCCCGCGTCTTCGGTGTATTCGAGGTCCAGCAGCGGCGTGCCTTTGACGATGCCAACCGAGATGGCGGCGATGTGGTCGGTGATCGGCGACTCTTTGAGTTTGCCGCTGGCGATCAGTTTGTTGACGGCGTCCTGCGCCGCCACAAAGGCCCCGGTGATGGCCGCCGTGCGCGTGCCGCCGTCGGCCTGCAGCACATCGCAATCCAAGTGAATGGTGCGTTCACCGAGTTTTTTCAAGTCAAACACCGCCCGCATCGAACGGCCAATCAAGCGCTGGATTTCTTGGGTCCGGCCGCTTTGCTTGCCGCGCGCGGCTTCGCGGTCGCTGCGGGTGTGGGTGGCGCGCGGCAGCATGCCGTACTCGGCAGTGACCCAGCCTTCGCCGCTGCCTTTTTTGTGGCCGGGCACTTTTTCTTCGACCGAGGCGGTACACAAGACCTTGGTCGCGCCAAACTCGATCAGCACCGAGCCCTCGGCATAGACGGTGTAGTGGCGCGTCATGCGCACCGGCCGGAGTTGGTCGGCTTGGCGGTCTGCAGAGCGGATGAAGCGGGGCTGGGTCATGGTGTTTGCAATCGAAATGAGAGGGGGTAAGCGCGTTACGCATTATCAGTCGGCTCAGGCGCCACGCTGCCCTTGTAAACTACGCTCCAAACTTTCATGAGGAAGTTGGAATTACTGTTGTTATTGTTATTGGCCCTTATTTTTTCGACGTGCAGCAGGACCCGGTCCCGCGTCCAGATTTCCTTAGAAGAACCACCTCCATGTCAATTTTCAGCATGACGGGTTACGCGACGGCCCAGTCCACTGCCCCCCGGGCCGCCGTCCCGACCGAAGCTCCGGCTGATGGCCATGCGCGGCTGGGCATTGAAATTCGCTCGGTCAACAGCCGGTTTTTGGACCTGTCTTTTCGTTTGCCCGACGAGCTGCGCCAAGCCGAACCGGCCTTGCGCGAGATCCTGACCAGCCAGCTGAAACGCGGCAAAGTCGAACTCCGCGTCTGGTTAGAGAGCAGTTCTGCCAACAGCCTGCGTGCGCCCACAGCCCAAACGCTGCAACGCTTAGGCTCGTTTGAAGACACCATCAAGTCATGGCTGCCGCAGGCCGCAGGCTTGAGCGTTGCCGATGTCTTGCGTCTCGCCGTCAACGAAGACCACAAACCGCACGACTACGGCGACGAACTCCTCAAGCTCGCCAAAAAAGCCGTCAAAGAACTGCTCGCAGCGCGTGAACGCGAAGGCGCCCGGCTGTCAGCTATGCTGACCGAGCGCACCGCCCAGTTGCGCGACCTGTCGGCACAAGCCGGCCCGCTGGTGCCGAAACTGGTCGAGCAGCAAAAAACCCGTTTCATGGAGCGCTGGAAAGAAGCCATGGCACTGGCCGACAGTGCCGCACTGCCAGAGGCCGCACAAGACCGGGCGCTGACCGAGGCCACCGCCTTTGCCATTCGCATTGACGTGGCGGAAGAGATCACTCGCCTGGCCTCCCACTTGGACGAAATTGACCGCCTGCTGACCAAAGGCGGCGAGGCTGGCAAACGCCTTGACTTCTTGATTCAAGAACTGCACCGCGAAGCCAACACCATGGGTTCTAAGTCAGCCGCTCTGGAGTTGACGCGTATTTCAGTCGACATGAAAGTGCTGATTGAGCAGATCCGCGAACAAGTACAAAACATCGAATAATCAGGTTTTTTATGGACTACCCCGGAAATTTGTTTGTGGTTGCAGCGCCCAGTGGTGCTGGTAAATCCAGCCTTGTCAAAGCGCTGTTGGAAATTGACGCTAGGGTGCAACCCGCCGTGTCGCACACCACGCGACCACCGCGTGGGCAAGAAAAACACGGTCGGGAATACTTCTTTTTGTCGAACGACGAATTCGACGGCATGGTCGAGCGCAATGCCTTCTTAGAGTGGGCCCATGTGCATGGCCAGCGCTACGGCACCTCGCGCCACACGATCGAAGAGCGCATGCAACACGGCGCTGACGTGATTTTGGAAATCGACTTTCAGGGTGCTCTCAACATCAAAAAAATCTTCGCCAACGCGGTGCTGGTCTTTATCTTGCCGCCGAGCTGGGAAGAACTCCGTTCGCGCTTGCAACGCCGCGGCGAAGACAGCGCTGAGGTCATTGAATTGCGCCTGAAAAATGCGGCTTTGGAGATGACCCAAGCCCAAGAATTTGACTTCGTTATAATCAATGAGTTGTTCGAGCGTGCGGTTTTCGACCTGAAAACCATTGTTCATGCCCAGCGGCTCAAGTTTTCGGCTCAGCGACGTGCCCGTGCCGACATCTTCCAAGCCCTGAACATTCCCTGAAATCCTCGCTCACCCCAGCGCTTACTGCTTACCCGGAGAACCTCATGGCCCGCATCACTGTTGAAGACTGCCTGGAACAAATTCCCAACCGCTTTGAGCTGGTGTTGGCTGCCACTTACCGCGCCCGCATGTTGAGCCAAGGTCATGCCGCCAAAATTGAAAGCAAAAACAAACCAGGGGTGACCGCTCTGCGTGAAATTGCTGCCGGCAAAATTGGCCTTGAGATGTTGAAAAAAGTACCGCTCTGAACGTCTCTGCGTCAAGTCAAAAGCACCGCTTGCCGGTGCTTTTTTTTGTTTGACAGCGCCACAATGTCGCCAACGGACACAGGTCTTCCTCATCACGATACATTTAAGGCTATGAGTTCGTTAATTTCGCCGGTCATGGCCAAGCCCACACCCGCCGCTGCCAATGCGGCTGCGGCAAGCTTTGCCATGCTCACCGCCAAACTCGACTACATGAGCGCCGCCGACGTTGACAACGTCCGCCGCGCTTACCGTTACGCCGATGAAGCGCACCTCGGGCAGCTGCGCAACAGTGGCCAACCCTACATCACCCATCCGATCGCCGTGGCTCAGCAATGCGCTGAATGGAAGCTCGACGCACAAGCGCTCATGGCGGCGTTGTTGCACGACGCGATTGAAGACTGCGGCATCACCAAGCCCGACCTGATCGAGCGCTTCGGTGCGCCGGTGGCTGAGCTGGTTGACGGGCTGACCAAGCTGGAAAAGCTGGAGTTCAACACCCGCGAAGAAAACCAGGCCGAGTCTTTTCGCAAGATGCTGCTGGCCATGGCCCGCGACGTGCGCGTGATCTTGATCAAGCTGGCTGACCGCACCCACAATATGCGCACGCTGAGCGACATGCCGCGGACCAAGTGGGCGCGCATCGCCAGCGAAACGCTAGAGATTTATGCGCCGATTGCCCACCGCCTGGGCTTGAACACCACCTACCGCGAGTTGCAAGACCTGTCTTTTCAGCATCTGCACCCTTGGCGCTACGCCACGCTGACGAAAGCCCTGTCGCGTTCACGCGGTCGGCGCCGAGACGTCATCACGCGTGTCAAAACTGAAGTCGAAGCCGCGTTTGTCTCCGCCAACATGCCGGTGCAAATTTATGGGCGCGAAAAAACGCTGTACTCGATCTACAGCAAGATGGACGACAAGCACTTGTCGTTTGCGCAGGTGACCGACATTTACGGTTTTCGCGTGATCGTTGACAACTTGACGGCTTGCTACACCTCGATGGGTGTGCTGCACCAGCTCTACAAACCATTGCCTGGGCGCTTCAAGGACTACATCGCGATCCCGAAGATCAACGGCTACCAGTCGCTGCACACCACGCTGGTTGGGCCCTTCGGCACCAACATTGAGTTTCAGATGCGCACCGAAGCCATGCATGTGGTGGCCGAGTCTGGCGTCGCTGCGCACTGGCTTTACAAAGCCGCAACGCCGGGCAGTGATGACTCGCAAAACCTGGGCACCCAGTGGCTGCAGTCGCTGCTCGACATTCAGCACGAAACCGGCGATGCTGCCGAGTTTTGGGACCACGTCAAGATCGATCTGTTCCCGGACGCGGTCTATGTGTTCACGCCCAAAAGCAAGATCATGGCGATGCCGCGTGGCGCCACCATCGTCGACTTCGCCTACGCTATTCACAGCGACATCGGCCATCGCGCGGTGGCCGCCAAGGTCAACGGCGAGCAAGTGCCGCTGCGCACCGTGTTGCACAACGGCGACGTGATTGAGATCGTCACCACCCCGGCCTCCAGCCCCAACCCCGCTTGGCTGGGGTTTGTCCGCACCGGTAAGGCGCGATCGAAAATACGCCATTACCTCAAAACCATGGCGCTCACCGAGTCGCAAGACTTGGGCGAGAAAATGCTGGCCCACGCATTGCGGGCAGAAGGCATCGACAAACTGCCTGAAGACGACGAAAAAAACCACCCGCTGTGGGAGAAAATTCTGCGCTTCAGCGGCAACCGTTCGCGGGCCGACTTGCTGACCGACGTCGGTCTGGGCAAACGCATTGCCACTATTCTGGCCAAGCGCATCGTCGGGCTGCTGGGCGAGATCGGCGAAAAACCAGACGTCCTGCTGATGAGCCGCGAACGTTTCACCGAGCACGAGGCGGTGTCGCAAGGCGCACTGCTGCTGGACGGCAGCGAAGGCACGTCCATCCACTTTGCCAAGTGCTGCAAGCCCATCCCCGGCGACAACGTCATCGGCTATCTCGGACGCGGCGAAGGCCTGGTGGTGCACACCGAAGACTGCGCCGTGGCCAAGCGGCTGGTGCAACGCGACAGCGAGCGCTTCATTGCCGTGGACTGGTCCGATGAACCGGTGCGCGCCTTTGAAACTGATCTGCTGGTCACCGTTTCGAACGGCAAAGGCGTTTTGGCCCGGGTCGCTGCGGCCATGGCTTACGCTGAGGCTGACATCACACAAGTTCAGATTGAGCCAGGCTCTGGCCAGGATGCGACGAATTTACGCTTCGGCGTCACCGTTCGCGACCGGGTTCATCTGGCAGCCGTCATGCGCAACGTCAAACGGGCGAGCTCAGTGCTGCGCGTGCAACGGGTCAAGTCTGGGGTTTAAACCTCAGTTTTTTGGCAGCGGCGCGGGGTAGCTCACCGCCAGCACTTCCACCACTTGCACGCCGCTGGGCGTCAGCAAGTTGACCTCTTCGCCGACGCGCGCCTTGAGCAGTGTGCGTGCCGCGGGCGAGACCCAGCTGATCTCGCCGGCTGAACTGTCCGCCTCATCAATGCCCATGATGGTCACGCGTTGCTCGGTCTTGCCGTCCACCAAGTAAAGCACAGTCGCGCCAAAAAATACTTGGCTTCCACCGTGATGAACGGACGGGTCGGCGATCTCGGCGATCTCCAGCCGTTGGGTCAAGAAGCGGATTCTGCGGTCAATTTCACGCAGACGTTTCTTGCCGTAGATGTAGTCACCGTTCTCGGACCGATCGCCGTTGCTGGCGGCCCAGTGAACAATCTCAACGACCTTGGGCCGCTCGTTGTCAATCAGGTCCAGCAGCTCGGCTTTGAGCCGGGCATAACCGCTGGGCGTGATGTAGTTTTTGCCGCCAATCGGCAGCGGCGGTAGCGCCAACTCTTCATCGTCCGAATCGGTTTCTTTGGTGAAGGCTTTGCTCATGGTATTGCGGGAAGTTG
>JASDRC010000058.1:0-14890 GCA_041442125.1 Polaromonas sp. | reverse complement strand
GAATAGCTGTCCCACGCTTGGCAGCCGGGGCAGTGCCAGAAGTGCTGGGTGGCTTCAAAGCCGCAGGCGGCGCAGCGGTAGCGCATCAGCGGTTTGGTAGCTTTGTCGAGTGCGCGTTGCACCAGGCTGTGGGGCTGCTCGTTTTCAAAGCGTTCGCCGGCAATCCAGCGTGTCGCGGCGACCAACGACGGTTGTTGCTCTAGGTGTTTGACGTACCAGTCGCGGGCTGAGTGGGTGTGGCTGTCAAGCTTGATGATGGCTTCGACAATATCGACCGAGGGCATGGCTTCGTAGCTGCGTTTGAGCAGCGCCAGCGCGGCTTGTTGCTGCTGGCCGTTGAAGGCCACGTTGGCCAGCAACTCGGCCGCCAGGGGAAGCGCTTGCGGCGCGTGTTGTTCGAGTTGCAGCAGGGTGTTGAAGGCGTCTGCGTGCAGGCCGAGTTGGTTCTCTAACTTGGCCAGTTCAATCAGCGGTCGCGGGGAGGCGGGTGCCAGCGTAGCCGCCTGTTTGAACAGCGCGAGCGCTTGGTCGGTGTCCCCGGCGGCGGCGCTGGCCTTGGCTTGCTCGCACAGGTAATGGGCTTGGCGCACGCCAAAGCTGCCGTGGCTGCTGCTGTCGAGTTTGGCGGCAATGTCAGTGGCTTGGGTCCAGTCACTGGAGCGCTCGTAAATCGACAGCAGGGCGACGCGGGCTTCTTCTTGGTAGCTGGTGCCTTCGAGTTTGCGCAGTGCGACCTCGGCGCGGTCCAGTAGGCCGGCTTTTAAAAAATCGAGGGCGATGGCGTTTTGGGCGCGGTTGCGCTCAAGCTGGCTCAGGTCACCACGCGACAACAGGTGTTCATGGACGCGCACGGCGCGGTCGTACTCACCACGGCGCCGGAACAAATTGCCCAGCGCGAAGTGCAATTCTGAGGTGTCGGGGTCGTTTTGCACAGCCTCAATAAAGGCGTCGATGGCTTGGTCTTGTTGCTCATTCAGCAAGAAGTTCAGGCCCCTGAAATAAGCCTTGGGGGCTTGGCGATTTTCAATCCGGAGCTGCCGCAGGTCGAACCTTGAGGCCAGCCAACCGAGCGCAAAAGCCACCGGAAAACCGAGCAACAACCAAGTGAAATCAAACTCCATGGGGGGCGTCTTCGGCGGTGTTGGCGGGCGCTGCTACGGCTTTGTTGTCAGTGGCGGTTTTGGCCGCGGCTGACCGACGATTTTTCCACCAGCGCGGCATCATCACCAGCACGCCCAGTGCCACACCAGCGGAGAAGGCGGCGAGCACCACCAGCACCAGCGGCGCTTGCCAAAGCGTGCCGAAGAAGAAGTTAACCGAGACGACTTGCTGGTTGTTCAGCGCGAAGGCAAACAGCGTAAAAAAAATGGCTGCTTTGAGCAGCCAGAGGATGTATTTCACGGGTACGACTCCCTGTTGGTTTGGCGATTGTAGCGAGCGGCCAAACTCATTTTTTGGATTCAGGCACGCGCAGGAGTTCCTGCGTCCGGACATCGACGGATTCGCGCAGGGCTTTGCCTGGCTTGAAATGTGGGACGCGTTTTTCTGGAATAGCCACACTCTCACCAGACCGGGGGTTGCGTCCCATGCGGGGCGGCCGGTGGTTGACGGAAAAACTGCCGAAGCCGCGAATCTCGATTCGGTGGCCTTTCACCAGCGCGTTGCTCACGGCGTCCAGAATCGTCTTGACGGCATGGTCAGCGTCTCTGTGGGTGAGTTGGCGAAAGCGGTTGGCCAGTTCTTCAATAAGGTCGGAGCGGGTCATTGAATCGTCAGGATTAGGGGGAATGAGCGGTCGAAAAAAGTGCTGCAGACAAAAAGAAAGCGGGACAAACAACCCCTGAAGGTCAATCGTCCCGCCTGCTTTTTAAGTCACCAGGACTTAGCTGTTGCTGTCCAACTTGGCGCGCAACAAGGCACCCAGACTGGTCAGGCCAGAGCTTTCGCGCGTGGACTGTTGGTTCAGCGTGGTCATGGCTTCTTGCTGGTCAGCGTTGTCCTTGGCTTTGACCGACAGCTGGATGTTGCGGGTCTTGCGATCCACGTTCACCACGACCGCCGAGACTTCATCGCCTTCTTTCAGCACGTTGCGCGCGTCTTCAACGCGGTCACGGCTGATTTCGCTGGCACGCAGGTAACCAATGATGTCTTCGCCCAGATCGATCTCAGCGCCTTTGGCGTCAACGGTCTTGACCTTGCCGGTAACGATCGCACCTTTGTCGTTGATCGACACGAAGGTGGTGAACGGATCGGAGTCAAGCTGCTTGATGCCCAAGGAAATACGCTCGCGGTCGACATCGACAGCCAACACAATCGCTTCGACTTCTTGGCCCTTTTTGTAGTTGCGAACAGCGGCTTCGCCGGTTTCGTTCCACGACAAATCAGACAAATGCACGAGGCCGTCGATACCGGCAGCCAGACCCACAAAGACGCCGAAGTCGGTGATCGACTTGATCGGGCCTTTGACGCGGTCACCGCGCTTGGTGTCTTGCGCAAATTCTTGCCAAGGGTTGGCTTTGCATTGCTTCATGCCGAGCGAAATGCGGCGCTTGTCTTCGTCGATTTCGAGAACCATGACTTCGACTTCGTCACCCAGGGCGACAAGCTTGTTCGGGGCCACGTTCTTGTTGGTCCAGTCCATCTCGGACACGTGGACCAGACCTTCGATACCCGGCTCGAGTTCAACAAATGCGCCGTAGTCAGCGATGTTGGTGATCTTGCCAAACAGGCGGGTCGCCTGTGGGTAGCGGCGGGAAACGCCCATCCATGGGTCGTCGCCCATTTGCTTCAGACCCAGTGAGACACGGTTTTTCTCGGTGTCGAACTTCAGGATTTTGGCGACGATTTCTTGACCCGCTGTCACCACTTCGCTTGGGTGACGGACGCGGCGCCATGCCATGTCGGTGATGTGCAGCAGACCGTCAATGCCGCCGAGGTCAACGAACGCACCGTATTCGGTGATGTTCTTGACGATGCCTTTGACAGCGGAGCCTTCTTTGAGGGTTTCCATCAGCTTGGCGCGTTCTTCGCCCATGCTGGCTTCGACCACTGCGCGGCGTGACAACACAACGTTGTTGCGCTTGCGATCGAGCTTGATGACCTTGAACTCCATGGTCTTGTTCTCGTACGGAGTCAAGTCCTTGATAGGGCGTGTGTCGATCAGCGAACCTGGCAGGAAAGCGCGGATGCCGTTGACCAAAACGGTCAGGCCACCTTTGACTTTGCCGCTGGTTTGACCAGTGACAAATTCGCCGGATTCGAGGGCTTTTTCCAAGCTCATCCACGAGGCCAAGCGCTTGGCTTTGTCGCGGCTCAGCAGGGTGTCGCCGTAGCCGTTTTCGACCGAGTCAATGGCCACAGCCACGAAGTCGCCGACTTGGACTTCGAGTTCGCCCTGGTCGTTTTTGAATTCTTCGAGCGGCACGTAGGCCTCGGATTTCAGTCCGGCATTGACAACCACATGGTTGTGGTCGATGCGAATGACTTCAGCAGTGATCACCTCGCCCGTGCGCATTTCGGAGCGCTTGAGGGATTCTTCAAATAGGGCGGCAAAAGATTCAGACATTGATTTTCCTAATCCACAGAACAGTGTTCCGACAGCGGAATTGCTATCGTTTTTAGAGCTGACTACGGCGGTTTGGTGCGGCCTTGGAGAAGACCGCGGGTTAAGTTGTGAACCCGCTGAAGAAGCTTCAGAGGGGCCGGGTGCTGCGCCACCAGTCAATCAAAATATCGGTTGATGAGTCAATCGAGATCTCAGAATTGTCCAGCAGCTTGGCGTCTTGAGCGGGTTTCAAGGGGGCGCTTTGGCGTGATGAGTCACGCAGATCGCGGGCTTCCAAGTCCTTTTCAATGTCGGCTAGTGTAGCCGGAATACCCTTTGAAATCAACTGCTTATGCCTGCGCCCGGCGCGGTGTAGGGCGCTGGCTGTGAGGAAGACTTTGAGTGCGGCGTCGGGGAAGATTTCAGTGCCCATGTCGCGGCCGTCGGCGACCAAGCCAGGCAACTGCCGAAAGCCGCGTTGCAGCGCCAGCAAAGCCGCGCGCACGGGCGGGTGTGCTGACACTTTGGAGGCCGCCATGCCGGCGCTTTCGGTGCGGATGGCGTCGGACACGTCCTCACCAGACAGGAAAATCTGGTCGCCGACAAAGCGCACGGGCAGTGTGGCGGCGATGGCGGCGACGCCGTTCGCGTCGTTCAGGTCAACGCCGGCGCGGCTGGCTGCAAAGGCCGCCAAGCGGTAGAGCGCGCCGGAGTCAAGGTAGTGGTAGCCGAGCCGGTGCGCGGCCACGGCAGCCAGCGTGCCTTTGCCGGAGGCGGTGGGGCCGTCAATGCTGAGCACCGGAATATCGGCCGGCCGGGCCTGGGCGACTGAAAACAGGGTTTCAAAGTAATCCGGAAAGGTCTTGGCGACGCATTTCGGGTCGAGAATGCGCACCGGCAGGCCGGCCGGGTTGAAGGCGGCCAGCGAAAAGCACATGGCCACGCGGTGGTCGTCGTAGGTGTGAATAGCGGCGCTGTGCCATTGCTGCGGCGGCGTGATGCGGATGAAGTCCGCGCCTTCTTCAACTTCAGCACCGAGCTTGCGCAGCTCGCAGGCCATGGCGGCAATGCGGTCTGTTTCTTTGACGCGCCAGCTGGCGATGTTGCGCAGCGTGGTGGGGCCGTCGGCGTACAGCGCCATGACGGCGAGCGTCATGGCGGCGTCGGGGATGTGGTTGCAGTCGAGGTCGATGGCTTTGAGTGGCCAAGCGCCGCGCGAGATTTTCAGGGAGTTCGGGCTGCTGTCAATCTTGGCGCCCATCAGCTGTGCGGCTTCGACAAAGCGGATGTCGCCTTGAATCGAGCCCGAGCCGATGCCCCAGACTTCAATCGCGTGGCTCGGCTCTGCGCCGGTGGCGATGGCTCCTAGAGCGACAAAATAACTGGCCGATGAGGCGTCGCCTTCCACATGAATTTCGCCCGGCGACTGGTAGGTGCTGCCGGCCGGAATAGTGAAGCTTTGCCAGCCGTCACGTTGCACCTGAATACCGAAGCGGGCCAGCAAGTTCAGCGTGATTTCGATGTACGGTTTAGAGATCAACTCGCCCGTGACTTCAATGCGGATGTCGCGTTCGGCCACCAACGGCAGTGCCATCAGCAGCGAGGTCAGGAATTGGCTCGACACGTCGCCACGCACTTGGATGGGCGCGTCCAGCCGCAGCTGGCCGGGCCGCAGTCGCAGCGGTGGAAAACCGTCTTCGCCCAAGTAGTCAATGCCGCAGCCGAGTTGGCGCAGGGCATCGACCAAGTCGCCAATGGGGCGTTCGTGCATGCGCGGCACGCCCGAGAGTTCAAAGTCGCCACCCAGCAGGGCGAGCGCGGCTGTCAGCGGGCGCATGGCCGTGCCCGCGTTGCCCATGAACAATTTGCCTTGGGTGTTCAGCAGCTTGCCGCCCAAACCGCCAATGACGGCGGTGTGGCCGGTTTGCTGGACCGTGCAGCCGAGTTGCTTGAGCGCGGTCAGCATCACGGCGGTGTCGTCCGAAGCCAGCAAGTCGTGCACGACGGTTTCGCCTTGGCTCATCGCGGCCAGCAGCAACACCCGGTTGGAGATACTTTTAGAGCCCGGCAGGCGAACCGTGCCGTGGGCGCCAGTGAGTGGCGGAATGTCTAGAAATTCAATGTCGAACATGGTTATTTGGAGGCTGCGGCGGCTGTGTGTTGCCAGTCGGTTCGGGCTTGGCTGGCTTGGTGAATGCTGTCTTGCAGGGCGGTGGCGTCGCCAGCGGTTATCAATGCTTCAAGCGCTTGCAGGCTGGCTTGAAAGCGCTGTGATTGCGCCAACAGCTCGTCCCGATTTGCCAAGAAAATGTCGCGCCACATGACCGGGTCGGCAGCCGCGATACGGCTGAAATCCCGAAAGCCAGGCCCAGCCAGCGCCAGGTATTGATCGCCTTCGGCTTGCGCGCCCAAGCTGTTCATCATGGCAAATGCCAGCAAATGCGGCAGATGACTGACAGCGGCATAAGCGGCGTCATGCGTTTGCGGCGACATTTCGCTGACTTTGCATCCCAGCGCCGTCCACAGCTGATTGGCTTGTTGAAGTTGCACGGCGGCGGTTTCTGGCAGCGGCGTGAGGATGACTTTTTTGCCAACGTACAAGTCGACCAAGGCGTTTTGCACGCCTGAGACTTCGCGGCCGCAGATCGGGTGGGCGGGCACAAAGCAGGGCAGCCGATCACCTAGCGCTTGCAGGGCGGCGTTCACGACGTCGCGCTTGGTCGAGCCAACGTCCATGACCAAGGTGCTGGTTGTGATGACGGGTTGAATGGCGCGCAGCGAGGCTTCGGTCGCCGCTACCGGCACCGCCAACAGCACCAGGTCAGCGCCGGTGGCGGCTTCTGCGGCTGAGTTGGCGATGGCGTCAATCACGCCCATCTTCAGGGCGAGCGTGGTTGTGCTGCTAGAGGGGCTGAAGCCGACCACGCGTTTCACCAAACCGGCGCGTTTCAGGGCGAGCGCAAACGAGCTGCCCATCAGGCCGCAGCCGATCAGACCGAGTTGTTGGTACATGACAGGCAACCTCAAGCGCCGGCCGGGTAGGTTCCCAGCACTTTGAAGAAGGCGCAGAGCTGCTGTAACTCTGTCAGCGCGGCAACGACATGCGGCTCGGTGATGTGGCCCTGCAGGTCGATGTAAAAATAATATTCCCACTGGCCAGAACGGGCTGGCCGGGATTCAAAGCGCGTCATCGACACGCCGTGTGTTTTGAGTGGGCCGAGGATGTCATGCACCGCACCGGGCCGGTTCGGCACCGAGACGATCAGGCTGATGCAGTCTTTGCCCGAAGGCGGCGGCGAAGGCAGCGTTTGCGGCAGGCAGACCACAACAAATCGTGTGCGGTTGAAGGCGTCGTCTTGAATCGCGTGAGCGGCTGTGTGCAGACCGAACTGCGTGCCAGCGCGGTCGCTGGCGATGCCGGCCCAAGCCGGATTCGTCGTCGCCAGCCGGGCACCTTCTGCATTGCTCGACGCCGTGCGGCGTTCAGCGTTGGGCAGGTGCGCTGTCAGCCAGTTTTGGCATTGCGCCAAGGCTTGCGGGTGCGCGTACACCGCCTCAATGCCGTCAAGTGCATCGGACAAGCGCAGCAGGTTGTGACGCACCAGCAAGCTGGTTTCGCCAATGATGTGCAAGGGTGAATTCAGGAACAGATCGAGCGACCGTGAGACCACGCCTTCGGTGGAATTTTCGACTGGCACCACGCCATAGTTGGCGCTGCCGCCCGCGGTCGAGCGGAAGACTTCGTCGATGCTGTTGCACGACACATGCTCAATGCTGGCGCCGAAAAAATTCAGGGCGGCTTGTTCGCTGAAGGTACCGGCGGGGCCCAGATAAGCCACCCGCACGGGGGCTTCCAACGCCAGACAGGCCGACATGATTTCGTTCCAGATGGCGGCGACGTGGTCGTTCTTCAGCGGGCCTGTGTTGGCTTGCTGAATTCTGTCAATCACGGCGGCGACACGGTCAGGCCGGAAGAAGGGCGTGCCTTCGCGTTTTTTAACTTCGCCAACCTGCTCGGCTACATGGGCCCGCTGGTTCAGCAGCGCCAGCAGTTCTTTGTCGAGCTTGTCGATTTGAATGCGCAAGTCGGGGAGGTTGGGTGTCATGTTGTCTTGTTGTCTGGCGCAGGTCAGGCGCGTTTTTGTTCGAACTCTTGCATGTGGCTGACCAGCGCCTCAACGCCGGCCAAGGGCATGGCGTTGTACAGACTGGCGCGCATGCCGCCCAGGCTTTTGTAGCCTTTGAGCTGCAGCAGGCCGCGTGCTTTGGCTTGCGCTAAAAAGGCGTCGTTGAGTTTGTCGTCGGCCAGAAAAAACGGAATGTTCATGCGCGAACGGCAGTTTGTGGCGACGCGGCTGGTGTAGAAGTCAGAGCCGTCAATGAAGTCGTACAGCAGCTTGGCTTTGGCGATGTTGCGTTGTTCCATGGCGGCCATACCGCCTTGCTTTTTCAGCCACTGAAAGGTCAGGCCGGCGACGTAAATACCGTAAGTAGGCGGCGTGTTGTACATCGACTCAGCGTCAGAAACAATCTTGTAGTCAAACGCCGAAGGGCAATGTGGCATGGCCTGGCCGAGCAAGTCTTGGCGAACAAACACCAGGGTCACGCCGGCAGGGCCGACGTTTTTTTGGGCGCCGCCGTAAGCCAAACCAACCCGCGACCAATCGACTGGCCGTGAGGCCATGTGCGAGGACATGTCAATCACCAGCGGCGCTTGACTGCCGAGCGCTTTCAAGTCGGGCAGCTCATGGACTTCAACGCCGTGCACGGTCTCGTTGGTGCACATGTGGACATAACGTGCGTCGTCTTGTAATTGCCATGTGGCCGGCGCCGGCAGCGTGGTGTGGCCGTCTGCGCTGTTGCTGGCGGCGATGTGGACTTGGCAGTACTTGCGGGCTTCTTTTTGCGAGCGCTCGCTCCAGTTGCCGGTGACCACGTAGTCCGCTTGCTCGCCGCGCGACAGGTTCAGCGGAACAATCGCGTTTTCAGCAATGCCGCCGCCTTGCATGAAGAGAATGCGGAACTCTTGGGGTACGGCCAGCAGCTCCCGGATGTCAGCTTCAGCGGCTTCATAAATCGAGACGAACTCTTTGCCGCGGTGGCTCATTTCCATGACGCTCATGCCGCTGCCATGCCAGTCCAGCATCTCGGCTGCGGCGCGCTCGAGTACTTCCTCAGGCAGCGCGGCTGGGCCTGCCGAAAAGTTATAAGGACGGTTCATTTTTTAGTGGGTTTGGCAGTGGGTGCCGCTGGTCCGACGATACGGGTTGCCGTTTCGTCAAATTGCTTGGCTCTGGCGATCACTTCCGTGCGCGATGCCTCGACCAGCTTGTTGGCGAAGATCGAACCCAGTTCGGGCGCAATGCTTTGGTATTTACGGATCGCGGGCGCTTCCAAGAAGCCGGCAATTTGCTTCAACTCGTCAAGCGTGAAGCGCTCTAAATAGACCGGCACCAAAGCGTCGGTGCTGACTTTTTGAAGCTTGCCGCGAATGATCTTCCTGACCTCGTCTGAATATTTCTGCAGCTCTGCATCCAGCTCAGCAGTGACCTTGGCTTGCTGCGGCTTGGCCACGCTGGCGAGCATGCGCGGCTGCCAGTTGTTGATCATGTCCTGGGTCGTGCCGCCAGCGAGATTGGCCACCAGACGGTCCATGTCAGGGCCTTGCTGCAAGGCCACAACCTTGGTGGCCCATTCGAGTTTCGGGTCGGCGGCGAAGGGTGCTTGCGAGGCCGGCGCAGTTGGCGTGATGGCTGGCGTTGGCGCGGTTTGTGCCCACGCGCTAAAGCCGAGTGTCGCCAACGCGATGGCGGTGAATAATCTCTTCATTCCGTGGCTTCCGGGTTGCCGTCGGTGTTATCGGTGCTGTCAATGTTGGTGTCATCGGACTCAACGTCTTCCAGTGTGGCGTCGTTTTCAACGATGCGCTGCAAGCCGCTCAGTTTGGAGCCGTCGTCGAGGCCGATCAGGGTCACGCCTTGTGTGGCGCGACCCATTTCGCGGATCTCGCTGACGCGGGTGCGGACCAGCACGCCGCGGTCGGTGATGAGCATGATTTCATCGTCGGGGTGAACCAGCGTGGCGGCCACCACCTTGCCGTTGCGCTCGCTTTGTTGGATGGCGATCATGCCCTTGGTGCCGCGTCCGTGGCGGGTGTATTCCTCAATCGAGGTGCGTTTGCCGTAGCCGTTTTGAGTGGCGGTCAGCACGCTTTGCAGTTCGTCTTCAGCGACCAGCATGGCGATGACGTTTTGAGTTTCTTCCAGCATCATGCCGCGCACGCCGCGGGCGGTCCGGCCCATCGGACGGACGTCGTTTTCGTCGAAACGCACCGCCTTGCCGCCGTCTGAGAACAACATCACGTCGTGCTTGCCGTCCGTCAAGGCGGCGCCAATCAGGTAGTCGCCATCGTCCAGGGCAACGGCGATGATGCCGGCCTTGCGCGGGTTGTTGAAGTCATCCAACGGCGTCTTTTTGACCGTGCCCATGGACGTCGACATGAAGACATAGCGGTCTGCCGGGAAGCTGCGGTTGTCACCGGTCAAGGGCAAGACAACGGTGATTTTTTCGCCTTCTTGCAAAGGGAACATGTTGACGATCGGGCGACCGCGCGAACCGCGTGAACCGGCCGGCACTTCCCACACTTTGAGCCAGTAAAGACGGCCGCGGTTCGAGAAGCACAGCATGTAGTCGTGCGTGTTGGCGATGAAGAGTTGGTCGACCCAATCGTCTTCTTTGGTGGCGGTGGCCAGCTTGCCGCGGCCACCGCGTTTTTGCGCGCGGTACTCGCTCAAAGGTTGGCTCTTAACGTAGCCTGAGTGAGACAAGGTCACCACCATGTCTGTCGGTGTGATCAGGTCTTCGGTGCTCAGGTCAAACGAGCTGTGTTCAATCAGGCTGCGGCGCGCGCCGATTTTGGTCTGGCCGAACTCAGTTCGCACAGCCGCCAACTCGTCAGCAATGATGGTGGAGACGCGTTCTGGGTGGGCCAAGATATCCAGCAGGTCGTCGATTTCCGACATGACGTTCTTGTACTCGACGACGATCTTGTCTTGCTCCAGACCGGTCAAGCGCTGCAGACGCATCTGCAGAATTTCTTGCGCCTGGGTTTCAGACAGTCGGTACAGGCCATCGGCGCCCATGCCAAATTCGAGCTCAAGGCCGTCAGGCCGGTAGTCGTCGGCGTTCACCACGCTGCCATTCGCGTGGGCGCGCGTCAGCATCTCGCGGACCAGCTGGCTGTCCCACGGTTTGAGCATCAGTTCCGCCTTGGCGACAGGCGGCGTCGGCGCATTGCGGATGATGGCAATGAACTCGTCAATATTGGCCAGTGCAACAGCCAGACCTTCGAGCACATGGCCGCGTTCACGGGCTTTGCGCAGCGTGAACACCGTGCGGCGCGTGACCACTTCACGGCGATGCGACAAGAAGACTTGAATCAAATCTTTCAGGTTGCACAGCTTGGGCTGGCCGTTCACCAGCGCCACCATGTTGATGCCGAAGTTGTCTTGCAGCTGCGTTTGCTTGTAGAGGTTGTTGAGCACCACTTCGGGCACGGCACCCCGCTTGAGCTCAATCACCAGACGCATGCCTGACTTGTCCGACTCATCCTGAATGTGGCTGATGTCTTCGATCTTCTTTTCATGGACCAATTCGGCCATGCGCTCTTGCAGCGTTTTCTTGTTGACTTGGTACGGCAGTTCGTCAACGATGATGGATTGGCGCTGGCCTTTGTCGATGTCTTCAAAGTGGCATTTGGCGCGCATCACGACACGGCCGCGGCCGGTGCGGTAGCCGTCGCGGACGCCGTTGATGCCGTAAATAATGCCGGCGGTCGGAAAGTCGGGGCCTGGAATGATCTCCATCAACTCGTCGATGCTGGCGTCTGGGTGCTTCAGCATGTGCAGGCAGGCATCGATCACTTCATTCAGGTTGTGCGGCGGAATGTTGGTGGCCATGCCGACAGCAATGCCCGACGAGCCGTTGACCAATAAGTTTGGAAACCGGGCTGGCATGACCAGTGGCTCATGCTCGCTGCCGTCATAGTTGGGGCCGAAATCGACGGTCTCTTTGTCCAAGTCGGCCAGCAGCTCGTGGGCGATTTTGGACATGCGGATTTCGGTGTAACGCATGGCCGCTGCGTTGTCGCCGTCGACCGAGCCGAAGTTGCCCTGGCCGTCCACCAGCATGTGGCGCAGTGAAAAGTCCTGCGCCATGCGAACGATGGTTTCGTAGACCGCGCTGTCGCCGTGCGGGTGGTATTTGCCGATCACGTCACCAACGATACGGGCGGACTTTTTGTAGGGCTTGTTCCAGTCGTTGTTGAGTTCGTGCATGGCGAACAAAACGCGCCGGTGCACCGGCTTGAGTCCGTCTCGGGCGTCTGGCAGCGCACGCCCGACGATCACGCTCATGGCGTAATCGAGGTAGCTGCGCCGCATTTCCTCTTCCAAGCTGATGGGGAGGGTTTCTTTGGCAAACTGGGTCATGGAGGGCCTGAGAGAAGTCGCAAAAAGCAAAACGCTGGGAAGAGGCAGGAAACACAAGCCAGTTAAACCGGGTTTGTGTAATTTGCCATTTTAAGGCCTCGAAGGCCTTGTTCTTTTGTGGCAAGGCCGCAACAAAATAGACGGAGCGCGCCCATTCCCTTGTGAGACAAGGCCTCGACCTGGCTCTTCGTCTAATATCTGTATGGCACAATTGTTGTAACGCTTCGGGTGATGGTCACTCAAGGCGTGCCTATTAGCAATTCAGTAAACGCAGCGCTGCTGCGGCAACTCTCAGAGGACATCTATGAAGAAACTCAATAAATTGGCAGTGTTGTTCGCTTCCGTAGCGCTTGTGACCGCAGCGGGTGCTCAATCCGTCGACAACTGGCGCAACGGTGCCGGCGATCTCAATTGGAAAAACGGCGCTGGCGACCTCTGCTGGCGCGGCGCTAACTGGACGCCTGCTACTGCTGCCAAAGGCTGCGATGGCGCTATCGTTCCTGCCGCTCCTGTGGTTGTGGTTGTGGTTGCCCCCGCTGCTAAGCCTGCACCTGCAGTTAAGCCGGCGCCAAAAGTTGTCCCAGCCGTTGCCGCGACAAAAGTCACTTACGCTGCTGATGCATTCTTTGACTTCGACAAGTCAGCTTTGAAGCCAGAAGGCCGTGCAAAATTGGACGACCTGATTGGCAAGATCAAGGGCATCAACCTTGAAGTCATCATCGCCGTTGGCCACACTGACTCTGTTGGCAGCAACAAGTACAACCAGAAGCTGTCGGTCAAGCGTTCAGAGTCTGTCAAGGCTTACTTGGTGTCCAAAGGCATCGAGAAAAACCGCGTTTACACCGAAGGCAAAGGCGAGACACAGCCCGTCGCTGACAACAAGACTTCTGCTGGCCGCGCTAAAAACCGCCGCGTTGAAATCGAAGTCGTGGGTACACGTGCCAACAAGTAATCCTTCTGGATCGCTTTAAAAAACCGCGCTTCGGCGCGGTTTTTTTACGCCTCAACGATAATCAGAATCATGAACTCAACTGAAAACGCCGATCTCGCCGAACTGGCTAAATTCTCTGACTTGGCTCACCGATGGTGGGATACAGAGAGTGAGTTCCGACCCCTGCATCAAATCAATCCACTGCGTCTGACGTGGATTGACGAACTGGTGCCACTCAAAGGCAAGCGGGTGCTTGACATCGGTTGCGGCGGCGGCATTTTGGCTGACGCGATGGCGCGCAAAGGGGCCGAGGTGCTGGGCATTGACTTGGCTACCAAAGCGTTGCGGGTAGCTCAGCTTCATGCCCTTGAGGCGCAAACACAAGGCGTGACTTACCGCGAAATCAGTGCCGAAAAGCTGGCAGACGAGCAGCCCGGCACTTTTGACGTGGTCACGTGCATGGAAATGCTGGAGCACGTGCCAGACCCCGCGTCAGTGGTTCGGGCTTGCGCCACGCTGGTGAAGCCGGGCGGTCGGGTTTTCTTCTCGACCATCAACCGCAACCCCAAAGCGTTTCTGTTTGCCATCGTTGGCGCTGAATACGTGCTGAACTTGTTGCCGCGCGGCACCCACGAATTCGCCAAGTTCATCAAACCCAGTGAGCTGGCTGCCTACGCCCGCGCTGCAGGTCTTGACTTGCAACACACCCGCGGCATGGAATACAACCCCTTCACCCGGCATTACTGGCTCAGCGCCAACACCAGCGTCAACTACATGCTGGCCATGCAAAAACCATGACTCAGAACCGTCTTGTTTTTGACGGCATTGAAGCGGTGTTGTTTGACCTCGATGGCACCTTGGTTGACAGCGCCCCTGACCTAGGCGCCGCCGCTGACAAAATGCGCACCGACCGCGGCTTGCCCGCGTTGCCTTTGACCGATTACCGGTCGATGGCTGGTGCTGGCGCGCGCGGAATGATCGGTGTTGCGCTGGGCTTGAGCCCGCAAGACCCGGCTTTTTTGGAGCTCCGCGAGGAGTTCTTTTTGAACTACGAGGCTTGCTTGACCGAGCGCACCTACGCTTTTGACGGTGTTGTAGAGTTGATCAGCCAGATCGAAGGACTTGGCTTGAAGTGGGGCGTGGTGACCAACAAGTCAGAGCGCTTTGCGTTGCCGTTGACGCGCTCGATGCCGCTGTTCGCGACCGCATCGACGGTCGTTTGCGGCGACACCACGCCGCATGCCAAACCGCATCCGGCGCCTTTGCTGGAAGCCGCGCGACAGATGAATGTATTGCCAGAGCGCTGTATGTATGTGGGCGATGACGAGCGCGACATCATTGCCGGTCACGCCGCCGGCATGCCAACCGTGGCCGCAGCTTACGGTTACCTTGGCGCTGCGGGTGAAACCGACGCCTGGAATGCGCATGCAACGATTCGATCTGCTGGCGAGCTCTTGAACTTCTTGCGAATGCCTTAAACTATCAAGCTTGGGGCTGCATTGGTTTCGACGTGGGTTCGGACGCGGTGTGGTGCATGTCGAGCTGAATGTGCTCGTTAATCTGATTCAAAAAAACTAACTGCAAACGACGAACGTTTCGCACTCGCGGCTTAATTGCCCGTGAGCTTTACAACAGCATGCCGATGGGCTGGGCAAGGGTTCTTTAGCGCAAGCTAAGGGTTCCAGGCTGTAAAGATAATTCAATCGGCTGGCTCCGGGCTGGGTACCTTAACCCGGGGCAAGACAATAGGGTGCTGGCGTCCTGTGTAGCGTGCGACTGCGCGACACAGGTGGCGAGACTTAAATCAGACCGCTAAACATGTAGATCTGCCCGAAAAAGGCTTGCGGACGGGGGTTCAAATCCCCCCAGCTCCACCAAACCGTAAAAAGCCAACCCTAACCGGTTGGCTTTTTTTTGCCTACTACC
>JASDRC010000057.1:0-55373 GCA_041442125.1 Polaromonas sp. | reverse complement strand
TGATGGAGACGAGCTGGGCGGCGGTCAAGATGGGGCTGACCGGGTACATCATCCCCTTCATGTTCGTCTTTTCTCCATCGCTTCTGTTGATGGGTGACTTTGTCACCATCAGCACGGCCGCAATCACATCCATACTCGGGGTGATCTGTCTGGCTGGCTGGCTGCACGAATATTTCTTCTTTGGGCGAGCCCGCTGGTGGGAGAGGATTTTGCTCATCGCCGCAGCACTTGTGCTCATCAAACCGGGCGCTATGTCAGACTTGATAGGCTTGGGCCTGATCGCCCTGATCGTTGTCAGTCAACTCATGCTGCGCCCTGCATCCCCCATAAGCAACAAAGAATCCGCATGACCATCCAACTTTATGCCTTCGATACACCGAATGCCCGAAAAATCAGCGTGGCGCTCGAAGAAATGGGCCTGCCCTATGCTCTTCAAGTGGTCGATATCACCCAAGGCGAACAGAACGCCGCTGAGTTTTTGACCATCAGTCCGAACAACAAAATCCCAGCCATCGTCGACCCCCACGGTCCAGACGCTGCACCTCTCAGCGTCTTCGAATCCGGTGCCATCTTGCTTTACTTGGCCGAAAAAACAGGTCAATTCATGCCCAAGGATACGCGTGCGCGCGTTGCGGTGATGGAGTGGCTGATGTTTCAGGTCGGCGGCTTTGGACCCATGCCCGGTCAAGTTCATCACTTCATCGCCCTCAAGGGCGATATGGAAAGAAGCTACGGGCTGGAGCGTTTCATGGCCGAGACCCGGCGCCTGTATGGTGTGATGGACAGACGCCTTGCGGAGCAAGCCTATTTTGCTGGAGAACTGTCGATTGCCGACTTCGCAATCGTCGGTTGGGTCTGGCGCCATGAGCGTCACAAGGTCGACTTGGCCGACTTTCCAAATGTCCAGCGCTGGTATCAGGCCATGCTAGCGCGACCGGGCGTCGCACGCGGCCTGAGCGTGCTGCTTCGACGCCCTGCTTAAGATTTTCTTTGAAAGCACAAGTACCCGATCGCGTTAAAGATAGCTGCAAAGCTGATTAAAAGCTTCTCAGACCAATGCCACAAAGTCGAGAATATAAATAGAGCTTTTTTCTTGTCTACGCGGTTAAACCCTGACCATGTCAACGTAGACCCTGCTAAGACTTGCGCCAACGCAGTTCACCTCGCCGCCCGCCCTGTTCAAGTGGTCGCGCGCTTCGCCCCCTATGCGTTGCAAGTCTCAGGGGCAACGAAAGCAGGCCTGCCAACCTTGGAGGCCTCCTCCACCACACCCGCAACCATCTCGGCGGTCACGGCAGACAGGGTCCAGCCCAAATGACCGTGGCCTGTGTTGTAAAAAACACAGGGTGATTTGCCTCGGCCGACACGCGGCAGCATGTTCGGCATCATGGGCCGCAGACCTGCCCACGGCACCACGCTGTGGGTGCTGACACCAGGGAAGCATTGCTGCACCCAGTCGACCAAGGGTTTGATCCGGTCGGCACGAATATCGCGGTTGTAACCATTGAATTCGGCGGTACCGGCGACTCTAAAACGGTCTTGGCCGAGGCGGCTGGAGACCAGTTTGGTGGCGTCGTCCAGCAAGCTGACCTCGGGTGCGCTGGCTTGGCTTTGCGCGTCTTCTAAGTTCACCGTGATGGAGTAGCCTTTGACCGGGTAAATATTCACGCGGTCGCCCAAGCTGGCGGCAAGGTCTCGGCTGGCGGTGCCGGCGCAAACCACTACCGCGTCAAACGCCATGGTTGTCTTGTCCGCACCCTGACCGACAATCACGCGGGCCTGTTGGCCATTGGTGGTGACGGCGCTAACGTCTTGCTCATACAAGCACTTCACCCCTTTGCGTACAGCGGCGTCGGCCAAGCCACGGGTGAAGCGATGGATGTCGCCCGTCGCATCGCTTTCAGTGAAGTAGCCGCCGTGGTACTGCCCTGCCAAGGTAGGCTCGATGGCCCGCATTTCTTGCGGCGTCACGGCTCGGCGTTGCAGGCCGCCGGCGGCCAGCAGCTTAGACACCTCGCCCGCTTGGTCAAAGCTGGCTTTGTCACGGTAAATATGAAGAATGCCTTTGGTCTTCAGGTCAAAGTCAATGCCTTCTTGCTCGGCCCAGGCAAACAGATGTTCGCGCGCAGCAATCGCCAAGCGGGTGGTTTCAATGGTGTTGCTACGGTAGTTCGGAATGTTGGCCACAAACTCGGCGAACCAAGCCATTTTGTGCCAGCTCGGCTTGGGGTTGACCAGCAGCGGTGCGTCGCTTCTGAGCATCCATTTGAGACCTTTGAGGACGGTCGACCAGTTGTTCCAAACTTCGGCGTTGGAGGCTGAAAGTTGACCGCCATTTGCAAACGATGTTTCCATCGCCGCATAGCGGTTTTTTTCAAACAAGGTGACTGAAAAGCCGCGCTTGACCAGCGCATAAGCTGTGGTGACACCCGTGATGCCGCCACCAATAACTGCGATATTTTTCATGATGCATAAAATCCAAAACGTCAAAGGGTTGGACCCACACGCAATGGCGTAGCGGGCACCCCCTCTGTTCTGGACCTGAGAGATTCACAAGCACTCGCAACAGCGAGCGTTGTTTGCTCCTTCGGTGCACAGCAGGACGAATCTGCCGTGGCTCTTCAGAGATCAATAACGATATCGGTCCTTTTGCCTGAGAGTTTCCGGGGTGGTTGCTCCTTCGGCGCTGGGTGCAACGCGACTGGCACCACAGGCTCTTCCGATATCAAGTTGGCACAAGCCGATTGATACAAGGCTTTCATTTAATAAAGCCAAGCAGTAAAGATAACATGAACCAGGCCAGGCTGATAGTTTGAAGGCTTATTTTTCATCTGCCAAACGTCCAAATTGAACATACCGAGCCGAGTCAGTCGGGTCAGTTCCGCGATGATCAACTCTTCTAGGTCTGATAGCACATTGAGGTGCACGCCTAGGGGCATCAGTTCGCGCTCAACGAGCTTACGGTGCAATGTGATCATCAACAACGGAATGTCCGCCAACAGGGCCACCGGTACCATCGGACGAAAGGGCCGCGATGCCGGTTCGACCAGCGCAAAGGGCTCGACCAGCAAGGGCTACATGGCGATCGGGCGACCGCTGTTGTCGTGCGTGTCGGTCATGGCGCGTTGGTAGCGTTCAAAGACGCCCAGCGCCGTCGGTGAAGCGCCGTCCAGACTGGCGGCGACAGGTAGCCCCTTGTTTTGCCGTGGCTGGACGCTGCTTGGACTGCCCTGTATCCACCTGCCTTTTGCGCGTGGCCGCAGAGGCTTGCCGGTCGGCCTGCAACTGGTGGGGCGCTTTGCTGACGACCACCGGCTGTTGGCCGCCGCGCATTAGGCGCATGAACGGCTGACGCGCTGAGCGGCAATCCCCCTGCTGATGCGGGGAAATTGAATCAGGCGCATCGTTCTTATGCGCATTCCCGCATCACTTTTTGGAGCAGCGTCATGCATGCCTCAAGTCTTCCCTTCAAGCGTCCTGAATTGGCCTTTGCGGTGGCGGGTATTTTTTGGTTGATCGCTGCACTGCCAGCCCACGCCGCGACACAACTTTCAAGCCCAGCCCAAACGCAAATAGACGCTCTGAGCCGCGCCAGTGCCGCAGTCGTCGGCATCCAGGTGACAGCCACCGAAGGCGCTCGCTCGGCTCGCTCGCTGGGCCAGCAGCGCACCGGTTCTGGCGTGGTGATTGGGGCTGATGGTTTGGTGTTGACCATCGGTTATTTGATGTTGGAGGCACAGCAAATCGAGATCGTCACACAAGAGGGTAAAACGCTGCCGGCGGTGGCCGTGGCTTATGACATTGCCACTGGTTTTGGCTTGCTTAAACCACTGCTGCCGCTGCGCGGCGTCAAGCCCGTCAACTTGGCCAGCCCAAAAGATGTGAAAACCGGCGAACCATTGATGGTCGTGACAGGCGCCACGGCTGACGGCCAAGACAGCGACGTCAGCATGACGCAGCTGGTCAGCAAGCGATCTTTTTCAGGCACCTGGGAATACCACATCGACAGCGCTCTTTTCACCAGCCCGCCGGTGACAGCCGGTAGCGGCAACCACAGCGGCGCGCCCTTGTTCAATCAACGCGGTGAACTGCTCGGTATTGGCTCTTTGCTGGTAGCAGACGCGCTGGGTGAAAACAAACGCGTGCCGGGCAATATGTTTGTACCCGTCGAATTACTCAAGCCCATCCTCGCCGAATTGCAGCGCTCGGGCAGCAGTCGGCAAAGCCATCGGCCTTGGCTGGGCTTGACGTCGAGCGAGCAAGGCGGCCGCGTGCAGATCGTTCGTGTCAGTGAAGACAGCCCCGCCGAGGCCGCTGGTCTGGCGCCCGGCGATGTGGTGCTCGCAGTGGACGACAGCAAGGTCACGTCGCTGGAGGGATTTTACAAAAAGCTCTGGGCCCGCAGCGCCCCTGACGCACCAGTGACGTTGACCGTGCTGCAGGGCGTGGACATCAAAACCGTGGTGCTGACACCGCAAGACCGGATGCTGTCGCTGAAGCGGCCGGCGGGGATTTGAGGGCCAAGCCTTCCAGCACGGTCGGATAACGCAGCCGAACGCGCAGTTCACGCTTGAGCCGCTGGTTGTCCAGTCGGCGTGACTCGCCCATGAAGCTCAGCAGCATCAGAGGCAACTGCTGCTGCGCCGTGTGACGCGACAAACGCGGTGGCTTTGGCAAGCCGTACAGGCCTGCAGCCAGATCAAAATAGTCACCCATCTTGAGTTCGGTGTCGTCGTTGACATTGGTGCTGCGCTGCGGCTTGCCACGCCAAAGCGCGGCAATGCAAGTGCGCGCCAAGTCATCGGCGTGAATGTGGTTGGTGTAGACGTCGTCGTCGGCTTGCAGCACGGCCGTGCCTTTGAGCAGGCGGTTGCGCGGCGTGCCGCCTTCCCGGTTCGGCGCGTAAATACCCGGAATGCGCAAGCTGTGCACGCGCGTGCCGGTGGCGCGGCCAAAAAATCGCAGCTGCTGTTCGGCATCAACACGGCGCTGGGCCCGCGGCGTGCCTGGGTTGACGCTGCGTGCCTCGTTGACCCACTCGCCAGCGCAGTCGCCGTAGACGCCGCTGGTCGAGCCATAGACCACGGCGTCAGGCAAGCCGCGCAAACGCAAGGCGCGCAACAAGGCCAGCGTGCGCGGGTCTCGCCGCCAGTCAGGCATGTTGTCGCTGGGCGGTGGGGCCAAATGCACAACCCGCGTGGCGATGCCCGACAGCCGGCGCAGCGTCTCGGGCTGGTCCAGGTTGCCCAGCAGCGGCGTGATGCGCTGGAGGCGTAAGCCGTCGACTTTCTCAGCCGACGACGTTAACGCCAGCAAGCGGATGTTGGGCGGCAACTGGGCGGCCACACGCTGGCCCACGTCACCACAACCGACGATGAGAATGCGCTGGCGGCGAAAGCGAAATGGCAGAGCGCCTAAGAAATTGGGCATAAAACGGATGAAGGCGAGTGAAGACGAATGAAGGCCAACAAAGGATGAGAAAAACGACGCAAGGTGTCTGATCTCGCGGGGTTTTGGTTTAGAGGCAAAATCGAGTGCTTTGCTGAACCGCAGCAGCCACTCAAATCCAGTGGTCCAGAGCCACACCAAAGACACCAAGGATAACAACATGAGTTTCAACGTGACTGTGCAGCCGAGTGGCCGCAGCTTCAGCGTCAACCCCGACGAGGCGATGTTGGCGGCAGCCATTCGCCAGGGCATCGGCCTGCCCTACGGCTGCAAAGACGGTGCTTGTGGCTCGTGCAAATGCAAAAAACTAGAAGGCACAGTGAGCCATGGTCCGCACCAGCTCAAAGCTTTGTCGCACGAAGAGGAGGCCAACGGTTTTGTCTTGACTTGCTGCGGCGTGCCGCAGAGCGACGTGGTACTGGAGTCACGCCAAGTGACCGACGAAAGCGCTTTCCCGATCAAGAAAATGCCGGTGCGGGTCAGCAGTTTGACGCGGCTCTCCGGCGATGTCATCGCCCTGCGCCTGCAGTTGCCGGCCAGCGATGTTTTCAAGTACCACGCCGGTCAGTATGTTGAGTTTTTGCTGCGCGACGGTGACCGCCGCAGCTACTCGATGGCCAATGCACCGCACACGCAAACCGAAACGCCGGGCTTGGAGCTGCACCTCCGGCACACGCCGGGCGGCAAGTTCACCGATCAGGTGTTCAGCACCATGAAGGAAAAAGACATCCAGCGCATTGAAGGGCCTTATGGCAGCTTCTTCTTGCGTGAAGACAGCGCCAAGCCAATGGTGCTATTGGCCTCGGGCACGGGCTTCGCGCCAATCAAGGCGCTGATTGAGCACATGCAGCACAAGAACATCCAGCGGCCAGCCGTGCTGTACTGGGGCGGCCGTCGGCCCAGCGATTTGTACATGAACGACTGGGTCGTAGCCCGACTGGCTGAAATGCCGCAGCTGCGCTATGTGCCGGTGGTCTCCAACGCTTTGACAGAAGACCACTGGACGGGCCGAACAGGCTTCGTGCACCAAGCCGTGCTGCAAGACTTCCAAGACCTGTCGGGGCATCAGGTCTACGCCTGCGGTGCGCCCGTCGTGGTCGACTCGGCCAAGGCCGATTACACCCAGCTGGCGGGCTTGCCCGATGAAGAGTTTTTTGCCGACTCGTTCACGACGGAAGCGGACAAGGCCAAAGCCTTGGCATGAAGAAACCAATCACCATGACAACAAAAACTATCTCTGCATCAGCCCAGCGCTTCTCGCCGCTGCGGCGCGTTCTGGCCGCCAGTTGCGTCGCCGTGCTGGCGCTGGGTGGCCAAAGCGCTTTGGCGCAAAACACGCAGACCAAGATCATGCGCATCATCGTGCCTTACGCGCCGGGTGGCCCGATCGATGTGACCGTGCGCCTGATGGCCGAACGCGTGAAGGATTCGCTGGGCACGGTGATCATTGAAAACCGGCCGGGCGCTGGTGGCAACATCGGCGTTGACGCGATTGCCAAGGCCGCGCCTGACGGCCTGACCATTGGCATCGCGGCGGTCGCCACGCACGCCATCAACCCCTGGCTTTACAGCAAGATGCCGTACAACGCCGCCACCGATTTCGCACCCATCACGCAGATGCTGCGCGTGCCCAACGTGCTGGTCGTCAACGCCGACACCGCGCGTCGCTTGAACATCAACACGCTGGCTGACTTGATTCGCTACGCCAAGGCGAATCCGGCCAAGCTGAATTACGGCAGCGGTGGCAACGGCAGCGCCGGTCATCTGGCCGGTGAAATGTTCAAGAAAGAAGCCGGCATTTTTGCGCTGCACATTCCCTACAACGGTGGCAACCCGGCCCAGCTGGCCTTGCTCGGTGGCCAGGTGGATTTCAATTTCGACAACCTCGCCACAGCCTCCGCCAACATCAAGGCTGGCAAGCTCAAAGCGCTGGCCGTGACCACCGCCCAACGCAGTGCCAGCCTGCCCGATGTTCCGGCCGTTGCTGAAACGCTCAAGGGTTTTGAAATCGACACCTGGTGGGGTCTGGTCGCGCCAGCCGGTACGCCGCACGACGTAGTTGCCAAGCTCAATCAGGCGTTTGTTGCCGCCCTGAATTCGCCCGAAACCAAAAGCCGCTTTGCCAGCCTGATGGCCGAGCCTGTGGGCAACACGCCTGAGCAGTTTGCTGACTTTATGAAAAAGGAGTTGGCGAAATACGAACGCGTGGTGAAAGCCTCTGGCGCGCGGGTGGACTGAGCCTCACTAGTCGCCGACTTATTCGCCCAAATAAGCCGCCCTCACCCGCGGGTCCGTCAGCAAATCTTTGGCTTGACCGGTCATGGTCACCAGGCCCGACTCCATCACATAGCCACGGTCGGCAATGCCCAGCGCACGGCTGGCGTTTTGCTCGACCAGCAGAATAGTCACCCCACGCTCAGAGACATCGCGGATGACTTCAAAAATCTTGTCGACCATGATCGGCGACAAGCCCATCGATGGTTCGTCCAGCAGCAACAACTTGGGGCGGCTCATCAACGCCCGCCCCATGGCGAGCATTTGTTGCTCACCGCCCGACAGGGTGCCGGCCAACTGGTCTTTGCGCTCTTTCAGCCGGGGGAAAATGCCAAACACCATCTCGGTGTCGTTGGCAATATCGGCCTTGTCATTGCGAATGTAAGCGCCCATTTGCAGGTTTTCAAAGATGGACATGCGCGCAAAAACACCGCGCCCCTCAGGCACCATCGCCAAGCCATCGCGCACCAAATCCCATGAGCCTTTGCCATGGATGCTTTGACCCAAATACGCAATCTCGCCATCTGCCGCTGGCAGCATGCCGGTGATGGCCTTCATGGTGGTGGTTTTGCCGGCGCCGTTGGAACCAATCAAAGTCACCAGCTCACCTTCCTTGACTTCAAAGTCAACACCCTTGACCGCTTTGATGCCGCCGTAAGCGACCTTCAGGCCGCTGACTTTGAGTAGTGTGTTTGCCATCTATTGCGCCCCTTCAGTGGCCGGTGCCCAGGTAGGCGGTGATGACTTTTTCGTTTTTTTGCACGTCAGCGGGCACGCCCTCGGCAATCTGTTTGCCGTAGTCGAGCACCGTCACGCGGTCGCACAACCCCATCACCAACTTGACGTCGTGCTCGATCAACAAGATAGTTCGATTGTCTTTGCGGATTTGGTCGATGAGTTCGCGCAGCTGGACTTTTTCAGTGGCGTTCATGCCCGCCGCCGGTTCGTCCAAGGCAATCAGTTGCGGGTCGGTCGCCAAGGCGCGGGCGATCTCCAGCCGGCGCTGGTCGCCGTAGCTCAGCGTGCGCGCCTTGAAGTCAGCGTATTGAGCAATGCCAACGTACTCTAGCAACTCATGCGAGCGTTTGGCGATCGCCTTTTCTTCGGCTTTGAAACCGGGCGTCTGAAAGATCGCCCCGAGCAAGCCCGAGTGGGTGCGAACGTGCCGACCGACCATGACATTTTCGAGCGCCGTCATCTCGGCAAACAGACGAATGTTCTGGAAAGTACGGGCAATGCCCGCTTTGGCAACTTCATGCACCGCGTTGGGTTGGTAGGGCTTGCCGGCCAGCTCAAACGTGCCGCTGTCGGGCGTGTACAAACCCGTCAGCACATTGAAGAACGTGGTTTTGCCGGCGCCGTTGGGGCCAATCAGTCCATACACCTGACCACGTTCGATGTGGATGCCGACATCCGACAGCGCTTGCAAACCGCCAAAGCGCTTGGAGACACCCATCACTTTGAGAATCGTTTCGCTCATGTCAACCGTCCTTCAGTTGTCTGTTTGCTGAGGGACTTGCCGTGCTCGGGCGCTGGCCACAGGCCGCGTGGCCGCATCAACATGATGCCAATCATGGCCAACGCAATCAACAACTGACGCAAAATAGCGGCGTCGATTCGGCCGCCCGTCATGGCCTGCAGCGGTCCGGCCACATGGCGCAACACTTCAGGCAAAGCCGCCAGCAACAAGGCGCCCACAATGACGCCGGGCAAATGGCCAATGCCGCCCAACACCACCATGGCGACGATCATCACCGACTCCATCAGGCTGAAAGATTCTGGCGAGACAAAACCCTGGAACGCCGCAAACATCGCACCCGAAACACCGCCGAAGGTTGCGCCCATGCCAAACGCCAGCAGCTTGAGATTGCGGGTGTTGATGCCCATCGCCTTGGCGGCAATTTCGTCTTCACGCACCGCCATCCAGGCGCGACCGATGCGGGAATTTTCCATCCGGTGGCAGATCACCACCGAGACGATCACCAGCGCCAAAAAGAAGTAGTAATACAGCGACACCGAGGCGATCTCAAAACCGAAAACGTCTAAAGGCCGGTTCAGCGGGACGCCAAAGAAGGTCACGCCGTCAATTTGGCTGATGCCTTTGGGACCGTTGGTCAGATTGATCGGCCGGTCTAGATTGTTCAAAAACACGCGGATGATCTCGCCGAAACCCAGCGTCACGATGGCCAAGTAGTCGCCGCGCAGCTTCAGCGTTGGCGCGCCCAGCAGCAAGCCAAACAAACCCGCTAGCGCTGCGGCCAAAGGAATCACGATCCAAATAGGCAAATGCAAGCCGTCCGGAAAAGCCACTGCAATGGCCGGAAAAGCCTCTGCCAGATGCGGCGAACCCAGCAGCGCAAAGAGATAAGCGCCGACCGCGAAAAACGCGACATAGCCCAGATCCAACAAGCCGGCATAGCCCACCACAATGTTCAAGCCCAAGGCCAGCAGCACATAGAGCAGCGCCATGTCGACGATGCGCACCCAAGCGTTACCGCCCTGCTGCAACAGCAAGGGCAATACCAGCATGGCGAGTGCGGCGAGGAGGAAAGAAAGCAGTCTGTATTTTTTCATGGGGTGCTTCTCAAGGTCACTCAGGCTCGATCCGCCACCCGCTCACCGAGCAGGCCTTGCGGCCTGAGGGTGAGCACCACAATCAGCACGATGAAGGCAAAAATGTCTGAGTACTGGCTGCCCAACACACCGCCCGTCAGCGGGCCGATGTAACCCGCACCGATCGACTCGATCAGTCCCAGCAAGATGCCGCCCAGCACCGCACCGCCAAGGTTGCCGATACCGCCAAAGACCGCCGCCGTGAAGGCTTTCAAGCCGGGTAAAAAACCCATGGTGTGCTGCGCGGTGCCGTAGTTGGAGGCGTACATAACGCCAGCCAAGGCCGCGAGAATCGCGCCGATGATGAAGGTCGCAGAGATCACAGTGTCAGGCCGCACGCCCATGAGACCGGCCACGCGGGGATTCTCTGCCGTCGCACGCATGGCCCGACCCAGCCGCGTGTAGTTGACCACGTACATCAAAATCGAGAGCGACACAGCAGTCGCCCCCAAAATGAAAATTTGGGTGACGGTGATGACGGCGCCGGCCACGTGCAAGGGCTCGGCGGGCAGCAGTGTCGGGAACGACTTGTAGTTCGGCTTCCAGATCATCATGGCCAGCGTTTGCAGCAAGATGGACATGCCGATGGCCGTGATGAGCGGTGCCAGTCTGGGCGAGTTGCGCAAAGGCCGGTAAGCGATTTTTTCAATCGCAAAATTCAGCGTGCCGCAGACGAGGAAGGCGATCAGCAGCGAGATCAGCAAGATCAGCCAGCCGGGCGTGCCGGGCATGGCTTCTTGCATCCAGACGATGATGGTCCAGCTGGTGAGCGCGCCGACCATCAACACCTCGCCGTGCGCAAAATTAATCAAGTTGATGACGCCGTAGACCATGGTGTAACCCAAGGCGATCAAGGCGTACATGCTGCCCAACACCAGGCCGTTGATGATCTGTTGGAGAAAAATATCCATCGCGTAGCTCCGAAAAGGTCAGGTGGCCGACGGCTTGGTCGGTGATTTGGCAGCAGCGTCCAGCGCCCGCAAATGTGCCAATTTGTCAGCTATTTTAGTCTCAAGACCGCGCGCCACCGGCTGATACCAGCCCGTCTCAGGCATGCCGTCTGGCAAGTAAGTTTCACCGGCTGCATAGGCTTCAGGCTCGTCATGGGCGTAACGGTATTGCCGGCCGTGCCCGAGCTCTTTCATCAGCTTGGTGGGCGCGTTGCGCAGGTGATTCGGCACTTCACGCGAGCGGTCAGACTTGATGAAGGCCTTGGCCTGCTTGTAGGCCAGATAACCTGCATTGCTCTTGGGCGCCATGGCCAAATAAATCACGGCTTGGGCGAGGGCGAGATCGCCCTCAGGTGAGCCCAGTCGCTCGAAAGTCGCTGCGGCATCGTTGGCAATCTGCATGGCGCGAGGGTCGGCCAAGCCGATGTCTTCCCAAGCCATGCGTACGACGCGGCGCGACAAATAGCGCGCGTCGGCGCCACCATCGAGCATGCGGCACAGCCAGTACAGCGCAGCGTCTGGGTTGGAGCCGCGAACCGACTTGTGCAACGCTGAAATTTGGTCGTAAAAGTTGTCGCCGCCTTTATCGAAGCGGCGTGCGTTCAGGGTCAATGCATTTTGCAAAAACTCGGCATCGATGCGCGTGACACCAGCCACAAGCGCCGCGCTGGCCGACTGCTCCAACAGATTCAGCAGGCGACGAGCATCACCGTCGGCGTAGCCCACCAGCGTGTCGACAGCAGTGTCGTCCAGCACCAGGTCAGGCAGTTCGCTGGCTTGGGCCCGCCGCACCAGCGACTGCAATTCGGTGTCGCTGAGCACTTGCAGCACGTAGACCTGCGCCCGCGACAGCAAGGCCGAGTTGACCTCGAACGACGGGTTTTCAGTGGTCGCACCAATGAACACCACCAAGCCAGACTCGACAAAGGGCAGCAGCCCATCTTGCTGGCTCTTGTTGAAGCGGTGAATTTCATCGACGAACAAGATCGTCTTGCGGCCGAGCGCGAGGTTTTGCTGGGCCTGCTCCATCGAGGCCCGAATGTCTTTGACGCCCGAAAACACCGCCGACAGCGCGATGAATTCATAACCAAAGGCACTGGCGGTGAGGCGTGCCAGCGTGGTTTTGCCAACGCCGGGCGGACCCCACAAAATCATCGAATGCGGCTTGCCGGATTCAAACGCCAAGCGCAGCGGCTTACCCGGACCGATCAGGTGCGATTGGCCGACCACCTCGTCCAGGTTTTTGGGGCGCAAGGCCTCGGCCAGCGGCGCAACAGGGGCCTTGTCAAACAGGTCGACCATGGACTGGTTTATTGACGCAGCACGTCAGCGCCGGCCGGTGGCTTGAATTGAAAATGACTGGCGCTGAAAGTTGGATTGGCTTCGAAGCGTGAGAACGTCATCACGGAGCGCTGGCCAAAACTGTCGAGAATATCCAGTGACGCTAACTCGCTGCCCTGCGCTGTTACTCGAAAACCAACGCTGATGTTTTGCACCTGTCCGTCGCGCGTTTTTGGGGTCGCCAGGACCCACTGCAAGCCGGCTTTTTCAGGCAAGGTGCTGAGTGCGAAATCGGCCTGCAAGCCTTTCAGATTGGCTGCCGCCGCAATCACCGCAGCCGGCGTGCCATTCAGCACCTGCGCCAGCTTGCGTGTGGTCACTTGGTTCAAATCGACATCGTGGAGCCACAGCGTTTCACCGTCGGCGACGATGGTTTGCTCAAACGGTTTTTGATAAAAAAACCGGAAGCGATTGGGCCGCGAAAACTCAAACGTGCCGCTTGACTTCTTGACTCTGGGAGCCTCGCCGGTGCGGGCGGGTGATGTCACTGTTTGCACGAAATCAGCGCGGCCGCTGCGGGTTTCGCTGACGAATCTCTCCAGACTGTCCATGCCGCTGTTGCTCACGGACTGCGCAGAAGCGCTGACTGAGACAATGGCCAAAAAAGCCGCCAGCAACACGCCCGTGGAGACTGCTTTAAAAATAGAAAGTGTGTCGTTTTGCATGGGTTTATTCGGCTCTTGCAGGGACCAAAATCTCACGTTGGCCGCTGCCAGACATGGTACTGACCAAGCCTGATTTTTCCATTTCTTCGAGCATGCGTGCGGCGCGGTTGTAGCCGATCTTCAGGTGGCGCTGCACCAGTGAAATCGATGCCTTGCGGTTCTTCAGCACGATCTCCACCGCTTGGTCGTACATTGGGTCTTTTTCGTCCGCAACATCGCCATCACCGAGTGCCTCACCCTCGCCGTCGACAGTGCCGCCTTCAAGCACGCCTTGGATGTAATTCGGTTCGCCCTGCTGCTTCAGATACGCCACCACGCGGTGGACTTCTTCGTCGCTGACAAAAGCGCCATGCACGCGAATCGGAAAACCCGTGCCGCTGGGCATGTACAGCATGTCGCCCATGCCGAGCAAAGCTTCGGCACCCATCTGGTCCAGGATGGTTCGGCTGTCGATTTTGCTGGAGACTTGAAAGCTCAAACGCGTCGGAATGTTGGCCTTGATCAGACCGGTGATGACGTCGACGCTCGGGCGCTGGGTGGCGAGCACCAAGTGAATGCCGGCAGCACGGGCCTTTTGCGCCAGGCGGGCGATCAATTCTTCGATCTTTTTGCCGACCACCATCATCAGGTCGGCCAGCTCGTCGATCACCACCACGATGAAGGGCAAACGCTCAAGGGGTTCGGGTTGCTCCGGCGTCAGGCTGAAGGGGTTGTAAATAAACTCTTCGCGCTCAGCGGCTTCGTCAATCTTGACGTTATAGCCGGCCAGATTGCGCACGCCGAGTTTGCTCATTAATTTATAGCGACGCTCCATTTCAGCGACACACCAGTTCAGGCCATGGGCCGCTTGCCGCATGTCGGTGACGACGGGCGCCAGCAGGTGCGGAATGCCTTCGTAAACGCTCATCTCGAGCATCTTCGGGTCGATCAGCAGCAAGCGCACATCGCGCGCATCGGCCTTGTACAACAGGCTCAAGATCATCGCGTTGATACCCACCGACTTACCAGAACCGGTGGTGCCTGCCACCAAGCAGTGCGGCATTTTGGCAAGGTCGGCCACCACCGCGTTGCCGCCAATGTCTTTGCCCAAGCCAATCGTTAAAAGAGACTTGGCCTCATGGTAAGTTTTTGAGCCTAAGATTTCACTCAACTTGATCGACTGTCGCTTGGCGTTGGGCAGTTCCAGCGCCATGAAGTTTTTGCCCGGAATGGTTTCGATCACACGGATCGACACCAGGCTCAGCGCTCGCGCTAAATCTTTCGCCAAGTTGACCACCTGCGAGCCTTTGACGCCGGTGGCAGGCTCGATTTCGTAGCGGGTGATGACAGGGCCGGGCGCCGCCGCCACCACACGTACTTCAACGCCGAAGTCTCTGAGCTTTTTCTCAATCAGCCGTGAGGTCATTTCAAGCGTTTCTTGCGCCACGCTTTCTTGGCGCAGCAGCGCCCCGTCGAGCAAGTCAACCTGCGGCAACTTGGAGTCCAGCATGTCTGTGAAGAGCGGCTTTTGACGCTCTTTGGCGACCCGCTCGCTCTTTGGAATGTCAACATACGTCGGTTCAATCGCCACCGCAACTGGGTGATGCATATCTATCTCAACGCGCTCTTCATGCAGGATTTCTTCGCGCTCGCGGGCGGCAGCGCGGCCGACGGCCAAGTCTTCGGCCAGTTCGCGTTTTTCGCGCCTTGAGTCAAGCAACTCGTCAATCCAAGCACCAATGCGTTGCGCCGTGTGGGCCCACGAAAAGCCGAACACCACGGACACGCTGACGACGCCCAGCGCAATCCAAACTAAGCCGGAACCGGTGAAACCCAAGTATTTGACGCTGGCAGGGCCTGCCAAATAACCCAGCACACCGCCCGCATGACCCGGCAAGGCCAGCTCAAAACGGTACAAACGCGACCACTCCAGCGCACTGCTGGCCAACAACAACAGGGCAAAGCAGGCCCAGAACTTGACGCGTTCTGCAGGCTGTTTGTCCGTCCTGGCCAAAGACTCACCCCGCAGCCAGCGCGCCAGAGACACCACCCAGGCGCGCACGCCCACAGCCAGCATCCACCAAACAGAAAAACCCAGCAGGAAATAACTGCCGTCGGCCAGCCAAGCGCCAAAGCGGCCACCCCAATTGCGAGCGACCACGGTGGCCGCGTTGTTGCCAAGCGCGCCAGTCGTTGACCAAGCCACATCACTCAAGGTGTAGCTCAGCAAAGCGGCGAGCCAAAAGACCAAGGCCAGCAGGCCCAGAACCAAACCCAGCTCCTGGGCGAAGCGACCAACGCCAGTCCCCTCTGGAGAGGGCACGGCGTTGCGTGAATTCAGGGTGTCAAGTGAGTAAGTCATGAGTCACCTGCAAGCTTACCGCAGTTGGGTGCGCCCGTTGGCAAGTGTTAAGCCCGCGCAAAACAACGCCTTACCCGATTTCTTACAATCAGTCTCTTTATTTGCCCGGAACAGATGCCTCATGACGAAACACTCCAAGGTCCTTATCCTCGGCTCCGGCCCTGCCGGCTACACCGCAGCGGTCTACGCGGCGCGAGCCAACCTGAATCCGGTGCTGGTCACGGGGATCGCACAAGGCGGTCAGCTGATGACCACCACCGACGTCGACAACTGGCCCGCCGACCCACTGGGCGTGCAAGGCCCTGAGCTGATGCAACGCTTTTTGGAGCACGCCGAACGCTTCAAGACTGAAATTTTGTTTGACCACATCAACAAGGTCGACTTCAGCCAACGCCCTTTCACCCTGACCGGCGACGGCGGCACGTACACCTGCGACTCATTGATCTTGTCTACGGGTGCCTCAGCCAAATACCTTGGCTTGGAGTCTGAAACAGCCTTCATGGGCCGCGGCGTGTCGGGCTGCGCCACCTGCGACGGTTTTTTCTACCGCGAGCAAGAAGTCTGCGTGGTTGGCGGCGGCAACACCGCTGTTGAAGAAGCGCTGTATTTGTCGAACATCGCCAGCAAGGTGTACTTGGTGCACCGCCGCGACAAGTTCAAAGCCGAAGCCATTTTGATTGACAAGCTGCACGAGAAAGTTGCTGCCGGCAAGATCGTTTTGAAAACACACCGTACGCTGCAAGAAGTGCTGGGCAATGCCGCTGGCGTCAATGGCGTGCGCCTGCAGAGCACGGAAGACAACAGCACCGAAGACTTAGCGCTGCAAGGCTGCTTCATCGCGATCGGCCATCACCCGAATACCGATATTTTTGAAGGTCAGCTGGATATGAAGGACGGCTACATCATCACGCGCGGAGGCCTGCAAGGCTTCGCCACCATGACCAGCGTGCCGGGCATTTTTGCCGCTGGCGACGTGCAAGACCACGTGTACCGTCAAGCCATCACCAGCGCCGGCACAGGCTGCATGGCGGCGCTGGACGCGCAACGTTTTCTTGAACAAAACGATTGATAACACCCTGAAAATGTCCTCTGATGGCGCCGCGCAAAGATGAGGACTTCTCAGGCTCCACGTTTCAGGCTATAATCAATGGCTTGGCTGAGTCCTCATGGTAACCATGGGGCCGGCATCCGAATTACTTTTTTTATACGGAGAGTGCTCATGGCACGCGTCTGTCAGATTACGGGCAAAGGCCCGATGGTGGGGAACAATGTTTCTCACGCTAACAACAAAACCAAACGCCGGTTCTTGCCTAATCTGCAATACCGTCGTTTTTGGGTCGAGACTGAGAACCGTTGGGTGCGTTTGCGCGTCACCAGCGCTGGCTTGCGTCTCGTTGACAAGCTGGGCATCGACGCGGTCTTGGTTGACCTTCGTGCCCGCGGTGAAATCTAAGGAGAATCATCATGGCTAAAGGCGCACGCGAAAAAATCAAGCTGGAATCAACTGCCGGCACGGGTCATTTCTACACGACCACCAAAAACAAGAAAACCACGCCTGACAAAATGCTGATCATGAAATTTGATCCTAAGGCACGCAAGCACGTGGAATACAAAGAAATCAAGCTGAAGTAATTCAGTGTGTTTCTGGTGCTTAGGCACCGACAAATCAACCCGCCCTTCCCGGCGGGTTTTTTTATGGGTGATTGGTTTTCGTTTGACCGGCTTGGTTAAGACATCTGGCGAAAAGATCGGTGCGGCTTAGTGCAGAGGTTTAGCTTGGGGCTACGGTCTCATACTGGGGTACCAGAAATCGACCCCATCCCCAAGCCAAACCTCTGTCGCGCGACATTGATGAGGGGCGAGAAGAGAAGACAAGAAAAACAAGCCGACGCGCACTACCCACATTTCATCGACCGATGAGTCGCCACAGACTCGCCGCTAAAGGCTGGGCCGAGGGTCGATTTCTGGTACCCCACAGTATGAGAGCTCCGGGCCCAGCCTTCAGCGGTACGCAGCAAACAAACAAACTATTCCCATACAAACGTCCACAAAAAAGCCGCTCCAAGGAGCGGCTTTTAGTGAACAAAGACAGATGTCAAGCAGGGTATCAGGCCCGCGCCGAACGCAACTTAAAAGAGAACTCTTTCAAGGCCGCAATGCCGCTGTCTTCAGCGCGATGACACCAAGCCTGCAGGTCTACAGCCAATTGCTCGCGTGAGGTCGACGTGCTCAACCACATTTGGCGCAGCTCTTCACGCATGGTGACCATTTTGTCGAGCACCGGATGCTCTGCACGAACTTGGGCCAATTGCGTGCGGGCTTCTGCCGGCACCTTGTCATCGTCGCGATGCAACCAACGATTGGCCAATTTGAGCGCCGAAACATCCGCTTGACGCGCCTTCAGGGTTTGGATTTCTGCCTGTCCAGCGCGACGCAAATCACGGGCAAAACGTGCCATAACTTCGTAACGATGGGCAATCAGGGCCTCTAACGTCTTTTCATCGGCCACAGGGCGAATATGGCCATGCTGAAGCTTGGGCGGCACCTTCTTGACACTGGCCAAGCCAACGCTCTTCAAGATGGTGATGTACATCCAACCAATGTCGAACTCGTAGGGCTTGATCGACAGCTTGGCTGACGTTGGGTAGGTGTGGTGGTTGTTGTGCAACTCTTCACCGGCAATGATGATGCCCCAAGGCGAGATATTGGTGCTCGCGTCTTGCGCCTCAAAGTTGCGGTAACCCCAATAATGCGCCGCACCGTTGATGATGCCGGCCGCCATAATCGGCGTCCACGCCATTTGCAAAGCCCAGACAGCCAGACCACCGGCACCAAACAGTGCCAAGTCAATGATCATCATCAGGCCTACGCCTTGCCAAGAAAAGCGCGTGTACAAATTGCGCTCAATCCAGTCATTCGGCGTACCGTGACCAAAGCGGGCCATGGTTTCCAGATTTTTGGATTCTTTACGGTACAGCTCAGCGCCCTGCGTCAGCACTTTTTTGATGCCGTGCACATGGGGGCTATGTGGGTCTTCAGCTTGTTCACATTTGGCGTGGTGCTTGCGGTGAATAGCTGCCCATTCTTTGGTGACCTGACCTGTCGTCAGCCACAACCAGAAGCGGAAAAAATGCGAGGCAATCGGGTGCAAGTCCAGCGACCGATGGGCCTGGTGGCGGTGCAAGAAAATAGTCACGCTGATCATCGTGATGTGCGTGACCGCCAAGGCGAACAGAACAATCTGCCACCAAGCTATATTCCAAAGGCCGTTAGCCAGCCAATCAAGGCCGGCATCAAATAAAGTCATTACAAGTCCTTATAAACAGTTCGCAGCGGAAAGCCGTTGCTCAAGCTAGGCATTCCGGACACACATCATTGTAGGCCGACAAGGCAAAAACACCAAGCCCCGTAGGGGGATATCTCATCTTGGTATAAAACGCTAAAAATCAACTTCAAGCAGACAAAGATCGTTATCTACTCCGATCTTCAGACTTCGGCTGGGGGAGAATCTGCTTTTTGCCAGACCGCGGCAAAGAAACCGTCGGTCTGGTGCTGGTACGGCCAGAGCCGCAAAAATGCGCCAGAGCACAGTTTTGGCGCGTTCTCAACACCAGCTTGCGTCAAGACCTCAGCCGCTTGGAGCAAATGGAAGCCCGGGTTAGCAGCGCTGAAGGCCTCAGCAATGTGCTCGTTTTCTTCTTTCAACAAGCTGCAAGTGGCATACACCAAACGACCGCCCGGCTTCAAGAGCCGGGCTGCGCTTTGCAAAATCGCCGTCTGCTTGGCCGACAACTCGGCCACCAGCTTCGGGTTTTGCCTCCACTTGAGATCAGGATTGCGCCGCAAAGTTCCCAAGCCGGAACAAGGCGCATCCACCAGCACACGGTCAATTTTGCCGGCCAGACGTTTGATCCGGTCATCGCGTTCGTGCGCAATCGCCACCGGGTGCACGTTAGACAAGCCGCTGCGGGCCAGTCGGGGTTTCAGCGCATCAAGCCTATGGCCCGACGTGTCGAAGGCATAGAGCCTGCCGGTGCCGCGCATGCTGGCACCCAAGGCCAGCGTTTTGCCGCCCGCGCCGGCGCAAAAGTCAACGACCATTTCACCGCGCTTGGCATCGACCAGCACCGCCAGCAGCTGCGAGCCTTCGTCCTGCACCTCAATCGCGCCGCGGGTGAAAGTGTCGAGCTTGCCGAGCTGAGCTTTGTCGCGCACGCGCAAGCCCCAAGGGGAAAACGGGGTGGCGGTGGTCACGACGCCCGCCTTGGCCAGCTCTTTTTGCACGTCAGCGCGCTTGTCTTTGAGCGTGTTGACGCGCAAGTCCAGGCCGGCCGAGGCATTCAGGCTGTCTACCAGTGGCCAAAAATCTGCGCCGAGTTGCTCGCGCAGCGAGTCGACCAGCCACTGCGGCAAGTTGTGGCGATGGAGTTCCATCAGGTCCGAAAGTTTGACCTGGTCACAACGGGACAGCCAGTCTTTTTCCTGGTCGTTCAAGGCGCCCAATAAAAAATCACGTTCGGCGGCAAAGCCCAGAATCGCCAAGCGGCGTTCAATCGGGCCGCTGCCAGCCTGCGCCAAATTGGTGAACAAGGACTTCTTGCGCAGCACGGTGTAGATGGTTTCTGCCACGGTGGCACGCTCGCGTGGGCCGAGGCGCTGCTCACGAAAATGACGCGATACCACCATGTCGGCGGGGTGATCGAATTTAAGAACCTGCTTGATAAGCTCGGAACAACTGTCTAATAGGGCGTTAGGGTGCATACCGGTATTGTCCCACCGACCTCAACAATTTAAAAAAACACCATGTCAGATCCTTTGCCCACCCTGATCGAAACGCCGAAGGGCCAGTACCGGCACTACAAAGGCCTGATGTATGAAGTCCTCGGCAGCGTGCGCCACAGCGAGAGCCTGGAGCCCATGACCTTGTACCGGGCGCTTTACGGCGAACGCGGGATGTGGGTTCGGCCAGCCGCCATGTTTGAAGAACAGGTGGTGATTGACGGGCTGCGTCAACCGCGCTTTGCGCGCCAGCCAGACTGAGGCCTTTGCAGTCGATAATCGCGGGTTATGTCCGACACCATCGAAATTGAAAAACAAGTCAAGCGCCGCCGCACGTTTGCCATCATCTCCCACCCCGACGCGGGTAAAACCACGCTAACTGAAAAGCTCTTGCTGTTTTCAGGCGCGATTCAAATCGCCGGCTCGGTCAAGGCCCGCAAAGCCGCACGCCACGCCACCAGCGACTGGATGGAGATTGAAAAGCAGCGCGGTATCTCGGTCGCCAGCTCGGTGATGCAGATGGAATACCGGGGTTGCGTCATCAACTTGCTTGACACACCCGGCCACCAAGACTTCTCAGAAGACACCTACCGCGTGCTGACCGCTGTCGATGCCGCGCTGATGGTGATCGACGCAGCCAACGGCGTCGAGCCGCAAACCCGCCGCCTGCTGCAAGTCTGCCGTGCGCGCGGCACACCCATCCTGACCTTCGTCAACAAGATGGACCGCGAGGTGCAAGACCCGATGAACATCATGGACGAGATTGAGCGCGAACTCGGCATGGCTGTGGTGCCGTTCACTTGGCCGGTCGGTATGGGCAAGCTGTTTCATGGCGTGTACGACCGGCGCGAGGCGCGCATGCGCGTCTTCAGCCCAGGCGAAGACAAGGCCGGCGGCGACGATGAAATTTTGTCGGGTCTGGACAACGCAGAAGCCAGCAAACGCTTCGGCGCCGAGTTCACGCAGGCGCAGGACGAGCTGGAACTGCTGAACGGTGCGTCGCCAGAATTCAGCAGTGATGAATTCCTCAGCGGCAAACAAACCCCGATGTTTTTCGGCTCTGCCATCAACAACTTTGGCGTACAAGAAGTGCTGGACGCGCTGGTCGATCTGGCGCCAGCCCCTGCCCCCCGTGCGGCCATGCAGCGCACCGTCAAACCTGAAGAAAAAAAATTCTCTGGCGTGGTCTTCAAGATCCAGGCCAACATGGACCCGGCGCACCGCGACCGCATTGCTTTCTTGCGCGTGACCAGCGGCGAATTCACGCGCGGCATGCGCCTGAAAGTCGTCCGCAGCGGCAAAGAAATTCGGCCCAACACCGTGGTCAGTTTCATGAGCCAACGCCGCGAATTGCTCGACACCGCGTTTGCTGGCGACATCATCGGCATCCCCAACCATGGCATTCTGCAACTCGGCGACACCTTGAGCGAAGGCGAATCGCTGCTGTTCACCGGCTTGCCTTTTTTTGCACCGGAAATGTTTCGCGCTGTCGAGGTGGCCGACCCGCTGCGCAGCAAACAGCTGCGAGCCGGTCTGACGCAGCTGGGTGAAGAAGGCGCGATTCAGGTCTTCCGCCCGATTTCGGGCTCCTTGCTCTTGCTGGGGGCCGTCGGTCAACTGCAGTTTGAAGTCGTCGCCCACCGGCTTGAGCACGAGTACGGCGTCAAAGCCCGCATCATGGCCAGCAACTTCAATTTGGCGCGCTGGGTCACCTGCGATGATGCCAACGAATTGAAGAAATTCATGGACGCCAATGCACACCGCGTGGCCTTGGACGCCGTCGACGCGCCCACCTTACTGGTCGACCACAGCGCCACACTGCGCGCCGTCGAACAGCAGTGGCCGAAGATCAAGTTTCACGCCCTGCGCGAACATGCTGGACTGGTGTTTCAAGCGAAAATGTAGTGTTTTAAAGCCGATCTCACTTGGCGAGAAAAGGCAGCGGCAAAGCCGTCTTGTAGCGGACCTGCTTCAAAGCAAAGCTCGACCTGATTTTTTCAATGCCGGGGATCGGTGTCAGCTGCTCCAGAATGAAGCGCTCCAGCGCGCCGATATCGGCCACCGCAATGCGGATCAAATAATCGCTGTCGCCAGTCATCAAGTAACACTCCATCACTTCGTCGTGCTCGACGATGCGCCGCTCGAACTCGCCCAAAGCTTCTTTGCTTTGCGAACGCAGACTGATCGAAATGAACACGCTCAAACCCAACCCAAGCGCCGCCGCGCTGGCAATCGCCACATAGCGGTCAATCACCCGGGCTTTTTCAAGTGCCTTGACGCGCGCCAAGCAAGGCGACGGGCTCAGGTGTACGCGCCGCGCCAGCTCCACGTTGGACAGCGAACCGTCGCGTTGAAGCTCATCGAGTATTTTTAAATCCAAGCTGTCTAGCTGCATATTTTTCCAAATTTACTTTTATCGGCATTTTATGCCGCAGTCAAAGATAAACACCCTACATTCAAGCAGAAGCTTCTGCGCCAGATTGCGTAAAGTAGACAGGCCATGAACGACCTCACACACACCGCCCTCCTCGCCGCCAGCGCTGCCACCACAGCACAAACCGACCCCGATCCACAGGAAACCGCCGAATGGCGCGAAGCCTTCTCAGCCTTGGTCTCGACGCAAGGCTCGGCACGCGCCCGGCAGATGCTCGGCGAATTGGCCCGGCAGGCGCGTGTGCAGCGTATCGGCTGGCAGCCCGAGCTGGCCACGCCCTACCTCAACTCCATTGACGTCGATGAGCAGCCGGTGTTTCCCGGTGATCTGGCAATGGAAGAACGACTGGCCTCGCTGATGCGCTGGAACGCGCTGGCCATGGTGGTGCGCGCCAATCAGGTCGAAACCGGCGGCTCGGCTGAGCTTGGCGGCCACATCGCCAGCTACGCCAGCGCGGCCGACCTGTTTGAAACTGGCTTCAACCACTTCTTTCATGCCCGCGAAGGTGTGGCCGAAGGTCAACACCGGGGCGACTTGGTGTTTTTCCAGCCGCACAGCGCACCGGGTGTCTATGCCCGCGCTTACCTCGAAGGCCGGCTCGACGAACAAACACTGGGCCGCTACCGGCAAGAAATCTCAGCGCCCGGCCAAGAAGGTCGCGGCTTGAGCAGCTATCCGCACCCGTATTTGATGCCGGATTTTTGGCAATTTCCGACCGGCTCGATGGGCATCGGCCCGATCAGCTCGATCTACCACGCGCGCTTCATGCGCTACCTGACGCACCGCCGGCTGCTCAATTGCGAGGGCCGCAAGGTCTGGGGTGTTTTTGGCGACGGCGAGATGGACGAACCAGAATCCATGAGCGCGTTGACGCTGGCCGCACGTGAAGGCTTGGACAACATGGTCTGGGTCGTCAACTGCAATCTGCAACGGCTCGACGGCCCGGTGCGCGGCAATGGCCGGATCATTGACGAGCTTGAAAAACTCTTCGCTGGCGCCGGCTGGAACGTCATCAAACTGGTCTGGGGCAGCGACTGGGATGGGCTGTTTGCCCGCGACGTCACGGGCGCCTTGGCCAAGGCGTTCTCTGAAACCGTCGACGGCCAAATGCAGACCTTTGCCGCCAAAGACGGGCGCTTCAACCGCGACACCTTTTTTGGTCAAAACCCGGAACTGGCCCGCTTGGCCCAAGGCATGACCGACGAGCAGATCGACCACCTCAAACGCGGCGGCCATGACCTCGTGAAAATTCATGCCGCCTACGCGGCCGCAGCCGCCCACAAAGGCCAGCCGACGGTGATTTTGGCGCACACCAAAAAAGGCTATGGCATGGGCAGCGCCGGTCAGGGCAAGATGACCACGCACTCGCAAAAAAAGTTCGCCGAAAACGAGCTCATCGAGTTTCGCAATCGCTTCAACCTGCCGCTGAGCGACGAGCAAGCCAAGCGGATTGACTTTTACCGGCCCGCCGCCGACAGCGCCGAAATGCAATACATGCAGGCCAAGCGCGCGGCGCTGGGCGGCTATTTGCCCAAGCGCGACACCACGGCAGAGCGCATCCACATACCGGCGCTGACCACTTACGGCAGCTTCGCATTGGCCGCCGACGGCAAGGAAATGAGCACCACCATGGCCTTTGTGCGGCTGCTTGGCGGTTTGCTCAAAGACAGCGCGCTGGGTCCGCGCATCGTGCCCATCGTGGCCGACGAAGCACGCACTTTCGGCATGGCCAACCTGTTCAAGCAAGTCGGCATTTACTCCAGCGTAGGCCAGCGTTACGCCCCCGAAGACATCGGCTCGGTGCTGAGCTACCGGGAAGCCCTCGACGGGCAAATTCTGGAAGAAGGCATCAGCGAAGCTGGCGCTTTGGCCAGCTGGACAGCCGCCGCCACCAGCTACAGCGTGCACGGCTTGGCCATGCTGCCCTTCTACATTTATTACTCGATGTTTGGCTTTCAGCGCGTCGGCGACCAGATCTGGGCCGCCGCCGACCAACGCGCCCGAGGCTTCTTGCTGGGCGCCACTTCCGGCCGCACCACGCTCGGTGGCGAAGGCCTGCAACACCAAGACGGCTCCAGCCATTTGGTGGCCTCAACCATCCCGAATTGCAAGGCTTACGACCCGGCTTTCAGCGCCGAACTCGCCGTCATCTTGGACCGCGGCATGCAAGAGATGATGGTCGAGCAACAAGACGTTTTTTATTACGTCACTCTGATGAACGAGAACTACGCGCAGCCCGACTTGGTACCCGGCTCAGAAGGCGACATCATCCGCGGCTGCTACCGCTTCAAAGACTTTCCGGCGGTGTCGGCTGCAAAAGCAAACACAGTCCGCGAAGTCACGCTGATGGGTTCCGGCGCCATCCTGACCGAAGTCATCAAAGCCGCTGTGTTGCTCGCCGACCAAGGCGTTCACGCCACGGTCTACAGCGTGACCAGTTGGAGCGAATTGGCGCGCGACGGCGCTACACAGCAAAAGCATATGCTGAATGGCGAAACCGCCCCACCGGCCTTTGTGACCGAGCAACTGGCCACCAGCCACGGCCCGATCATCGCCGCCACCGACTACGTGCGCGCCGTGCCCGAAAGCGTGCGCGCTTTCTTGCCAGCGGGTCGCTCCTACCTGACGCTGGGGACAGACGGCTTTGGCCGCAGCGACACCCGCGCGGCCTTGCGGGCCTTCTTTGGGGTCGATGCGCAAAGCATTGTCAAAGCGGCGCTGCACCAATTGCAGGCTACAGAAGTTTAAGCAAAGCCTTGATGGCTTGCGGATAAATCAAGTGCTCTTGCAGCAGCACCCGGGCCGCCAGCGTCTCCGCACTGTCGCCCGGTAGCACGGGCACTGCCGCTTGCGCCAAGATCTGCCCGTGGTCAAGATCAGCGGTGACAAGGTGAACCGTCGCGCCGGCTTCAAGGCAACCCGCATCAATCGCCCGCTGGTGCGTGTCGAGTCCGGTGAAGGCGGGCAGCAAGGACGGGTGAATATTCACCATTCGGCCCGCGTAATGTGCCACAAAACCCGGCGTCAAAATGCGCATGAAGCCGGCCAGTACCACCAGCGCCGGTTGATGTGCATCGATCAGCGCTTGCAAGGCAGCGTCAAAGGCAGCACGGGACTCAAAGTCCTTGTGGTCAAGCACCTGCGTCGGCACGCCTAAGGCTTGCGCCAGCGCCAGCCCTTGCGCGTCGGGTTTGTTGCTGATGACCGCCACCACACGCGCAGCCAGTAGCCCGTCCCAATTTTCTGCTTGCGACGCCTTGATCAGCGCCGCCATGTTGGAACCTGCACCAGAGATCAGGACGACAATATTTTTTACGCTCTCGGTCATGGCCGGTAGTTTATGGCCTGGCGAAGGGCCCACCCGCTCAGCTCAAGACGATATCAAGCCGCCGTCAAGTCAAGAGCCGCGAAGAGCGCGGCACATGCGCGATCAAAAACTCCATCTGGTCCGCCAAAATACGGCGGTTGCGCAAAATGAAGTCTTCCCAGAGGCTGGGCACGTAAGGCGTGTACAGCAAGGGCATACGCGCCTGTTCAGGGGTGCGGCTGCTTTTGCGGTGGTTGCAGGCGCGACAAGCGGTGACCACGTTCATCCACGTGTCAATGCCCTGCTGCGCAAAGGGAATGATGTGCTCGCGGGTCAGCGCTTCTTCGTGGAAATGACTGCCGCAGTAAGCGCAGACGTTGCGGTCACGCGCAAACAGCTTGCCGTTGGTCAGCCCAGGCTTGAGATCAAAAGGGTTGATATTTGGCACGCCGCGTGTACCGATGATGCTGTTGACCGTGATGACCGACTGCACGCCCGTGTGGGCGTTGTGACCGCCATGAAAAATCGCCACTTGGGCACCGACTTCCCAGCGGACATCCCCGGTCGCGTAGTGCAACACGGCTTGTTCAAGGCTGATCCACGATTGTGGCAACCCTTGGGCGGACAGCTTCAAGACCTTCAAACGAACCTCCACGAAAATGGAAACCGGCGTCTAGCATCAAGCCGAACAAACGCTTATTCTGAAATCTGCGTCTGTCTGCTAGCCAGCAATATACCGTGATTTCATGACAATTTGCTGGCAACGGAAATGGCAACAAGCGCGGCGGCTCAATGCGGCCACTAAAAAACGATAATCTGCAACATGAAAATCTTTCACGGCCATCAGCACCCAGCACTGGCTCAGCCCTGCGCGCTGACCATTGGCAACTTTGACGGGGTTCACCGCGGCCATCAAGCCATGCTCGCCGTGCTAAAAAATGAGGCCCAACACCGTGGCTTGCCTGCACGTGTCATGACCTTTGAGCCACACCCACGCGAGTACTTTTCACCAGGCGCAGCACCGACGCGCATATCGACCCTGCGCGACAAACTCACGGAGTTGGCACGCTGCGGCATCGACCAAGCCGTGGTGCTGCCGTTCAATGCGCGCTTGGCCACGCAAAACGCCAAGGCCTTCATTGACGACGTCTTGGTCAACAACCTGCAAGTGCGCTATGTGCTGGTGGGCGACGATTTTCGCTTTGGCAGCCAACGTGCAGGCGACTACGCCATGCTCGATGCAGCCGGTATCGCCGGCGGTTTTGAAGTCGCCCGCATGGACAGCTACGAAGTGCACGGCGCGCGGGTTTCCAGCTCGGCGGTGCGCGCGGCACTGGCGCGCGGCGAGATGGACGACGCAGCGCGACTGCTCGGCCGGCCCTACAGCATTTCGGGCCACGTGGTACACGGCAAAAAGCTAGGCCGTGAGTTGGGCTTTCGGACGCTGAACGTGGCGTTCAGGCACGACAAACCGGCCGCCAGTGGCATTTTTGTGGTGCGCACACACGGACTGGGTGCTACCGACGAAGCGCCAGTCGATGGCGTGGCCAGCTTGGGTAGACGACCGACCATCGAAGACGTGGGCCGTGTCTTGCTGGAAGTTCATTGCCTGGACTGGACTTCCGAAGGGGCTGGCCTCGACAGCGCCTACGGTAAAATCATTCGGGTGGAACTGCTGCACAAGCTGCATGACGAGCTGAAGTACGAGGGTCTGGAGGCGCTTCAAAAAGGTATCGCCCGGGACTGCGACACCGCGCGCGCTTTTCTCGCAGATCCGCACAAAGAACCCCGTCTCGCTCGAATTTAGACGATCTCGCCACGGCACCCAAGGCGCCACCTTCTGGCCCGCTGTGTGCGGCCTGCTCCTGCCAAGCTGACTGTGACAGCCGCTCCGATTTCCCTGTTTGCTCCGAAATAAAACCATGCCCGACACCAAAACCGATTACCGCAGCACCCTGAATTTGCCTGACACGCCTTTCCCGATGCGCGGCGATTTACCAAAGCGCGAAGCCGGCTGGGTCAAAAAGTGGGAAGACCAAGGACTCTACAAAAAACTGCGCGACGTGCGCCAAGGCCGTCCCAAGTTTGTGCTGCATGACGGCCCGCCCTACGCCAACGGCAAGATTCACATTGGTCACGCCGTCAACAAAGTGTTGAAAGACATGATCGTCAAGGCGCGCCAACTCAAGGGCCTGGACGCGGTGTACGTACCAGGTTGGGACTGCCACGGCCTGCCGATTGAAAACGCCATTGAAAAACTGCACGGTCGGGCCTTGCCGCGTGACGAAGTGCAGGCCAAAAGCCGGGCTTTCGCCACCGAGCAAATCGCTGGGCAGATGGCCGACTTCAAACGCCTGGGCGTTTTGGGCGAATGGGACAACCCGTACCGGACCATGGATTTCGCCAATGAGGCGAACGAAATTCGTGCCCTCAAACGCATCATGGAGCGCGGTTTTGTTTACCGCGGCCTGAAGCCGGTGTACTGGTGCTTTGACTGCGGCTCGTCGCTGGCGGAGTTTGAGATTGAATACGCCGACAAGAAGTCGCAAACGCTGGACGTTGGCTTCAAATCCGCCGAGCCGGAAAAACTAGCTGCCGCCTTTGGCTTGAGCAACTTGTCCAAAGACGCGTTTGCCGTGATTTGGACCACGACCGCGTGGACCATTCCGGCGAACCAGGCGCTGAACCTGAACCCGGCGCTTGAGTACGCGCTGGTGGACACCGAGCGCGGCCTGCTGGTACTGGCGTCAGTGTTGGTCGAGAAATGCTTGACTCGCTTTGGCCTCACTGGCACAGTGCTGGCCACCACACTGGGCGAAAAACTCGCACTGCTCAACTTCATGCACCCGCTGCACGACGTCGCCGATGCGCAAGGCGTCTGCGGCTACCGCCGCTTGTCGCCGGTGTACCTGGCCGACTACGCCACCGCCGACGACGGCACCGGCATCGTGCACTCCGCGCCCGCTTACGGCGTAGAAGACTTTAACTCTTGCATTGCCAACGGCATGGCGTACGACGACATCCTGAACCCAGTCCAAGGCCATGGCCGTTATGTTGACGAGCTGCCCTTCTTTGGCGGCCTCAACATCTGGAAGGCCGCGCCGCTGGTGATCGACAAACTGCGCGAACACGACCGCCTGTTTGCCACACAAGACATCGTCCACAGCTACCCGCATTGCTGGCGCCACAAGACACCGGTGATCTACCGTGCTGCTGCCCAATGGTTCATTCGCATGGACGAGGAAGGCCCGGGCAATGAAGGCTTGTTCGCCAAAGACAAAGCCGCCAAAACCCTGCGCCAACTGGCCTTGAGCGCGATTGAAGAAACGCGGTTTTACCCGGAAAACGGCAAAACCCGCTTGCGCGACATGATCGCCGGCAGGCCGGACTGGTGCATCAGCCGCCAACGCAACTGGGGCGTGCCGCTGCCCTTCTTCATCCACACCGCCACCGGCGAATTGCATCCGCGCACCATGGAGATCATGGACCAGGCTGCCAGCATGGTCGAGGCCGGCGGCATTGAAGCTTGGAGCAAGGCAACCCCCGAATCCATCATCGGCCACGACGCTCCCGACTACCTCAAAAGCACCGACATTTTGGACGTCTGGTTTGACTCCGGCACCACGCACGACCACGTCCTGAAGCACAGCCATGCGGCGCAATCGACCTGGCCTGCCGACCTCTACCTTGAAGGCCATGACCAACACCGCGGCTGGTTCCATTCCTCGTTGCTCACCGCCTGCGCCATGTACGACCACGCGCCCTACAAAGGGCTGCTGACGCACGGCTTCACTGTCGACGGCAAGGGCCGCAAGATGAGCAAAAGCGAAGGCAACGTCGTCGCGCCCCAAGAAGTCTCTGACAAGCTGGGCGCTGAAATCATTCGCCTGTGGTGCGCGTCAACTGACTACTCGGGCGACCTCGGCATTGATGACAAAATTTTGGCGCGTGTGGTCGATGCCTACCGCCGCATTCGCAACACGCTGCGCTTCTTGCTGGCCAATGTGAGCGACTTTGACCCCGCCACCGACAGCATTCCCTTGGACCAAATGTTGGAAATTGACCGCTACGCCTTGAGCCGCGCGGCGCAGTTGCAAGCCGACATCTTGGCGCATTACGAGGTCTATGAGTTCCAGCCGGTGGTCTCGAAACTGCAGATCTACTGCAGCGAAGATTTGGGCGCCTTTTACCTCGACATCCTGAAAGACCGGCTCTACACCAGCGCCCCTAAATCTCTGGCAAGGCGCAGCGCACAAACAGCGCTGCACCAGATCACCCACGCCATGCTGCGCTGGATGGCGCCGTTCTTGAGCTTCACCGCCGAAGAGGCGTGGACAGTGTTCGGCTCGTCCGAGTCGATTTTCATGGAAACTTATGCTGAACTGGCTTTGCCAGACGCTGCCTTGCTGGCCAAGTGGACACGCATTCGCGAATTGCGCGACCTCGTCAACAAAGACATCGAAGTCTTGCGTGCCAGCGGCCAAGTGGGCTCGTCCCTGCAGGCCGACGTCACGCTCGGCGTCAACGCAGACGACCACGCGCTGCTGAACAGCTTGGGCGACGACCTGAAGTTTGTCTTCATCACCTCCGTGATGAGGCTGCAAGCGGCTGACGTTTTGAGTGTGAACTCAGCCGCCAGCAGCAGCGTTAAATGCGAGCGCTGCTGGCATTACCGCGACGACGTTGGCCATGACGCGGCCCACCCGACGATTTGCGGGCGCTGCACCAGCAACCTGTACGGCGCCGGCGAAGACCGGAAGTTTGCGTGATGGCCAAAATCGGTTTTCAAAAATCAAGCAGCGCGGTCTGGCCTTGGCTGGCACTGGCGCTGCTGCTGCTCATCGCCGACCAATTCACCAAGGTGCTGATCCTGGGCTATTACCAGCACGGTGACGCGACTCACGTGACGAGCTTTTTCAACATCGTCCGAGTCCACAACAGCGGCGCAGCCTTCTCGTTCTTGGCTTCGGCCTCGGGCTGGCAGCGCTGGTTTTTCACCGCGGTTGGCGTGGCTGCGGCGCTTTTTATTGTGCACATGCTGCGCTCGCACCCGGGTCAAAAATTGTTTTCGTTCGCCATGGCCTGTATTTTGGGCGGCGCCATCGGCAACGTCATTGACCGCTTGCTGCACGGCTACGTGGTCGACTTTCTCGACCTGCACTACGCCGGCTGGCATTTCCCAGCCTTCAACATCGCCGACAGCGCCATCACGATTGGCGCCGTCTGCCTGATCTTGGACGAACTGCTGCGGGTGCGCCGCAGCCGCTGAACTGTAGCGCTAGCCTACAGCGTCAGGATCGTGCAGCCGGTGGTTTTACGGGCTTCCAGCGAGCGATGCGCCTCAGCCACATCGGCCAAAGCAAAGCGCTGGTCAATCGCAATTTTGACCTTGCCGCTGATCACCATCTCGAACAATTCGTCGGCCATGGCTTGGGTGCCGTCGCGGGTGGCCAGGTGCGAGAAGACGGTGGGTCGGGTCACATACAGCGAGCCCTTGCCAGCCAACACACCGAGGTCCAGCGGCTCGACTTTGCCCGACGCGTTGCCGAAGTTGGCGATCAGACCAAACGGCTGCAAACAATCCAGAGACTTCAGAAAAGTATCTTTGCCGACCGAGTCGTAAACCACCTTGACGCCGGCGCCACCGGTGATGTCTTTGACGCGCGCGACAAAGTCTTCCTTGGCGTAATTGATGACAAAGGCGGCACCGTTTTCCAGCGCCAGCGCGCATTTGGCGTCTGAGCCAGCGGTGCCAATCAATTGCAAGCCCATCGCTTTAGCCCATTGGCAGGCGATCAAGCCAACACCACCCGCAGCAGCATGGAACAGCACAAAGTCACCCGCCTTGAGGCCGCCTTGGGGCTGGGTCTTGCGCAGCAGGTACTGCACCGTCAGACCCTTGAGCATCATGGCGGCGCCGGTTTCAAACGAAATCGCGTCGGGCAATTTGCAAACACACTTGGCCGGCATCACGCGCAATTCGCAGTAACTGCCCGGTGGCTGGCTGGCATAGGCAGCGCGGTCACCGACTTGCAAGTGCGTTACACCCGCACCGACGGCTTCGACCACGCCTGAGGCCTCCATGCCGAGATGCAGCGGCATCGGCAGCGAATACAAACCGGCACGCTGGTAAATATCGATGTAGTTCAGGCCGATGGCTTTGTGGCGAATACGGATTTCGCCCGGGCCGGGCTCGCCGACGGTGACGTCAACCAGCTTGAGATTTTCGGGGCCGCCGTGCGCGTCAATGCGGACGGCCTTAGATGTAGTTGCGCTCATGTCTCTTCCTTTGTTGTTGATTTTTCAGCTGACGTTTTAAAAAGTACCGGGGTAAGAACCGCCATCGGCCAGCACGTTTTGGCCGGTGATGTATGCCGCGTGCTGGCTGCACAAAAATGCGCAGATGGCACCAAACTCTTGTGGCGTACCAAAGCGTTTCGCCGGAATGGTTTTGCGCCTGGCCTCGGCCAACGCTTCCACCGTTTGGCCGGTCTTTTGAGCGGCACCGGCCATCGTCACCTTCAGGCGATCGGTGTCAAAAGCGCCGGGCAACAAGGAATTGATGGTAACGCCCTGACCGGCGATTTTGCTGCGCGCCACGCCCGCCACAAAACCCGTCAACCCACTGCGCGCGCCGTTGCTCAAACCCAGAATGTCGATCGGTGCTTTGACCGCGCCCGAGGTGATGTTGATGATGCGGCCAAAGCCGCGCTCTGCCATGCCGTCGACCGTGGCTTTGATCAGCTCGATCGGTGTCAGCATGTTTGCATCCAATGCTTTGATCCAAGTGTCGCGTTCCCAGTCGCGGAAATCGCCCGGTGGCGGGCCGCCCGCGTTGGTGACGACGATGTCAAAGTCTTTGCGCAGCGCAAAGACTGCCGCCCGGCCTGCGGGCGTGGTGATGTCCGCCGCCACCTGCAGCACTTCAGTGCCGGCTGGACGAGTCGCATCGGCCAGCAAGCTGGCGGTGGCCGCTTGCAACGCCTCGGCGCCGCGGGCGACGATCAACACATGCACGCCTTCGCGCACCAGCGCCTCGGCACAGCCAAAACCCAAGCCCTTGCTGGCACCACAGACCAGTGCCCACTTACCCTTGATGCCTAAATCCATGTTGCTTCCTTTTGTCGTTGTTGAAGTTAATTGATCAGTTTATGCGCCACGGCCAGGCCATCATGTGGCAAGCCGTGGACTCCGCGTGAAAACAAAAATGCCGACCAACACCAGCACCGTCCCGGCCGCCACCCAGACGGTGAAAGGTTCGCCCAAAATCACCACACCCATCAAGATCGTGGAGATCGGGCCGACCATGCCAGTCTGCGCTGTCATGCTCGCGCCAATGCGTTCGATCGCCATCATGACCAGCAACACAGGCACCACCGTGCAGACCGTGGCGTTGATCAACGACAACCACATCACCTCGGGGGCGACGTGTTCCAAAGTCAAAGGTCGTAGCAACACAAACTGCAAGATGCAGCACAGACAAGCCACCGTGCTGGCCAAGCCGACCAACCGGATGGCACCCAAGCGCCGCACCATCTCGCCGCTGTAAACCAGGTACAGCGCGTAAGTGCTGGCACTCAAAAAGACCAACAAGGCGCCCCATGCGGCATGGCTTCCTTGGGCGGTGATTTCGTGGCCGAAAACCAGCACCACACCGGCATAACTGATGGCCATGCCGAGCAACTGCCGCAAGGAGATGCGCTGGCGGTAAAACAACCAACTGAGCAAGAGCACCAGCGTTGGGTTGAGGTACAAAATCAAACGCTCCAGCGAGGCGCTGATGTACTGCAAGCCGGCGAAGTCGAGAAAGCTCGACAGGTAATAGCCAGTGAAGCCCAGCCCCACAACGCCCAACCAGTCTTTGCGCGTCAAGGGCGGTTTGCCCCGGCTGGCCCACCACGCCATGATGAGAAATATCGGCAACGCAAACAGCATGCGCAGCATGATGAGCGTGACCGGATCGACCCCATGCCGATAAGCCAGCTTGACGATGATGGCCTTGCCGCTGAAGGCCACAGCGCCAACCATCGCCAGCACCAAACCAACCTTCACGTGCTTGTCAGCCAATTAGAAACCGACCGCTTGACCATCGCGCCGGGGGTCACTGGCGACCACATAGCCTTCGACTTTCGGGTCGCCGGCGCGCCAAATGAACTGGCCCGCGCCAAAGTCTTGGTACGAATCGTTGATGACTTCGGTGCGGTGGCCGCGCTCCGACAAAGCCTGCACGGTGCCAGCGTCCATGGCCGCCTCGACGTTGATCTCCAAGCCTTCGTTGTAGCGCCAGCGCGGCGCATCGCAAGCGGCTTGCGGGCTTTGGCCGTAGTCGAGCATGCGCACCAACGTTTGCATGTGGCCTTGCGGCTGCATGTTGGCGCCCATCACACCGTAGCTCATGACCGGCTGGCCGTCTTTGGTCAGGAAAGCCGGGATGATGGTGTGAAAAGGCCGCTTGCCAGGCGCGACTTGGTTGATGCCCGCATCCAAGCTGAAGCCGTGACCACGGTTTTGCAAACTGACGCCAAACTCAGGCTCAACGCAACCCGAGCCAAAGCCCATGTAATTGCTCTGGATGAAGCTCACCATCATGCCGTTTTCATCCGCTGCCGTGAGGTAAATCGTACCGCCCTTGACCGGGTTACCCGCGCCAAAGTCTTGTGCCTTTTTCATGTCGATCAGCTTGGCGCGGCTGGCCAGGTAAGTGTCGTCCAGCATCTGGTCCACCGTGACGTCCATAGCCGACGGCTCGGCCACATATTTGTAAACGTCGGCAAAGGCTAACTTCATCGCTTCGATTTGCAAATGCTGCGAATCCGCGCCGTCGACTGGCAGACTGGCGACGTCAAATTTATCCAAAATACCCAGCGCAATCAGCGCGGCAATGCCTTGGCCGTTGGGTGGAATCTCATGCAGCGTGTAGCCGCGGTAATCCTTGCCAATCGGCTTGACCCACTCGGGCTGGTAGTTGGCGAAGTCTTTCACCGTCAAGCTGCCGCCGTTTTGTTGGGAGAACTTCTCCAGTGCGTGGGCGATTTCACCGCCGTAATAAGCTTGACCTTTGCTGGCGCCAATGGCCCGCAAGGCCTTGGCCGCCGCCTTGAACTGGAACAACTCGCCGACCTGCGGCGCGCGGCCCCAAGGCAAAAACGACTGCGCAAAACCCGGCAAACCTTGCAGCTCGCTGGTGGCTGCCGCCCATTTTTGCTGCACCACCGGCGACAGCAAATAACCGCGCTCAGCGATCTCAATCGCCGGCTCCATCAAATCAGCGAACGGGAGTTTGCCGAAGCGCTCGCTCAGGCTGACCCAGCTGGCCACAGCGCCGGGCACGGTCACCGAATCCATGCCGCGCTTGGGCGGTGTGTGGCTGCCATTGCCATATTTGCGCTTAAAGTAATCGGGCGTCCAGGCCTGGGGCGCACGACCAGACGCATTCAGACCATGCAGCTCTTTGCCGTCCCACAGAATACAAAAAGAATCGCTGCCCAAACCGTTGCTGACCGGCTCAACGATGGTCATGGCGGCGGCCGCAGCAATCGCGGCATCGACCGCGTTACCACCCTTCAGCATCATGCGCAGACCGGCCTGAGCCGCCAGCGGATGCGAGGTTGAGACCACGTTGCGAGCGAACAAAGGAATCCGCGTGGAGGAGTAGGGATTGTCGAAGTTGAAGTTCATGGCGTGACTGGGCATTTCAAAAAGGAGGAAGGCTCGGGACTCGGTAGCCATGCAAAACGCAGGTCAGCCCGCAAGAGAAAGTCAACTTTGATTCAGCTGCTGATTGTGCAGCGATTTTTCAAGCCGGGCCGACTCGCCGCTGACGCGGCAAAAAAAACGGCGCCCGAAGACGCCGTTTTTCCAGAGGCAAGGGGTGCTCGTCACTCTTCGACGAAAGCTTCTTCTCGCTTGTTCTTGATCGATGGCAACAAGACGATGGCCAACAGCAGTAGACCCGCAGCCAGCAAGCCAGCCGACAGGGGACGCGTCACAAACACGCTCCAGTCACCACGTGACAACAGCAGCGCACGGCGCAGGTTTTCTTCCATCATGGGGCCCAGAATGAAACCCAGCAACAAAGGCGCAGGTTCAGCACCCAGTTTGACGAAAATATAACCAATCACACCGAAGATACCGACGGTCCACACGTCAAACGTGTTGTTGTTGGTCGAGTACACGCCGATCGCGCAAAACAGCACGATGGACGGGAACAGGTAGCGGTAGGGCACCGTCAACAGCTTGATCCACATGCCGATCAACGGCAGGTTCAAGATGATCAACATGGCATTGCCAATCCACATCGACGCAATCAAGCCCCAGAATAGTTCCGGGTTGCTGGTCATGACCTGCGGACCTGGCTGGATGTTGTGGATCGTCATCGCACCGACCATCAAGGCCATCACGGCGTTAGGCGGAATGCCCAGCGTCAGCAACGGAATGAAGGAGGTTTGTGCGCCAGCGTTGTTAGCAGACTCAGGGCCCGCCACACCGCGGATATTGCCTTGACCGAATGGCACTTCACCCGGCTTCAACTTCATTTTCTTTTCAAGCGCATAAGCTGCAAAAGCGGCCAGCAGCGCACCACCGCCCGGCAAGATGCCGAGGGCAGAGCCCAAGAAAGTACCGCGCAACATGGCTGGGGCCATGTCTTTGAAGTCTTGCTTGGTTGGGAACAGGCCGGTGACCTTGGCCGTGAAGACTTCGCGCTCATCTTCTGGCTGGGCCAAGTTGCTGATGATCTCGCCGTAGCCGAACACGCCCATGGCGATCACCACGAAACCAATGCCGTCGGTGAGTTCAGGAATGTCGAAGCTGAAACGGGCCACGCCGGAGTTCACGTCGGTACCGACCAGACCCATGAGCAGACCCAGCACGATCATCGAGATGGCTTTGAGCAAAGAGCCCGAAGCCAGCACCACAGCGCCGATCAGACCGAGCACCATCAGCGCAAAGTATTCGGCTGGGCCGAATTTGAAAGCCAGTTCAGTCAAAGGCGGTGCGAAGGCAGCCAGAATCAGCGTACCAAAGCAACCCGCAAAGAAAGAACCAATACCAGCGGCTGCCAAGGCTGGCCCCGCTCGACCCTTTCGGGCCATTTGGTAGCCGTCAATACAAGTCACCACCGACGAAGACTCGCCTGGCAGGTTAACCAAAATGGCGGTGGTAGAACCACCGTACTGGGCGCCGTAATAAATACCGGCCAGCATGATGAGTGCAGACACCGGTGGCAGCGCGTAAGTCGCTGGCAACAACATGGCAATGGTGGCCACCGGGCCGATGCCTGGCAGCACGCCAATCAGCGTACCCAAGACACAGCCGATGAAGGCGTAGAGCAGGTTAATGGGCGTGAACGCCACACTGAAACCCAGCGAAAGATTCGCAATCAGATCCATTTTTTAGCTCCTTAGCCGGTGATGAAAGCAGGCCACACCGGGAACTGCAACTTGAGAACCTGCACGAAGGCCACGTAGCTGATGACAGCCAAGACAGTCGCCAGGATGAACGTCGCTTTGATCTTCATGCCGTTTTCGGCCATGCTGGAGACAAAGGTCAGCACGTAGATGCCGAACATCATGCCCATGGCCGGAATGCCAATCGATGGCAAACCACCCAAGCAGACGCCGAACAGCAAGTTGGCCGCGATGATGAAGAACAACGGCTTGTAAGCCCACTTGCCGATCAAGTCGCCGCCGACGCGGTTGACCATCAAGGCGTTGAAGGTGATCGCTGTGCCCAGCACGGCAAGCAAAATTCCCAGCATCAGCGGGAAGTAACCAGGTCCCATGCGCGCGCCCGTACCGACTGAGTAAGTGGTCGCACCCCATGCGAAAGCCACACCGACAGCCATGAACATGAGCCCGGCAAAAAAGTCTTTTTGACTTTTGATATTCACGGATTGTCTCCTTGAGAAATTGATTGAACCGCTGGATTGTGCATTCAATAAACAGGCGTTTCGATGTGGCTTCCACCTACATAAAGAGACGCTTCAAGGACGACAAAAATGAATCAAATCAGAGGTTTGAAAAGGCGGATCCACTTGCGTGCGGGTAAGCCCCAGCGTGATTCCACCAACTCGGCGCGCTGCAGCAACAGGTCGCGACCGGGGCGGCTGGGTTGGCGCTGTGCGGCGACCACGGTGTTGCCTTCGCGGGTCGGCCGAAAAGCCCAGACGGCCTCAGCGCCGAAGGCATCGGAGATCTTGTCCATCGAGCTTTCAAAGCTGCCGTCGCGGCCAAACAGGTTGACCGTCATGACACCGTCGTCAGTCAGCAAGCGCCGGCAATCCGCATAGAAAGCAGCGCTGTCCAACACCGGCGCAGCCGCTTCGTGGTCGTACAAATCAACCTGCAGCGCATCGACGGTGCCGAGGTGAACGTCCTTCTTGATCTCACGCCCCGCGTCGGCCAGCAAGACCTGCAAACGAGCGTCTTCGGGCGGCAGTTTGAACCACAGACGGCAAGCAGAAATGACCTGCGGATTGATCTCGACAGCGGTGGTTTTGGTACGCAATTTTTTGTAGCAAAACTTGGTCAGCGCAGCCGACCCCAAACCGAGCTGCATGCTGTGCAACGTTGGCGCTGCTTGTGGCTCGACAAACAGCAGCCAGACCATCATGCGTTGGACGTATTCGAGCTGAATATCAAACGGTGCATCAATCAACATCGAGCCCTGCACCCACTCGGTGCCGAGGTGCAAAAAACGGATGTCGCCGTAGTCGGAAAAATTCACTTCGGGCAGCTGGCTGGAAGTGGTGGCGACATCAAATGCAGAGGCAGTGACGCCCGGAGAAACGGTCTTGCGAGCCATTAAATCAATCCATGTGTGTTGAAAACGTCCTGCCAAGCGGCGAGCTTGCGCTCGAACGACCAGCTGGCGTTGGCAGCGCTGGTCGATGGCAGCCGGTAAATCGGCAGGCCCAGCGCCGCGCTGTGTTTAGCGTGCTTGAAACTTTCGCCGCCATTGTGCGCGATGGCTTGCAGACTCGGGCAACGCTGGCGCAGGCTGGCCAAGTCGTTGACCTGCGCATGGCGGATCGCACTGTCAAGACTGCCTTCGCGTTCGCAAGCGGCGTAGACGTCCCACAAGCCGACACCCTTATCGAACATCCAACACGTAGAAGCCGCGTAGTCGCCCGCAGCCACAGCGGCGGGGTGGTCTGGCCACAGCGCGCGCAATATTCTCCAAAAATGATTTTGCGGATGGCCGTAGTAACGCTGCGTGGCCAACGAGACAGCGCCCGGGAAGCTGCCCAGCACCAGCAAGCGCGTGTTCGCTGACAGCAAGGGCGGCAAGCCTGTCAGGCGTTTGTCGTTCTGCTCACCTTTCCCCTCTGCGTTCACGCCAGCAAACCCCTCAACCGCGGCAGGGCCACCATGGCATTCGCAGCGCTCGCCAGCGCCAATTCTTGCGCGCTGATGCCGCGAAGGTCGGCCACCACCTGCGCAATGCGCGGCAGTTCGGCGGGCTCGTTGCGCCCTTGCGCACCGCCCGCCGCCCGCACTTGCGCGGTTTGGTAAAGCCAGTGCGGCGGCATGTCCGGTGCATCGGTTTCCAGCACCAGCGCGTCCAGCGGCAAGCTCGTCGCCAGCTGGCGAATTTGCCGCGCCGCCTCAAACGTCACAGCACCGCCAAAGCCCAGCTTGAAGCCCAAGCCAATGAAGGTCTCGGCCTGCTGCTGACTGCCATTGAAGGCATGCGCAATGCCGCGCCAACCGTCAGGCGGCGCCAGCTCACGCAAATACTTCAACAGCCTGTCAGCCGAGCGCCGCACATGCAAAATCACCGGCAGGCCGTGCTGGCGCGCCAGCTTGAGCTGCTCACGGTAAAAGAATTCTTGCCGCTCGCGCAGCGGACTCAGCTTGAGTTCCGGAACAAAGAAATCAAGCCCGATTTCCCCGACCGCCAACAAGCGCGGATCATCACGGTGGCGCAGCAACGCAGCATCCAGTTGGGCCAAGTCGGCATCCGCCGCACGCCCGACAAACATCGGATGAATGCCCAACGCGTAACCGTCACCGCCGCTGTGCGCCAAGCTGCGTACGTTCTCAAAATGCGCCGCAGCCACCGCCGGAATCACGCAGAGGCGAACACCCGCCTGCCGCGCGCGCTCGTGCACGGACAGCACATCAGCGCTGAACTCGGGCGCGTCTAAGTGGCAGTGGGTGTCTATCCATAAGGTCATGCCTTGAATCATGCCTCAGACCTCAAGCCTTTGTTCAAGCGTTGGCACTGTCCAGCGTCAACAACAAACGCTGGCGGCCAGACAACACATGGCGCTCGGCGGTTGTCTTGGCTTTGCTGCTGTTACCGCTGGCAATCGCCCGGTGCAGCAGGCGGTGCTCCTGATTGGAGTGCCGCATATTGCTAGGCGCATTGAAGACATCGTGACATCACGCAGTTTGAAGACATGCGCGCCGCCAAAAAAGCCGCTAAATATTACGAAGCAATGGCCGAAGCATCGCTGATGAGTATTTACAACTGCCGCAAACCGACACTGGCCCTGATCCGCGGCTACTGCATCGGCGGCGGCGTCAACGTCGCCATCAGTTGCGACATTCGACTGGCCTCAACCGACTCGGTTTTCTCCATCCCTGCAGCACGCCTAGGCTTGGGTTACCGCTACTCGGCGCTCAAAAACCTGGTCAATTTGATCGGCGTTGACGCAGCCAAAGACCTTTTCTTCACCGCGCGCCAGATTGACGCCACCGAAGCCAAAGCACTGGGCTTGGTCACGCGCGTGGCTGAGCCAACTGAGTTGGCAGCCTTGCTCGCGCAATACACCGGTACGATGGCCGAGAACGCGCCCATCACGGTGCAAGCCGGCAAGGCCATCATGGCCGAAATTCTCAAGCCGTCGTCAGACCTCAACATGGCGCTGTGCCAAGAGCAAATCCGCCATTGCTTTGAAAGTGAAGACTACGCCGAAGGCCGCAAAGCCTTCATGGAAAAACGCAAACCAGTTTTCAAGGGCCGCTGACGTGATGAAATCCTATTGGCTCAAAACCCCTGAACTGTCGCAAGGCTCAGAGACCACGCTAGAGCTGCGTGACACACCCGTGCCAGACCCGGGCTCGCGCCAGCTGCTGGTGCGCGTACGTGCTGCCGGCCTCAATCGCGGCGAGTTTTTGAAGGGGGGGGTTTGCACAAGCCAGGCGCCGTCAAAGCGGTGGGCACCGAGGCCGCTGGCGAGGTTGTTAGCGCAGGCGCAGAGGTCCAGAACTTTGCCGTCGGCGACCGCGTCATGGGCCGCATGGCTGGGGCCCATGCCTACCCGAGCAAACCGATCTGATCGCCGGCCAAGTGCCGCTGATTTTTGGCACACCGCCCGACACCATCAAAAAATTGCACGCGGCCACGCAACTGGCCATGAATGCAGACGGCCCCAAAGCCGTGCTGGCACGTGAGGCCACTGATGTCGCGCTGTCCAAGTCGCCAGAAGACTTTGCCGCCTTCCTGAAAGAAGACGCCAAGCTCTGGACCAAGCTGGTGAAAGACTCAGGCGCAAAAGCCAACTGACTTGGGCGAAATGAATTAGGTCAACTAACTTAAGTCAGTTGACCCAGCACCAGATGCAGCTGACGGCCGCAACGCGCCGCCAGTGTTTCGTCATGGGTCACCAGGACAAATGCCGTCCCGTGCTCGCGGGACAGTTGCAGCATCAACTCAAAGACGCCATCTGCCGTGCTGCGGTCTAAGTTGCCGGTCGGCTCATCGGCCAGCACACAGGCTGGCTGCGTCACCAGCGCACGCGCAATTGCAACGCGCTGACGCTCACCACCCGACAACTCTGAGGGCCGGTGGTGCAAGCGGTTTTCCAAACCCACCGACGCCAGCATGGCTGCAGCAGTTTTGCCGGCATCTTCACGTGTCTGCCGGCGAATCCACAAAGGCATGGCGACATTGTCGAGCGCGCTGAACTCCGGCAACAAGTGATGAAACTGGTAGACAAAACCCAACTGCAGATTACGCAAGCGGCCTTGTGCCGTCGCCGACAGCGTGGCCAAATCTTGGCCCTTGAGGTGAACCGATCCGCTGGTCGGCGCGTCCAGCCCGCCCATCATGTGCAGCAGCGTGCTTTTACCCGAACCCGAGGCGCCGACGATGGCCAGCGTTTCGCCGCGATGCACCTGCAGGTCCACGCCGCGCAGCACCGTCACGTCGAGCGGACCTTCTTGAAATCGTTTGGTCAAGGCCTTGGCGCTCAAGACCACTTCTGTGTTGTTGTCACTCATAACGCAAGGCTTCCGCCGGGTTGACGCGGCTGGCACGCCAGCTCGGATAAATCGTGGCCAAGAACGCCAGCACCAGCGAAATCACCGCGATCGGCATGATGTCGGCGTACAGCGGCTCACTCGGCATGCGGCTGATCAGGTAGATGTCACGCGGTAAAAAGCTGGCGTTCAGCAGCCGCTCCAGCGCGGGCACGATCACATCAATATTGAAGGCCACACCGAGCCCCAGCAGCAGACCCGACAGCGTGCCAATCACACCCACCATCGCACCCTGCACCATGAAAATCCCCATGATGCTTTTCGGGCTGGCACCTAAGGTGCGCAAGATGGCAATGTCGGCGCGCTTGTCAGTGACGGTCATCACCAGCGTACTGACCAAGTTAAAAGCCGCCACCGCCACGATCAGCGTGAGGATGATGAACATCATGCGTTTTTCAAGCTGAACGGCGGCAAACCAAGTGCGGTTTTGGCGCGTCCAGTCGCGTATCAATAAGTTGCCACTCAACGTGCCGGCCAGTTGCTGGGCCACCTCACGGGCTTGGTGCAGATCGCGCAATTTGATGCGGATGCCGGTCGGACCTTCCAGCCGGAAAATTCGGGCCGCGTCGTCTTGGTGCATCAGCACCAGCGCGGAGTCGTATTCGAAATGGCCAGAGTCAAAGGTGCCGACCACCGTCATCTGCTTGAGCCGGGGCACCACGCCGGCCGGTGTCACTTGCCCGCTGGGGGCGATCAAGGTGACGCTGTCGCCCTGGCGCACACCCATAGACCGCGCCAGTTCGGCCCCCAGCACCACGCCAAATTCGCCGCTCACCAGCCGCGGAAACACGCTGTCTTTCAGCTGCAGCGCCAACTCGGTGACGCCGCCCTCCAGCGCTGGGTCAATGCCGCGCACCAAGGCGCCCTTCATGTCTTCGCCGCGCGCCAACAACGCTTGCGCCGCAATGAAAGGGGCTGCGGCAATGACCTCTTTGTTTTGCCGGACTTCTGCCAAGGTTGTCTGCAAGTCGGGCAAGGCCGCACCACCTGGGGCGAATACTTCGATGTGAGCAATGACGCCCAGCATGCGGTCGCGGACTTCTTTTTGAAAGCCGTTCATCACGCTGAGCACGATGATGAGCGCGGCCACCCCGAGCGCAATGCCCAGCATGGAGACGCCAGAAATAAAGGAGATGAAGCCGTTACGCCGCGTGGACCGGCCCGCACGCGTGTAACGCCAGCCTAATATCAACTCATAGGGAATCTGCATGCGGATGATTGTGGCATCCCGGACAATAGCCGCATGCACACCATTTCCCCGATCAGCACTTCGGCCGCCGTGCTGCCCGTTTCACCTGTACTGCACCTGCTGCTGCCCTTTGCGGCCTGCGCCGACGCCAGTTGGCTGGCCACCCTGAAGGCACTGCCAGCCGCGCAGACCCAGCACTTCGCCAAGCTGCTGCAAGGCATGCAACTGCTGCACACCGACAGCGGCGACGCGCTGTCCATGTCACCCCCCCATGAGCGGGCGCTGGCCCGGTTGCACGGATTGGGCGGCAACAAGCTGCTGGACGGCCTGATTCCTTGGGCCGCCTGGGAGCATGAACAAAGCACACAACGAGAACCCGTTGAAAAAACAAGCGCCCGCCACTGGGCCTATGTGACGCCGTGCTACTGGCTGATGGGCCACGAACAAGCCAGCCTGACCGACCCCAACGACTTGGCGCTGAGCGAAGCCGACTCACGCGCCCTCATGGCCGCCATGCAAGTCTATTTCGAGGCTGACGGCATTCGCCTGCATTACGTTGCGCCGCAACGCTGGCTGGCAGAGGGTGCTGTCTTCAAAGACTTGCCGACTGCCTCGCTGGACCGGGTGTTGGGCCGCAGCGTCAACCCTTGGCTGCCTGCCGGCAGCCGCGGTCAAACCCTGCGCCGTCTGCAAAACGAAATGCAAATGCTGCTTTACACGCTCCCGATCAACGACGCGCGCAGCAGTCAGCGGCAATTGCCCGTCAACTCGATCTGGTTCAGCGGCACTGGCGACTTGCCTGAACAGGGCTCAACCGAACCACAGAAAGTCAGCGCACCCCGCACGCTGGCCGACGCCGCTCTGCGCGATGACTGGCAAACCTACGCCGAAGCTTGGGGCTCGCTCGACGTACTTCAAGCCAAAGACTTCCTAGCCCGCCAGTTTGCAGGCGAAGTCGTGCGGCTGACACTCTGCGGCGAACGCACTGCCCAGACCTTTGAAAGCGCGCCCCGCAGCCTGCTCGTCCGCTTTAAGCAATTACTGAAACCCAAGCCCTTGCTGGGCCTGCTGGAAACCTTATGAAAATCACTGTCAGAGATGCACCCCCACGCAGCGTTTGGACGCTGCAACAAGCCGGTGTGCACCCGCTGCTGGCGCAGTTGTATGCCGCGCGCGGCGTGCTCAGCCCGGATGAACTTGACGACGGCTTGGCCCGGCTACTGCCGCCCAGTGCGCTGCACGGCGCTGCCGAAGCCGCGGTGTTGCTGGCCGACAGCATGGCGGCGGGTCGCCGAATTTGCATCGTCGCCGACTACGACTGCGACGGCGCAACCGCTTGCGCGGTTGGCGTGCGCGGCTTGCGGCTGCTCGGTGCGCCGCTGAATTTTTCCAGCGTGAGTTACCTGGTGCCCGACCGCGTGGTTGACGGCTATGGCCTGACAGCGGCGATCTCTGAGCGCGTCAAGGCCGCTGGTGCTGAGCTGTTGGTGACCGTTGACAACGGCATCGCCAGCATCGACGGCGTAGCCCGGGCCAAGGCGCTGGGCATGCAAGTGCTGGTGACCGACCACCACCTGCCGGCACTGCTGAACGGCGACATTGTGTTGCCTGACGCCGACGTCATCGTCAACCCGAATCAGCCCGCCTGCACGTTTGAAAGCAAGTCCATCGCCGGCGTTGGCGTGATGTTTTATGTGCTGCTCGCCCTGCGCGCTGAGCTGCGCCAGCGCGGCGTGTTTGATGCCGCCAGCCAACCCAAACTCGACGCCTTGTTGCCGCTGGTGGCACTCGGCACGGTGGCCGACGTGGTCAAACTCGACCCGAACAATCGCCGCTTGGTGGCGCAAGGCCTGAAGCGCATTCGTGCCGGTGCGCTGCAAGCCGGTATCAGCGGCTTGTTTTTGGCCGCTGGCCGACAAGCGAATGTGGCTACGGCCTTTGACTTCGGCTTTGCCCTCGGCCCGCGTATCAATGCAGCCGGGCGCCTGTCCGACATGACGCTGGGCATTGAATGCCTGCTGACCGACGACGTGGCACGCGGCGAAGAACTCGCCAAAACGCTTGACAACATCAACCGTCAGCGTCGCGACATTGAAGCCGGCATGCGCGAGCAGGCCGAGTTGGCAGCGGACGCCATGATTGACGAAGATGAAGCGCCGCCACCCGCCATCGCGATTTTTGACCCTGATTTTCACGAAGGCGTGGTCGGCATCGTGGCCTCGCGCATCAAAGACAAAATGCACCGCCCGACCTTTGTCTTTGCGGCCAGCCAAGCCCCCGGCAAAGAACACGAACTCAAAGGCTCAGGCCGCTCGATTCCGGGCTTTCACTTGCGCGACGCCTTGGACTTGGTGGCCAAACGCCATCCGGGTGTGCTGCTGCGTTTTGGCGGTCATGCCATGGCCGCCGGCTGCACCATCGACGAAGAAAACTTTGACACCTTTGAGCAAGCCCTGCAAGAGGTTGCCCATGAATGGCTGGACGCCGGCACCTTGACGCGTCGGTTAGACACCGACGGCCCGCTGCCACCCGAGTACCGGCGCACCGATGTGGTTGACACGCTGCACACAGCCGTTTGGGGGCAAGGGTTTGCCGCGCCGACCTTCAGCGAAGAACTCGAAGTGGTGTCGCAGCGACTGGTCGGTGAAAAGCACTTGGCGCTCAAACTCAAACACCAAGGTCAACCGGTCGACGGCATCTGGTTCGGCCACACTGAATCACTGCCTGCCAAGGTCACGCTGGCGTTCAGATTGGATGCCGACGAATGGCAGGGCGTGCGGCGGGTGCGTTTTCTGATCGAAGGTGCTGAACTTTGACGCACCCAGATGCGACAAAAAGCCTAGAATAAAAACGTGATCTCAAAAAACATCTTGAATGCGGACTTGCATTGCCATTCGGTCGTCTCAGACGGCACACTCACACCGGAAGCGCTGGCCGAACGCGCCAAGCTCAACGGCGTCGAGCTCTGGGCCCTGACCGACCACGACGAAGTCGGCGGTCAGCACCGCGCCGCAGCCGCCGCCAAAGCACAAGGCATGCACTACCTGACCGGCACTGAAATCTCGGTCACCTTCGCGGGCGAAACCGTGCACATCGTCGGGCTCGGCTTTGACCCAGATGACGCGGCTTTGAAGCAAGGGTTGCGCGACACACGGGGCGGCCGGCGCGAACGCGCGATGGAAATGTCTGACGGCTTGGCCAAGGTCGGCATTCAAGGTGCTTATGACGGCGCCCTGAAGTTTGTCGGCAACCCGGAGCTCATTTCGCGCACGCACTTTGCGCGCTTTTTGGTCGAGTCCGGCGTCTGCAAAGAAACGTCCGAGGTCTTTCGCAAATACCTGACCGAAGGCAAACCAGGCTACGTGCCGCACCGTTGGGCCAGCTTGAAAAACGCCGTCGCCTGGATCACCCAAGCGCACGGTGTGGCGGTCATTGCGCACCCAGCCCGCTACAAGTTCACACCGAATGAAGAGTACGCGCTGTTCACAGAATTCAAAACCCATGGCGGCTTGGCCGTCGAAGTCGTGACCGGCAGCCACACCGTGCAAGAGGCCGTGAAGTACGCCGAAACCGCCCTCGAGCACGGCTTGGCGGCGTCACGCGGCAGCGACTTTCACAGCCCCGACGAGAGCCGCATTGATCTTGGCTCCTTGCCCTTTTTACCGGGCCAACTGACCCCTGTCTGGAGCTTGCTGGAAGACCGCATCCAGTGAGGCCTGCGCCTTCGGCCGCCTGGGGCATTGCACTCGTGATTGCAGCCGTGGCCTGTTTTGCCACCCTTGACACCACCACCAAATTGATCAGTATCGGCGGCGTACCCTTGTTGATGGCGCTGTGGTTTCGCTATTTCTTTCAGGCCATGGCTACCACCCTCGTGGTCTTGCCAACACGCGGCTGGCGCTCCCTGCGGACAGCGCACCCGAAATTCCAGTTGCTGCGTGGTCTGCTGTTGCTGACCAGCAGCTTGTTTGCCTTTTTGAGCCTCAAGCACATGCCGGTGGCCGAGTTCACCTCCATCGTCGCCGTCGTGCCGCTGGCGATCACCCTGCTGGCCGCCAGGACGCTCAGAGAAACCGTCTCTAGGCTGCGCTGGTCGCTGATCCTTGGCGGCTTTCTGGGCACACTCATCATCATCCGGCCGGGCAGTGAACACTTTGGCTGGCCGACTTTGTTTCCCTTGGTGGTGGTCGTCAGCATTACGTGGTTTCAGGTGTTGACCAGCCAACTGGCCCGCACCGAAGACCCGGTCACCATGCACTTTTACACCGGCTGGGTTGGCACCCTGGTCGCGTCGCTGGCGCTGCCTTTTGTCTGGGCCTCGCTGCCCTCTTGGTGGCTGTGGGCCGGTTTGGTGTTGATGGGGCTGGCCGCCAGCGTCGGCCACTTGTTGCTGATTCTGGCTTACACGCGCACCACCGCGGCCACCTTGACGCCGTTTTTCTACGCTCAGATTGGTTTCGCCATGCTCGGCGGCTGGCTGATTTTCTCGCATGTGCCGGACGGCTGGTCGCTGATCGGCATCGGCATGATCGCGCTCTGCGGCGCACTTGGCGCTTGGCTGACGGCGCGCGAAAGCCACGCTTTGAAACTGGTCAAGCCGCAACCCGTGGAATCCTGAGCTGAGACAATCACAGCATGGCCCAATATTTTGAAGTGCACCCCGACAACCCACAACCCCGCCTCCTCAAGCAAGCTGTAGCGTTGCTGGCGCGCGGCGGAGTGGCGGCCGTACCAACCGACTCCAGCTACGCGCTGGTCTGCCACCTGGACGACAAAGCCGCTGCCGACAGCTTGCGCCGCATTCGCGGGGTCGACGACAAGCACCACCTGACCATTTTGTGCCGCGACCTGAGCGAACTGGCCAATTACGCGCGTGTCGACAACCAGCAGTTCCGACTGATCAAGGCGGCCACACCTGGTCCGTACACCTTCATTTTGGAAGCCAGCAAAGAAGTGCCGCGCCGGCTCAGCCACCCGTCACGCAAGACCATCGGCCTGCGCGTGCCCGACCACAAAACCCTGCAGGCACTGCTCGAACTGCATGGTTCGCCGCTGCTGGCGACCACGCTGATTCCGCGCGGCGAGACCGAACCGCTGAACGATGCCGAAGCGATCCGGCGGCACTATGAACACGAACTCGCCGCCGTGATCGACGCCGGTGCCTGCCCGCTCGAAGCCACCACCGTGATTGACCTGACCGCCATGAACGACGGTGGTGAAGCCGTCATCCTGCGCCAAGGCCGTGGCGACTTGGCCGCGCTTGGCCTGTAAATAAGCGCTGCGTCTGAGACAATCTGGCCATGGACTTTGCCAACATCATTCAGACCATCGCGATCTACGCCATTCCGGTGGTTTTTGCCATCACAGTGCACGAGGCAGCCCACGGCTATGTGGCCCGCTACTTCGGTGACAACACCGCTTGGTCGCTGGGTCGGGTGACGCTGAACCCAATCAAACACATTGACCCGATCGGCACCATCGCGATGCCGCTGCTGCTGTACATCGCCACCTCTGGGACTTTTTTGTTCGGCTACGCCAAGCCCGTGCCCGTTCAGTTCGGCAATCTGCGCAAGCCCAAACAACACATGGCCTGGGTCGCGCTGGCTGGCCCCAGTGCCAACTTTATTCAGGCCCTGCTGTGGGGTGCGGTGTTTTACATGGCGAGCAGCGCCGGCATCACCGAGCGCTATGTGCTGGAAATGTGCCGTGCCGGCATGCTGGTGAACGTGGTCATGTTCGTCTTAAACTTGTTTCCGCTGCCGCCGCTTGACGGTGGCCGGATTTTGGTCGGTCTGCTACCGTGGCGCCAAGCCAATATGGTGTCGCGGGTTGAGCCGTGGGGCTTTTTCATCGTCATGGGCTTGGTGCTGACCGGCGTGATCAGTTCATTCTGGATGCAGCCGCTGATGGCCTTCACCTTCAGCACCATACAAACCTTGTTGTCGCCGCTGGCCTTCTTGCTGCGCTGAAGCCCCTCTTTTTTGCAACTTTTGCAACTTTTGAAGTCTGAGTTCTCATGAGTCCACTGCGCGTCCTGACCGGCATCACCACTTCGGGCACGCCCCATTTGGGCAATTATGTGGGCGCTATTCGCCCGGCTGTCAGGGCCAGTCTGGCAGCCGGCGCTGAGAGTTTTTACTTCTTAGCTGATTACCACGCACTGATCAAAGTCGGCGAGCCCGCGCGCATTCAGCGCTCGACGCTGGAGATCGCCGCTTCTTGGCTGGCGGCGGGTTTGGACCCACAACGTGTCACGTTTTATCGCCAGTCCGACATCCCTGAAATCCCTGAACTCTGCTGGCTGCTGACCTGCGTCACCGGCAAGGGCGTGCTGAACCGCGCCCACGCTTACAAAGCCTCGGTCGACAAAAACACAGCCAGCGGCCACGACGCCGACGCCGATGTCACCGCCGGCCTCTTCATGTACCCGGTGCTGATGGCGGCTGATATTTTGCTGTTCAAGGCCAACCAAGTGCCAGTCGGACGCGACCAGATTCAGCACATTGAAATGGCCAGGGACATCGCCCAGAGCTTCAACCACCTGTATGGCGAGCAGCTGGTGTTGCCCGAAGCCTTGATCGAAGCCTCGGTGGCCACGCTGCCCGGGCTGGACGGCCGCAAGATGAGCAAGAGCTACGACAACACGATTGCGCTGTTTGCACCGCGTGAGCAGCTGCGCAAGCAAATCGCCGGCATCGTCACCGACTCCAGCGCACCAGGCGAAGCCAAGACCTGCGAAGGCTCGGCGCTGTTCGAGATTTACCAGGCCTTTGCCAGCGCCGAAGAAACCACCGCACTGCGCCAAGCTTATGCCGACGGCATCGCTTGGGGCGACGCCAAGCAAATGCTGTTTGAGCGCATCGACCGCGAAATTGCACCGATGCGCGACAGCTACCAAGCGCTGATCAACGATCCCAACCAACTAGAAGACATCTTGCAGGCCGGTGCGCTCAAAGCACGCACTTTGGTCACGCCCTTCATGGCGGCGCTGCGCCAAAACGTTGGCCTGCGCGACCTGCGCAGCAGCACCGAGGTCCGCGCCAAGCCAACCAAAGCGGCCTTGCCGACGCTCAAGCAATACCGCGAAAAAAACGGTCTTTTTTACTTTAAACTGGTTGATGCTCGGGGGCGTTTGCTGCTGCAAAGCCTGAGTTTTGAATCACCACGCGAAGCCGCTGCAGCCATCGCTCAATTGCATGCGCAAGGCTCGCAAGCCTTGGCAGGACTTCAAGACAAGCTAGAACCCCTCGAAGGTGTTCGCCCTGAAGACTTGGCGACAGCGCTATCGCAAATGGACTAATTGCAAATATATATTGCTTAAATAGGTAATAATAATTCAAAAAAATAGCTGGTTTAACTCGTTTTTATTGTTTTAAAAAAAGTCAACTGTTAAAATTTTCGATTGTTTTTAATTTGGCTGTAAACGCATCTGAACAAATCTCTATGACAACTGATTCACTGAAACCCACGGGCATTTTTGTCGTCGACGACCATCCCCTCATGCGGGAAGCCGTTGTGATGCTGGTTCGCCGCCTCAACAGCAAAGCCAATATTGTTGAACTTGACCGCGTTGCGGCCGTGACGCCTGCGATCGAAAAACATGGCATTCCAAAGCTCATTTGTCTGGACCTCAAGCTGCCCGATACGCATGGTGTGTCTGGTGTGCGCGAACTCAAACTGCTTTACCCCGACATCCCCTTGGTCGTGCTGTCCGCCGCTTCAGCCCTTGACTATGAAGACCTCTCGATCGAAGCCGGCGCTGATGCGTTTGTGCAGAAGTCAGCCGGCGCCACTGAAATCTCGAATGCGCTGCGGGTCTTCTTGGTCGAGGACCCAGACGGCGAGTCTGGTACCGTCCCTGAAAAGCTCTCCAAACGGCAAAAACAACTGCTGGTCATGCTCGACCGAGGTCTGAGCAACCGCGACATTGCCGAAGAACTGCAAATCAGCGAGCACACCGTCAAGGTGCACCTGTGGCGCCTGTTCCGCCGGCTCAACGTGAAAAGCCGCTCGCAAGCCAGCCATTTGGCGCGCACCAAAGGCCTGCTTTAAGTCTTATCTTTTGTACGGCACCCATCAGAGCGCCTAGGCCCAGCATGACAACGGCTGTGCCAAGCCAACCAGAACAGCGGGAAATGCGCCCACCCAGAGGCCATTTCTCCAGTTTCACATCGCTGACGAGATCACACTTTAAACTCACAGCAATTTTCGTGGTCGTTCATGGCCAAGTTTGTTAGCGTCTTCTCTTTTTTCACGCGACTGCACAACACATCCGCATGTCTTTGAATTGGTTAAATGGGTTGCGGCCAGGCGCGTCATTGCAAGGCCGACACCCTTGGCTTGTCAGCGCTGTTTTGGCGCTGGCGCTCAGCACGCTGGGCAACGCGCCCTTTTGGTGGGCCTTGGCCAGACTGCCCGAGGTCGATAGTCTGCGGGCTTATGCTGGGTTGATCGGCATCTGGGCTGCTTTGACCATGCTGATGTGGGTCTTTGTCAACATGGTGGTGTGGCCTTGGTGGCGCAAACCCGCAGGTGTTTTGCTGCTGGTCATGAGCATGACTGCCAGTTATTTCATGGCCATGTATGGCGTTGTCATTGACCCCACCATGCTGGCCAACGCCACGCAAACCAACCCAGCCGAAGTGCGGGACCTGTTGTCGCTGACCTTGTTGTTGACCTTGGTACTGGGGGTCGGTGTGCCGGGTCTTTGGTGGTGGCGTTGGCAGCCTGGCGTTTGCATCGGCTGGCAGCGCTGGTCACATCAGCTGGGCGCAGTGGTGGTCGGCTCGGTGCTGAGTGGCGTCTTGCTGTTGTTGGTCTTTCAAGACTTGGCATCGCTCATGCGCAACCACACCACGCTGCGTTACATGGTCAACCCGTTCAACACCGTCTATGCGGTAGGCCGGCTGGCTCAATCAGAACAAGCGCAGCGCCAACAACCCTTGCAAGCCATTGGTGACGACGCCAGCGCGCGACCGTTAGGCGACAAGGCCGCGCCACCATTGCTGCTCTTGGTGGTGGGTGAAACCGCCCGAGCCGCCAACTTCGGCATCGCCGGTTACCCGCGCCCGACCACGCCGCAGCTGCAGGCGCTGCAGGCCCAAGACGATTTGTATTATTTCAGTCAGGTGCAGTCTTGCGGCACCAACACGCAAGTCTCCCTGCCCTGCATGTTTTCGCATTTAGACCGCCAAGCCAAAGCCGACAGCACGGCGAGTTACGAGTCTTTGCTCGATGTGCTGCAAAAAGCCGGCTGGGCGGTACTTTGGCTGGAAAACCAAACCGGCTGCAAAGGTGTTTGCGACCGTGTGCCCCACGTTGACACCAGTGAACTCAAGGAGCCAAAATTCTGTGCTGCCGGTGAGTGCTGGGACGAAATCATGCTCGATCGCCTGTCAGATCGCATCGCCATCCTCGATCCAGTGCGCCGCGCCCGCGGCACCGTGGTGGTGATGCACCAAATGGGCAGCCACGGACCGGCTTACTACAAGCGCTCACCACCCGGTCGCAAGGCCTTTTTACCGGAGTGCACCAGCAATGCCTTGCCTTCGTGCGACGCACAAGCCCTGCGCAACGCCTACGACAACAGCATCGCCTACACCGACTACTTCCTCGGTCAAGCTGTCAGCTGGCTCAAAACCCAGCAGCAGCCCACCGCGCTGTGGTACGTCTCAGACCACGGGGAATCGCTGGGTGAAAACGGCATTTACTTGCACGGCATGCCCTACAAAATGGCGCCCAAAGAGCAGACCCATGTGCCAATGGCCTTGTGGGTCTCGCCCGCCATGCGCCAGCACTGGGCGGTCGACGATGCGTGCTTGCGCAGCCAGCAAGCCAAGCCGTGGTCGCACGACAACTGGTTTCACACCGTGCTCGGCAGCGCCGACGTGAAGACCGGGCTTTACCAGCCCGCACTGGACATCACGCGCGCCTGCCGGCACTGAACCATTCGCTAAGCGCCTAGGACTTTCGTCCTGAATCCGCCGAGGGCACCCCAGTGTGCCGGCGGCGGTCGACGGGATGTGCAATGTGTCCGACTGCTTCTTTAGTGATCAGCCGCAGCAGCCACTGCCCATGCCGCGCTCTTGGATAGGCGGGCATGGCACGGTGCCATAGGAACAGTAGACGCAGCAGTCACCCGGTTTGGGCTTGAGCACCGTATGGCACTGCTCGCATTCGTAGAACCACTGGCAGGCATCCGTAGGCATCGTCTCTGTCTTGGCGTGACCGCACTCGGGGCAGGTCAGCATCGACTCCAAAATCACCTCAGTCACTTGGCAGCTCCTAATACGGTCGAGGGATAGCCTGCGTCCTCGGTGGCGCGTGCGAGTGCCTGGGCGTTCGTCTTTGCGTCATCGAAGGTCACCTTGGCTTCGCGCTTGTTCAAGCTCAATTGCGTTTTGGCGACGCCGAAAACTTGGGTCAGCGCTTTTTTGACCGTGATCGGGCAGGCGGCGCAGTTCATATCAGGCACGAACAGCGTGACGATTTGCGTGGCAGCCCAGAGGGGCGAGGTAGAAGCGGCCAATACGACCAATGCAACCAGCTTTTTCATAACAATTTCCTTTCAGTAGAACCAGGACGCGATCAGCGGGAATCCAAGCGCGACGACCACCAGTGCCACCACGATCCAGAACAGGGCCTTGTAACTTTGGTTGACCTGCGGCAGCGCGCAGACCTGCCCAGGCTCACAAGTCGCACGTGCTCGCCAGATACGCCGGTACGCTAAAAATAGCGCCAGCAGCGCAGCACCGATGAAAATGGGTCGATAGGGCTCGAGCAGGGTCAGGTTGCTGATCCACGCTCCGGAGACGCCGAGTGTGATCAGCACCAAGGGGCCGAGGCAGCAGGTGGAGGCGAGGATGGCCGCCAGCCCCCCGGTCAAAAGCGCGCTGTGCCCGCTCCTCTGAGTTTCTGTTGGTAAATCTGTTTTCATAAGATAAGCTTACCCCCGTACTTAAGTACGGAGTCAAGCGCTATGCATAATTTACCCAAAACCCTGACCATCGGCGTGCTGGCGGAGGCCGCCGGGGTTAATGTCGAGACCATCCGCTTCTACCAACGCAAGGGGTTGATGCAGGAGCCTGATCGCCCGTTGGGCGGTATCCGTCGCTATGGCGATTCGGATTTGGCGCGAGTGCGTTTCATCAAATCTGCTCAAAGACTGGGGTTCAGCTTAGAGGAGATTGCGCAACTACTGAAGCTCGAGGACGGTTCACATTGCACAGAGGCCCGCGAACAGGCCGAGCACAAGCTGGCAGACGTGCGCGCCCGACTTGCCGACCTTCAAAGGATTGAAGGAGCGCTGCAGAACCTCGTTGAACGATGCTGCGCCACGAGTGGTCAGGTGCAATGCCCGCTGATCGCGGCCCTGCAGGAAACGTCAGTCGACCAGTCGGTGGTTTTTTGCTCTCGGTCGTCTGTGCATGAGCAAAAGAAAACGACAACCCGACGGCAGGAAATAAGCGGCTGACTGCTTTCAGTTTTTGCAGACTGCCGCTTCGCAGCGAAAGCGGTCTAAGACAAGCCTTTTAAAGAAGGGATGTTCAAACACCCTTTTTTAATCGAGAATCTCTAAGAGCCCAACAAGCGTTCCCAATTTCTAAAACCACCATGCCAGACCACAGCGGCCATGACCACAGCCACGACTCCGAGCACGGCGAATTCAGCGAGATGGATCTTCGCGTGCGTGCGCTGCAAAGCGTGTTGACCCAAAAAGGCTATATCGATCCGTCGGCATTGGCTGTGCTGGTTGACACCTATC
>JASDRC010000056.1:0-4149 GCA_041442125.1 Polaromonas sp. | reverse complement strand
GGACTCATAATCCTTTGGTCCACGGTTCAAGTCCGTGACGCCCTACCATTCAACATCGCTTCAAGTACAAAGAGTCTGCTTTTTTCAGCAGGTTTTTTCATTTCTTGCTTCATGCCGTTAAAGAGGCCTCAGCCCCTGCTTGAACGGCTGAAATAAAGGTAAAAGTGCCACCGTTCTTTGGCATGATGTCGGGTTATGACTTCTAGACAACACCCAACGCCCACCGTTTCATGCGTCTTGCCTGCTTTCAATGAGGCGGGTAATCTTTCGAATGTGGTTCCTGAAATTTTGCACGCCTTGCGCGGACTTTTCTCTGCTGTCGAATTGATCATCATTGACGATGGCAGCCGCGACAACACACTTCAGGTCGCACGCGGTTTGAGCGAACTGCATCCCGAGGTCGTGGTGCTGGAGCTGTCGCGCAATTTTGGCAAAGAATGTGCTTTGACGGCCGGTTTGCAGGCGGCGCAAGGTGACGTGGTTATCTTGATGGACGCTGACGGCCAGCACCCGGTGACGCTCTTGCCTGAGATGCTGGCGCACTGGCAGAAGGGCGTGGATGTGGTTTACGCCGTGCGCCGCACGCGCCTTGATCAATCGCCCTTGCAGCGGCATCTCACCGGCTTGTTTTATGAGCTGGTGAACTTCGGCAATCGCGTGAAAATTCCTGCCCATGCCGGCGATTTTCGCTTGATGGACCGCGCGGTGGTGGCTGCGCTGAATGCCTTGCCTGAGCGCAATCGCTTCATGAAGGGCTTGTACGCTTGGGTGGGTTTTCCGAGCATCGCGATTGACTACGAGCCGCTGCTGCGCCAAGCGGGTAAGAGTAATTTTGGGCTGATGGGATCCGTGAAATTGGCCTTGACCGGTTTCACCGCGTTCTCGATTGCACCGCTGCGCCTGTTGGCCTTGCTGGGGCTGCTGATGGCCACTTTGTCCATCGCTTATGGCTTGTGGGTCACAGTTGAATTTTTTGCGATGGGCATTGAAGTGCCGGGCTACGCCACCATCGTGGTCAGCACGATGTTCTTGAGCGGTGTTCAAATGTTGGGCCTTGGCATCGTGGCCGAGTATGTCGGGCGCATTTATGAAGAAGTGAAGCAGCGACCGACCTTTTTGGTGCGCCAGCGTGACGGCGCTGGTTTGCCAGCACCCGTCAAGGCGCCTACCGACGCGCCCCTGCGCTGAAGGCTGGTTCATGACGTCACGTCTGGTGGGTGTGTGGTTCTTGCTGGTTGGCGCAAGTGCTGCGCTGACGCACGTGCTGGTGTTTGCCTTGACCAAAGACTTGATGCTGCCGGAGCTGGCCAACGCGCTTGGGTTTGCGGTGGCTTTTGGTGTCAGCTTTGGCGGTCATCGGCGGCTGAGTTTTCAGGACACAAAGACCAGTCTGTTGCAGAGCCTGCGGCGCTTCGCAGTGACGGCGGTGGCCGGTTTTGTCTGCAATGAACTGGTTTTCATGCTGATGTTGCGCGGCTTTGGCTGGACCGAGATGCCGGCCCTGCTGTTGGCCTTAGTGCTTGCAGCCGGCCAAACCTTTGTGTTGAGTCGCTTCTGGGCTTTTGCTCGCTGAGCGCAGCAGCGTCCAGTTGACGCCTTCTTGCACGGTCGTCCAGCCTGCGGGGCGATTGGGGTGCGGCATGGCACTTGGCAGCACCAACCAGTTGCCAGGGCTTTGTGCTGCAGCTGTCAGCACTTCTGGTTCTTGCAAGACGCTGCCAGCAGACGCATCAAACTGAGCCCCTTCAAAGAGCTCACGTTTCCAGTTGTCGCCTGCGCTGCGGCTATTTTCATCCCAGTCCTGAAGGATGATCATGGGCTTGGTGGCACCGGTGTAAAACGGCAAGTCGTACGGAAAGCCGTCCAGCACATAGACCGTGTCTTGTGGGGATGCTTCGCAGGCCAAGGTCTGGGCCACGTCGCTGCTGGTTTGTTTCAGACTGAAGCGTCCGGCTACCGCCGTCGCGCCCACGCCCGTCAGCACGGCCAGCAAGGCCAAAGAGGGCAGCAATCGGCGGCTAATGTGGTCTTTGTTTTGCATCCACTCACCGTAGCCGATGGCCGCTAGCAGCGCCAAGGCGGGCATGACCGGCAACACATAGCCAATGATCTTGGAGGCTGGGATGGAGAAAAATACCACAATGGCGACGACCCAAATCCACAGCAACGCGAGCCACGCTTTGTCGCGTGCCTCTAGCGCTGCAAAGCGTGTCGGTCGAATGAACAAGATCCAAGGGAACATCAACAGCAGCAAGCAAGCAAGGTAGAACCACCAAGCCCGGGTGTTGTTGAAGGTCGTGCCGGTGAAGCGACTGACCTGCTGTGTGCCAAACATATAGTTCAGCACCTCTGGGAACTGCTGATGCACCAGCACAAACCACGGCAGCGCCAGCACGCCAAACAGCGCCAGTCCGCGCAGCCAAGGCAGCCGTGCAATTTTGCGCAGTTGCCGGGTCCAGATCAGCCAGATCAACAAGACCAGACCGGGCAGCGCAAAGCCGATCATGCCTTTGCTGAGGACGCCCAAAGCGCAGGCGGCAAAACCGATCAGCGCCAAGCGCACGTCGGGCTGTTCGCCTTGCATGAACGAGGCGGCGAAAGACCAGATGGCGACGCCGATCCAGCAGGCCACCAGCATGTCGTGGTTGATGTATTGGCCGCCGATCAAAAACGACAAACTCGTCCCCAGCATCAGCGTTGCGCGTTGCGCCAGGCGCTCGCCGCCGATGTGCCGTGCGGCGAGATACAGGGCCGTCAACATCAGACCAGCATGCAAGGCCGGCACCAAGCGCACCGCCCAGGCATGCACACCAAAGAGGCTCATGGCGATGGCTTCAAGCCAGTGGAGCAACGGCGGTTTGTGAAAAAACGGAATACCGTTCAAGCGCGGCGTGAGCCAGTCGCCAGAGACCAGCATCCAGCGGCCGATCTCGCCGTAACGGCCTTCGTCGGGCAGGGCCAAAGGTCGCCAAGCCGCCAGCAGCAGCAAGACACCCCACAGCACGGCGAGCAGAAGCCAAGAGGCAGAGGAGAGGTTTGTTTTCTTCACGGGACGGGCTTTGTGTAGAGGTCAGATCCGCGAACCAGTTCGACGTCGTGGGTTTGCAGTTGCGCTTGAAATTCGGCGCCGGCCAGATGGCGGTATTCGCGCAGCCGGGCTGGGCCGATCGAGTCATGGGCCTCAATGCCTTGGGCAGGGTGGCACATCAACAAAGTGCCTTCGGGGCTGGTCTGCAGCCAGTCGCTCATGCGCTGTGCGTAGCTGAGGGGGCTGTCGCCGAAGTTATAAACACCGGTTAAGGCTGGCGCGCAAGGCAGGCCGTTTGGGTGGGCCAGGCGGCGCAGCGGCTCGGCGCCCATGGCCGCGATGATGCGGGCTTTGACATCGGTTTGGGCTGGCGGTAACTTGGAAATTCGGAGGTAAGGCTGGGTCGTGGCGTGGCCATAGCGCTCAGCCAGCAGCTGAACCAACGCTTCCCGAATGCCGGGAAATTGCTGCACATGTTGGTGGCCATCCACGTGGTCGGGGGGTGCTCGCCACACTTGCTCAAAGCCATCCAACTGGCGCTCAATAACCGCCTTGGCCTGCGCGGGCTTGATTTGTCTGAACCCGGCCAGCAGCATGCTGCGCGCAAGCGTCATGCCGTGGCCAGCCTGGAGGGCGAACTCGCTGGTCCAGTCCAAGTGCAGACCCACGTCAATGCGCCCCCTCAGGGACTCCAGGAGCGTGACGTCTGCGGGCCAGCGTGGCGACAACACCATGGCACTGGTGGCCGTGAGGCGGCCTTGCTGCGCAAGCGACACGATACCTTCCGATGCTGCGCCATGCAGGGCAAAATCGTCAGCACAAAAGACCAGTTTTTTCATCGGAGAGTGGGTTGTTGGCAGAGGCGACCGTTGTTCGGCGTACTGCCTGCCAACTGTTGCGGTAGAAATTATAAAGAGATCAAAAAATACCTCACAACATGACAATGATCTCCACGGACGCTGAACCTCTCAGATGCTACGGTTCTAAAAAATTCACAGGTTTTTCTCGCGAAGCCCATTTATGTAGGCTAGAATACGAGGCTTAGCGGCTGTAGCTCAGTTGGATAGAGTACTTGGCTACGAACCAAGGGGTCGTGGGTTCAATTCCTGCCAGCCGCACCA
>JASDRC010000055.1:0-4399 GCA_041442125.1 Polaromonas sp. | reverse complement strand
GCACACGCCCGAAGAAAAAACGCGCGAGAGCATCTGGGCCTGCGATTGCGGCTTCCCCGGGGTGGAGACGCAGATGCCGCTGATGTTGACGGAAGTAAACCGCCAGCGCGCCACGCTGATGGATTACGTAAAGTGGAGCGCCGTAGCCCCGGCCAAGGCTTGGGGCCTGTACGGCACTAAGGGGGTCATCGCCGCCGGCTCACACGCCGATATTGCCTTCGTCGACATGACACAAACCGGCACGCTGTCGCAGGGCCGACTGCAGACGCTCAGCAAAATCTCGCCCTGGCACGGCCGTGCAGTGCAAGGCTACCCGGTACACACGCTGCTGCGCGGACGCTTCGTTATGCAGCACGGCAAGCTTGTGCCGGACGCCGTGGGCTGGGGCCGCAGCGTCAAGCGCATCCAGTCTATGCCGACGCCCCGGCCACAGAACATGCAGCACTACAGCAGCGCCATCATCAACGCGCCGCCCGACGTGCGGCCTAACGCGCTGCCGGCTGCGGACGTGGCTCGATGAACCGCGTGCAGAAAGTGGATGTTTTCCTCGTGGCCTGCAGCGGCTCCAGCGATCTGCGCGGCGTGCAGGGACTGATCGACGACGGTTCCTTGGTGCCGACCGACATCGTGGCCGTGATGGGCAAGACCGAGGGCAACGGTTGCATCAACGACCACACACGCGACTTTGCGGCCACCAGTTGGTGCCACTTCTTGAGTCCGCATTTGAAATGCACACCTTCCGCCGTGGCCCAGCGCTTGGCTTTGGTCATGTCTGGCGGCACCGAAGGCGTGTTGTCACCGCACTTCACGGTACTCATGCGGCGCCGAGTGATTGCGCCGATCCACTCTTTCAAGCGCCTGGTGGTCGGTATAGCCCACACCCGCGATTTCTTGCCTGAGGAAATGGGCCGTGCCGCGCAGATCGAAGCCACAGCAGCAGCCACGGTGGCAGCGATGGCCGACGCGGGTATCACGGACCCATCAGACGTGCACTTTGTGCAGATCAAGTGCCCGCTGCGAAAGCCCGACAAGGTGCAGGCCGCTTTGGCTCGCGGCAACGAACCGGTGACCCACGACGCTTATGAATTGATGGGTTTTTCACATGGCGCTTCGGCGCTGGGCGTGTCCGTGGCGCTGGGCGAGGTGCCGCCCGCGGCAGCTGTCGACGCGAGCGTCCTGTCGGATTGGTCGTTGTACTCAGCCCGCGCCCAGACCTCTGCCGGCACCGAGCTGGAGCACAACGTGGTCATCGTGCTGGGCGAAGCCGCCGGCGCCTCGTCGTTGCTGAGCATCGGCCACACCGTGATGCAAGACGCAGTGGACGCGGCCAGCTTGCGCCGCCTGCTGGGCGAGAACTTCGACATCGATCCCGACGGTCCGGCGCTGCAGCGCGCGCTCGTCAACCTACTGGCAAAGGCTGAAGCCAACCCCGACGGCCGCTTGCGCGGCGAAAGGCACACCATGTTGAACGATTCCGATATTGACGCCACGCGCCACGCGCGGGCTACCATGGGAGGCGTGCTGGCCTCGGTGGTCGGGCATACGGCACTTTATGTATCGGGCGGTGCCGAACACCAGGGGCCCGCGGGTGGTGGGCCGGTGGCGGCGCTCGTTCGGGTGGATACTGAAGGAGCCAACTATGGTTGACCCATTCATCGAACTGAGCAATGTCACGTTGGAGTACGGCGGGGGTACCCTAGCGTTGGCTCAGACCGACTTGCGCATCCCACAGGGCGACTTCGTGGCGCTCGTCGGCCCCAGTGGTTGTGGCAAAAGCACGATCCTGAAGCTGGTGGCAGGGCTTCTTAAACCCAGCTCCGGTGGTGTGGTGGTGGCCAAGCGCGAAGTGGTTATGGCTGGCAGTGGCTCCAGCGCAGGAGCATTGGGCGCTACCGCTAAGGTGCGCATCGGCCTGGCTTTTCAGAATCCAACCATGCTGCCTTGGCTTACCATCCGTGAGAACGTGATGATCCCATTGAAGATCGTGGAGCCCTTTCGGCAAAACTGGGCCAAGAAAAAAAAGGGCGAGTACGCTGAGCGCGCCGATGCATTGCTGACCCAGGTCGGGCTTGAAGGCTTCGGTGACAAGCGGCCCTGGCAGCTGTCGGGCGGCATGTTGCAGCGTGCATCCCTGTGTCGCGCGCTGGTGCACGAGCCACAGCTGCTGCTGTTGGACGAACCCTTCGGCGCGCTGGACTCCTTCACCCGCGAGGAACTTTGGTCCATCCTGCAGACCCTGTGGATGAAGCAGCGCCCCACGGTGTTGTTGGTCACACACGACCTGCGAGAGTCCGCCTTTCTGGCAAACCGCATTGCGGTGATGAGCGCACGACCGGGGCGCATTTTGGAAGAGCGGGAGGTGCCATTCGCGCGACCGCGCACACTTGAGATGAGCTACTCGCCTGAGTTCTCCACCCTTGTTCAGCAGCTGCGCATGCGGATTGCTTACGCGCGCACGCCAGATGTTAACGAGTCGCCTGAATCTCCTGTCCCTAACCCTGCAAAGGTGGCTACATGAATGCTCCGAATCCAAAAACCCGTCAGCGTCTGCTGTCCGCTTCGACGCTGATCGGCTTTTTCCTGATGTGGGAACTGGCCTGCCTAGTCACCGGCGTGTCGGACCTGATCCTGCCCCGACCGACGCAGATCGCCCACGTGCTGTGGACGAAGATGCCGCTGTTGTGGCCACACGCCGTGCAAACGCTCTACACCACGGTGACCGGCTTTTCGCTTGGCGTGTGCATCGGCATCGTTATCGGGGTAATCGTCGGTTCGTCCAGACTTGCCTACGACGTGGCATACCCATTGTTGGTGGGTTTCAGCAGCATCCCTAAGGTGGCCGTAGTGCCAATCTTCGTGGTGTGGTTCGGTGCCGGCACGGTGCCAGCGTTGCTGACGTCGATGGTGATCAGCATCTTCCCAGTAGTCGTAAACGTGGCTACCGGTCTGGCCAATACCGAACCAGAGCTGGAAGACGTGCTGCGCGTGCTGGGTGCGAAGAAGCGCGACATCCTCTGGAACGTGAGCCTGCCGCGCGCTCTGCCATATCTTTTTGCATCGCTCAAGATCGCCATCACGCTGGCTTTTGTGGGAACCGTGTTGGCCGAGACAGTAGCAGCTAACAAGGGCATTGGCAACGTAATGATCATCGCCAGTGGCAATTTCGATGTACCAATGGTGTTCGCCGGCCTAGTGATTCTGGCAGTAATGGGCGTCATGCTCTATTCCGTGGCCGCGTTCGTGGAGGGTCGAATGACCGGTTGGGCACAACGCAAGGACGCCGGCGGCGGCGTGGTGATCGCGTGAGCGAAACCATCAGAAGTGTGGCCGTGTTTTGCGGTTCCAACTTTGGAACTGCACCAGAGTATGCAGCTTCAGCGGCCCACCTGGGAGCGCTGATTGCACAGCGCGGACTGACACTGGTCTATGGCGGCACACACAGGGGCCTGATGGGCGTGGTGGCCAATGCGGCGTTGGCCAACGGGGGCACTGTTGTAGGCGTGATCACCCGCAGCCTGCACGCGCGCGGCCACCTGCACGAGGGCCTAACGCGCCACGAGGTAGTGTCCGACATGCGGGCCCGCAAAGCGCGCATGGCCGAGCTGGTCGAAGCCTTCATTGCGCTGCCCGGTGGCCTGGGCACGCTGGAAGAGCTGCTAGAAGCGGCCACGCTTAGCCAATTGGGGGATCACCGAAAAGCCTGCGGTGCGCTTGACGTTCGCGGCTATTACCGTGCGCTTCGAGTGCTGCTTGAAACCGCTACCAGTGAAGGCTTTCTGAAGCCCGAACACCGCGACATGCTGATTATTGAAACCGACGCCGCTCGGTTGCTCGATGGTCTGTCCGCTTGGACGCCACCCACTGTTAGCAAATGGATCGGCCAGCCCGATTCCTGAACTCAACATTACACAGATCCCATTCCATGACACGAATCCGCATCACTGCCTCTGGCCACAGCTTCATCGCAGAGACCAATCCTGGCGCCCCACTGACGGTTGCGGCCTTCCTTAAGCTGCTGCCTTACACACAGAAGCTAATCCACGTTAGGTGGAGCGGCGAAGGCGTGTGGGTGCCGCTGGGTGAATTTAAATTGGGCGTAGATTTTGAGAATCACACCAGCCACCCATCGGTGGGCGACATCCTGTTTTATCCCGGCGGCTATAGCGAGACAGAAATTATCCTCGCCTACGGTGCGTGCAGCTTCTCGAGCAAGATGGGACAACTGGCTGGCAACCACTTCCTCACCATCGTTGAAGGCCACGAAAACCTTCCTGCACTCGGCAACACGGTGCTGTGGCAAGGCGCGCAGGATGTTTCTTTTGAAACCCTTTGAAGCCGCTGGCAGATATAACCGTACGGCACACGTAGCCATTTCCAAACGGGAGATTGGCGCCAATAT
>JASDRC010000054.1:58387-137232 GCA_041442125.1 Polaromonas sp. | reverse complement strand
GTGTTGGGAGGTATCCGCATTACCAACAACACCCTTTTTGACACAGCGACCTTGTCCGCTTTAGTCGCTGACGCACAAGGGAAGAGCCTCACGCTGTCGGATCTAACTGAGTTGGCTGCGCGCATCACTGATTACTATCGTTCGCATGGCTACCCTTTAGCGCGCACCATCATCCCCGCGCAAACCATTGAAGCGGGCGTCATACGCTTTCAGGTGATTGAGCCGCGCTACGGGAAAATAACCCTTGAAAATAAAAGCAAGGTCCGCGACCCCTTGCTGAATGCCACCCTCTCTGCACTGCAAAGCGGCAGCTTTGTTGAAGAATCCGGGTTGGACCGCACCTTGCTTATGCTGTCAGACATCCCTGGCATCATCGTTGCTCCCAATCTGAAAAGCGGAGCAGTGAATGGCACATCAGACCTTGTCGTCAGCACCCGCTCTGGCCCGAACCTCAGTGGCAATCTCGGCTTGAACAACAACGGCAACAAGTACACCGGCGGCATGAATTTGAGTGGATCGGTCGTGATCAACAATCCCTTTCGCCATGGCGACACGCTGTCGCTCAGCTCATTGACTTCGGGTCCGGGAATGAAGTACGGAAGCATCGCCTACGACTTGCTGCTGAATGGGCAAGGAACGCATGTAGGCGGGTCTTCGTCATGGCTTCGATACAACTTTAAAGCCGGCTTAGGGGACCTGGTACAAGGATCTGGCACAGCGCAAATAACGAGTCTGTGGGCTAAGCAACCGCTGCTGCGCAGCAGAGAGACGAATGTCTACGGACAACTTAAATATGACCGTCTGATGTTGAGGGATCATGTCGATGTTGGAAATACTAAAATTTACACGGACCGTCGTATTGAAAATATCACGGCAAGTCTATCGGGAGATGCTCGCGATACTTTAATGACGTCCAGCATCACCTCCTGGATTTTGGAAACGACTCTAGGGCGGCTTATTTTTGAAGACCCAACAGCGCAGACAGAAAATGCAAAAACCACCAACACCCGAGGCGGTTTTTCAAAGCTCACCGGCAGTTTTTTGCACGTCAAAGATCTAGGCGGTCAGCGTGAATTGATGCTGGGACTCAAAGGCCAGTGGGCGTCGACCAATTTGGACTCATCGCAAAAAATGCAGGCTGGCGGCCCAGCTTCTGTTCGGGCTTATGCAGCCGGCGCCATCTCCGGCGATGCTGGATACTTGTTGAACGCGGAGTTCAAACAGCCGCTTGGCTTTGCACTGAGGGGCCAGTGGACAGCAACAGCATTCGTAGACGCGGCCAGGATGACGATCAACAAAGAAACGTGGACTGGGGCGGGCCTCAACAAGGCAACGTTGAGCGGCGCGGGCCTGGGGCTCATCTGGGCCGGGCCAGACCAATACTCGGCGACGGCTTACGTGGCGACACCCCTAGGTGCAAAATCGCCACTGGCTGGGAGCGTGAAATCAACGCAGTTTTCAGCTGCGTTACAAAAAAGATTCTGAGCAACCTGCCACCGAAAACCCTTTGACCACTTTTGAAATCCAGCTCGAGTCGCAACCCCTGCCCTTCGCCGCCAGCGCAGATCAAACAGTGTTGCTGTCTGCGTTAGCAGCCGGCCGCGGTTTGGCGAGCTCGTGCCGCAACGGTGTTTGCCGCACGTGCATCTGCCGCCTGCACAGTGGCCGCGTGACATACCGCATGGAATGGCCGGGCTTGAGCGCTGAAGAAAAAGCCGAGGGCTTTTTTCTGCCCTGCGTCGCCTACCCGGCGTCTGACTTGGTGATGGCGGCTTAACTTATCCGTCGTGGCGAGCGCAGTAACAAGAAGTGCTTGGCTCAAAACGGTTGTTCAGTTAGTTTCATAATGAAAAGCTGATCACCGCACACCCACTAGGCTAGAGCCTTCTTTTGGAAAAAAGTTGTCCACTGTGTCATTTTCGAGTTTTCGCTCATTTCTGCTTCGACCTTCACGGTCTTTTTTATGGCGCACTGCGACGGCCTTTGGCTTGGCGACTGCGCTGGCCAGCCCGGCTTGGTCAGCCCCGTTTGAAGACACCATCGCCCAGCGCACGCAAGCTTGCACCGCCTGCCACGGCGCCCAGGGCCGCGCGGCGCCCGACGGCTACTACCCGCGTCTGGCCGGCAAGCCCGCCGCCTACTTGTACACCCAGTTGCTGCACTTTCGTGAGGGTCGGCGCCATTACGGGCTGATGACACAAATGGTTGAGCCGCTGACCGACGCTTACCTGCTTGAAATTTCGCAGTACTTTGCCGACCTCCAAGTTCCCTACCCACCACCACAACCGGCCACCGCTTCGGCCGCATTGCTAGAGCAAGGTCGGCAGCTGGTGATGAACGGTGACCCTGCACGGCAGGTACCCGCCTGCGTGCAGTGCCATGGCATGGCCATGACGGGCGTGCTACCGCAAGTACCGGGCTTGCTTGGCTTGCCGCGTGACTACGTGAACGCACAGCTCGGCGCCTGGAAGAACGGTAAGCGCCAAGCCCACGCGCCAGACTGCATGGCCCTCGTGGTCCAGCGCCTGAGCTTGGATGACATCAACGCCGCCTCGACTTGGCTGGCGGCACAAGCCGTGCCGACCCACAGCGCGCCAGCACTCACTGCGCCGAATCTGCGCACGAACGTCGCGGTGCCTGCTTGCGGCCGCGTGGCCTTGCCACAACCCACCCGCGGAGCACTTTGATGAAGCGCGCCCCACTGCTCAAACGCTTGGCTTGGCTGGCCTTGGCCATCGCCACGTTGGTACTGGCCTTGCTGTGGCTACTCAACACCCGCGATGAAACCCACATCGTTCCCAAATCCACAGGCAGTGCTACTGCGCTGGCCAGTCCGGCCCTGTTGGCACGCGGTGAATACCTGACCCGCGCGGGCAACTGCATGACCTGCCACACCGGCCTTGGCGGCACGCCCTTTGCCGGCGGTCGCGGCATTGAAACGCCCTTCGGCACAGTCTTTTCAGGTAACCTCACACCCGACGCCAAGACCGGTCTGGGGTCTTGGAGCCGGGACGACTTCTGGCGTGCGCTGCACAACGGCCGCTCGCAAAGCGGGCGTCTGCTGTACCCGGCTTTTCCGTACCCCAGCTACACCGAAGTTAGACGCGATGACGCTGACGCGATGTACGCCTATTTGCAAAATTTGCCACCGGTGTCTGCGCCCGCAAAGGACCACACGCTGCGTTGGCCATTCAACACGCAAATCGCGTTGGCGGTCTGGCGCGCCCTGTACTTCACACCCGGCACCTTTGAGCCCGAACCCCTGCAAAGCGCCGATTGGAACCGCGGCGCTTACTTGGTGCGCGGCCTTGGCCATTGCGCCGCCTGCCATTCAGCCCGGGATGCATTGGGCGGCAGCAACCCGCTCAACATGGCCGGCGGTTTGATCCCGATGCAGAACTGGTATGCACCCGCACTCACTGAAAACGCCGAAGCTGGCGTCTCCGACTGGCCGGTTGACAAAGTAGTGACGCTGCTGAAAACGGGTGTGGTGCCCGGCGCCTCTGTGTTGGGCCCGATGGCTGAGGTGGTGCGGCAAAGCACCCAGCACCTGAGCGATGACGACCTGCGCGGCATGGCTGTCTTTTTAAAATCCCTGCCGCCAACCTTACACGCTGAAGCGGCCTTGCCAACCGCAGCACGCGGCCCCAAGGTCGCAGCGGTTGCCAGCTCACCATCAGCGCGGGCAGGTGCCAAGCTGTATGACAACAATTGCGCCCAATGCCATGGGGACAGTGGCCAAGGTGTGGCTGGGGCCTACCCAACACTGGCGGGCAACCGCGCGGTGACGATGGCGTCAACCGACAACTTGGTGCAAATCATCTTGAACGGTGGCTACGCGCCCGCCACGGCAGGCAACCCGCGGCCCTTCGGCATGCCGCCGTTCATGCTGGTCTTGAGTGACACCGAAGTCGCCAGCTTGCTGACCTTTCTGCGCAGCGCTTGGGGCAATCAAGCCAGCCAGGTGACCTCGTTTGACGTCAACCGCTCACGCACGGGCAACCAGCGTTAAGGTCTGAGGCTAGGACATTTCAAATTCGGTCGCGCTGGGCCAACTCCGGAAAATAACGCAGCCACGCAGCCGCCACCAGCAGCGTGCCGACGCCGCCCAGCACAACAGAGCCGACCGGTCCCAGCACGGCCGCAGTCGCGCCAGACTCGAACTCTCCCAGCTGATTCGACGCGCCGATGAAGACCGAGTTGATGGCGCTGACACGGCCGCGCATCTCGTTCGGTGTTTCTAACTGCACCAGCGTTTGCCGCACCACCACGCTGACCATGTCGGCCGCGCCTGACAGGGCCAACACGACCAAGGACAGCACAAAACTGGTCGACAGCCCAAAGACCACCATGCACGCGCCATACACCGCCACCGCCGACAGCATCCGGTAGCCGACGCGGCGGGCCAGCGGCCAGCGCGTCAGCAGCGCCGACATGACCAGCGCACCGGCTGCCGGCGCGGCACGCAACAAGCCCAGCCCCCACGGGCCGACAAACAAAATATCTTTGGCAAACAGTGGCAGCAAAGCGGTGGCACCGCCCAGCAGCACGGCGAACAAATCCAGCGACACCGCGCCCAGCAAAGTCTTGCGTTGCCACACAAAAACCGCGCCCGCCAGCATGACCGCCATCGTCACCGGCTCACGCAGCGGTGCCACGTGCGTGTACTTCACACCCAGCACCAAGTAACAGCCGATCAAAAACAACAGGGCGCAAGTGCAGTAAACAGCGCTGGCTCCAGCCACAAAAATCACGCCGCCCAATGCTGGCCCACCAATCACCGACGCCTGCATGCCAGAGGAGCTGAAAGCCATGGCTCGCGGCAACATGGCTGGCGGCACCAACATCGGCGTCAGCGCCTGCTGCGCCGGCATCTGAAAAGACCGCGCAGCGCCCAGCACCACCGACAGGCCCAGCAACCAATCACGCGAGACCCAAGGCGCGGCAGCACCCAAGCCTTGGCTGCCAGCCACCAGCACCAGCGCCACCAACCCTTGGGCCAGCAGACACACCGCCACAATACGGCCGCGGTGAACGCGGTCGGCCACATGGCCGGCCACCAAAGTCAACAGCAGCGCAGGCACAAACTGGAACAAGCCCACCAGCCCCAAATCCCAGGCGCTGCCGGTGAGTTCATACATCTGCCAGCCGACCGCCACCATCAACATCTGGTTGCCGGTGGTGCCCGCTAAGCGCGCAAACCACATGCGCATGAAGGAGCGTTGCCGCGTCAAATCTAAAAAAGTATGTGGAGCCATCGGGACGGGAGCTTAACAGCGTCTTCTTAGACAGATAATCAGCGCAAGCGGCCATCAGGCTTGCTACCCAAATCAATCAGGAGTTACACCATGGCAAAAGGTCAACAAGGCCAAAAGATGGTCAAAAAACCAAAAAAAGACACGTCTCCTCCAAAGACGGTCTCCCCCGACGCTGTGCGCCCCACCATGACGACAGTCGTGCCAGTGCGCGGCAAACTCAAAAACAAGTGACCAACCCGACCGGGGACCAGCCAGAGGGAGCACCCCCGGCGCCCTCTGTGCCGACTGCGCAAACCGGCAATCCGCTGCACGGGCTGACGCTTGAAGCCATCGTGACGGCGTTGTCTACGCATTACGGCTGGGACGAACTCGGCCAACGCATTCACATTCGCTGTTTTGTGCTCGACCCTAGCGTCGCCTCCAGCCTGAAGTTCTTACGCAAGACGCCTTGGGCCCGCGAAAAAGTTGAGAGTCTTTACCTCTTCATGCTGCGTGAGCAGCGCAGAGCAGCACACAGTCAAAGTCAAGGGCAAACTCAACGGCCGTGATCCCGCTCCTTCAGTTTCATCACCTCGACGCCGACCTGTTGGTGGTCGACAAACCAGCCGGCCTGCTGGCCGTGCCCGGTCGCGGTGAAGACAAGCAAGATTGCCTGAGCGCACGCGTTCAAAGTCTCTACCCGGACGCGCTGGTGGTACATCGGCTGGACATGGCCACCTCGGGGCTGATGCTGATGGCGCGAAACCCTGCCGCACAACGGTTGTTGAGCGTGGCCTTTGCCGAACGCCGCGTGCACAAGCGCTATGTGGCTGTGGTGCAAGGGCTGACGACATCGCATTCAAATACCTTGGCGGACGCAGACGGTTGGCGCCTGATCGACCTGCCGATTGCGGTGGACTGGCCGAACCGCCCGCTGCGCGTGATCAACCACGACAGCGGCAAAGCAAGCCAGACCCGCTGGCGTATCGACAGCCATGACGCCCAAGCCAATACCACCCGACTGCTGCTGGAACCGCTGACCGGCCGATCCCACCAGCTGCGCGTGCATTTGCTGGCGCTGGGCCACCCGATCGTGGGGGATGCGCTGTACGCAGCCCCTGACTTGGTTGCGCTGGAGAGCCGGCTGCACCTGCACGCCTCGGCACTGGCTTTCGACCATCCCGTCACGGGGGTGAGACTGAGTTTTGACAGCCTTGCTCCCTTTTAAGACCAGTTGACGCCAGAGCAGCACACAGCAGTCTGGCCAAGTCTTTATGATGGGCTTTATGACCCACACACACCTGACCATCCTGACCGGCGCATCGCGCGGCATGGGCCTTGCCATGGCCGAACAACTGCTCCAGCCAAACAATACGCTACTGTGTATTTCACGCCATGCCAACCCAGCCCTGGCCACACTGGCCGAAGCCCAGGGAGCGACCTTGATTCAATGGACGGAAGACTTGGCCCAAGGCGCTGCGGTCAGCCGCCAACTCGAAGCGTGGTTGCTGGCGCAAGAGCGTGCCGGTTTTGCCAGCGCAACCTTGATCAACAACGCAGGCGTCATCCCGCGCATCGCGCCGCTGAGCCACAGCGATGCGGATGATTTGGCACAAGCGCTGCGTGTCGGCTTAGAAGCGCCGATGCAATTGAGCGCGGCGTTTTTGCGGGCGACGGGCCACTGGTCAGTCATGCGCAAGGTGCTGAATATTTCATCGGGCCTAGGCCGCCGGCCAATGGCCTCGCAGGCGGCTTACTGCGCGGCCAAGGCCGGCATGGACCATTTCACCCGCTGTTTGGCGCTGGACGAAGCCCTCAAGCCGAACGGCGCCAAGGTCTGTGCCTTAGCGCCCGGCGTCATAGACACCGACATGCAAGCGCAATTACGCAGCGCAGACGATGCGCTTTTTCCAGACCGAAGAGGTTTTTCCGGACTGCACCAAGGCGGTCAGCTCAGCTCGCCGGTCGATGCCGCCAGGAGCGTGCTGGCGGTTTTGGCACGGGCTGACTTTGGTCAAAATCCGGTGGCAGATGTGCGGGACTAGGCACGCTCAGTCGCGTACCACCAAAACCGGCAAATGCGCGTGCGACAAGACCTGTGACGTGACGCTGCCCAGAATCAGTTTTTCCAGACCTTTGCGGCCGTGCGAACCCATGACGATGAGGTCAGCACCGATCTCGTTGGCCTTCTCCAGAATCACCTTGTAGACAGTATGGCCTTCGATCAAGGCCGTGGTGATCTCAATACCAACCGTCTGAAACGCTGCCTTCGCCGCTTGCAATGCCAGCTTGCCCTCGGCCGTTGCGGCGCTCAGGTATTCGGCATGGCCGTAGGCAAAATCAGTCCCTGCACCGGTGAAAACATAGGGGTCAATGACGTAGATGGCCGTGACCTGGCTTTTGAAGATCTGCGCCAGACCGATGGCTTTTTCGATCGCCCGCTGAGCGTTGTCAGAGCCATCTGCCGGAATGAGAATGTGTTTGAACAACTTAAGCCTCGATTCTCACACCCTTCCAGAAAGCCACGCGGTCTTTGATGGCGTCGGCGTCGTTCTTGGGTTCTGGGTAGTACCAAGCCGCGTCGGTGTTCATCTCGCCGTTGACCAGCAGCGAGTAATAACTCGCCTGCCCTTTCCAAGAACACATGGTGTGGTGGTTGCTGAAGGTGACGCAGTCGCGGTTGAGCGAGCTGATCGGGAAATAATGGTTGCCTTCGAGCGTGACAATGTCGTCGCTCTCTGCAATCACGGTGTCTTGCCAAATGGCTTTCATGGAGAGTCCTTGGAATTTGCTTGAAGTGCAAGCTTACACGCCGCCTTGCGGATGCATCGAAACAACGCGGTTAGTATTTGCACTGATCCGAGCCAACCTGCATAGTCAAACGCTATTCATTTCAACTTTCATGACTGACGTCGCCACTTCTGATTTTTTCACCACCATAGGCTGCTTCGCCCTGCTGGACGACCAACAAGCCCCGGCAACCGAGGCCGCCTCGCGTTTATACACGGGCCACGTCGGTACCCTGCAGATCAGCGATGCAGGCGCGCTGGACGGTGCTCTCACCCAGATGCAGCAAGCACTGGCGCAAGGGCTACATGCCATCACGCTGCTGAGCCACGAGTTGGGCGCAGAGTTGCACAGCGTACAGCCGCGTGAGCCAGTCGGCCATGCCAACACGTCAAACCAGCTCAGTCAAATACTCTTGTTCAGCCAATGCGAACACCTGACGGCCGAGCAAGTTGCGCACTGGCTGCAGACCTGTGAACAGCCACCCTTCAGCGACCACGTCGACCACGTCGGCCCCGCCGGCATTGTCAATTTGCACGCCAGCGTGGGGTCGCTTGAATTCGCCGCCGCCTTAGCGCGCATTCATGCGTACATCCAAGCCGGCGACAGCTACCAGATCAACTACACCTACCGCCTGCGCTTTGACGCTTATGGCTCACCGCTGAATTTGTACCAGCGCTTACGCGAGCGCCAGCCGGTGCCTTACGGCGCACTGATCGGCTTGCCGGATGGCAGCGCCGTGCTCTCGCTGTCACCAGAACTTTTTGTCCGCCACCGCCAAGGCGCGTTGCAGGCACAACCCATGAAGGGCACGGCGCCGGCCGGCACGCTCAATCCACAGGACGACGCAGCGCTCTCTGCCGCGCTGGCCAGCGACCCGAAGAACCGGGCTGAAAACGTGATGATCGTTGACTTGCTGCGCAACGACTTTAGCCGCGTCGCCGAAGCCGGCAGCGTCAGCGTACCCAAGCTTTTTGAGGTCGAGCGTTTTGGCGACGTGCTGCAAATGACGTCGACTATTTGCGCCCGCTTGCGCGCGGACGTCGGACTGGCCGAGTTGCTGCGAGCCGTGTTGCCCTGCGGCTCGATCGTCGGCGCACCCAAGCGCCGCAGCTTGGAGATCATTCGCGAGCTGGAGGTCGATGCACGCGGCATCTACACCGGCGCCATCGGCTGGTTTGAGCCGCCTGCGGCCAACGCGCCGCCAAGCCAGCTGCCTGATTTTTGTCTGTCGGTGCCGATCCGCACGCTGACACTGGCGCCTTTGCAAGACGGCTTGCGCGCCGGTGAAATGGGCGTGGGCGCGGGTATTGTGCACGACAGCCAGCCGCAAGCAGAGTACGAGGAATGCCAACTCAAGGCCCACTTTTTAACAGGCCTTGGGCACGCTTTTGAGCTCTTTGAAACTCTGTACGCCAGCCGCGAAGAAGGGGTTCGGCACCTGGCGCGGCACCTCAAGCGCTTGGCTCAATCAGCGGTCGCGTTGGGCTTTCCAATGAATCAAGACGCCATCGCTATGGCCTTGGCCAAAGCTTGTGCAGCACTGCCGGCGGGCATCGCGCACCGACTGCGACTGGCCCTGGATGACAGTGGCCAGATCAAACTTCAAAGTGCACCATTACTGGCCTTGGCCGGCCCGGTGCGGGTACTGCTGGCCAACGAAGCCACCGACGCAAACGACTTCTTTTTGCGCCACAAGACCACCCTGCGCGCGCGCTACGACGCTGGTTGGCGTACCGCCGAAGCCGAGGGCGCTTTTGACATGCTGTTTTTCAATGCCGAGGGCGAATTGACTGAGGGCGGACGCAGCAATGTGTTTGTCAAACTGCAAGGCTGCTGGTGCACGCCACCGCTGGCCTGCGGCGTCTTGCCCGGCGTGATGCGCTCGGTGCTGCTGGACGACCCAGACTGGCGCGCCACTGAGCGGCGCTTGACCCGCGACGACTTGCTCGCCGCCGAGGCACTGGTGTTGTGCAACGCGCTGCGCGGCACCCTGCCAGCAACCTTAGGCTAAGCCGCCTTTGGGATGGGTCGGGTCAATCCACAAAACGGATTCTGGCTTTTCGATGGGCTCTATGTCGAGGTTGACGGCCACGGCTTCACCGTCACTGCGGCACAGCACGCACTCGAGTAGCTCGGTGGCGCTAGCGTTGATCTCTTGGTGCGGCACAAACGGCGGCACGTAAATGAAGTCACCGGGGCCGGCCTCGGCGGTGAACTCCAAATGTTCACCCCAACGCATACGGGCCCGCCCGCGAATGACATAAATCACGCTTTCAAGCGGACCGTGGTGGTGCGCACCGGTCTTCGCATCAGCATGAATGGTGACGGTTCCAGCCCACAATTTTTGGGCCCCAACGCGCGCAAAGTTGATCGCTGCGCTGCGGTCCATGCCGGGCGTCTGCGCGGTGTTGCTGTCAAGCTGGCCTGCACCAATCACGCGCACGCCGTCGTGCTTCCACAGCGGTTCGTGATGGCCCGAATGCGGGTGTAAGTGCGAATGGGCAGCGTCGGTCATAGGGTCATTTATAACGTTCACGCGCCAAGGCGGCACCTTGGGCCAGCGCCTCGAGTTTCTTGAGGGCGACTTCACGGTTCATCGGCGCCAAGCCGCAATTAGTGCAGGGCAGCAGCCGGTTTTTAGGCACGTACTGCAAGGCTTTGCCGATGGTGTCGGCCACTTGTTCAGGCGTTTCAATCACATCGCTGGCGACGTCGATGACGCCGACCATGACATCTTTACCCTCCAGAAGCGCCATCAAATGCGGTGGTACATGCGAGTGGTAGCACTCAAGGCTAACTTGCTGAATACTGCTTTTGGCCAGCGCCGGCAGCACCTGCTCATACTGCCGCCACTCTTCACCCAGCGTTGCCTTCCAGTCGTCATTGGCTTTGATGCCGTAGCCGTAGCAAATGTGCACGGCGGTCGTGCAGGTGAGGCCCTGCGCGGCGCGCTCCAGTGCCTTGACGCCCCAGTCGGCGGCTTCTTTCATGTAGACATTAAAGGCAGGTTCGTCAAACTGAATGACGTCCACACCATCCGCCTGCAAGGCCAAGGCCTCTTGGTTCAGCAGCTCGGCAAAGGCCATCGCCAGCTGGATCTTGTCACCGTAAAACTGGTCGGCCACGGTGTCGACAATCGTCATCGGGCCAGGCAGCGTGAACTTGATTTTTTTGGTTGTGTGGGCGCGCAAAAACTGAGCTTCGGCGGCATGCACGCGGCCCTTGAGTTTGAGCGCCGAGACCACCTGCGGCACCATCGCGTCGTAGCGGTTGTCGCGGATGCCCATCTTCACCTTGTGCTCGAAGTCAATGCCCTCGACCTGCTCCAAAAAGCCGTGCACGAAATGCTGGCGCGACTGCTCGCCGTCACCAATCACATCCAGGCCAGCGTCTTCTTGCGCCTTGATCCACAGCAAGGTGGCATCGAGCTTGGCCTGCGCCAGTTCAGCGCCTTCGGCCTTCCACTGCGGCCAGAGTTTTTGGGTTTCTGACAACCAAGCGGGCTTGGGCAAGCTGCCGGCAATGGTGGCGCTGAAAAGGGATCGGGTCATATTTAAATTTCTCTGTGAGGCCTGGCGACTGCAGACGCTGAAGTGATTGTGAATTAGCGCCCCGCCACTATAGCGAAAGAAAGCCTGTAAAAGCCCTGACTAAAAGGCTGTTCCAATAGCTCTCTTTCCTGCACCCGACCCGAGAACTGCCCATGGCACTCAAAGCCACCATCTACAAAGCCCAATTGCAAATTGCCGACATGGACCGCAACGTCTATGCCGACCACACGGTGGTCATCGCGCGGCATCCGTCAGAGGCCGACGAACGCATGATGATCCGGCTGCTGGCCTTCGCGCTGAACGTCACCGCCGACGACCACAAAGGCAAGCTCGAATTCGCCAAAGATCTGTGGGATGTGGACGAAGCAGCCCTCTGGCACAAGGACTACACCGACGCTGTTCAGCACTGGATTGACGTCGGCCAGCCCGATGACAAACGCTTGATGCGCGCCGCCGGCCGGGCTGACCGGGTGACAGTGCTGAGCTTTGCCAGCAGCACGCCGGTCTGGTGGAAAGCCATTGAAACCAAGCTGACGCGGGCCAGCAACTTGGTGGTTTGGCAAATTGACGCGGCAGAAAGTCAGGCGCTGGCCAAACTCGCCGCCCGCACCATGCAACTACAGGTGACGGTTCAAGACGGCACGGTGTGGATGAGCACCACCACCGACTCCATCGAAATCACACCGCGCCGCCTGACGCCGCGCCCGGATTAACTTTCTCAAGCACCTCGTCGTGCTGGTAGGTTGGCAGTTCGGCGCCGCAGTTGAAACAAAATGTGGCTGACGCTGTTTGGCCTTCTGTCAAGCACACATGGCAGCTGCGCGTGGTCGGCACGTCGGCACGCCGGCCCATGCGCTGCGCGGCCATTTCCGCCGTGACAATACCGGTCGGTACCGCCAGCGTGCCCCAGCCCATCAGCATCATGAAGGACGCAATCAAGCGGCCCAAATCTGTCTTCGGCACGATGTCGCCAAAGCCGACCGTGGTCAGCGTGCTGATAGCCCAGTAGACCGACGTCGGAATGCTGGTGAAACCGTTGCCCGGCCCTTCGACCACGTACAGGACTGTGCCAAAAATGAGCACCAACATCAGCACGGCTGACAAGAAAACCAAAATCTTGCGGCGACTAGCCGCCAGCGCCATCGCCAGCGACTGGTATTCGGTCACATAAGCCGCCAGTTTGAAGATCCGAAAGACGCGCAACAAACGCAACACGCGCACATCAATCAGCGCGTACAACTCCGGCACAAACAGCGCCAGATACGTCGGCAACACAGCCAGCAAATCGATCACGCCAAAAAAACTGGTGGCGTAACGCAGTGGGCGCCGCACACAGACCAACCGGGCAACATATTCGAGCGTGAAGAAGACGGTGAAGAACCATTCCAAACCCGAGAAAAGTGAGCGGTGGCTGCGGCTCAAGGACTGCACGCTGTCCGCCATGACCACGCCGACGCTGACCAAAATCGCCAGAATCAGCAGCACATCAAAACGCCGGCCGGCCACGGTGTCGGCTTCAAAGATGACGGTGTAGACCCTCAGCCGCCAGCCATCCAGGGGCTTGCCCAGCACGTCGTCAGAAACCAAAAAATGCGGCGGAGCTGTGGATTTTGGAGAAGGTGTCACGTGGCTTGCTCTGGCGAGCTTGGTTTCGCAACAGGCTTGCCAGCGGCGACCCAGGCGTCGTAACCGCCACCAATCGAGATCACAGACAAGTAACCCATGTCATGCAGTGAGCGAGCGGCTAAGGCGGCCCTGCCGCTGGTTTTGCAATACAAAACTATCTTCAGATCGCGTGCGCTGAGCTCTGGTGTGCTGCTGAGTTTGAACTCCAGCATCCCACGCGATGCATGCACCGCTTCGGGAATGTGGCCGGCCACGAACTCTTCGGTCTCACGCACATCGATCAACACGTCGGCGTTGCGGATGACGTCTTCAGCCTGCGTCACCGGGACTTCCCGAATCAGCGCTTTGGCAGAGGTCACAAGGTCGTGGGCAGATTTCATGAAGACTCCTGAAGTAAATAATTGAAGATTCAATTATGGGACCCAGTGAACACAGCGCGACACTGGGGGCAGCCGCCTTCACCTTGGCCGGCAGGAAAGGCACGAACCGCAATCGCACACCGATCGCGTCAAAGACCGCGTTCGAGATCGCCGATGGCACTACCATCGGTGCCATTTCCCCAGCACCCCACAGCGGCACGCCCGGAAAACGCAAGATCGGGTAGCTTGCCCAGTCGGTGCTGGTGACATGTGTGCAGTCAAACTGCAACTCTTCCAGCAAGGTGCGGCTGATGATTAGCCGCCACGCTGCGCTCGCAGAGAGGCCGAGCCTGTCCCTGCGAGGCTAAGCCGTGGCAGTCCACTTACCTGCGCCTTTGCGTCGATCTGCTTCTGGCAGCAGGTTGTCGTCGCACCACTGAAAATCCTATGTTCGTAGAATTTTTTTCCAATGCAATGCCAATTTAAATTCAATAAACCTACGATCGAAGGAATATTTAACACCCTGCATCAACGGCGCGACAAATGCTGCGCCACAGCAAGATAGGCTGACTTCCCGCATACTGAACAGCGACATTTCCTCTTAAATTTCCGCTATGCCACCCATCTTGTATTTCTTCGCACTCTGCAATCTCGTCATTGGCAGTGGCGCTTTTGTGCTGGGCGGTATCTTGCAACCCGTCAGCGTTTCGCTAGGCATCAGCCTCGCGGCAGCTGGTCAAGCCATGACCGCCTATGCCGTGGCCACCGCCATCTTGGCGCCGCTGCTCATCATCTTGACCGTCAAATGGCCGCGCAAACGCGTGATTCAGCTGGCGTTGGCGCTGTTCACGGGCGGCTGCGTGGTGTCTGCGCTGGCGCCTAACTTTGCCACCCTGCTGCTGGGCCGCGCGCTGATGGGCGGCGGCGCCATGTTCACAGCTGCAGTAGCGGCACTGACGGTCAGCATGGTCGCCCCAGCGCTGCGCGGACGGGCTTTATCGATCACCTTTTTAGGCATGAGCATCAGCTACGCGGTGGGCGTGCCCCTTGGAGCTTGGCTTGGTTTTGAATACGGCTGGCGGGTGCCGGTATGGCTGTCCGCCGCAGCCAGCTTGGCCGCGCTGCTGTCGGTTGGCTGGCTGGTGCCGGCCAACTTGGCGGGCGGTAACAGCAGTTTTGTTGGCTTCAAAGCCGTGGCGGTGAACCCGGCCGTGCTGCGCGTCTGGTTGCGCACGCTGCTGTACTTCGTCGCGGTTTTCAGTGTCTTCGCCTACATTGGGCCGGTTCTGCAAGCACTCAACCCGATGAGCTCTGGCGAGCTGTCTTTGACGCTGGCCGTCTTCGGTCTGTCAGGCGTTGTCGGCACGCTGGTCGGTGGCTGGGCGAATGACCGCTTTGGCGCGCTGCGCACCTTGGTGGCGCAACTCACGGTGTTGATCATCATGATGGGCTTGCTGCCGCTGACGCAGGGCAGCATCGCGCTGACGACGGTCACGCTGGTGGCCTGGGGCATCGCCGGCTTTGGCATGATGACACCGCAACAAAGCCGGCTCGCCAGCTTGTCGCCCAAGCAAGCGCCGCTGCTGCTGAGCCTGAATGGCTCCATGCTCTACATGGGCACGGCGCTCGGCAGCGTCATGAGCGGCACCCTGCTGAACACGCTCGGCTTGGTCCATCTCGCCTGGGTCGGCGTGCCGTTTGCGCTGCTGGCTTTGCTGACGCTGGTCTTTGATCGTCGGGCCGCACTGAAGACGGCCAAGGCCAAGACCCAGGCTGCAGCACCAGCCTGACCTACCGCCCTGCCGTTTACCCTTATCCCCTATGATTCAGGCCATGCGTTTTCTTGTGCTCGCTCTCATGATGGTCTTGTTGCCGCTGCGCAGCTGGACTGGTGACGCCATGGCCACAGACATGGCGTTGAGCATGGCAACGCAACAAATGCATCAGACTGCTGCTGCAAAGGCTGACGCTGACCCAGGTCACCCAAGCGACAAAGGCCACAGCGATCATGCGGCCCACGCGGTACCAACCGAGGTGACAACCAGCACCGTCGACTGCCTCAGCCATGCGGATTGCGATCAGACCCGCAATGCGGGTCAGAACGCTGGCCATTGCGACTCTTGCTCAGCCTGCCAAGCGTGTCATAACGTTGCGCTGCTGGTGAACTCAGACGAGTTAAAGCGGTGCTTGAACTCAGTTTGGACGTCCACCTTGGTGGCCGGTCCGTTCGCCAGCGCCGACGCGGCACACGGCCAAAAACCACCGATTTCCTGATCTTCCGGCCCTCACTGGGTCGGCACTTTGCAACTGGGATCGCGCTTTCAACGCACAGTCACAGTCTTCCGGCGCCTTCTGACATTTCCAGTTTGCGCGCCCTGCATCCGCATCAGGAGATTTGTTTTGAAAACCCACCTTCATTTTTCACGAACGACACGGTTGGCGCTGCGATGGCTCACCGGGACACAGGCGCATGAATAGACTGGCGCATTGCCAGACGCCGCCCGCCACTGAAGTACAAATCCGCAAACCCGCCGCATCAGGCGGTCTCAGCGGGCATTGAAGAGGCGCTCTTTTCTTGACTGTTTCACTCTCTATAAAGCTCACCATGACCATTTTTAAAAATCGATTTCACACGTTTATCGCTGGCGCCCTTTTGAGCAGCGTCGCGACACTCAGCTGGGCTCACGTAGAGATGCTCAAGTCAGCACACAACGCCGACAGCACGGTCAAAGAACAAACAACTTGGGGCATCGGCGGCGATGCCAAAGCAGCCACGCGCACTGTCACCATGACGATGGACGACAACATGCGCTTTACCCCCAGCAAACTCAGCTTTAAGGAGGGTGAAACCGTGCGTTTCGTGATTCAAAACAAAGGCAAATTGCTGCACGAGATGGTCGTTGGCACACGCCAAGAGCTCGACGCGCATGCCGCCATGATGGTCAAATTTCCCAACATGGCGCATGACGAGCCTTACATGGCGCACGTCAGCGCCGGTCAAAACGGCGACTTAGTCTGGACCTTCAACCGACCTGGCGATTTCGAATTCGCCTGCCTGATCGCCGGTCACTACCAAGCCGGTATGGTCGGTGCGATGAGCGTTTCACCGCGCTGAACCCATTTCATTTTTAAGTTTATTTTCAAACAGGAAACACCATGCAAAGACGACGACTTTTGAAAGCCCTCGCGGGTATCACTGGCTTGACCAGTGCGGCCTTCGTGGCCCCCGCTTTTGCCCAAGCCAGCGCCACCACAAAAACACCCATAGAAGTCTGGAAAGACCCCAACTGCGGCTGCTGCGGTGACTGGGTGACGCACCTTGAGGCCAACGGCTTTGCTGTGCGCGTCAACGACATCGGCAACAGCGCCGCCCGCAGCCGCTTGGGCGTGCCGGCGAAACTCGGCTCCTGCCACACCGCACTGGTGGCGGGCTACGCCATTGAAGGTCACGTGCCAGCGCGCGAGATTCATCGCCTGCTGAAAGAGCGACCGCAGGCCGTGGGTTTGACTGTGCCCGGCATGCCGGTCGGTTCGCCCGGCATGGACGGTGCTATTTACGGCGACCGCCGCGATCCTTACGATGTGCTGCTGATCGCCAAGGACGGCAGCACGCAGGTCTACCAAAGCTACAACCGCGCACAACCAAGCCAAGCCCAAGCGCCAGTCCAAGCCCGGCCAACCGTTGAAGGCGAGGTCCGCAAAGTCGACAAAGCCAGCGGCAAAATTTCACTTCGGCACGGTGAGATCAAAAACCTCGACATGCCGCCCATGAGCATGGTCTTTCAAGTCAAAGACAGCGCTCTGCTCAACAAAGTCAAAGCTGGCGACAAGGTGCGCTTCACCGCCGACCAGGTCAACGGGGACTACACGGTGATGTCGATCGAGGTGCGCAAGAATTAAGCCATGCGCTGCAAGCGCCGCCCTGCCCGTGCCTGCGAGCGAAGCGGCCGTCACGGATCGCGGCAGTCCATGGCCCTTGGATTGCCGCGCATTGCTCGCAAAGACAAATGCAGCGCGCAATGACGAAGCTACAAGCCCAGTTTTTCCCACCCGGCGTGGCCGAGTTTTTCCAGCGTCTTGATGTTTTCTTCAAAGATCGCTTCGGCTTGCGGAAAAGCCGCCACGGCCCGCTCCACACTGTCTTCGCGCAGCAAATGCAGCATGGCGAAGGGTGCGCGGTTGGTGTAGTTGCTGATGTCGTCGGACTCGGTGCCGTCGAACTGAAACTTCGGGTGAAAGCTGGCCAGCTGAATCACGCCCTCAAGGTCGTGCTCTTCAACCACGCCGTCAGCCACTTCCAAGAAGTCATTGAAGTCCAAAAAGTCCTCAAACAAGCTCGCGTGAATCAGCAGCGTGGTGTCGATCTCGTCGGCAGGTGTGGCCACTAACAAGTCCAACTCACGGTCCAACTCCTCCAGCAAATCATCAGCATGACGCGCCCGACTCACCACCAAGCGAACCTGATTTTTAACGTAAACCGCCTTCGCAAACGGGCACAGGTTCAGCCCAATCACAGCCGACTCAAGCCAATGACGCGTAGCCACCAAAACTTCTGCTTCAGTCATAAACACCTTCCCCGCCCAACAGACACTCCCCGAAAAACAGACCAGCCCCGGAGAGCAAATCCTCCCCGAATAAACCAGCAGGGGCCGCGGGACTGGCTTCGCCAGACCGCAGGCGCAACGGCCCCTCGGGGGGCAGAAAGCTACACGCAGTGAGCGACCGTGGGGGCATCACTTCAGCGCTTTGAAGCGCATCCGCTTAGGCTTAGCACCCTCTTCACCCAAACGCTTGCGTTTGTCGGCTTCGTACTCTTGGTAGTTGCCGTCAAAGAAAGTCCACTGGCTGTCGCCTTCAGCGGCCAAAATATGGGTGGCGATGCGGTCTAAGAACCAGCGATCGTGGCTGATGACCATGACTGAGCCGGCGAATTCGAGCAGTGCGTCTTCGAGTGAGCGCAAGGTTTCAACGTCCAAGTCGTTCGAGGGTTCATCGAGCATCAGCACGTTGCCGCCGGCGATCAGTGTCTTGGCCAAATGCAGGCGTCCGCGTTCACCGCCCGACAACATGCCGACGCGTTTTTGCTGATCTGCTCCATTGAAGTTGAAGCGGCCGGCGTAAGCGCGACTCGGCATGGTGAACCTGCCCACGGTGAGCATGTCGAGGCCACCGGAGATGTCTTCCCAAACGGTTTTCTCGTTGGCCAAGTCGTCGCGGTGCTGGTCCACAAAAGCCATTTTGGCGGTTTTGCCAATCACAACTTCGCCGCCGTCTGGCTGCTCTTTGCCGGCAATCAGCTTGAACAGCGTGGATTTACCAGCGCCGTTGGGGCCGATGATGCCAACGATGGCACCCGCCGGAATTTTGAAACTCAAGTTGTCGATCAACAAGCGGTCGCCAAAGGACTTGCTGACGCCTTTGAACTCAATGACTTCATTGCCCAAACGCTCGGCCACAGGAATGAAAAGTTCTTGTGTTTCGTTGCGCTGTTGGTATTCGAAATCCGACAGTTCTTCAAAGCGGGCCAGCCGCGACTTGCTCTTGGCTTGACGTGCTTTGGGGTTCTGGCGCGACCATTCCAATTCTTTCTTTAGCGCCTTGGCACGGGACTCTTCGCCCTTTTGCTCTTGCGCCAGACGCTCGCCTTTTTGGTCTAGCCAGCTGCTGTAGTTGCCTTTCCAAGGGATGCCGTGGCCGCGGTCAAGCTCCAAAATCCATTCGGCGGCGTTGTCCAGAAAGTAACGATCGTGGGTGATGGCCACCACCGTGCCAGGGAAACGCTGCAAAAACTGCTCAAGCCAGTCGACTGATTCGGCGTCCAAGTGATTGGTCGGCTCGTCCAGCAGCAGCATGTCGGGCTTGGACAGCAGCAGGCTGCACAAAGCGACGCGGCGTTTTTCACCGCCGGAGAGAACACCAATCACGGCGTCCCAGGGCGGCAGGCGCAGCGCGTCGGCAGCGATTTCGAGCTGGTGCTCGGAGTCAGAACCGCCGGTGGCGATGATGGCTTCAAGTTCGGCTTGTTCGGCGGCCAAGGCGTCGAAGTCTGCGTCAGGTTCACCGTAAGCGGTGTAGACGGCGTCAAGGCGGGCCTTGGCAGCGAACACGGCGCCCATGCCGGCTTCAACGCTTTCGCGCACGGTGTGCGCGTCATTGAGCTTGGGTTCTTGCGGCAGGTAACCGATGTTCAGGTTCGGCATGGCGGTGGCTTCGCCCTCGATCTCGGTGTCGATACCGGCCATGATTTTGAGCAAGGTCGACTTGCCGGAACCGTTGGTGCCCAGCACGCCGATCTTGGCGCCGGGGAAAAAACTCAGCGACACATCCTTCAGGATTTGCCGCTTCGGAGGCACGGTCTTAGAGACCTTGTTCATGGTGAAAACGTACTGGGCCATCAGGGATCACTTCTCAAAAAAGGGGGCTGTCAAAAGGCGGCAACGAAGAGCCGAACGGCTATGCCAAACCACGTGGTGGTTATTGCCCGGATTACAAGATTATCGTTCCATGCCACAATACACAGGTCGCTGGGCTCCAGTACCCTGCGGCATTTGGGCATACCTACTCTGACAGAGTTGTGTTTTTAGCCCAACTCCTGACCCCATCTGCCTTTGACTGGCGGGTTGCTTCAAACAAGGCACCCACAGGCCGATCTAAAGCGTCCCAAGGACGCAAACACATGACATTTGAAGAATTGAATTTGGCCCCGGCCATTCTGAAAGCCGTGCTTGAGCAAGGCTATGACACACCCACACCGATTCAGGCCCAGGCTATTCCTGCGGTTCTGGCCGGTACGGACTTGCTGGGCGGCGCCCAGACGGGTACCGGCAAAACCGCAGCGTTCACGCTGCCTTTGCTGCAACGCCTGTCGTCTGAACCACGCCTGACCAACCGACGCGGCGCCAATGCCGTGCGCGCGCTGATCATGACGCCGACCCGCGAACTCGCGGCGCAGGTCGAAGAAAGCGTTCGCACCTACGGCAAGTACCTGGACCTCACCTCGATGGTGATGTTCGGCGGCGTCGGCATGGGCGCGCAAATTGAAAAACTCCGCCGCGGCGTTGACATCTTGGTGGCCACTCCAGGCCGCTTGCTGGACCACGCCAGCCAAGGCACACTGGACCTGAGCCAAGTACAAATTTTGATTCTGGACGAAGCCGACCGCATGTTGGACATGGGCTTCATCCATGACATCAAAAAGGTGCTGGCGCTGGTTCCTAAGCAAAAGCAAACTCTGCTCTTCAGCGCCACTTTCAGCGACGAGATTCGCGAACTGGCCAATGGCTTGCTGCGTGACCCGGTGTCGATTCAGGTCACACCGCGCAACACCACGGTGCAGCGCATCACGCAGACCATTCACCCGGTCGGTCGCGCCAAGAAAAAAGCCTTGCTCACGCACATCATCACTGAGCAAAAATGGAGCCAAGTGCTGGTCTTCACGCGCACCAAGTTCGGCGCCAACAATGTGGCAGAACACCTGACTAAAAATGGTATTCCCGCCATGGCGCTGCACGGCAACAAGAGCCAGACCGCCCGCACACAAGCGCTGGCTGGCTTCAAAAGCGGCGACATTCGCGCGCTGGTGGCCACCGACATCGCTGCCCGCGGTATCGACATTGACGAGTTGCCGCACGTGGTGAACTACGAAATTCCGAACGTCAGCGAAGACTACGTTCACCGCATTGGCCGCACCGGCCGTGCCGGCAACAGCGGCGAAGCCGTCAGCTTGGTCTGCCTGGACGAAGAAGGCTTCATGCAAGACATCGAGCGCTTCACCAAGCAAAACATTGACGTGGTGAGGGTGCCCGGCTTTGAAGCCGATCCAGACGAACGCGCCGAGCCACTGGCCATGGGTCGCCAAACGATTTGGGGCGGTATCGGCAAGCCACCAAGCCGTGACGTGATGCAGGCCGCAGCCAAAGCCGCGCGCTCCGAAATGATGACGCGCATCCGCGAGAACAAACCGCAACAACCTGGCCGCAGTGCCCATGGTGGCGGCGGTAACGCCGGTAACGGCGGCGGTAACGGTGGTGGCAATGCTGGCCGTGGTCGCAGCGGTGGCAATGCCGGCGGTGGTAACTTCGCTGGCAACGCTGGCAACGCTGGCGGTAATGGTGGGGGCGGCGGTGGACGCGGCCCACGCCAGAACACTGGCTACTCACAAGGCGGCGGTCAGCCTGCTCAGCCACGCATGCAGCAAGCGCAGGCGCCGCGCCAACGCCCACAGTCGTTTGACGAAGATGCCCAACCGGCCAGCCACGTCTCTTCAGGCTTCCCGTCTTCCGGCCAGCCTACCGGCGGCAACCGCGGCAACTACCGCGGCGGCGGCGGCGGCGGTGGTGGTGGTGGTGGCCAAGGCCGCTCTGGCAGTGGTGGTGGTGGCGGACGTTCGGGCGGTGGCGGTCAAGGCCGTTCGGGCAACTTCGGCTCGTTCAACGGTCGTTAATCGATTGGTGCGTTACGAGCGCTAACAGCCCTCGTTCAAAAAGTGGCCTGCTGCTCCCGTCAAGGGAACAGCAGGCCACTTTGTTTTGGGCTCACCAATATAGAAGTAGCGCCAACTGACCCGGCTCAGTCCTTGACGAACAAGGTCACCAGCGCCTCGCTGCCGACTTGCTGGCTCCAGTGCCCGTGCACCGCAGCGTCAAACACCGCGCCCGCAGGCAACACATCGGCTGAGTAAAAATGCTCGCCGGCTGTGAAGATGCGTGAGGCACCGCCTTGCAGGCCGATTTCCATCTGACCCTGCAAGATAAAAACCCACTGCGGCTGGCCGGTGCAATGAAACTGGCTGCGAAAACCCAGCGGGCTTTGGCGCAACTGGTAGCCCGCTGAGGGAAACACCGGCGACAACATCGACGCAGGCGAACCTTCGCTCAACGCGATGCTGTCCTCGCGGAATTTGGCGCGGCCATCGGTGTCGGTGAAAAGGACGATTTTGGTGAAGTTCGACATGGCTAATTCTTTTCAGGGTTGAGAGAGTTCAGACCGATTGTCGTGCGGCCCACCACACGCTTGAGCCGCTATGCCAGCGAACTGCTGCGCGAATTGGTGACGACGCACTTAGGCTAGCGGGGTAACCGGCTAACTGAATTAACGCGGCAAGGCCATGCCGCGCTCGGCCATCACCGCACGCAAGCGGTCCGGGTAATCGGTGATGAGGCCGTCAACGCCCCAGTCCATCAAGCGCTGCATATCTGCGCGCTCGTTCACCGTCCACGGCACCACGGGCAAGCCCAAAATCTGCGCTTGTTTCAGCTGATCCTGATTCAGCTGCTTCCAGTGCGGCGACCAAGTGACGCCCTTGGCAGAGCCCGCCGCAGCGCGCACCAGTTGCGGCATAGAACCGCCGTGCGCGCTGAGCCGGCGACCAGCGGTCCAGAGCGCTTCGTTCGGGCCGCCAGCCACTGGTGGCGTCGCACTCAGATAGGCGGTGCGCATCTCGGGCGCGAGTTGGTGCACGACTTGCAAGGTGCGCCAGTCAAAGCTTTGCAGCATCACCCGCTGCGTCATGCCGGCTTGACGAATGACTGCCAGCAGAGCGCGCACAAACGGTTCCGGGGCCAAGGTGTCACCGGGCGCATTCGGATCTAACTTGGTTTCAATGTTGAAGTTCAAGTGGCTGAAGCCCAATGTTTTGACACGCTCAAAAACCGCCGCCAAGGTAGGCACCCGCTCACCGTCCACCGCTTGCTGCGAGTTAAATTCGCGCGCATAGCGGGTGCCGGGTTGCAGGCGTCCCACGTCGTAAGTTTGCAGTTGCGCCAACGGCAACGCATGGACCAGCGGCCCACGCGCCGGCAACCATTCGCCACGCGCATCGCGCGTGAAGAAAGGGTTGAGCGCCCTGTCGTGCGAGACCACCGGCACGCCATCGGCGGTGATGCCAATGTCTAGCTCCAGCGTGCTGACACCCAGACGCGCCGCAGACTCAAACGCCGTCAGCGTGTTCTCAGGGTACAGACCCCGACCGCCGCGGTGCGCTTGAAGGTCAAAAGCATGAGCCGCACCTGACAGGCAGAGCAGTGCCAATACAAGACTTTTCATAGCATCCATTCAAAAGTACAGTCAAAGCAGTTTGCCGCACAATTGTTGCGTGCGCATGTCTCGCGCTGGCTTTTACCTTTCTTCACTGGAACTCAACATGCGACTTCTTCACACCATGCTGCGCGTCGGCAACCTGCAACGCTCGATCGATTTTTACACCCAAGTCTTGGGTATGAAGTTGCTGCGCAGCTCCGAAAATCCAGAATACAAATACAGTTTGGCCTTCCTCGGCTACGGCAACAACCCAGAGCATGCCGAGCTGGAGCTGACCTACAACCACGGCGTCGATCAGTACGAGATGGGCACCGCCTACGGCCACATCGCGCTGGGCGTGCCAGATGCCTACGCAGCCTGCGACAAGATCAAAGCCTCAGGCGGCAACGTGACGCGCGAAGCCGGCCCGGTCAAAGGCGGCAACACCGTGATCGCCTTTGTGACCGACCCCGACGGCTACAAAATTGAGCTGATTGAGCGCAAAGAAAATGCCGGCGGCAGTGGCTTGCGCTGATTCAAAATCGCTTAACTCAACTGCTGCGCTTTAGCTGACTGGCTTCTCGCGCCAGCGCGGTGATACGTGCCCAATCGCCTTGGGCCACGGCATCGGCGGGTGTGAGCCAGGAGCCACCGACGCAGACCACGTTGCTGAGGGCTAAAAACTCAGCCGCATTGGCCAAGCTGACGCCACCGGTGGGGCAAAACTTGACGTCACCAAAAGGTCCGCCCCACGCTTTCAGCATGGCCGGGCCGCCGGCTTGCAGGGCCGGGAAAAACTTGAGTTCGGAGAGGCCGTCTTCTTGCGCGACCATGATCTCACTGCCGGTGGCAACGCCTGGCAACAGTGGCAAACCGGTGTCGCGGCAGGCTTGTCCCAAGGCATGGGTATAGCCAGGGCTGACGATGAAGCGTGCGCCCGCCATGGCGCAAGCCATCACATCGGCGGCACTGCGGGCGGTGCCAGCACCGACCACCGCTTCCGGCACGTCGCGGGCAATCGCTTCAATGCACGCCAAACCTTGCGGTGTGCGCAAGGTGACTTCCAGCATGCGGATACCGCCGGCCACCAGCGCGCGTGCCAGCGGCACAGCGTGCGCCACATCGTTCAGCACGATGACCGGAATGACGGCGGCGTCTTGCATCACCTGCAGGGCCGTCAAACGGCTTTGCACAGTCTTGCTCACAACCATGACATCGCCCCCTCTTCGGCTGTCAGCGCCTGTCGGCGCATGCCGGAAAACAGTTCGCGCCCGATGCCAAACGCATTGCTGTCGCGCAGCGCCTCTGGCATCTCGGCGACCGGTCGTGCGGCCCAATCCGCCTCATTCAGCAAGACGCGCAACTCGCCGGTCAGGCTGTTGAGCAAGATCATGTCGCCGTCGCGCACCTTGGCCAACGGGCCACCCGAAGCGGCCTCGGGCGACACATGGATGGCGGCGGGCACCTTGCCCGAAGCGCCGCTCATGCGGCCATCAGTCACCAGCGCTACTTTGAAACCCTTGCCCTGCAACACCGACAAGGGCGGCGTCAGCTTGTGCAACTCGGGCATGCCGTTGGCTTGCGGCCCTTGCCAGCGCACCACACAAATCACATCGCGCTCGAGCTCGCCGGCGTTGAAGGCCGCGTGCAGGGCTTCCTGCGAATCAAAGACGCGGGCGGGCGCTTCGATCACATAACGGTCTTCGGGAACCGCCGAGACCTTGATGACGCTACGGCCCAGATTGCCTTGCAGCAGCTTGAGTCCACCGGTCGCGCTGAAGGGCTGGCTGGCTGGCCGAACAATCGTCTCGTCTTTGGAGACGTCAACATGATGCCAAGCCAGCGCACCGTCCACCAGCGCTGGCTCACCGGTGAAGTCACGGATACCACCGGGGCGTACCGTCAACACGTCTTCGTGCATGAAGCCACCGTCTAACAATTCACGGATCACAAAACCCGTGCCGCCAGCGGCTTGAAACTGGTTCACATCAGCGCTGCCGTTGGGATAAACATGCGTCAGCAAAGGCACAACGTCTGACAGCTTTGAAAAATCGTCCCAATTGATTTGGATACCAGCCGAATGCGCTACCGCAACCCAGTGGATCAAGTGGTTGGTCGAGCCGCCGGTGGCCAGCAGCGCGACCATCGCGTTGACGATGGCGCGTTCATCGACGACCCGACCGATGGGTGCAAATCGTTTGGACGATTTGACGATACCCAGCACCGTGCGCGCAGCTTCGCGGGTCAGCTCGTCACGCAAGTCGCCACCGGGCGCCACAAACGAGGTGCCGGGCACGTGCAGGCCCATCGCCTCCAACAACATCTGGTTGCTGTTGGCGGTGCCGTAAAACGTGCAGGTGCCGGGGCTGTGGTAGGACTTGAGTTCGGCATCCATCAACACGTCGCGACCGGCCAAACCCTGCGCTACCAGTTCGCGGACACGAACTTTTTCTTTGTTGGGCAGACCGGACGGCATCGGGCCAGCGGGCACAAACACCGTCGGCAAATGACCAAAGTGCAGCGCGCCGATCAACAGGCCCGGCACGATCTTGTCGCACACGCCGAGCATCAACGCGCCGTCAAACATGTCGTGGCTCAAAGCGACGGCGGTGGCCATGGCGATGACGTCGCGGCTGAACAGACTCAGTTCCATGCCGCTGGTGCCTTGGGTCACGCCGTCGCACATGGCCGGCACGCCACCGGCCACTTGCGCCGTCGCGCCATGCAAACGCGCCTCACGTTTGATCAAGTCTGGGTAGCTTTGCATCGGCGTGTGAGCCGACAACATGTCGTTGTAAGCGGTGACAATGCCGATGTTCGGACGGCGCTCAGTCACGACCTTGAAGCGGTCGTCCAGCGGCATGCCGGCCACGGCGTGCGCCACATTGCTACACCCCATGCGCTCAGCGTTGACGGCGCGTGTGGCGGCGCTGTCGAGCCGCTTCAAGTAGGCGCTGCGGGAAACGCGGCTGCGTTCGCGGATCTGCTCGGTGACGTCGGCGACGGTTGAATGAAGAGTCATAGATTCCAAAAATTGGGCATATGGTTTTGTAACTTGATTTCTCTGCACATCCTACTTGTTAAAGCCGCCACTGGACAGACTGCAGGAACAAAGTGGTTACCAAACTGGCCTCGAAAAATGTCGAATAGCACCGCCGTTCGCTGTAAAGTTCAACTGTGAAAAACCCTCAGAACGCTCAATTTGAAGCCACGCGCGACCCAGCGCCGATGCTGGCGAATTTTTTGCACCAATGGGGTGGCCAAGACGACCTGTGGATTTTTGCCTACGCCTCGCTGATCTGGCGGCCAGATTTTTCCTTTTCAGAGCAACGTCCAGCCAAGCTGCACGGCTGGCATCGGGCGCTGAAAATGTGGAGCCGCATCAACCGCGGCACACCCACTGTGCCGGGCTTGGTGTTTGCGCTGCTGTCGGGTGGCAGCTGCCAAGGCGTGGTTTACCGCGTGCCCAAAGATCAGGTGACGACCGTGGTCAGCAAGCTCTGGCTGCGCGAAATGATGACCGGCGTATACGACCCGCGCAGGCTGCGCTGCCAGACCGACCAAGGGCCCGTTCAGGCGCTGGCCTTCACGCTGTCAAGGCGCAGCCCGAACTTCACCGGCGTGCTCAGCCAAGCGCATTACAGCCAAATTTTCGCCGACGCCATTGGCCGCTACGGCAGCACACGTGACTATGCGTTGCAAACGCTGGAGAGCTTGCAACGCATCGGCATCCGCGATGCCGCTCTGACCAAACTGGTGAAGTCAATTTAAAAGGCAACTCGGGCAGCGTCTTGCCGGTCAACACAGTGATGGCATTGGCAAAAGCCGGCGCCAGCGGCGGCAAGCCGGGTTCGCCCAAGCCGGTCGGCGCATCGGCACTTGGCAAGATGATGACAGCCATCAAAGGCATGCCGGTGATGCGCGGCGCCGGGAAGTCACCGAAGTTGCTTTGCTCCACCACGCCGTCTTTCAAGGTGATGGCCGCACCGGGCAAGGTGCGGACCGCTGCGTCGAGCCCAGCAGTACGGGCCGCTTTGGCGACGCTACAGGCTTCAAAGACGAACTCACTGCTCAGGATGGCCCGGCGACCAAAACCACCGCCAGCCATTTGCACGTGCATGATGACATTGTGTGGCTGCAGGCCCAAGACCTTGGCCGCAGCCAAGGCGTCGATACCCGGCATCTGTGTGCCGACCCAAAGCTCCGCCTTGGCGTTGGCGCCTTGTCCGCTGACTTGCACCGTGCAATTCAGCGGCTCCATCGGCGCATGCACGAGGTAAGGAAAGACAAACTCAGCGCTGATTTTTTTCGGCGCCGTGGCCAGGGCGCTGATGTTTGCGTTCAGAAAAATCGCGCCAGTTTTTTTCGCCAGTGCACGGTAGTTGGCCAGTTGGCGCGCGCTGTCGACTTTGCCGACTTTACCGACCTTGCCGCCAAACACTGGCGGACGCGCCATCACCGCCGTTAGCATGCCGGGCAGACGCACGTCGATGTTTGCGTGCGCAAGCCACTCGCCGACAGCCCATTGGGCAGCCGCGGCCGAAACCAACATGGCGCGAAGGCGAGCACCGAGCTCACGGTACTGGGTGTAAGAGTTTTTTGATGGCACTAGAACTGCCGGTGATGTGGATGCCCCAAGCCGTATCAACATACGCCGGGTCAGCATTGCCGTGCTGGCTGCGCACTTGTGACCAATCGGCGTCCAGTTCTTCGGCCAAGATCATCGGCAAACCGGTTTGCACGCCCTGCCCGAAATCAAGCCGGTTGATGGTGACCATGTTGGTCTTGAGCAATGCGGTGGCGCTCATGACTTGGCCCACCGCTGCCGACAGCGGCGTCACGCAAGAACAAATGGCCGAACCATTCAGGTGCACGGTGCAGGCGCCGCACATCGCGATGCCGTAGCCGAACTTGGTACCAGTCATGCCAAGGGTGTCCCGCAAGGCCCACAAAATCGGGGTCGAAGGATCAGCGATGACGGGGGTGTCCCTGCCATGGATGTTGACAGCGTGAATGAGAAAAAACTCATTGGTCATAGACGCTGAGCTGCTGATGCGCATGGACTTCCCAGCAACAAGCCCGGGCGTTGACCGGCCTACACATCGGCCTTAGGCGGAACAGTCACAATTGTGGGTATGACACGAATTCTTCCTCCTCTGGCTGATCTGCGCAAAAGTTACGAGAGTGCCGAGCTGCATGAAACCGCCTCGCACGCCGACCCGCTACAGCAATTCAGCCTGTGGCTGGAACAAGCCATCAGCGCTCAGGTGCCTGAACCGAACGCCATGACCTTGGCCACCGTCGACAGTCAGCAGAAGCCGTCAACCCGGATAGTGCTGATTAAGGCGCTAGACCCGCGCGGCATTGTCTGGTTCAGCAATTTCGACAGCCGCAAAGGCCAAGAACTGGCTGCCAACCCGCACGCTGCTTTGCAGTTTCATTGGGTCGAGCTGGAGCGGGTGGTGCGCATCGAAGGACGGGTTGAAAAAATAGCGGACGAAGAGAGTGACGCTTATTTCAACAGCCGGCCGCTGGACTCGCGGATAGGCGCGTGGGCCAGCCCGCAAAGCCAGGTGATTTCAGGGCGCGCGGTGTTGGTGGCGAATGCCGCCAAGTATGCGACCAAGTTTTTACTGCAACCACCGCGGCCACCGCATTGGGGTGGCTATCGGCTGCTGCCCGAACGTTGGGAATTTTGGCAAGGCCGGCCCAGCCGCTTGCATGATCGTCTGCGTTACACACTTCAAGACAGCGGCTGGTTGCGCGAGCGACTGGCGCCTTGAAAGTTCGCGGCTTGAGCGCGCACGACTTGCGACGCTGAAGCGCCGTCAGGAAGCGGTCGGCAGCAGCTTTTCAATCGCCTGCTGAGCGACCGCCGCCAACTGCGCAGCCGACACCAACTCAGATGCAATCTCCGCCAACGGCAGCAACACAAAAGCACGCTGCGCCATACGCGGATGCGGAATCACCAATCGGGCTGAATCTATCTGGGCACTGCCGTACAACAACATGTCAAGGTCGAGCGTGCGCGGTGCATCGGGGTACGGTCGTTCACGGCCAGCAGCCATCTCAAGCGCTTGCAACTGCTGAAGTAAGTCGGGTGCAGTCAAACCGGTGGCGATCGCTGCCACTGCGTTGACGTAGTCCGGCGCGGTGGCCGATGTCGGTTGCGACGGGTCGCTGGCGATCGGTGCGGTGCGGTACAAGCTGGAGCATGCCAACAGCCGCGTCAGCGGCAATTGGCCCAAGGCCTGCATGGCCTGCTGCACGCTGCGCTGGGCTTGACCCAAGTTTGCGCCGATGGCAATGTACGCTGTGACCTCAGCCATCACTGGTACCTCAGAATCAGTGTTCAGCCGATCTGTCGGAAGCTGGACTGGCCACAGCAGCACGGACTTCGCGGTTCACCGGTTTGCGGCGGCGGCGTTTTTTAGCCGGCGCGATATCACCCAGCTCGCCGGGGTCTTGGTCTTCACTGGGCTCCAAATCGGCTGATGATTCATGCTCATTTTTGGAAATTGTCGCTGGGCGATCTGCATCGATCCGCTTGACGCGGCTGCGCGGTGTCTGCGGCTTTTGCTGCTGAGCCAGACGCACTTTCTCGACCATTTCGTGACGCTCGTCGTCGTAGGCGGTGCTGAATTTTTCCCACCACTCGGACAGCTCGGTGTCGATCTCGCCGGTCTGCGCACGCAGCCGCAAAAAGTCGAAGCCAGCGCGAAAGCGCGGCTGCTCCAACATCGAATAGGGTGAGCTACCGGTGCGCTTTTCAAAGCGCGGCTGCATGCTCCAGATCTCGCGCATGTCGATGCCGAGCTTGCCACGGCCAGAAACATCGCCGATCTTGGCGTTGAAGGCGTCGTCAATCGCGTCTTGCAGCGCTGGCATCACATGCTCACCGCGCTTGCAACGACGGGCCCAGCCCTCACGCACATCGGTCCACAGCACGCAGGCCAGCAAGAAACTCGGCGCCACCGGCTTGCCTTCGCCGACACGGCGGTCGGTGTCTTGCAGGGCCAGTTTCAAAAAGGGCTCGTCGGCGCTCTCGACCACGATGTCGAGCAGCGGGTAAATGCCAGTGCCCAAACCCAAGAATTTGAGCTGCTCGATGCTGGCCAGCGAATGGCCGGTCTGCAAGAGCTTGAGCATTTCGTCGAACAAACGGGACTGCGGCACGTCGGCCAACAAGGCGCACATGTCGCGCAGCGGGGCCACGGTTTTGTCTTCAAACTTGAAACCCAGCGCGCTCAGCTTGGCCGAAAAACGCACAGCACGGATGATCCGCACCGGGTCTTCTCGGTAGCGCGTGGCCGGGTCACCGATCATGCGCAGAATGCGTTTTTTGGAGTCGCGAATGCCGTTGTGGTAGTCGACCACGATGTGCGTTTCGGGGTCGTAATACATGGCGTTGATGGTGAAGTCACGGCGCGCCGCGTCATGCTCCATCGAGCCCCAAACGTTGTCGCGCAGCACCCGGCCTGACGAATCAACCGCGTGCTTCATGCCGGCAAGCTGGCTCTTGCTGGTGCGCTCATTGCCGCCGACCTGCTCGGCCTGGCTGCTGTCGAGATTGGCCCGAAAGGTCGAGACCTCGATCACTTCATGCTCGCGGCCGCGGCCGTAAATGACGTGAACAATGCGAAAGCGCCGGCCAATGATGAAGGCCCGGCGAAACAGCGGCTTGACCTGTTCGGGTGTGGCGTTGGTGGCGACATCGAAGTCTTTGGGCCGCAGGCCGACCAGCAGGTCACGCACAGCGCCGCCGACGATATAGACCTCATAACCGGCGTCCTTGAGCGTGCGAACCACGTCCATGGCACGTTCGTCGACCAAGGTGGGGTCAATGCCATGCTCTTTGGGGCCGACTTCAAGGCGTTTGCCGTAGGGCGATTTTTTAGTGCGCGAGGCGCTTGTGAGTGTGCTGGCAGTCTTGCCGAACAACTTGTCGATAAATTTTTTGATCATGAAATGCTAAGTGAACAACTCAAGTATGCGCCATAGGCGCTCAGTGGCGACGGCCCGCAAGGCCGCGTCAGGGTTGGTGGCCACCGGATGGGTGACCTTTTCAAGCAGGGCCAGATCGTTGATCGAGTCCGAATAAAAAACTGTCTCAGCCGTGTGCCAATCGAGTTGGCGTTCGCTCAGCCAGGCCTCGACCCGCATGACTTTGCCTTCACGAAACGACGGCGTGCCCGCGATCTCACCGGTCCATTCGCCGCCCACATCGCGGGCCAGTTGCACCGCGATCAGGTCCGGCACACCAAAGGCGTCGGCAATCGGTCGGGTGACGAATTCGTTGGTGGCGGTGACGATAACCACCCAGTCACCCGCCGCCTGATGGGCTCGCACCAGCGCCAACGCTTGCGGTTGAATGGCCGCCTGCACGACCGTTTGCATGAAGACGGCATGCGCCTCGGCTGACTTGGCAGCACCCTGTTGGCGCATGGCCTGCGTAGCAAAGCGCACATAGGCATGAATGTCCAGCGTGCCGGCCTTGTAGTGTTCGTAGAACTCGGTGTTGCGCAGCTTGAACTCCGTGCTGTCGCACCAACCCAAAGCCAGCGTGAACTCACCCCACTGGAAGTCGGAGTCCATCGGGATTAGCGTGTGATCGAGGTCAAACAGGGCTATTTTTTTCATTGGTTGTCGAGCATCGATTTGATCAGCGGAATGGTGATCGCGCGCTGGGTTTGTAAGGAGTAGCCGTCGAGCTGGTCTAGCAGTTGCATCAGGTTGCCGAGGTCGCGGGAAAAGCGACTGAGGATGAAGTCCATCGCCTCATCACCCAGAAAAATGCCGCGTGCATCGGCTTCTTGACGCAGCACGGCGCGGCGGTCGGCGTCGGTCAGCGCGTGCAGCGCAAACACATGACCCCAGCCGAGACGGGTGCGCAGATCTTCACGCAAAGCCAAATCAGCCGGTGGCAAGGCGCCCGCCGCCAGCACGCAACGCGGCTGGCCATCAGCCGCACTTATGACGTTGACAAACCAGTTGAAGGCAGCCTGCTGCTGAACAGCAGTGTAGAGATGGCAATCGTCCATCAAGACGGCGACCCAGCGCTCGTCAAACTCAGGGGGTTCCAGCACCGACGCATCGATCCAGCCAACCGTCGCGCCCTGCTCGCAAAGCACCTCGGCAAAGGCTTTCAACAAATGGCTTTTGCCACTGCCGGTTTCGCCCCACAAATAAGTCGGTACGGGTGAGCGCAGGCTGTTGCCGGCCCAGAGTTGCAGGTGCCTGAGAGCCGCCTCGTTGGGGCCAGCGAAGAAATTGTCGAATGAGGGCGCTGAAGCCAGGCCAATATCCAAGGCGATCTGCTTCATGCCAGTCGGGCGGCAGCGGCGCGTTTTGAAAAGGGTATGAGCGGCATAAAGTCGGAAAAGGGGAAGCCCTTAGAATCTTGTCTTCGATTCTATCGGGCTTGTTACTCTAATTAACGGGCCTGACCTTAGCCAACCGCCACGCCGCCACCCGGGCCGGCGACAACCAATTTCATCAGCATGAGCCAATCCCCACTTTCCTACAAAGACGCCGGCGTTGACATCGACGCAGGCGACGCCTTGGTCGAACGCATCAAACCTCTGGCTAAAAAGACCATGCGCGAAGGTGTTCTGGCCGGCATTGGCGGCTTTGGCGCGCTGTTTGAAGTGCCCAAGCGCTACAAAGAACCCGTATTGGTCAGCGGCACCGACGGCGTGGGCACCAAGCTCCGGCTGGCCTTTGAATGGCAAATGCACGACACCGTCGGCATTGACTTGGTGGCCATGAGCGTCAACGACGTGCTGGTGCAAGGAGCCGAGCCGCTGTTTTTTCTGGATTACTTTGCCTGCGGCAAGCTCGACATTGACACCGCCGCAGCGGTGGTCGGCGGCATTGCACGCGGTTGCGAGTTGTCTGGTTGCGCCTTGATCGGTGGCGAAACCGCTGAAATGCCCGGCATGTACCCGGACGGTGAATACGACTTGGCCGGCTTTGCGGTCGGCGCGGTCGAAAAATCCAAAATCTTGACCGGCCAGACCATCGCGGCTGGCGATGTGGTGCTCGGTTTGGCTTCTAGCGGCGTGCACTCGAACGGTTTTAGCTTGGTGCGCAAGTGCATCGAGCGCGCTGGCGATCAGCTGCCAGCCACCTTGGACGGCAAGCCTTTCAAAGAAGCGGTGATGGAACCCACGCGTTTGTACGTTAAAAACGTGCTGGCAGCGCTGGCAGCGCACCCGATCAAGGCGCTGGCCCACATCACCGGCGGCGGCTTGCTGGAGAATATTCCCCGCGTGTTGCCCGAAGGCTTGGCAGCGCATCTGCGCCAAGGCAGCTGGCCACAAACCGAGCTGTTTGCCTGGTTGCAAAACACCGCCGCTATCTCCGATTTTGAAATGAACCGCACCTTCAACAACGGTATTGGCATGGTGGTGGTGATCGGCGCCGCCAATGCCGCAGCCACGGCGCAAATGCTGCGCGAAGCCGGCGAAAAAGTCTTTGAGATTGGCATGATCGCCGCACGCGGGGAAGGCGCGGCGGTCGTCGTCAGCTAAGGGCTTGGCGCTGACGCTGGCGATTTAAGTTTCGCTAGGCTTGATCGCTTTCGCGGCCTCCGGCAAACGCCCCTGCTCCAGCCGGACTTGCACCAGATTGTTACAAACATCGGCAAAGTCGACAAGCACTTGGAGGGCTGACTCAAAACGGGCTGCCGCCTCTTTTTGCCCCAAGGCATAGGCGGTATTGCCCAATTCGATCATGGCGGTGCGTTGTCCTGGCCAAGCCTTCAGGGCGGTCTTGTAAGCCACCTGTGCGGCGGCTGGCTCCACACTTTCGAGCCCAGCCGCTGCCGCCGTGAAGCGTTCAGGCACGCCTGGAACGCTGGCGACTATCGGCAAAGCAAATTCGGGCTGAATCGCCGCCTCACTGGAACCTTCAACTGCGGCGATGCCTGCCGTTCTACCTGTTGAGAGGGGAAAGTCGCGCGCAGGTTAGCTCACTTGAGGTGTCGCGCAGCCGGACAGAATGAGCACGAGCGTCACCAGACCGGCGTGAGCCATGATTGGCAAGCCCATCAAAGTGGTGCTGGCAATCAGCAGGGGAGCGACCAAGCGTTTAGATGGGTTCATTTGAACCTATTCCGCGAAAAATGTTGTTATGACCACCACAAGGTTGAATACCGTCAACGGACCAGTGCAGACCAAAATAGCTGCACTTGCACTTCAGTTACGCCTTCTGTCAACAAGGGGCAAAATACTTTACACATCAGCGCAAGTCTGAAGCTCAGCCGCAAGCGCGGCGTAAATCAGCCAGTCGATCGACCACTTCATCCAAGTCGAGTGCGTCTTCGGCGTGTGTCAAATAGGCTTCCAAATCAACCACGGCGCGCTCCAACTCGCCCTGTTGGGCCAAGGCCAAACCTCGGTCACGGTGCTCAGTCCAAGCTGTCGGATGCAGCACCAACAGACGGTCCAGCACCGCAATCAGCCGCGCCCAGTCTTCCTGCATTTTGTGAATCTCTTTGAGGTTGCGCAGCATGCGCTCGATGATGTCGCGCGGTGCTGCAGCTTGCAGGTAAAGACCGATCGGCACTTCGAAATCATCGGACAGCGCATTCCGCTGGCGAAAAGGCTCCAGCCGCTCAGACAGCTCTTCCCGGCTCAGCGATTGACCGGTGAACGGGTCGATCACGACCTGCCCTTTGGGCAAGTTCACCTTGACCATGAAGTGGCCAGGAAAGGCCACCCCACGTGCATTCAAATCCAGACCCACTGCCAACTCCAGCCAAACCACCGCCAGCGTGATCGGAATGCCGCGGCGGGATTGCAACACCACATGGAGAAAACTGTTGTCGGGATCGTAGTAGTCGTTGACGTTGCCGCCAAAGTTGAGATCGCGAAAGAAAAACTGGTTCAACACCCGCAGTTTTTGCAGCGCCGAAGCATTGGGTGGCAGGCGCCGTTTCAAGCGGGCCAGCAACTGATCGACCTCGCCCAGCACATGCTCAACGTCCAACTCAGGGTATTCGTCTTGGGCCAAGCTGACGGCGGCTTCGAGCAGCGGAAAGTGCTCGTCGCTTTGCACCAAACTTGAAAAATATTGCAGCGGAGAAGGAACTTCTAATTTCAATAACATAACGCTACTTTGTCACAAGTTCGGCCGACTCGCCTGCAAGGTCTCCGTTAGGCCCAAAGTGATCAGCGCCCAAACAGCTTGCGCACCTTCAAACCCGTGACCCGCAAGGCGCTGAAGTAGAGTACGGCGGAGCCCAACAAAACGAGTGCCAACAAGCCAATGCGCTGGCCGTAAAGACTGCGCAGGCCCGTCCAACTCACGACACTGGCAGCCCACCACAAAAAAGCCGCCAGCAACGCACTGGCAAAAACAACCTGCAAGCCAAAACGGCCCCAGCCTGGTAGCGGCTGGTAACTGCCACGGCGGATCAGGCCGATCAACAGCCAGCTCGCATTGATCAGCGCGCCAATACCAATCGCCAGTGCCAAGCCCGCGTGTTGAAAGTAAGGCACCAACACAAGGTTGAGCAATTGCGTCAAGACCAACACCACGATGGCGATGCGCACCGGCGTCTTGATGTCTTGGTTGGCGTAAAAACCGGGAGCCAAGACCTTGATCGCCACCAGCCCGAGCAGACCCAAACCGTAGCCCATTAGCGCGCGTGTGGTCTGCAGCACGTCACCGTCCGTGAACGCGCCGTAATGGTACAGCGTGGCCACCAAGGGCTGCGCAAAGGTCAGCAAGGCCACCGCGCTGGGGACGGCCAGCAAGACCACCAAACGCAAGCCCCAGTCGAGCATGGCGGAGTATTTTTGCGTGTCGTTGGCGGCACGGGCACCGGCAAGCTGCGGCATCAGCACGACACCCAAAGCAACACCGAGCAAGGCCGTCGGAAACTCCATCAAGCGGTCGGCATAGGTCAGCCAACTGACGCTGCCAGCTTGCAAATGCGAGGCGATTTGGGTGTTGATGAGCAGTGAGATTTGCGCCACGCTGACGCCGAGCAAGGCCGGCAACATCAGCTTGGCAATGCTGCGCGTGGCCGGATCGGCCCAAGCTTCGCGCACACCTTTGGCGCCCAGCCGGAGCTTGGGCAGCAAACCCAGCCGAAGCAGGGCCGGAATCTGCACGGCGAGCTGCAGCATGCCGCCGACCATGACGCCAGCACCCAGCGCATAGACCGGCTCAATCCCTTGCGTTTTCAGCCAAGGCGCGCCGAACCAAGCGGCGGCAATCATGCTCAGATTCAACAGCACCGGTGTGGCGGCTGGCACGGCAAAGCGCTTCCAGGTGTTGAGCACACCAGCCGACAAGGCCACCAGCGACATGAATCCGATATAAGGAAACATCCAGCGCGTCATGACGACCGCCGCGTCGAAACCGCGCGGGTCTTGCTGCAAACCGCTGGCCATCGCCCAAACCAGCAGCGGCGCAGCCGCCACGCCCAGCACACAGGTCAACAGCAACACCCAGACCAGCACACTGGCGACTCGGTCGACCAGCAAACGTGTGGCGTCCTCCCCGTGACTCGCCTTGGTGGCCGCCAGCACCGGCACAAAAGCCTGGCTAAACGCGCCTTCAGCGAACATGCGCCGGAACAGATTGGGAATGCGGAACGCCACATTGAAAGCGTCCGTCATGGCACTGGCACCAAAAGTCGAGGCGATCAGCAGCTCACGCGCCAACCCCGTGATGCGAGACACCAGCGTGAGCAGGGAGACAGTCGAGGCGGCTTTAAAAAGTGACACAGCATGAGTTTAAGGGGGAACAAACCAGCGTGGCATATAATCTTGGGCTTGTTGCATCATCCACAGACTCCTCCCCAGGATTAAAGGAATTTATATATGGCCACCGCCAAACCCAAGAAAAAAAACCCCCGCCTTGCTTCCGGCCGTAAACGCGTTCGTCAAGACGTCAAACTGAATGCTGCGAACACCTCGCTGCGTTCTAAATACCGCACTGCCGTTAAAAACGTTGAAAAAGCCGTTCTGACCGGTGACAAAACCAAAGCTGCAGAACTCTTCGCCAAGGCGCAGAGCATTGTGGACACGATCGCCGACAAGGGCATCTTCCACAAAAACAAGGCTGCTCGTGACAAGAGCCGTCTGTCCGCCAAGGTGAAAGCCCTGGCCCTGAAAGCCGCCTAATTCATTAGGCAAATCGCCCGGATGCCGCGCAAGTGACATCCGCCGTTTTGTAGGGTGCGCTGCAGCAAAGTGAACAAACCGCCTCAAGGCGGTTTTTTTATGTCCGCATTTTTCAGGCTCAGGGTCAAGTTTTGGCTACAGGCACGTCAGGCAAGAGACACGCCTCCGCGACCTGCAAGCCATTGTCTTTGGCAAAGTTCAAGGCGAAGTCCCAGGCCATGGGTTCGAATTCACGCAATTCGCTTTTGACAACCACGCATTTGACGCCGTTGACCAGTGTGGGGACACACCAAGGCGAGTAAGTCAGGTGACTGCCAGGTTGCGGACCACCGGGCCGGAACTGGCTCATCACGCCACACAACCTGTCAGCCCAATCGCTGGGGCGGAAGGTTTTTCCCTCGAGGGTCAGACCCTGGATGAAGATTTCTTTGGCGCTGCTGGAGACCATCGGTAAAGGTTGCTTGTAGGACCTGTTGAGGCGGTACATGAGCCGGGGTGTCCGGACTATGCTGCACCGCACAACGATTCTATCTTATATAAGACTCAAGCTCGACCGGGCATGGTTATCCATCCGGCATGAACTGTCACCGTCTGCGCCTAAAATCAATCTTCCAGTTTTAAGCGAAAGACCCGTCTGCCATGAACGCTGCCATTCCCGTTGCCATGACCGCTGCTATAACAGCCGCCTCCCCACACGTCATGAACACCTACGGCCGTCTGCCGCTGGCCCTCTCGCATGGTCAGGGCTGCAGGGTCTGGGACATCAACGGCAAGGCTTATCTGGATGCGCTTGGCGGTATTGCCGTCAACACGCTGGGCCACAACCACGCCAAGCTGGTGCCCGCTCTGCAAGAGCAGATCGGCAAGCTGATCCACACTTCGAATTATTACCATATCCCACTGCAAGAAGCGCTGGCCGCGAAGCTGGTCGAGCTGTCCGGGCTGACCAATGTGTTCTTTTGCTCGACCGGGCTGGAGGCCAATGAAGCGGCGCTCAAGCTGGCCCGTAAATTCGGCCACGACAAAGGTATCGACAAGCCAGAGATTGTGGTCTACGACAAAGCTTTTCACGGCCGCAGCATTGCCACACTGAGTGCCACTGGCAACGCCAAAGTGCAGGCCGGTTTTGGCCCGCTGGTGGAAGGCTTTGTACGCGTACCACTGAACAACATCGAGGCCCTGAAAGAGGCCACTGCTGGCAATCCGAACGTGGTGGCGGTATTTGTGGAGGCCATCCAGGGTGAAGGCGGCGTCAATCCTGTTGACGCGTCCTACTTGCAACAAGTGCGTCAGCTGTGCGACGAACAAGATTGGCTGCTGATGATCGACGAGGTGCAGTGCGGCATGGGCCGCACTGGCAAATGGTTTGCACACCAATGGGCCGACGTCAAGCCAGACGTGATGCCACTGGCCAAAGGCCTCGGTTCTGGCGTGCCGATTGGCGCGGTGGTGGTCGGGCCGAAAGCCGCGCATATTTTTGCGCCTGGTAACCACGGCAGCACCTTTGGCGGCAACCCGCTGGCCATGCGTGCCGGCGTGGAAACCATCCGCATCATGGAAGAAGACGGTTTACTGGCCAACGCTGTGACGGTTGGCGACCACCTGAAAGCCGCGCTGACACGCGAGCTTGGCAGCCTGCCCGGCTTGAAAGAAATCCGGGGTCGCGGCCTGATGCTGGGCGTTGAATTGGCCCTGCCGTGCAGCGAGCTGGTCGAGCGCTGCGCCGCCAACGGTCTGCTCATCAGCGTCACCGCTGACACGGTCATCCGCTTGGTGCCATCGCTCATCATGAACATCGCCGAAGCCGACGAAGTGGTCGGTATTTTGTGCCCGCTGATCCTTCAACTGTTGAAGGAAAAAGCATGAGTCCAAGCACCGCAGCGCCCCTGAAACATTACCTGCAGTTCAGCGACCTGAACGCCAGCGACTACGCCTACTTGTTTGAGCGGGCTGCACTCATCAAGAAAAAGTTCAAGGCTTACGACAAACACCAGCCCTTGATTGACCGCACGCTGGTCATGATTTTTGAGAAAGCCTCGACCCGGACCCGCGTGAGTTTTGAAGCCGGCATGTACCAGCTGGGCGGCACAGTCGTCAACCTGACCACCGAAGGCAGTCAACTGGGACGCGCTGAGCCGATTGAAGACAGTGCCAAAGTCATCAGCCGCATGGTGGACTTGGTGATGATCCGGACCTTCGAGCAAACCAAGATTGAACGCTTTGCTGAGCACTCGCGCGTGCCTGTCATCAACGGCCTGACCAACGAGTTTCACCCCTGCCAAATTTTGGCCGACATCTTCACCTACATCGAACACCGTGGTTCGATCCAAGGCAAAACGGTGGCTTGGGTCGGCGACGGCAACAACATGGCCAACACCTGGTTGCAGGCCAGCGAGATCTTGGGCTTCAAAATGCACCTGAGCACACCGGGTGGCTATGAAGTCGACCAGTCAATTGCCGGCATCCGTTCAGCCGACAGCTACACCGTCTTCAAAGACCCGATGCAAGCCTGTGCAGGTGCCGATTTGGTGACCACCGATGTCTGGACCAGCATGGGCTACGAAGCCGAAAACGAAGAGCGTAAAAAAGCCTTCGCCGACTGGTGCGTCGACAGCGACATGATGGCTGCCGCCAAACCCGATGCGCTGTTCATGCACTGCCTGCCCGCCCACCGCGGCGAAGAAGTCGAAGCCGACGTCATCGACGGACCGCAGTCCGTGGTTTGGGACGAAGCCGAAAACCGCATGCATGTGCAAAAAGCCCTGATGGAATTTTTGCTGCTGGGCCGGCTTAGCTAACTTTCAGCAGAAGTTCAGCCGCGTCCGACGAACGGCATCTTGGTGGCCATCACGGTCATGAACTGCACGTTCGCTTCGGGCGGCAAACTGGCCATGTGAACCACCGCGTTGGCCACGTGCGCAACGTCCATCATGGCTTCAATCGCGATCTCGCCGTTGGCTTGCATGACACCCGTGGACATGCGCTGTGACAGCTCCGTCAGCGCATTACCAATGTCAATCTGACCGCAAGCAATGTTGTACTTGCGACCGTCCAAAGAGATCGATTTGGTCAGTCCGGTGATGGCGTGCTTGGTCGCCGTGTAGGGCGCCGAATTTGGCCTCGGTGCATGCGCTGAGATCGAGCCGTTGTTGATGATCCGGCCGCCTTGCGGACTCTGCGCTTTCATCACCCTGAACGCTGCTTGCGCGCACAAGAAAGAACCGGTCAGATTGATGTTGACAGTGTTTTGCCACTGCTCATATGTCAGCTCTTCAAAACCGACCGATGGCAAACCTACACCAGCGTTGTTGAACAGCACGTCGACCCGGCCAAAGGCCTGGCGCGTCTGCTCAAACAGTGCCGTCACAGAGTCAGGTTGGGAGACATCGGTCGGTACCGCCAGAACGTGATCAAAACCCAGCGCCTTGGCTTCAGCCGCCACAGCTTCAAGCGGCTCGATGCGACGGCCAGCCAGCGCGACGCTGTAACCGGCCTTGATCAAGGCCAACGACACCGCCCTACCAATCCCAGTGCCTGCGCCTGTGACCACCGCGACGTTGTTGTGTGAACTCATTTTGTCTCCTGATTTTTATGGATTAATTTTTTCGCAAACCTGGGACGATCTTACCGGCGCCGAAGGCAATTACCGGGTCGCTCTGGGTGCATTGATTGAGCTGCCTGAACTAGGTTGTCCGTACAACCACGGCACGTCCAGCAAGCGCTGACCGAGCAAGCGCAGCGACAAATCGCGGCCCAGCCGCAGCGGGCCCGTGGCGTGAAAAATTTTGCCGTTGCGCAAAGCTCTGGCCTGTACACGAGCGTTGCGCTGCCAGCGTTGCAAAGCATAGTGGCGCAGCGCCAGCGGCAAATCAGCCAGCGGCCTGACAACGCCCGACAAACAGCGACCGAGTTCGGCCGCGTCTTCGATGGCCATGCCCGCGCCCTGCGCTAAATACGGCCGCATCGGATGCGCCGCATCGCCCAGCAAAGCGACACGGCCGCTGGCCATTTGATCTGCGCTGTGCATCAGTGGCCGTTCGCACAGCGCCCACAAACGCCAGCTTGGCATAGCTTCAATCAAGGCCAACAATGCCGGACATTGACCGGCCAGACCGGCCTGCACATCCGCCGCCAAACCAGCGTGATCCCAGTCTCCCATGTCGGCCGGTGGCTCGCCGTGCAAGATGACCACCACGTTCAACATCTCGCCAGCCCGCACCGGGTAGCTCACCACGTGCAAACGCGGCCCCAGCCAGGCCGTGACTTGCTGGCTGCGCAGCGCCAGCGGTAAATCAGTTTGGCACACCAGTGCGCGATAAGCCAGATGCCCAGTCGGCTGCGGCGCACCATCGGCCAAGACCTGCTTGCGCACAGCGCTCCACAAACCATCGGCACCAATCAACACATCGCCTTCAACCCGATGGCCATCAGCCCAAGCGACTTGCACGCCTTCTGGCGTGCTGGTGAAGCCGGCCACGGGCGCATTCAAATTCAGATGCACCTCGCCGCGCCCGGCCACGCTGGCCAGCAGCAAAGCGTGCAGGTCGCCACGATGCAGCGTCGCGTAGGGTGCGCCGTAGCGCTCTGTGCAGCGGCTGCCTAGGGGCAAACTGCCGAGTTCATGGCCTTTGGACGCGCTGCGCACACTGAGCTGCTCTGGGAAAGCCGCCACTTGGCTCAGCGCCCGGCCCAAGCCCCAGCCGTGCAACAGGCGAGTCGCATTCGGTCCGAGCTGAATGCCGGCGCCCACTTCAGAAAAAGCATCGGCCTGCTCATACAAGCGAACTTCCCAACCCGCCCGAGCAGCTGCCAACGCGGCCGCCATCGCGCCGATGCCGCCGCCGGCAATCAGGGCTTGCCGGGTCATGCCTGAGCGCGCGGCGTCATGCTGCGAGCAGCTGCCGGAGGACGAAGGGAAGAATACCGCCGTGGCGGTAGTAGTCCACTTCAATAGGGGTGTCGATGCGCAAAATCAGCTCCAATTTTTGTTGCGAGCCATCGGCTCGCGTGATGACCAGTTTGGCACGACTTTGGGGCTTCAAATCAGGGTCTGGCAGCACATCAATCACTTCGTCGCCGGTCAACCCCAAGGTCTGCCATGAGTCGCCTGGGCAGAACTGTAACGGCAAAACGCCCATACCGACCAAATTACTGCGGTGAATTCGCTCAAAACTACCCGCAATGACAGCGCCCACGCCCAACAGTTGCGTGCCCTTGGCGGCCCAGTCACGCGACGATCCTGTGCCGTATTCTTCGCCGGCAAAAATCACGGTGGAGGCGCCGGCGGCAAGGTACTTCATGGCCGCGTCATAAATGGCCATTTTGTGGCCCAACTCAGAGCCCGGCTGTTGGAACAACGTGACGCCGCCCTCTTCGCGTGAACCGTCTGCGCCCTGCGGGATCATCAGATTTTTGATGCGCACGTTGGCAAAGGTGCCGCGCATCATGACTTCGTGGTTGCCGCGGCGCGAACCGTAGCTGTTGAAGTCGGCCTTGCGAACACCGTTCTCAAGCAGCCATTGACCGGCGGGTGAGTTCTCCTGAATCGCGCCCGCTGGCGAAATGTGGTCGGTGGTAATCGAGTCGCCAAACAAGGCCATGATGCGCGCGCCCTTGACCGACACCGGGGTGTCTGACTTCGCATCAGCCGGGTCCATGACAAAGTCATCGAAAAACGGCGGCTCGGCAATGTAGGTGCTGTCCGGCCAGCGGTAGGCCTTGCCGGTAGCGCCCTGAACCTGCTCCCAGAGTTGACCCGGATCGGCTTTGATCTTGGCGTAATTGCTGCGGTAGGCCTCGCCGTTCATGGCGAACTTCATGAGGGCGTGAATCTCTTCACTGGTCGGCCAGATATCGCGCAGGTAGACATTTTTTCCGCCTGTGCCCTGCCCCACCGGCTCAGTCACGAGGTCGCGCAGCACGGTGCCGGCAATGGCGTAGGCCACCACCAAGGGCGGACTGGCCAAAAAGTTCGCTTTGATGTTCGGGTGAATGCGGGCCTCAAAATTTCGGTTACCCGACAGCACAGCAGCGCAGATCAAATCACTCTCGGCAATGGCCTCGTTGATCTCAGATGTCAAATCGCCCGAGTTGCCGATGCAGGTGGTGCAACCGTAGCCGGCCAGCGCAAAACCGAGCTGCTCAAGGTAGGGCATGAGGCCGGTTTGCGTCAGGTAATCGGTGACGATGCGTGAGCCCGGCGCCAGCGAGGTCTTGATGTGCGGCTGCACTGTCAGTCCGGCATCCACGGCTTTTTTGGCCAGCAGCCCGGCCGCCAACAGCACGCTAGGGTTCGAGGTATTGGTGCAACTGGTGATGGCGGCAATCAACACGTCGCCGTTGCCAATGGTGATGTCATTTCGCAGCGCTGCAGTCGTTGGCGCCAGCGACTTAGCCGTCTCAAGAGTTGGCCGATTGGCCTCCATCTCGGCAACAAAACGCGGCCCACCGGCAGGCACCGGCGGGCTCACCGGCGCAGCGTCTAAGGGCCCCGCATCGCTGCGTTGCAACAAGACGCGGGTTTCCAGCAGCGCCGCATCTTGGTTGAAGCCGTTGGCTGCCACAGGCTGGCTGAACAGCGACGAAAACTGCTGCTTCACGTTGCCCAGCTCGATCCGGTCTTGTGGTCGTTTCGGGCCGGCCAAGCTCGGCGTCACGTCATCTAAGTTGAGCGTAACCACTTGCGAGTAATCGATCTCTCCGGCCAAGGGCACACCGAACAGTTCTTGTGCCCGAAAGTAAGCCTCGAAGGTCTCAATTTCTGCTGCTGTGCGGCCGGTGCCGCGAAAGTAATCCATCGTTTTTTCATCGACCGGAAAGAACCCCATGGTGGCGCCGTACTCGGGCGCCATATTGGCCAGCGTCGCGCGGTCGGGTGCGCTCAGCGTGCGGGTGCCTTCACCAAAAAATTCGACGAACTTGCCGACCACTTTTTCACGGCGCAAAGCCTCTGTCACGCGCAGCACGAGGTCGGTGGTCGTCACGCCTTCGCGCAAACGACCGGTGATCTCAAAGCCGACCACATCGGGCGTCAACATATAGACCGGTTGACCCAGCATGGCGGCCTCGGCTTCAATGCCGCCAACGCCCCAACCGACGACGCCAAGGCCGTTGATCATGGTCGTGTGGCTGTCCGTGCCGACCAGTGAATCGGGGTAATAAACGGAATCAGTATCAGCGCCGCTGCGATGCACGCCGCGCGCAAGATACTCCAGATTGATCTGGTGCACGATGCCAAAGCCCGGCGGCACCACGCCGAAAGTGTCAAACGCCTGCATGCCCCACTTGAGAAATTCGTAGCGCTCGCGGTTGCGCTGAAATTCGAGTTTCATGTTGAGGTCAATCGAATTCTTGGCGCCATAGTGGTCGACCATCACCGAGTGGTCAACCACGAGGTCTACCGGCACCATCGGTTCAATGCACTTTGGGTCTTTGCCCAGCCTGACAGCGGTGCTGCGCATGGCGGCCAAGTCGGCCAGCAAAGGCACACCGGTGAAGTCCTGCAACAACACACGGGCGACGACGAAAGGGATTTCTTCGGTGCGCTCGGCTTGGGGCTTCCAGTTGGCAAGTTGGGCCACGTGTTCCGGCGTGATCTTGTCATTGTCACAGTGGCGCAGCACCGACTCCAGCACGATGCGGATCGACATCGGCAAACGCTTGATACCCGGAAACTGGCGCGTCAGCTCGGGCAAAGAGTAAAAGCGTCCGCTGGTGCCAGAACTCGTTTTGAAAGTCTGCAGCGTGGCAGTGAACTCAGGGGATGTTGCAGGCAATTGAGACATGGTGAAGTCCTTCTTGAAATTCAATGAAAAGGTCTAAAAGACCATACATCATTTTGGCAGGCGAAGGTTCTACAAACGCAGCGATAACGCATGGCCTCATCTTGCGACGGACATTCGAGCGGCTTTGTCGGCAAAGGATGACAAGCCTTTGCGACGAAGGCTAGGGGTTTATATTCGAGTCTTTGACTTATGACGGCAAGCCAACCAGATGCCTTTTAGCAACACACCCAAAACCGACGCTAAGCCCGAGCCAACTGCTCAGGACGGCACGGCTGTGGACAGCCCCGAGCTTGTGCAAGATGCTGTCGAAGACAAGGCGCCGCGCTACCTGAAAGAAAACGACACGGCGATCGCCTTGGCTTGGCGCGTCGTGCTCGGACGCTACCGCGCCATTTGCGACAAAGCCAGCCGCAACTTCATGCGCCGCACCTTGCGCATCGGTATTTCTGCGCGTATTTTTCATCCGGAGCCGGGTGGCGTCGGGCTGCGCAGCAAAAACTTGCAGTACTTGGAAGAGTCGATCGCACAATGGGTCATGTCGCGCGACGTGCTGGTCTTCATGATTCCGACCGTCAACACCGGCGGCTTGTTGCACCCCAGCAATATCACGCTGCGCCACTATGCCCGCCACCTCGACGGCTTGGTGTTGCAAGGCGGAGCCGATGTTTCTCCGCAGTCGTATTCGCAGTCGCCGACGCAGCCGGAGTGGGGCGGCGACCGCGCACGCGATGTGTATGAGCTGGAGTTGCTGCACGAATTCGTCGATGCCGGCAAGCCGGTGCTTGGCATTTGCCGCGGCTGCCAGTTGATCAACGTCGCCTTTGGCGGCACGCTGTACCAAGATATCGCGACTGAAGCGTCGGCCGCCAACGCGCATGTCAACGCGCAATACGACCAGCTGCACCATCCGATCCACTTTGCCAAAGGCTCATCGCTGGCAGCGCTGTTTTCGAAGCACGGCGAGGCGCTGGTCAATTCGATCCACCACCAGGCGGTCAAGGATTTGGGTCGCGACATCACAATCGAAGCGCGCTCGCATGGCGACAACATCATCGAAGCGATTCGCTACCAAAAAGCCAATTTCGTCATGGGCTTGCAGTGGCACCCGGAATTCCATTCAGCCGGCAGCACGGAATTGCTCGATTGCACACCGATCTTGGACCAATTCTTGCGCGCCGCGCGTGAAACGCGGTTTTGAACACTATCGCATCGCTTCGCCGCGAAAAGCCCGAATTGCCGCATCGACCATGCCTTCGGTGCTGCCTTGGCATTGGTACTGACTGCGCAGATAGTGGGCGTGGCTGCCCTGCATCGCCGCGTCCGCTAGGTGCTGCAGACCGGCACTGCTGTCGAGCGCTTCACCGTGCGGCGCCATTTGCCGCAGCGTGCTGAGAATGTCTTCCCGCAATGACGTCGCCGCATAGGTTTTCGGGTGCGTGATCACGCCGTCGAGGCCAAAACGACACGCCTGAAAACGGTTGTAGTTGTAGACCAAATAATCATCTTCGACGGGCGGCTCTTCACGCCGTTCTAGCAAGTGGCGGCACAGCGCTTGCAGGTAGGCGGCCAGCGCAGCGGCGCGCTCGACCGTCAAAGGCGTGTCGCAGACGCGCAATTCGATGGTGCCGAATTCCGGCTTGGGCCGAATGTCCCAGTAAAAATCTTTCATACTCTTGACGATGCTGGTCTTTTCCATCTTGGCGAAATAGACGTTGGCAAACTCATCCCAGCTCAAGGTGAATGGCGCGCGCCCACTCATCGGAAAAGCAAACACCGAGTTGAGCCGGGCTGAGTCAAACTGCGTGTCGCGGCCCTGCACGAAGGGCGACGAGGCTGACAAGGCGATGAAGTGCGGCACGTAACGGTTCAGTGCATGCAACAAGAACATCGCATCGTCGCCCGAGGCGCAACCGATGTGCACGTGCTGGCCAAAGATGGTGAACTGTTTCGCCAAGTAACCGTAGAGCGCCGACAGCTCTTGAAAGCGCGGGCCAGAAAATATTTTCTGCGCTGACCACTGCTGAAAAGGATGCGTGCCGCCGCCGCAAATGCCGATGTTGAGCCGATCGCCAGCTTGCACCAGCGTGTCGCGGATGGCCTGCAATTGCGCCAGCAACAGCGCATGCTGCGTGTGCACGCTCGAATTGATTTCGATCATGCTCTCGGTCATCTCGGGTGTGACGTTGCCGGGGAACGGTTTGCGCCCCAGCAAGTGCAGCAAGTCCGGGCTGGCATCGGCCAGATCAAAGTCCGACAAATTGACCAATTGCAGCTCAAGTTCGACGCCAAAGGTCAGCGCGGCCGATTGAGTGAAGGCTTCAAGTGCCATTTATGGCGGCCCTTTCTGCTGGGTTTCTTTGGCCCAAATCAGCGCGCGCTGGAACACGATCGGGCCGGCGACTTCCAGAATCAGCGTCACCGCCGCCAGCGCCATCACTTCGTGACCGAGATCGACACCGCTCTGCCGGGCATGTTCGAGCAACAAGATGATGAAGGCCGAGACCGGCGTCAGGGCCACGCCCGTCAGCGCGCCCTTGCGCCACGAAATCCCGCTGACGTGTGAAAACGCCGTGACGCTGGCGACCTTGGTGATGAAGCGCGCACCAATCACCAGCAGCGCCAAGCCCGTGCCGACCGCCAAGTTGGGCCATTGCATGGTCGAGGCGGCGAAGACAAACAGCAGCACCGTCAGCAACTCGCCCAGCGCGCCGAAATTGCGCTGGGTCTTGCTAAAGGCAACCCGCCGATGCCGCACCACCAAGCCAAAGGCCAGCGTGGCCAACAAGGGCGACAAACTGATGCTGTAGGTCAGCGCGACCAGCAAGATCACTGACAGCGCAAAGGCGACGGTGGCGTCTTGCTCCAAGTTACCGAGTTTGCGCAGCATCGCCGGCACGCCAACACCGAACAACGCACCGACGCCGGCCGAGGCCAGCAGAACGGCCAAGCTGCTGCTGCTGGCACCCAACCAGTCGCCCGAGCTGTGAAAAATCCACAGGCCAACAATGACGTTGAAGGTGAAGGCGGCCAGCACGCAGTTGATCGCCGTCAGGTGCAGTACGCGCTCGGTCACTTGGCCCGAGCTGCGCTCCTCGTTGATGACGCGCAGCACGGTGGCCGGCGACGATGACATCGCCAGCGCAGCCAGCAGCAGCGCATTCATCGACGTCACGCCGAACTGGTTGGCAATGAGGTAAACAACAGCAAAGGTGACGAAGGCTTCGACCAGCCCCGTCACAAGCAACCAGGGATTGTTGCGCAGCCAGCGCAGATTGATCCGGTAACCCATCTCGAACAGGATCAGACCCAGCGCAACGTCGGCCATCAGCAGCATCGTCGCGCTGCCCGCTTGCGGCAGCACGCCAATGCTGCTCTGGGCCAGCACAAAGCCGACCAGGCCGTAAAAACTGATCCTCGGCAAACCGGTCCAGCGGTGACCAAACTCGCCGGCGACCCAAGCGACGGCAATGGCAAAAGGCCAAGACAGATCGGCCAAAATCGTTAACAGTGATGGCACAGGCGCTGTGTCCTTTCTTCGAGAGAAAAATCTTAAGCAACAGCCAGCGGCAGGAGTTCCGGCAAAACGCCCTCAGGCAAGGGATATTGGTCGACGTTCAGGCACATGCTGACCAGCGTGTAGTAGCTCATGGCGGCCATCAAATCGACCACACCTTGTTCACCGACTTGAGTTGACAGCGCGGCATAGGTGGCGTCACTGACTTGCCGGGTCTGGATCAGCTCATGACAAAACGCGTGCACTGCCGCGAGCGGTTCCGACAAAGGCGCCGGAGGTTGACCCTGCGCAATGGCATTGATGAGGCTTTCATGAAGGCCCGCATCAAGCGCCATTTTGCGGTGCGCCCACCAGACAAACTGGCTGCTCCAAAAGCGCGCGATCATCAAAATCGCCAGCTCGTTGAGCATCAAGGGCAGCGACGATTCGAAGCGCGTGTGCACGCCAAACTGCTGCGCCAATTGCCCCAAGGCGGGACTGCGCAACAAGACGTTGTATGGCCCCTGCATGGAGCCGCGTTTGCCGCCGAGCACGCTCTGTGTCATCTGCTGCTGGGCGGGCGTCATCGCGGGCCAAGTCAGCGGCGCAAAGCGATGACCGCGCAGCTGAAATTCGGGAGCGGTGCTGTCGGTCGTCATCAAACGGGCCTGTCACCTTGCAGCGTGATGCGGTGCATCACTCGCCGAAAGCCATGGTAGTCATTGACCGGGTTGTGCTGAGCGCAGCGGTTATCCCAGAAGGCGATGGCGTTCGGCTCCCAAGCAAAACGGCAGGTGAGCTCCGGCTTGATTTGGTGTTGGAACAAAAACTGCAACAAGGGCGCGCTTTCTTCATCGGTCAGGCCTTTGATGCCCGCTGTGTGCGCAACGTTGACGAACAAAGCCTTTTGCCCGGTTTCAGGGTGCGTGCGCACCAACGGGTGCTCGGCCAAGTAAGACTTCGGCGCAGCCTCTTTGCCGTCTGACTTGATCCGGTCTTCGCGAGTTTTAGAAACGTCAGCCTTGGCCGAACTGCTGATGCCGACAAGGCCAGCAAGCATGTTTTTCATGGTGGCCGACAAGGACTCGTAGGCCAGACATTGGTTGGCAAACAGGGTGTCGCCACCGTAGGGCGGGACTTCCAGTGACAGCAACATAGAGCCCATCGGCGGCACTTCCAAGTAGGTGGTGTCGGAGTGCCAGATGCCCCCAAAATTGACTTTCTCATGCTCGAGTTTTTTGACTTCGATGATCTGCGCAAAGCCCTCCAGCCCCTTGACAAAGGGGTACTCGATTGGCTCACCCATGGCTTTCGCAAAGTCCAGAAACTGCTGCGGTGTTAGTTTTTGCTGGCGCAAGAAAATAACCTTGTGCTGCAGAAAAACTTGGCGAATATCAGCCGCCTGCGCAGCCGACAAGCCCAGCGACAAATCAACGCCAGAGATCACGGCGCCCAGGGCGCCGGCGATAGGAAGGATGTTCATGCCTGTGACGTTCAATCGACCGTCGCACCAGAGGTCTTCACGACAGCCGCCCAACGCTGAATGTCAGTGTGCAACACAGCGCCGAAAGCCTGCGGCGTGCTTTCATAAGGCTCAGCACCCAAGGCGGCAAACTTCAGCAGCGTGTCTTTGTCTTGCAGAATTTTGTTAATGTCTTCATTGATTTGACGCACCACCGCTGATGGCATGCCTTTCGGACCAAACAGGCCGAACCACGGGCTGATGACGAAATTCGGGTAGCCCGACTCAGCAATCGTCGGCATGTCTTTGAAGGCCTGTGCGCGTTTCGCAGCCGTCACGCCGAGACCTTTGACGGTACCGGCACGGATGTGCTGAGCCACCGAGGGCAAGCTGGTGAAGACAAGCTGGATTTGACCCGACAACAAATCAGTCAAAGCCGGTGCGGCTCCTTTATAAGGAACATGCTGCATTTTGGTCTGCACTTCGGCACTGAACATTTCACCCAGCAGATGGTTCACTGAGCCATTGCCAGCAGAGCCAAAAGAGATCGGATTTTTTGCCGCATAAGCGGCTAGTTCACGGATATTGTTGACCGGCAGTGAGCCCGTCACAACCGCTACAAATGGCACATTGGCCAAGGTCGCGACGGGGGTGAAATCGGCTTCTGGGTCAAACGGCAGCTTTTTGTAAATGCTGACATTGATGGCGTGCGAACCCACATACGACATCAGCAAGGTGTGGCCATCACCGGGCGCTTTGGCGACCACGTCCATGCCGATATTGCCACCCGCCCCAGCCCGGTTCTCAATCACCACCGGCTGACCCCACTTCTCAGACAACTTCTGGCCAACAATGCGCGCCAAGGCATCTGATGCTCCGCCTGGCGTTTGCGGCACCACGATGCGCACGGGTTTGGTCGGAAAGGTCTGCGCTGGTGACAGCGCCGTGGTGAGGGCTAACAAGGTCGCGCAGGCGATGTTTTTTATAATCATTCGTGTCTCCAAAAATACGGTTCACCATTATGAGTGGGAACAAAAAAAGCCCTCGACTTTCAACGAGGGCTCGGACTGGGCGCAAACCCAGTGTTAACAAGTCAATCGCTTCAGCTGACTGTCTCGGCGACGTCCGTGTAGTCCTTGACCTGGTCGAAGTTCAGGTACTTGTAGACCGTGCTGCCAGCATCCATCAGAACGCCCATGTCGTCCATGTACTCGGCTTTGGTCGGGATGCGACCGAGCTTGGAGGTGATGGCCGCAAGTTCGGCTGAACCCAAGTAGACAAAAGTATTTTTGCCCAGACGGTTCGGGAAGTTACGCGTCGAGGTTGACAACACCGTGGCGCCTTCTTTGACCTGTGCTTGGTTGCCCATGCACAAGCTGCAACCGGGCATTTCCATGCGTGCGCCGGCCGCGCCGAGCACGCCGTAATGGCCTTCTTCGGTGAGTTGCTTGGCGTCCATTTTGGTCGGTGGCGCCATCCACAACTTGACCGGGATATCACGCTTGTTTTCGAGCAGCTTGGAGGCGGCGCGGAAATGGCCGATGTTGGTCATGCAGCTGCCGATGAAGACTTCGTCGATCTTGGTGCCAGCGACTTCAGACAGCGTTTTCACATCATCCGGATCGTTCGGGCAGGCCAAGATGGGCTCGTGGATGTCGGCCAAATCAATCTCGATCACCGCAGCGTATTCAGCATCTGGGTCGGCCTTCAAGAGCTGCGGATCGGCCAGCCAAGCTTCCATGGCGGCGATGCGGCGCTTGATGGTGCGCACATCTGAATAACCCGTCGCGATCATCCACTTCAACATGGTGATGTTGCTGGTGATGTACTCGATGATCGGCTCTTTGTTCAGGTGCACGGTGCAACCGCCCGCGCTGCGCTCAGCCGACGAGTCGCTCAGCTCAAAAGCCTGCTCCACTTTCAAATCAGGCAAGCCTTCGATCTCTAGGATGCGACCGGAGAACACATTGACCTTGCCCTGCTTGGCCACGGTCAACAGACCGGCCTTGATGGCGTACAGCGGAATTGCGCTGACCAGATCGCGCAGCGTGACGCCGGGCTGCATTGTGCCTTTGAAGCGCACCAGCACGCTCTCAGGCATGTCCAGCGGCATGACGCCAGTGGCGGCACCAAAAGCGACCAGACCGGATCCCGCTGGGAAGCTGATACCGATCGGAAAACGCGTGTGGCTGTCGCCGCCGGTGCCGACCGTGTCAGGCAGCAGCATGCGGTTCAACCAGCTGTGGATGATGCCGTCGCCCGGGCGCAGCGAGATACCGCCACGGGTGGTGATGAACTCTGGCAGCTCGTGGTGCATCTTGACGTCAACCGGCTTGGGATAAGCCGCCGTGTGGCAGAACGATTGCATGACGAGGTCTGAACTGAAGCCCAGGCAGGCCAAGTCTTTGAGTTCGTCGCGGGTCATCGGGCCAGTGGTGTCTTGCGTGCCAACCGAGGTCATTTTGGGTTCGCAATAAGTGCCAGGGCGAACGCCCTTGCCTTCTGGCAAACCGACCGAGCGGCCGACCATTTTTTGCGCCAGCGTGTAACCACGACCGCTGTCGACAGGGTCTTGCGGCAGGCGGAACACGGTCGACGCTGGCAGACCCAGCGCAGCGCGGGCTTTGGACGTCAGGCCACGGCCGACGATCAGGGGAATGCGGCCACCGGCGCGCACTTCGTCAAACAGCACATCGCTTTTGAAGCTGAACTCGCCAATCACTTGGCCGTCTTTGAGGGCTTTGCCCTCGTAAGGACGCAGCTCGATCACATCGCCCATGGCCATTTGGCTGACGTCGACTTCGATCGGCAAGGCGCCCGAGTCTTCCATGGTGTTGTAGAAAATTGGGGCAATTTTGCTGCCCAGACAGACACCGCCAAAGCGCTTGTTTGGCACAAACGGAATGTCTTGGCCGGTCCACCACAGCACCGAGTTAGTGGCCGATTTGCGGGAAGAACCGGTGCCGACAACGTCACCGACGTAAGCCACCAGATGGCCTTTGGCCTTGAGTTCTTCAATAAACTTGACGGGACCACGCTTGCCGTCTTCTTCAGGTGTGATGCCAGGACGAGCGTTTTTGTGCATGGCCAAGGCATGCAGCGGAATGTCGGGGCGGCTCCAAGCGTCAGGGGCCGGCGACAAGTCGTCGGTGTTGATCTCGCCAGCGCATTTGAAAACCGTCAGCTGGATCGACTTGGCCACTTCTGGGCGGCTGGTAAACCACTCGGCATCGGCCCAGCTTTGCAGCACGGCCTTGGCGTAAGCGTTGCCCTTTTCAGACTTCTCTTGCACGTCATGGAACTGATCGAACATCAACAGCGTTGACTTCAAGCCGGACGCGGCTTGTTCTGCAACAGCAGCTTCGGCGTCGTCCAGCAAGTCAATCATCGGGCTGATGTTGTAGCCGCCAAGCATCGTGCCCAGCAACTGGGTCGCGTGCACGCGTGAAATCACCGCGCATTTTTCTGTGCCGTAAGCCACAGCGGCCAAATAGCTCGCCTTGACTTTGGCGGCATCGTCCACGCCAGCCGGCACGCGGTAAGTAATCAGGTCGACCAGCGTTTTTTCTTCGCCTTGGGGTGGCCTTTTCAGCAGCTCGATGAGCTCACCGGTTTGCTTGGCCGACAAGGGCAAAGGGGGAATGCCCAGAGCGGAACGCTCGGCAACATGGACGCGGTAGGCGGTCAGAAAATCGGACACTGTTTTTCTCCTGTCGAACAAAAATTAGGGTGACTCAAAAAAGGAAACTCAAAACTCAATCGAGGGCCGGCTGCTCAATCCAACAAGCCCGGCACCAGCTTTTCACGCATGGCTTGGGCGACGGTCAATTGCGCCGGACTCATGCATTCGTCGGCCATGCGCTGGCCGGCTTTCTGGTTCATCAACATCGATTTATTGGGCAACTGCAACCAAACGGCACCTGCTTTGTAGTCTTCCAGTCGAATGGCACCGGTGGACGTGGCGACAGGAATCATCCGGTAGCGAAAATTCTTACCCAAAACATTGAAATAACCAGGCGACTGCGGGTCGTTCGTCAACGTCACTGAGGCACCCAAATCACAGCGTAAAACACCGGTATGGACTTGCTCAGCTATCGCCAACTCAGTCGGATCAAGCGCCGCTTCTGCTGCAGCGATACCTGCGGCCATCTGGTTGGCAGTGCTTTTGATTTCGGTCCGACTGGCGCTTGCGTGTGCCTTGCCTGCGCGGGCTTTTTTAGCGGCGGGATGAGCCGTGGACTGAGCCAACGCGGCGGGAGCGGCAAGCCAAACGCAAGTCGCCAAAAAACAGGGTAAGAGCAGGGTTTTCATGTGCAACAGCCTATACCTACTGGGCCGCCATGGGTTTCAGGAAATACCCCTGTGTCTCGAGCGGCAAGACGACACCCGTCTGGTGGCCGCGCTCAAGCACTTGCCAGTAGTAGCGGTAACTGGCACGGTCGTGCAGTTTTCCGTGGAAACTGATGGGCGCCCATTGCGCCTTGTCGGCAGCAGCAATCAACTCGGCGGCCAACTCAATCTCGGCCTGCTGTGGCGCGAAAGCCGCCAAAATAGGTCGAATCTGACTCGGGTGAATGCTCCACATGCGGGTGTAGCCCAACTCGCGGCTGGCCCGCGTCGCGGCGCTTTGCATGGCGGCCAGGTCACTGAATTCAGTGACAACACAATGCGAAGGCACTTTGCCAAAAGCGTGGCAAGCCGAGGCGATCTCCAGCTTGGCGCGCAGCACCAAGGGGTGGCTGAACTGCCCGCTGCTGCCCATGGCATCAGCAGGAACAGCACCGTTGTGGCTGGAGACAAAATCCATCAAACCAAAGCTGATCGATTGAACCCGCGGATGCGCCGCCAATTCAAAGGCGTTGTGCACCGCCCGTGGTGACTCGACCAGCACATGCAGTGGCAGCGCCAACGCAGCACCACCAATGGCTGCCAGGGCTTTTTCCACCTTCAGCAGATCAGCCGCCGACTCGACTTTCGGAATCATCACATGACTCAGCCGATGACCCGCTTGACCGACGATGCTGGCGATGTCGGCCTCAAAAGCCGGGTGGTCCAGCGCATGCACACGAACCGCCACGCGGGCCTCAGGTGCCGCCGCCAACAGCAAAGACACCACCAAGGCCGCGTGATCCGCCTCGCCACCGACAGGTGCGCCGTCTTCACAGTCCAGCGTCACGTCAAAAACGCAGGCGCCAAACTCCGCGTGCATCTCGGCTTGCAATTGCAGGCTTTTCCGCATGCGCGGCTCAACGCCGCTGTAGTGGTCACAGACCGGCAAGGTGCCGGCTGCTGCCTGAGCGCCTAGTAGAACGTCGCGCGGATGTTGCATGCTTAGTTGCCCAGCCAGCTCACAGCAGGTGAGCAACGCCGGCTTGTTCGTCTTGCAGCTCTTTGAGCGTTTTGTTAATGCAAGTTTGGCTGAATTCGTCGATCTCCAGCCCTTCGACCAGCGTGTACTCGCCGTTGGCGGTGGTGACCGGAAAGCCGAACAGGGTGTCTTTCGGGATGCCGTATTGGCCGTCCGATGGAATGCCCATGGTCACCCATTTGCCGTTGCTGCCCAGCGCCCAATCACGCATGTGGTCAATCGCTGCGTTAGCGGCCGAAGCGGCTGACGACAGGCCACGCGCTTCAATGATGGCAGCGCCGCGCTTGCCAACCGTCGGCAAGAAGATTTCGGCGTTCCAGACTTGGTCGTTGATCAGGTCTTTGACCGCTTTACCGTTCACCGTGGCGAATCGGTAGTCCGCATACATGGTTGGCGAGTGATTGCCCCAAACAGTGAGCTTTTCGATGTCGGCCACTTGGGTACCGGTCTTGGCAGCGATCTGGCTGAGCGCACGGTTGTGGTCCAGCCGCAACATGGCGGTGAAGTTTTTGCGCGGCAGATCTGGCGCGCTCTTCATGGCGATGTAGGCGTTGGTGTTGGCAGGGTTGCCGACCACCAGAACCTTGACATTGCGGCTGGCAACAGCGTTCAGGGCCTTGCCCTGAGCGGTGAAAATTTGACCGTTGATGGCCAGCAGTTCAGCGCGTTCCATGCCGGCTTTGCGCGGCATCGAACCAACCAGTAAAGCGTAATCAGTGTCTTTAAAAGCCGTCATCGGGTCGCTGTGGGCTTCCATGCCGACCAGCAACGGGAAAGCGCAGTCTTCCAATTCCATCATGACGCCCTTGAGCGCTTTTTGTGGGCCTTCGAAAGGCACTTCGAGCAATTGCAAAATGATCGGCTGGTCTTTGCCCAGCATCTCGCCAGAGGCAATGCGGAACAATAAGGCGTAACCAATTTGGCCGGCAGCACCAGTGACGGCAACACGGACGGGTTTTTTGCTCATGACGAAACTCCAGGAGGGTTGTGAATCAAATTTTGGAAGGCTGCCGTTTTGGCAGGGCCACGGTCTGGCACAGCCTCTGAGTTTACGCGGGAAAACCCCTGCTCGTCAATTTGTCTTATGTCTTATATAAGATATCATTTGCTGTTCTTTCAAGACTGCCATGCCGATCACTTCAAACGACCCCACCGAAACTCTGCCGCTGACATCCGAGCTCAGCGCAGGCCCGGCGGGAACACCCGCTTTCAGCCCGCTGTACCAACAGATCAAGGTGCTGATATTGCAAAGCCTGCAAGGCGGCGAATGGAAGCCCGGCGAAGCCATTCCCAGCGAGATGGACTTGGCCGCGCGTTTTCGCGTCAGCCAAGGCACGGTGCGCAAAGCCATCGACGAGCTGGCGGCTGACAACCTGCTGGTGCGGCGCCAAGGCAAAGGTACTTTTGTCGCCACCCACGCCGCACAGCATGTTCAATACCGCTTCTTGCGGCTGTTGCCCGACAGCGGCGACACCACTACCGAGGGCCCGGCAGAGCGCCGCATCATTGACTGCAAGCGACTGCGCGCGCCAGCAGACATTGCCCGGGCGCTAGGTTTGCGCAGCGGCGACGCCGTGCTGCAGGTGCGGCGGGTGCTGGCATTTCAGGGTGTGCCGACCATTTTGGAAGACCTCTGGCTGCCGGCCGCCCCCTTCAAAGGACTAACCGCCGAACGGCTCGACACTTACCGCGGCCCGATGTACGCGCTGTTTGAAACCGAGTTTGGCGTGCGCATGGTGCGCGCTGAAGAAAAAATCCGGGCGCTGTCAGCCACCGCACCCGCCACCGACATCCTGGACGTCCCAGCAGGCGCACCGTTGTTAAGTGTGGAGCGCATCGCCTACACCTACAACGACCTGCCGATAGAATTGCGCCGCGGCCTGTACCGCACCGACACCCACCATTATCAAAACTCGTTGAGCTGAAGGCCACCCGAATGACGACCAACTGCCGCCACCTGTTGCTGATTTTGGGCGACCAACTCGACGAAGATTCGGCCGTTTTTGACGGCATGGACCCTGCGCTGGACGTGGTGTTGATGGTCGAGGCGATTGAAGAATCCACCCATGTCTGGTCGCACAAAACGCGGACGACGCTGTATCTCTCGGCCATGCGGCACTTTGCAGAACAACTCAGGCAGCGGCAATGGCGGGTTCATTACCGCGCGCTGGACAAAGAAAATGACCTCACCTTGGGCGATGGTCTGCAGGCCGCGATAGCGGTTTTCAACCCACAGCGCGTGATCGGTGTGGAACCCGGTGACTTGCGTGTGCGCTCACTGGTTGAAGCCGCTTGCAAATCAGCCGAGACACAGTCAGCACCCATCGAATGGCGCGAGGACAAGCACTTCTTGTGTAGCTTGACGCAGTTCCGCCAATGGGCCGGTACGTCGACCAGCCTGCGCATGGAGTTTTTTTACAGGAAGATGCGCCAACAGTACAAAGTGCTGATGGACGGCGATCAGCCGGTCGGCGGTCAATGGAATTTCGATGCTGAAAACCGCAAAGGCTTTGGCAAAGCGGGCCCGAAAGATGTTCCCCAGCCATTGGTGTTTGAGCAAGACAACATCACGCAGGGGGTGATCAAGCTCGTGACGCAGCGCTTTGCCGAGCACCCTGGCAAGCTTTTAAGCTTCAACTGGCCCGTCACGCGCAAGCAGGCTTTGCTGGCGTTGGAAGACTTTACGGCCAATCGCCTGCCGCTCTTCGGCGCGCACCAAGACGCCATGTGGACTGGGCTCGATTTTGGCTGGCACGCCCTGCTGTCGAGCTCCCTCAACCTGAAACTGCTGCACCCGCTTGAAGTGATCCTCGCCGCCGAACGGGCGTACCACGAGCGCGACTTACCCTTGGCCAGCGTCGAAGGTTTTATTCGCCAAGTGCTGGGCTGGCGCGAATTCATTCGCGGCGTCTATTTTCTGGACATGCCTGGCCTCAAAGAAGCCAACCATTTCGGCCATCAGAATCCCTTGCCAGCTTGGTATTGGACTGGCGACACGAAAATGAATTGCATGCGCCAGTCCATCAATCAGACGCTCGCCAATGGCTATTCGCATCACATCCAACGCCTGATGGTCACCGGCATGTTCGGCGTCACGGCGCAGATCACGCCGCAACAGTTGTGCGATTGGTATTTGGCGGTTTACGTCGACGCGGTCGAATGGGTGGAGCTGCCCAATACCGCTGGCATGGCGCTGTTTGCCAACGGCGGACGTTTTACCTCGAAACCCTACATTGCCAGCGGCGCTTACGTCAAGCGCATGAGCAACTACTGCAGCGGCTGCAGTTACCAGCCTGAAGCGCGCACCGGCACCAATGCCTGCCCCATGACCACGCTGTACTGGAATTTCTTGGACCAACATGAAGCCCGCTTTGCCAACAACCCGCGAACGGCCTTGATGGTCAAAAACCTGCAGCGCATCGCGCCTGAAGAACGCCAAGCGATCCGTGAGCGCGCCGAGGACATGCTGAAAAATCTGAACGACTTGTAAGCCCAGCGCAAGCTCGACCCGAAACGCCGCGCGCAGACGCCCACCAGCGCAAAAAACAGATCTTTTTTTGAATCTAATTTCCCGGAATAAATCCCGACCAAACCCAACCCAGGTCAAGATTCATGTTGCATTGCAATAGAATTTGGGCCTGAACAGCTTTTGTTACAAGCCAGTTACTCAAAAAATTTAGAAAGCCAAGAATGTCCGAACCAGCGACAACCCTAAAGAAGAAGCGGCCTGAGTTCCGCAACATTAACGCCTTCGCCGATCTCCCGAGTTACCGACTGCCCGCGGCTGGCTGGGTCTCCATCTTGCACCGCGTCAGCGGTGCCATGATGTTTGCTCTGATGCCTTTCATCATCTGGATGTTCGACACCTCCATCTCATCGGAAATCTCGTTCGCGCGCTTCACCAGCGCCTTCAACGTCGGCATGCTTGGCTTGCCTGGTTTCCTTTGGAAGCTGGTCGCCTTGGCCTTGATCTGGGCTTATTTGCACCACTTCACTTCCGGCCTGCGCCACCTCTGGATGGACTACAGCCACAAAGCGGTTGAGTTGCAATTTGGCAAAACCTCGGCCAAAACGGTCTTGGTCATCAGCCTGACACTGACAGCGGTCCTCAGTGCCAAGCTGTTCGGCCTTTACTAATCCAGTCATAGGAAAACCAGCATGTCTGTTAATTACGGCTCAAAACGCATCGTTGTCGGTGCCCACTACGGTTTACGTGACTGGCTCAGCCAACGCGTGACCGCCACACTCATGGCGCTCTTCACCATCGTGGTGTTGGCCCAAGTGCTGCTTAGCAAAGGCCCCATCGGCTACGACAAGTGGGCCGGCATCTTCTCTTCGCAACCCATGAAAACGCTGACCCTCGTGGTCATCTTGAGTATGCTGTTGCACGTCTGGGTCGGCATGCGCGACATCTACATGGACTACATCAAGCCCGTGGCGGTGCGCTTGTCGCTTCAAGTATTTACCATCGTCTGGCTCGTGGCATGTTCCGGTTGGGCCATTCAAGTCTTGTGGAGACTCTAAGAAATCATGACACTCACTTCTAAACTCCCAAAGCGCAAATTTGACGTCGTTATCGTCGGTGCCGGCGGCTCTGGTATGCGCGCTTCGCTGCAACTGGCCAAAGCTGGTCTGAATGTCGCCGTTTTGTCGAAAGTATTCCCGACGCGCTCACATACCGTAGCTGCGCAAGGCGGCATTGGTGCTTCGCTCGGCAACATGTCTGAAGACAACTGGCACTTCCACTTTTATGACACCGTCAAAGGCTCTGACTGGCTCGGTGATCAAGACGCGATCGAGTACATGTGCCGTGAAGCGCCCAAGGTCGTCTATGACTTGGAGCACATGGGCATGCCGTTCGACCGCAACCCAGACGGCACGATTTACCAACGGCCGTTTGGCGGCCACACCGCCAACTACGGCGAAAAAGCTGTGCAACGCGCATGCGCTGCAGCCGACCGCACTGGCCACGCCATGCTTCACACGCTGTACCAACAAAACGTCAAAGAAAAAACAAGTTTCTTCGTTGAATGGTTGGCGATGGACTTGATCCGTGACGAAGCCGGCGACGTCGTTGGTGTCACCGCTATCGAGATGGAAACCGGTGACGTGCATATTTTTGAAGCCAAAACAACGCTGCTGGCTACTGGTGGTGCAGGCCGCATTTTTGAAGCCTCCACCAATGCCTTTATCAACACCGGCGACGGCTTGGGCATGGCGGCTCGCGCCGGCATCCCGCTCGAAGACATGGAGTTCTGGCAGTTTCACCCGACCGGCGTGCATGGCGCTGGCGTGTTGCTGACCGAAGGCTGCCGCGGCGAAGGCGCTATTTTGCGCAACAGCAATGGCGAGCGCTTCATGGAGCGTTATGCCCCAGCCTACAAAGATCTGGCGCCACGTGACTATGTCTCGCGTTGTATGGACCAAGAGATCAAAGAAGGTCGCGGTTGCGGTCCTAACAAGGACTACATCAATCTCGACATGACGCACCTCGGCGCCGAGACTATCCTCAAGCGGCTGCCCTCGGTGCTGGAGATTGGTCACAACTTTGCCAACGTCGACATCACCAAGGAACCGATCCCTGTGGTGCCGACTATCCACTACCAGATGGGTGGTATTCCGACCAACATCCACGGTCAAGTTGTCACGCAAAACGCAGCCAACCAAAACGAAGTCGTCAATGGTCTGTACGCCGTGGGCGAATGCTCTTGCGTCAGCGTCCACGGCGCCAACCGTCTGGGCACCAACTCTCTGCTCGACTTACTGGTCTTTGGCCGCGCCGCCGGCAATCACATTGTTGAGTTCAACAAGACAGCGACCGAGCACAAGCCACTGCCAGCCAATGCGGCCGACGCCACGCTGGCCCGAATTGCCCGCCTCGACAACGCCACCGATGGCGAGTACGCACAAGACGTAGCCAACGACATCCGTGCAACCATGCAGCAGCATGCGGGTGTGTTTCGGACACAAGCCATCATGGACGAAGGCGTGACCAAAATCGCCGCCTTGCGTGAACGTGTGAAGAAAATAGGCCTGAAAGACAAGTCGAAGATTTTTAACACCGCCCGCATTGAAGCGCTGGAAGTCGAAAACCTGATCGAAGCCGCTGAAGCTACCATTGTCTCCGCCGCTGCACGCCACGAAAGCCGCGGTGCGCACTCGGTCGATGAGTACGGCGACACGCCAGAAAACCCGAACGGCCGCAACGACAGCGAGTGGCACAAGCACACCCTCTGGCACAGCGAAGGCAACCGCCTGTCTTACAAGCCGGTGCAAATGAAACCGCTGTCAGTTGACTCCGTTCCTCTGACCGTTCGTAGTTTCTAACACCTTGTGGGACAGATCTTTAGCTCTGTCCCCAACTGATCAACTTTTGCGAGTACAACATGGCCAAACGCACTTTTAAAATTTATCGCTACGACCCGGACCAGGATGCCAAGCCGTACATGCAGACCATCGAGGTTGAACTCGATGGCAGCGAACGCATGCTGCTCGACGCTCTGATGAAGCTCAAGGCACATGACCCGAGTATCACCTTCCGCCGCTCTTGCCGTGAAGGTGTTTGCGGCTCGGACGCCATGAACATCAACGGCAAAAATGGCCTCGCCTGCCTAACCAACATGCTGACGCTGAAGGGGACCATCGTCCTCAAGCCGCTGCCAGGTTTGCCAGTGGTGCGCGACTTGATTGTCGACATGACGCAGTTTTTCAAGCAGTACAACTCGATCAAGCCGTACTTGGTCAATGACAACGTGCCGCCTGAAAAAGAGCGCCTGCAAAGCCCCGAAGAGCGCGACGAACTGAACGGCTTGTACGAGTGCATCTTGTGCGCTAGCTGCTCCACAAGCTGCCCGAGCTTCTGGTGGAACCCAGACAAGTTCGTTGGCCCAGCCGGCCTGTTACAGGCTTACCGCTTCATCGCCGACAGCCGCGACGAAGACACTGCCGCCCGCCTCGACAACCTCGAAGACCCGTATCGCTTGTTCCGCTGCCATACCATCATGAATTGCGTCGATGTCTGTCCCAAGGGCCTGAACCCGACCAAAGCGATTGGCAAGATCAAGGAAATGATGGTTCTGCGCACAGTCTAAGATAATTGCTGTGACATCTGACCCGCCTCAAACCTTGACGCCGACCTTTTCACCGCTGCTGGACGAGCGTTCGCTCAGCCGGCTGCGCTGGGGTTGCCGTCGTGGCCTGCTTGAAAACGACTTGTTCATCAAACGGTTTTTTACCAAACACGAAGCCACCTTGACCGTCCGGCAAGCCAAAGGCATGGATGATTTAATGGGCCTGTCAGACAATGATCTGCTCGATCTATTTCTACAGCGCAAGCAGCCTGGTGAACTTGAAGCCACCATCGCCTCGACCGACGAAGCCCGCGAAGTGCTGGCTCTGTTGATCGTTCCAGCAGCACCTAGCCCGGCACAAGCCTGACCTACCCATTATCGGGACTGGTGCCCTCCGGACATCGCCCATCGCCCCCATAAGAAGGAAAGTGCAATGAATTTAGCCGACAGCAAAGTGACTCTTACGTTCAGCAACGGTGCGCCCAGCGTTGACTTGCCGGTTTACCAAGGCACCGTAGGTCCCGATGTGGTCGACATTCGCAAGCTATACGCGCAGACTGGCATGTTCACCTACGATCCAGGCTTTATGTCGACGGCGGCAACCCAATCGGCTATTACTTACATCGACGGTGACAAGGGCGAACTGTTGTACCGCGGCTACCCGATAGAACAGCTGGCGACCAACTGCGACTTCCTCGAAACCTGTCACCTGTTGCTGTACGGCGAGCTGCCTGACGCCACTCAAAAGACAGATTTCGTCGGGCGAGTGACCAACCACACCATGGTGCACGAGCAAATGCAGTATTTCATGCGCGGTTTTCGCCGTGATGCGCATCCGATGGCCATCATGACCGGTTTGGTCGGCGCCCTCTCGGCCTTCTACCATGACAGCACCGACATCAACAATCCAGAGCACCGCGAAATTGCAGCGATTCGCCTAATTGCCAAGATGCCAACGCTGGTGGCCATGGCCTACAAATACACCGTCGGCCAGCCTTATGTCTACCCACGCAACGACTTGAGCTACGCCGGTAATTTTCTGCACTCGATGTTTGCCACACCCTGCGAGGAGTACCAAGTCAATCCGGTGCTTGAACGTGCCCTCGACCGCATCTTCATCTTGCACGCTGACCACGAGCAAAACGCCTCGACATCGACTGTGCGCTTGTGCGGCTCGTCGGGCACCAACCCATTTGCAGCGATTGCTGCTGGCGTGGCTTGCCTCTGGGGTCCGGCCCACGGCGGCGCCAACGAAGCGGCCTTGAACATGTTGACCGACATTCAGAAAAATGGCGGCGTCGAAAACATCGGTGAATTCATCAAGCAGGTCAAAGACAAAAACTCAACTGTCAAACTGATGGGTTTTGGTCACCGCGTTTACAAGAACTACGACCCACGCGCCAAGCTGATGCAGGAAACCTGCAAAGAAGTGCTGCAAGAGATGGGCCTCGAAAACGACCCGCTGTTCAAGTTGGCCATGACACTCGAAAAGATTGCCCTCGAAGACGACTACTTTGTCTCCCGCAAGCTCTACCCGAACGTCGACTTTTACTCGGGCATCGTCCAGCGCGCCATCGGTATTCCGGTGCCACTGTTCACCGCCGTCTTCGCCTTGGCGCGCACGGTCGGCTGGATCGCGCAACTGAACGAAATGATCGGCGACCCTGAGTACAAGATCGGCCGTCCGCGCCAGCTGTTCACGGGCTCAACACCGCGCGACGTCAAGCCTATCGGCCAACGCTGATAAGCTGTCGGCTTCTCACGAAGCTGGTTCTGCAAAGCCTGCCTACCTCGTGTCGGCAGGCTTTTTCTATTTTTGCCTCTAAGCGCCTGCACCCTCAACGCTCAAAAACCCCGATGGCCCACCTCATCGTGAAACACATCGCCAACGCGGCCGCATTGCGACTGGCCTTGATCAACGCCACCGTGCCGCAGGACTGCTGCTGTGCGCTTGGCGCCTGCACCGCGTGGGAAAGCCTGGCGGAATACCGCTGGGAAACGGTGCAAATGACGGCCGTTGGTACCCTGCGCGACCCCAGCATTGAAGAACCGACACTTGAAGAATGCCACCCGCAGGGCACACGCTACGACTCACCGAACGCACCCATTGCGCCGGCCTTTTTCCCGTACAACCAATGCGAGGTTTGGCACTGCCAGCGCTGTGAACGGCACCTGCTGCGCTACACCGAATTTGGTGGCTACAACGTCGACCCGCGGGTGCGGGTGCTCGACGCTGAGAACATCATCGGCTGAAGACGCGCATGACAACCACCCCTGTCGCCCACGCCATTCACCAGTCACTCAGTGTGGCGGCCGTGCTGCTGGCCGCCGGTGCCGGCACACGCATGGGCTACCAGCCCAAATCGCTTTTAGAGCTCGACGGTGTGCCGCTGATACACCGTCAGATCCTGGCCTTGCAGGGCGCTGGCGTGACTGAACTGGTGGTCGTGCTGGGCCACCATGCGAGCCAGATCGCGCCGCTGTTAAAAGACTTTGCGGTGACGCTGGTGAGCAACCCGAATCCAGCGGCCAGCCCGGTCTCGTCGCAGCGACTGGGCTTGCAAAGTCTGTCAGGCCAGACCGACGCCGTGCTGATGGCATTGGCCGATCAGCCTTTGATCGATGCGCCAGATGTCAGGCAACTGATGGGCGCGTTCAAACACCGGCCTGTAGGCACCAGCCTGCTGTTCCCCCGCGTCCATCGTCAACCGGGCAACCCGGTGATCTTCACGGCGGCCGTGCGCAGCGCTATGCTGGCCTGCCCGCCCGAAGTCGGCTGCAAGCAATGGCGGCAGCAGCACACAGCGCAAGTTCACGCCTTCGACTGCGACAACCTGCATTTTGTGCAAGACCTTGACACACCCGAAGACCTCGACAAATTACGTCTGAGCAGCGGTCGTCAGTTGCAATGGCCAACGCCAACTCTTTCGCCGCCTCTGCGATAGCTTTAAAATAAAAAAATCTGAAGGAAAAAAATGCGCACCCTCTACGACAAGATTTGGGACGAACACGTTGTCCACACCGAAGAAGATGGCACGGCCATCCTCTACATCGACCGCCATCTGGTTCATGAAGTGACCAGCCCACAAGCCTTTGAAGGCCTGCGTGAAGCCGGCCGCAAAGTCTGGCGCATCAGCTCCATCGTCGCCACAGCCGACCACAACACCCCCACCACCGGCTGGGAGCTGGGTTACGACGGCCTGACCGACGCGGTCGGCAAAGAACAAGTTTTGGCCCTGGACAGCAATATCGCGGAGTTCGGCGCTGCCGCCTACTTCCCGTTTCTCTCCAAGCGGCAAGGCATCATCCACGTCATGGGACCTGAGAATGGCGCCACGCTGCCCGGCATGACTGTCGTCTGCGGCGACTCGCACACCTCCACGCACGGCGCCTTTGGTGCACTGGCGCACGGCATTGGCACCAGCGAAGTCGAACACGTCATGGCGACGCAAACACTGCTGGCCAAAAAAGCCAAAAACCTGCTGATCAAAGTCGAGGGCACCTTGGCCCCCGGCCTGACCGGCAAAGACATTGTGCTGGCCATCATCGGCAAGATCGGCACGGCGGGCGGCACCGGCTACACCATCGAGTTTGGCGGCGCGGCGATCCGTGCCCTGAGCATGGAAGGCCGCATGACGGTCTGCAACATGGCGATCGAAGCTGGCGCTCGTGCCGGACTGGTGGCGGTTGACCAAAAAACCATCGACTACCTCAAGGGCCGTTTGCTCGCGCCCGGCACCGACCCGAAAACCGGTCAGTTTATCGGTGGCCCCGAGTGGGACATGGCGGTGCAGTACTGGAACACTTTGCGCTCGGACGCTGGCGCCAAGTTTGACGCCGTGGTCGAACTCGACGCGGGTAGCATCCGGCCGCAAGTTACCTGGGGCACCTCGCCGGAGATGGTGCTGTCGATCGAAGACAGCTTGCCCGATCCAGACAAAGAAAAAGACGCCAACAAACGCGACGCCATCGAACGCGCTTTGACCTACATGGGCTTAACGCCCGGCAAAGCCATCAACGACATCATGATCGACAAAGTTTTCATCGGCTCGTGCACCAACAGCCGCATTGAAGACATCCGCGAAGCCGCCGCCATGGTCAAAAAGATCGGCCAGAAAGTCGCGAAAAACGTCAAGCTCGCCATGGTCGTGCCGGGTTCCGGCTTGGTCAAGGAACAAGCCGAACGCGAAGGCCTCGACAAGATTTTTATCGCCGCCGGTTTTGAATGGCGCGAACCCGGTTGCTCGATGTGCCTGGCCATGAACGCCGACCGACTTGAACCAGGCGAGCGCTGCGCCTCGACCAGCAACCGCAACTTCGAAGGCCGTCAAGGCGCCGGTGGCCGGACCCATTTGGTCAGCCCGGCGATGGCGGCTGCGGCCGCTGTCCACGGCCACTTCGTTGACATCCGTAAATTCGCTTGACTCTGCACACCATGTTCAAAAAAACCTTCGTCTTCGCTGCTCTTTGCCTGCTTCTGTCAGGCTGCAACACGCTGCGCGGCCTCGGCCAAGACGTGCAAAAAGCCGGTGCCGCAGTTGAAAACGCGGCCAAGAAATAACCCACACAGCCATGCAAAAATTCACCGTACACCAAGGCCTGGTGGCCCCCATGGACCGCGAAAACGTGGACACGGACGCCATCATTCCGAAGCAATTCCTCAAGTCGATCAAGAAGACCGGCTTCGGCCCAAATCTGTTTGACGCTTGGCGCTACCTCGACGCTGGCTTTCCCGGGCAAGACCCAACCTCACGCAAGCCGAACCCGGACTTCGTGCTGAACCAGCCCCGCTACACAGGCGCATCGGTCTTGCTGGCGCGCAAAAACTTTGGCTGCGGTTCCTCGCGGGAACACGCGCCTTGGGCGCTCGACCAGTATGGTTTTCGGGCCATCATTGCGCCCAGCTACGCCGACATCTTTTTCAACAACAGCTTCAAGAACGGCTTGCTGCCGATCGTCTTGCCGGAGGCGCTGGTGAGCCAGCTGTTTGCCGACGCCCTAGCGTTTCCCGGTTACCAGTTGACCATCGATTTAGAGCGCCAAGTGGTCATCAAGCCGCAGGGCGAAGAGCTGCCGTTTGAGGTTCAGCCGTTTCGCAAATTCTGCCTGCTGGGCGGCTTGGACGACATCGGCCTGACCTTGCAAAAAGCCGACAAAATCAAAGCTTTCGAAGCTGAACGCCTGGCCAGCAAACCTTGGTTGGCCCACACACACCAAGCTTGATTTTTCGCGACTTCGCGCGACTGTACGCGACTTTTCGCCCCCTTAATTCGCGGCTCAGCCCGCAACGCATGAATGGCTAAATGATGAAAATTGCAGTACTCCCGGGCGACGGCATTGGCACCGAAATCGTCGCCGAGGCTGTCAAGGTCTTGAAGGTTTTGGACTTGGACATGACGCTGGAAACCGCGCTCGTCGGCGGCGCTGCTTTCGACGCCCACGGCCACCCGCTGCCGGAGGCCACACTGGCCCTGGCCAAAGCCTCAGATGCGATTTTGTTTGGCGCTGTCGGCGACTGGAAATACGACACGCTGGACCGGCCGCTGCGGCCTGAGCAGGCCATCTTGGGTCTGCGCAAAAGCCTAGGGCTGTTTGCCAACTTTCGCCCAGCCATCTGCTACCCGCAGCTGGTGGACGCCTCCAGCCTGAAGCGCGAACTGGTCTCGGGCCTGGACATCCTGATCATCCGTGAGCTGACCGGTGACATTTACTTTGGCCAACCCCGCGGTCGCCGCATCGCCACCGACGGTCATTTTCCGGGCAGCGAAGAAGCCTTCGACACCATGCGCTATTCGCGCCCAGAAATCGAACGCATCGCGCACGTGGCTTTTCAGGCGGCACGCAAACGCAGCCACCGCGTCACCAGCGTCGACAAAGCCAACGTGCTCGAAACCTTTCAGCTCTGGAAAGACGTGGTGACCGAGGTCGGCCTGCAATATCCCGACGTCGCGCTCGACCACATGTATGTCGACAACGCCGCCATGCAGCTGGTGAAAGCCCCGAAAAAATTTGACGTAGTGGTCACCGGCAACATGTTTGGCGACATTCTGAGCGACGCTGCGGCCATGCTCACAGGCAGCATCGGCATGCTGCCATCGGCCAGCCTGAACACCCAAAACCAAGGCTTGTATGAGCCAAGCCACGGCAGCGCCCCCGACATCGCGGGCAAAGGCGTGGCCAATCCGCTGGCGACCATTTTGAGCGCGGCGATGATGCTGCGCTTCAGCTTGAACCAGCCCGAAGCGGCCGCCCGCATCGAAAAAGCGGTGGACGCGGTGTTGAGTCAAGGACTGCGCACGCCTGACATCTACAGCGAAGGCACGACCCGCGTCGGCACCGCTGAGATGGGCGATGCCGTGGTCAAAGCGCTCGGTTGAAACGCTGAATTTGAGAATTAATTGAAGGGCATCCAGTGAAATTGACAGGTAACTTAGTAGGTTTGGTCGGCTGGCGCGGCATGGTCGGCTCGGTGCTGATTGACCGCATGCAGGCCGAGGGCGACTTTGCTCTGATTGAGCCGATGTTTTTCTCCACGTCCAATGCCGGTGGCAAAGCCCCGTTGCAGGCGAAAAACGAAACCACGCTCAAAGACGCTTTCGACATCGATGCGCTGAAAAAATGCGACATCATTTTGACCGCCCAAGGCGGCGACTACACCGCTGAGGTGTTTCCAAAACTGCGCGCTGCGGGCTGGACCGGCCACTGGATTGACGCCGCCTCAACGCTGCGCATGAACGATGACGCCGTCATCGTGCTCGACCCGGTCAATCTGCCGGTGATTCAAAACGCCCTGCAGCGCGGCGGCAAGAACTGGGTAGGCGGCAACTGCACCGTCAGCTGCATGCTGATAGGCGTCGGCGCGCTGTACAAAGCCGGTCTGGTCGAGTGGATGAGCACCCAAACTTACCAAGCGGCCTCTGGCGGCGGCGCCCAGCACATGCGCGAGTTACTGACGCAATACGGCACGCTGAACGCGGAGGTCAAAGCCTTGCTGGACGACCCGAAAAGTGCAATCTTAGAGATCGACCGTAAAGTGATTGCCAAACAGCGCAGTTTGACAGCCGCTGAGACCGACAACTTCGGCGTGCCGCTGGGCGGCTCGCTGATTCCCTGGATCGACAAGGATCTGGGTGACGGCATGTCCAAAGAAGAATGGAAAGGCATGGCTGAGACCAACAAGATCCTCGCCCAAGGCGCAGGTTTTGACAGCCCGGCCGTGCCGGTTGATGGCTTCTGTGTGCGCATCGGCGCCATGCGCTGCCACAGCCAGGCCTTGACCTTCAAGCTGAAGAAAAATGTGCCGCTGGCCGATATCGAAGCCATGATCGCCGCTGACAACGAGTGGGTCCAAGTGGTGCCCAACACGCGCGAAGCCAGCATCCGTGATCTGACCCCGGTGGCCGTCACCGGCACCATGCGGATTCCGGTCGGCCGCATCCGCAAGTTGGCCATGGGCGATGACTACCTCGGCGCGTTCACCGTCGGCGACCAGCTTTTGTGGGGTGCTGCCGAGCCGCTGCGCCGCATGCTGCGCATCCTGCTGGAAGCTTGAGCCGACAAGGTCTTGGTGTTACCGTCTGCTTGTCCCAACCTCTTGTCTGGAATGTCGTGCGATCAAGTTTGAGTCAAACCGAACCCGCGCAGACGTTCACGCAGTGTCTTTCAGGCCTTTTCACAGCGTCTGCTGCTGCGCAGCAGCGTAGCGCCAGCGACAAGTTCAACGCTCTGGCGCTGTCGACTCTGCTGGCATTCGGCAGTCTGGGCAGCTTGGCCAGCTTTGATGCCCGCGCGCTCGACCTGGGTCGGCTCAATGTGCTGTCATCGATCGGTGAACCCCTTCAGGCTGAGATCGAAATCACGGATGTAACGCCGGAGGAAGTCGGCAGCTTGCGGCCGTCGCTGGCCTCCGCAGAGGTCTACAAAGTCATCGGACATAACTACAACCCCGACCTCAGCAGCCTCCAATTCAAGGTGCAGCAAACGCCCTACGGTCGCACCCTGCTGCTGACGCTGCCAGAATCGGCCAGCGCTGCACAGCCGGTGGCGCCGGTGCTGCCAATGACGGCTGCGCGCGTCAGCGTTGTCCGCGGAGACGCCGCCGGCCAGCTGGCCATGCAAAGCCTGCCCGTCAATGTCTCGCTCGACCAGATGCTGCTGGCCCTGCTGCGCAGTAACCCAGATGCCTTTGTGGCCGGCAACGTCAACCGGCTCAAGGCAGGGGCAGTGCTGACCATGCCGAGCGCCGACGCTGCCACCAGCGTGCCACGTGCCGAGGCGTACCAAACCATCCTGCCCCAAAGCCGTGACTTCAACGCCTTTCGCCAGCAACTCGCCAGCAACGCCAGGCCAGCCCAAGTCGCCGCGTCAGGCCGCGAGGCCCAGGGTGAAGCCCTTTTGCTGGGTGCACTCAAACGCACGCCGCAAAGGCTGGCGTTGCACCTTGAACTGATGGAGATTTACATCGCCCGGGGGGATGCCGACAGCTTTGAAGCGTTGGCGATTGAAGCCTTGAGCATCACCAGCGGAAAAGGCGTCCACTGGACGCAGATTTGCAAAAAAGGCCAAACCATAGACCCGACCAATCCGTTGTACCAGTCAGCGGCGGCCAACCCACCACCGACGCCGCCTTTTTCCAAGCTTGACTTTGATCTGGGACTCGGTACCGACGCCCCAGACAAGGCCCCGTCTCGGACCAAATCTTGAGAGTCGCGTTAGGCATCAGCTACAACGGCAGCGCATACCAAGGCTGGCAGAGCCAACTCTCGGGCAACACCATCCAAGACCAGCTTGAAAGCGCCTTGGCCAAATTCACCCAGCAACCGCTGCGGGTGATGTGCGCTGGCCGCACCGACGCCGGCGTTCACGGTCTGATGCAGGTGGTGCATTTCGACACCCCGCTGGCGCGCGACATGGCCTCTTGGGTGCGCGGCACCAACGCCTTTTTGCCGCGTGACATCGCCGTGCAGTGGGCGCAGCAAATGCCGGATGGCCCCACTGGCTTTCACTCGCGGGCCTCGGCCATCGCCCGACGCTACGCCTACGTGCTACTTGAGTCCCCGGTGCGGCCCAGCGTCGAAGCCGGCCGGGTCGGCTGGGTCTACCGACCCATGAACAGCGCTGCAGTCGAGCGTGCCGCAGCGCACCTGCTCGGCGAGCATGACTTTTCTTCTTTCCGGGCGGCCCAATGCCAGGCCAAAAGCCCGGTCAAAACCATCACCCGCATCAAAGTCTCGCAGCGCGGCCCTTATTGGCGCTTCGAATTTGAGGCCAACGCCTTTTTGCACCACATGATCCGCAACATCATGGGTTGCTTGGTCAGCGTCGGTCAGGGCGGCCACAGTCCGGAATGGATCCTGGAGGTGCTGGCGGCGCGCCGCCGCGATGCTGCGGCGCCGACTTTTTCACCCGACGGTCTGTACTTCGTCGGCCCGGTGTATGAAGACCACTTCGACTTGCCCAGCAGCGCACCCGCCTATGATTGGCTACCATGAACCAGCGAACCCGAATCAAGATTTGCGGCCTGACGTGTGAAGCCGACGTCGACGCCGCCGCCCTGGCCGGCGCCGATGCGGTTGGCTTTGTGCTTTACGAAGCCAGCGCCCGCTACGTCAGCGCCGCCCGCGCAGCCGAGCTGGCAGCGCGCCTGCCCGCCTACGTAACACCGGTGTTGCTGTTTGTCAATGCAACCACTGCACAAGTGGCTGCAGCCTGCGCGCTGCTGCCCACCGCCCTGCTGCAGTTCCACGGCGACGAAAGCCCGGCCGACTGCCTGCGCCACGGCCGGCCCTTTGTGCGCGCTGCCCGCATACCGCTGGATGCCCCAGAAAACGGTGATGACAGCTTTAATCTCGTAAAATATGCTCACGATTTCAACGCAGCCCAAGCCATATTGCTCGACGCCCATGTCGACGGTTTTGGTGGTGGCGGAAAAACATTCAATTGGTCACTCCTTCCTCCAAACGTCAACGCTCACCTCGTTTTGTCTGGTGGATTGACGCCTGCAAATGTGACCGATGGCATTTTGCAACTCAGGCCGCGCTGCAAAACGCTGGCCGTTGATGTGAGTTCCGGCGTTGAGGTGTCAAAGGGCATCAAAAGCGCCGAAAAAATCAAGCAATTCGTTGCGGCCGTGCGAGCCGCTGACGAGAAAACGTAAAACCTTGTGGGACGGACTCGGCTACATGAGCAAAGCGAATGAGCGATTCTGTCTACAACTAATTAAATGACCATGTACCCCTACCAACAACCCGATGCCAGCGGCCACTTCGGTATTTACGGCGGCAGTTTTGTCTCCGAAACGCTGACCCACGCCATCAATGAGCTGAAAGCCGCTTACGCCCGCTACCAGCACGACCCGGCTTTTTTGGCCGAGTTTCACTACGAACTGAAGCATTTTGTCGGCCGGCCATCGCCGATTTACCATGCGGCCCGAATGAGCCGTGAGCAAGGCGGCGCGCAGATTTACCTCAAGCGCGAAGACCTGAACCACACCGGCGCGCACAAGATCAACAACACCATCGGCCAAGCCATGCTGGCGCGTCGCATGGGCAAACCGCGCATCATTGCAGAAACCGGCGCTGGTCAACACGGCGTGGCCACCGCCACCATTTGCGCCCGCTACGGCCTCGAATGCGTGGTCTATATGGGCAGCGAAGACATCAAGCGGCAAAGCCCCAACGTCTACCGCATGAAGCTGCTTGGCGCCACCGTGGTGCCGGTCGAGTCAGGTAGCAAGACCTTGAAAGACGCGCTCAACGAAGCCATGCGCGACTGGGTCGCTAACGTTGACAACACTTTTTACATCATCGGCACGGTGGCTGGCCCGCACCCTTACCCCATGATGGTGCGCGACTTTCAGAGCGTCATCGGCGAAGAATGTCTGACGCAAATGCCTGAGATGACCGGCGGCAAGCAGCCCGATGCGGTGCTCGCCTGCGTCGGCGGTGGCAGCAATGCGATGGGTATTTTTCACCCCTACATCGGCCACGAAAACACCCGTTTGATCGGCGTTGAAGCCGCCGGCGAAGGCATAGACAGCGGCAAGCATTCAGCCTCTTTGCAGCGCGGCACACCCGGCGTGCTGCACGGCAATCGGACCTACGTGTTGCAAAACGAAGACGGCCAAGTGACCGAAACGCACAGCATCAGCGCTGGTATGGACTACCCGGGCGTCGGCCCCGAGCACGCCTTTTTGAAAGACATTGGCCGTGCTGAGTACGTCGGCATCACCGACACCGAAGCGCTGTCGGCGTTTCATTACCTGTGCCGCACCGAAGGCATCATCCCGGCGCTCGAGCCAGCCCACGCAGTGGCCTACGCCATGAAGCTGGCCAAAACCATGCGTACTGACCAGTCGATTCTGGTCAGCCTCTCAGGCCGTGGCGACAAAGACATCGGCACGGTCGCCGATTTGTCGAACGCTAGTTTTTACTGCCGGCCCTCCTGTCAAGGCCAAGGCGTCAAAGGCGGCCCAGCTGGCGAACAAGTCATTGCGTTCAAGTCATGAGCCGGATCACTACAGTCATGAGCGTCCTGCTGGCGCAAAACCGCAAAGCCCTGATTCCTTACGTCACCGCCGGCTTCCCCTTCGCTGACATCACGCCCGCGCTGATGCACGGCATGGTGGCTGGTGGCGCTGATGTGATCGAACTCGGCGTGCCGTTTTCAGACCCCAGCGCCGATGGCCCGGTGATTCAAAAAGCCGGTGAACGCGCCATAAGCTTTGGCGTGGGTTTGCTACAAGTGTTGGCCATGGTGCGCGAGTTCCGCTTGCAAGACAACACCACCCCGGTGGTGTTGATGGGTTACGCCAATCCAATCGAGGCCTATAACTTCAAGCGCGGCGCCAACAGTTTTGTGCGCGATGCAGCCGAAGCCGGCGTCGACGGCATGTTGATCGTCGACTACCCGCCCGAGGAATGTATCGACTTCGCCGCACAGCTGCGCAGCCACAACATGGACCTGATCTTTTTGCTGGCCCCGACCAGCACGCCTGAACGCATGGCGCAGGTCGCCAAGGTGGCGAGCGGTTATGTTTATTACGTCTCGCTAAAAGGCGTGACGGGCTCCGGCGCTTTGGACTTGGACGCTATCGAAGCCATGTTGCCGCGCATCCGTGATCACGTCAGTGTGCCGGTCGGTGTGGGTTTCGGTATCCGCGACGCTGCCACCGCCAAAGCCATCAGCCGGGTGGCCGACGCAGTAGTGATTGGCAGCAAGATCATCCAGCTCATCGACAAAGAGCCGCGTGAGCAAGTGGTGCCGGTGGTGCAGGCCTTCCTGAGCGAGATCCGCAGCGCGCTGGACGCATAATCTGGGTCAATCCCATGCATTAAGGAGCTCCCATGAGCTGGCTAGAAAAACTACTTCCCCCGAAAATCACGCAGATCAACCCGACCGATCGCCGCAGCGTTCCTGAGGGATTGTGGATCAAATGCCCGAGTTGCGAGTCCGTGCTGTACAAGAACGACCTCGAAAAGAACCAGAACGTCTGCCCGCAGTGCAGCCACCATCACCGCATGGGCGCACGCGCACGGTTGGACGCCTTTCTTGACGCCGAAGGCCGTTATGAGCTCGGCCAAGAAGTGCTGCCAGTCGATGCCCTGAAATTCAAGGACAGCCGCAAGTATCCAGAACGCCTGAAAGAAGCGTTGGAAAACACCGGCGAAACCGACGCCCTGATCGTCATGGGCGGCGCGGTGCACAGCATTGGCGTGGTGGTGGCTTGCTTTGAATTTGACTTCATGGGCGGCAGCATGGGCAGCGTGGTGGGCGAGCGCTTTGTGCGCGGCGTGCACGCTGCCATCGAGCAAAAAGTGCCGTTCATTTGCTTCACCGCCACCGGTGGCGCGCGCATGCAAGAAGGCTTGCTGAGCCTGATGCAAATGGCCAAAACCAATGCATCGCTGACGCGCCTGGCCAAAAAAGGTCTGCCGTACATCAGTGTGCTGACCGACCCGACCATGGGCGGCGTCAGCGCCGGCTTCGCCTTTGTCGGTGACGTGGTGATTGCCGAACCCAAAGCTTTGATTGGTTTTGCCGGTCCGCGCGTCATCGAGTCCACCGTGCGAGTGACGCTACCTGCCGGTTTCCAGCGTGCCGAGTTCTTGCAAACCAAAGGCGCGGTCGACTTCATTTGCGACCGCCGCAACTTGCGCAAAACCATCGCCAGCACGCTGGCCATGCTGCAGAAACAGCCCGCAGATGCCGTTGACTGACGCCCTGCCTGTGACACCATTGACAGCGCTGCCGCTGTTTCCGTTAGGCATGGTGCTGTACCCGGGTGGCTTTTTGCCGCTGCAAATATTCGAGGTGCGCTACCTCGACATGATCGGCAAGTGCCATAAAAACGGTACGCCGTTTGGCGTCGTCTCGCTGACCGAAGGTACTGAAGTGCGGCGGCTGAACGCCGAGCCAACGGGCGACGCTTTTGCCAATGAAGCCTTCCAGAGCATGGGCACCTTGGCCACCATCACCGACTTTGCAACACCGCAATCCGGCTTGATGGTGGTTCGCTGCACCGGCACGCAACGCTTCAAAATCAGCCGCAGCGAAAAACTCAAGCACGGTCTGTGGGTGGCAGACGCCACGCTGCTGCCCGACGACACCGTCGTGCCGATTCCCGATGACCTGCAGCCAGCAGCGGATGCCCTGAAAAAGCTGATCCTCACGCTGCAAGAACGCGACGTGCCGGCGGAGCAAATGCCAATCCTCAAACCTTACCAGTTTGACGACTGCGGCTGGGTCGCCAACCGCTGGAGTGAGTTGTTGCCGATCCCGGTCGCGCTGAAACAGCAATTCATGGAGCTCGACAATCCGCTGCTGCGGCTGGAGTTGATCAACGACATCTTGGACCGCAGTGACATCGTCTTCTAGAATCAGCGACTCGCTTTTTTCTTCTGAACCTCTCTCTTTCGGCTGCCTTATGTCCACTCCCACCGCCCTGCCCTCCGTTGCCGCTGCCGTGACAGCGTCCGACGACAACCAATTGATGGCCGAGCGCCGTGAAAAGTTAAAACACCTGCGCGCAGTCGGCGTGGCGTTCCCCAACGACGTCAAACCCGAACACCGGGCTGAAGCCCTGTTTGCGCAGTACGACAGCCAGAGCAAAGAAGCGTTGGAGCCGCTGGCCATCCGCGTCAGTGTGGCCGGCCGGATGATGCTCAAGCGCGTCATGGGCAAGGCCAGTTTTGCGACGCTGCAAGACGCCTCCTTCGGCCCGTCGGGCGGTCGCATTCAGGTCTATATCAACAACGAAGGCGTTGGCGAAGAACTGCACAGCGCCTTCAAACACTGGGACTTGGGCGACATCGTGGCGGCAGAAGGCACGCTGTTCAAAACCAAAACTGGCGAGCTGTCGATTCACGCCACCAGCCTCAAGCTGGTGACCAAGAGCCTGCGCCCGCTGCCCGACAAGTTTCACGGCGTGGCCGACCAAGAAGTCAAATACCGCCAACGCTACGTTGACCTCATCACCGACGAAGCGGCGCGCAAGCGCTTTGTGGCCCGCAGCAAAGCCGTCAGCAGCATGCGTGAGTTCATGGTCGCCAATGAGTTTCTGGAAGTCGAAACGCCGATGCTGCACCCGATTCCGGGCGGCGCCAATGCCAAGCCTTTCAAGACGCACCACAACGCCCTGGACCAAGAAATGTTCTTGCGCATCGCGCCTGAGCTCTACCTGAAACGGTTGATCGTCGGTGGTTTTGAGCGCGTCTTTGAGATCAACCGCAGCTACCGCAACGAAGGCATCAGCGTTCGGCACAACCCCGAATTCACCATGATGGAGTTCTACGCCGCTTGGTGGAACTACAACGACCTGATGGCCTTCACCGAAGCGCTGATCCGCGATGCCGCGCAAAAATCTTGCGGCACCTTGCAGCTGAGCTACGGCGGCAAAGCGGTCGACCTGAGCCAGCCTTTTGAACGCCTGACGATTCGCGAAGCTATTCTGAAACACACCGACGCCGGCACCAACGTGGACGACGCGGCATGGCTCATCAACGCCGTCAAACAACTCGGTTGCAGCGAGCAAAAAGACCGCTTATCGACACGCTCGCTGGCCAGCTTGCAAGTGCTGTACTTTGAAGAAACGGTTGAAGACAAGCTCTGGCAGCCAACCTTCATCATGGAACACCCGACCGAAATTTCGCCTTTGGCGCGCGCCAACGATGCCCGCCCTGAAGTCACCGAACGCTTTGAGCTGTACATCACCGGCCGCGAATTCGGCAACGGTTTCAGCGAACTCAACGACGCCCAAGAACAAGCTGCGCGCTTTCAAGCTCAAGTCAACGCCAAAGACTCCGGAGACGACGAAGCCATGTTTTACGACGCCGACTTCGTGCGTGCACTCGAATACGGCATGCCACCGACCGGCGGCTGCGGCATCGGCATTGACCGCCTGATGATGCTGCTGACAGACAGTGCCAGCATCCGCGACGTCATCTTGTTCCCGGCGCTGCGCCGGGAGAATTGAGCACCGCCGGGACGGCCGGGCTGCCATTGAAATACCTGCTCGGCTACCCCGACAACTTGCGCGAGCAAGTGCAAGAGCTGCTCACCGAAGGGCAGCTCGGCGCGGTGCTCTTAAAAAAGTACCCCGCGGCCCACAGCGTGCGCACCGACAAGGCGCTGTACGATTACGTGATGGACCTGAAAAACCGCTTTTTGCGCAACTCAGATCCGCTGTCGCGGGTGATCTTTGACAACAAACTGCAAGTCATCGCGCATGCGCTCGGCACCCACACCACCATCTCGCGCGTGCAGGGCAACAAACTCAAGTCCAAGCGCGAAATTCGGGTCGCCGCCCTGTTCAAGGAAGGCCCGGCCGAGTTCCTGAAAATGATCGCCGTGCACGAACTCGCACACATCAAAGAGCGCGAGCACGACAAAGCTTTCTACAAGCTCTGCACCTACATGGAACCGCAATACCACCAGTACGAATTCGACCTGCG
>JASDRC010000054.1:0-58287 GCA_041442125.1 Polaromonas sp. | reverse complement strand
ACAAGCTCTGCACCTACATGGAACCGCAATACCACCAGTACGAATTCGACCTGCGTGTCTACCTCACGCACCTGGATGTGGTGGGGAAATTGGATTGGTCAGGGCGTTGAGGGCGGCGGCAAACAGACTCAAATAAACCTTGTGTTCGCGATCCGCCGCGAAGGCCAGCACCGCCAGCACGTCCTCTGGCTCCAACTCCGGAAAGTCCGCCAATACGTCCTGCTGCGTCATGCCGCTGGACAACATGGACAACACGTCATACACCGTGATCCGCAAACCACGTATGCATGGCCGACCGCCTCGCTTTCCGGGCTCGAGATCGGCTGCGGCGGCCGAAGCCATGGCTTCGGTGGAGGCGCTGGAGGCGCTGGGGGCGCTGGGGGCGTCTTGCATTGATGGATGACAGTGGGCGCTCAACGATAATCCCCAGTCATGGATTCACTATCACAAATAGCGCTCGGCGCCGCCGTGTCGGTGGCCGTGATGGGTCGCCGCACAGCGGTGTGGAAGGCTGCATTGTGGGGCGCCGTGGCGGGCACGCTGCCCGACCTGGATGTGCTGATCGACCAAGGCAACGCCATCCTCAACATGGTGTTGCACCGCGGTGAAAGCCATGCGCTGTTTTGGCTGACGCTGTGCTCCCTGCCTTTGGCCGCGCTGGTCGCGCGGCTGCATGGCGAATGGGGTTTGCTGCGGCGCTGGTGGCTGGCGCTCTGGCTGGTATTGGTGACGCACCCGCTGTTAGACGCGATGACGGTCTACGGCACGCAACTGGCGCTGCCGTTTTCCAACCATCCGTTCGGCGTGGGCAGCATGTTCATCATCGACCCCTTGTACACGCTGCCGCTGCTGGTCGGCGTGGTCTGGGCGTTGGCAACGCGCGGCGGACACCGAGCGCAGATGGGGCAAAAGGCCAATGTCGTTGGACTGCTGCTCAGTACGGCTTATCTGGCTTGGAGTTTTGCCGCGCAGCTGCAGGTGACGCAGATCGCCCGTGCCGCGCTGGTTCAGCAAGGTATCGCAGTCGAGCATCTGCTGGTGACGCCCACGCCGTTCAACACGGTGCTGTGGCGCGTGGTAGCGATCGCCGGAGACGACTACCACGAGGGCTTTTACTCGCTGCTTGACGCGCATTCGAAGATTGAGTTTGACCGCTTCCCACGCGGTAATGCGCTGGCCGCTGAGTTGCGGGACCTTGATGGCGTGCAGCGCCTGGTGGCGTTCACCAAAGGCTTTTACAAGCTGGAACAACGCGGCAGTCGTTTGCTGATCAGCGACCTGCGCATGGGGCAAGAACCGAACTATTCCTTCACCTTTGCCGTGGCCGAGCAGCACAGCCCGCCGGTGGCCTTGGCGCAGCCCGAGCAGCTTGCAGTGTCGTTTGATATTCCACGCAGCTTGGACTGGTTATGGCGGCGGGCGTTGGGGGAGCGCTTGGCGCCGCCGCGCTAGCTGGCCAAGGGCACACGAGCGCAAGCTAACACCACGCGCCAATGACTACCTCAAGGCACCAAGCCCAGCGCGTGCATGTAGGTCGGCTCCAGCATCAAGTCGTCCCACGCCACGGCAGGCTTGGTCGGCAGCAGCGCCAAGCGGCGTTCTTCGCTGGACTCTAACGGCTCCCAAGCGCCTTTGAGTTGGGCTTGCGTCATGCCGCCTAGCAATTCGTCGACCGCCACGCCGCCGTCAACACTTTGGTTGCACAGCAGCACCATGTCGCAGCCGGCGTTCAGCGCGGCCACGGCGGCCTCGGTGTAGCTCACCTCTTTGCCATCAATCAAACGCGCACCGGCCATGCTCAGGTCGTCACTGAACACTGCACCGCCAAAGCCGAGCTGGCCACGCAAAATAAAACCCAGCCACTTCTCTGAAAACCCGGCCGGACGCGCGTCCACCTTGGGGTAAATCACATGCGCCGGCATGACGCTGCTGAGCGTGGTGTTGAGCCAGTCGTAAGGCGCAGCGTCATCCGCCAGAATGGCTTTGAGGCTGCGGCGGTCGACCGGGATGTCGGTGTGCGAGTCAGCTTTGACGAAACCGTGGCCGGGAAAATGCTTGCCGCAGTTGGCCATGCCGGACTGCAGCAGACCGTGCATCAAGCTCTTGGCGAGCAAGGCGACGATGCGTGGGTCGCGGCTGAAAGCGCGGTCGCCGATCACCCCGCTTTCGCCGTGGTCCAAGTCGAGTACCGGCGTGAAGCTGAAGTCAACGCCGCAAGCGCGTAACTCAGCGCCCAGCACATAACCGCAAGCCGTCGCCGCATTGGTGGCGGCCATGGCGCCTGCGCCTTCTGCGTCTTTGCCGTCTTTCAGCCACAGCTCACCCAAGGCGCGCATGGGCGGCAGGTGCGTGAAGCCATCGGTCTTGAAGCGCTGCACGCGGCCGCCTTCATGGTCGACGCAAATCAACAAATCGCGGCGGACTTTCTTCATCTCGGCACACAAAGCGCTAAGCTGCTGACGGTTTTCCCAGTTGCGAGCGAACAAAATAACGCCGCCGGTCAGCGGGTGTTTGAGCCGCTGGCGGTCCACTTTGGTCAGCGTCAGGCCGGCGACGTCGATGATGAGAGGCGCGTGCTGGCCAGAGGTGTGATTTGTCATGCTTTGATTTTCCTGTGTCTGGGATCAGTTTGAAATTCGGCTGGAGAGGGTGTCAGGCTTACATGGCGTCAGGGCTTGTCCGCCTGCTCGACCACCACAAAACTCACCGCGTAGTCGGTCTCGTCGGTCACGGTCACGTGCGCACTCAGGCGCTGCGCCTCGAACCAGGTTTTCAGCGCGCCGTGCAAGACGATATCGGGCTTGCCGCTGGGCGCTTTGGCGACCTCGCAATGACGCCAAGTCATCGGCATGCGCATGCCCATGCCGATGGCCTTGCTGAAAGCCTCTTTGGCCGAAAAACGGGTCGCCAAGTAGCGTGTGCCGCGCTCAGGCCAGCGCGCACTGCGCTGCTGCCAAGTGGCGAATTCAGCCTCGCTCAAGATCTTCAGCGCGAAGCGGTCACCATGGCGCTCAAGGCTGGTGCGGATGCGCCTGACGTCACAAATGTCGGTGCCAATCCCGTAAATCATTCGTCACGGTTCGGGGTGGAGGCGGCGTCGATGCAGCGCAGATAGTCTTTGACGGTGGCGCTGTAGCCCAGCTCCAGCGCGTCGGCCATCAAGGCGTGGCCAATCGAAACCTCCAGCACACCCGGTACTTCGCGCAAAAATTCGGTCAGGTTGTCGCGGTTCAGGTCGTGGCCGGCGTTGATGCCCAGACCGTACAAGGCAGCTGCTTGGGCGGCTTCGACAAAGGGCCGCAAGGCTTCGTTTTTGTGCAGACCGGGCCAAGCCCGCGCATAGGTTTCGGTGTAGAACTCCACGCGGTCAGCGCCGACCTGTTGGACGGCTGCCATCGCTTCGGGCAGCGGGTCCATGAACAAGCTGACGCGCACGCCCAGCGCACGGGCTTCTGCGATCAGCGGCCGTAAGCGCTCGGCGTCGGCCGGGAAAGACCAGCCGCGGTCGCTGGTTGGCTGGTCTTCGCTGTCGGGCACAAAAGTGCATTGGTGCGGCCGCAACTCCCGCACAAACTCCATCAGGTTGTGAAACGGATTGCCTTCGATATTGAACTCGCGGCCCGGCCAGTCGGCCATCATGGCGGACAGCTCGTAAACGTCGTGGCGTTTGATGTGGCGCTCGTCGGGCCGCGGATGCACGGTGATGCCGCGAGCACCCGCCATCAAACACACATGCGCAGCGCGCAACACGCTCGGGATACCGAGTTGCCGCGTGTTGCGCAACAGCGCGACTTTGTTGACATTGACCGACAAGGCGGTGCGGCCCGTGGTCTGCCCAAGAACAGCGGCCAATTCGGCGGCGGGCAGCGTGGCGCCATCGGCGACCAGATTCAGCGGCTCAATACCGGCCACCGCCGTGGCCAATGCTGGCAATGACGGCACCGACGGCAAGGTTGGCGTTAAGGGAAGCTCTTTTTTGATGGGCATCGTTTTGAAGTGAAAGTATGGCGCTACAGGGCTTGCAGGTCGATCATCATTTGGCGGGTTTTGAGCACCTTCACACCACAATGGTAGTGCAGCAAGCCGCGCAGCTGCGTCTTGAGCTCGGAAAAATTATTGACACAAGCCTGCACCGTGTCGGCAAAGGTGGCATGGTTTTCCAGCGCCTGCTGCAAGCTCAGCCACTCAGCACCCGACAAGCTCGCCCGGTCGTCGTCATGGGCCTCACGCAGTCCAGATTCTGCCACCAGCACGTAGCGCGTTTCAAGCGCCAGCGGTAACAAAGTGGCGGTTTCGGCGTCGAGCGTGGGCAGCAAACCGATGTCGCGCAGCAGCCGCAACTCAAAGGCGCGCAAGGCCACCTGCAAGGTGTCGACGCTCTGGCTGGCCAGCAGTTGCACGGTGGCGGCATAGGCGTCGAACAGCACCGGGTGCGGGTCATCGCGGGCCAACAAGCGCATCAGTAATTCGTTAAGGTAATAGCCCGACAGCAGAGCATCGCCGGTCGGCATAACGTGACCACCCTGCCATTCGGCGCTCTTGAGGTTGCGGATTTCGGCATCGCCACCAAATGCCAGATGCAGCAACTGCAGTGGCAGCAGCACCGGCCTGAAGCTCGAACTCGGCTTTTTAGCGCCCCGCGCCACCAGCGCCACGCGGCCATACTGGCGCGTGAAGACATCCAGGATCAGGCTCGACTCGCTCCAGTCGTAGCGATGCAGCACATAAGCCGGCTCATCCGCAATCCGTTTGGTTGCCACGTTTTAGTTCTACGAAAAATAAAGAAATGTTTTTCCGCAGGGCCGCCCCAAGGAAAAATGCGCCCTCTCGAAGGGCCGTGAAGTACACGCAGTGACGAACGGGGAAGCCTCACTCATAGCCAAAGGTTTTGACGCGGGCGTCATCATCCGCCCAGCCGGAACGGACCTTGACCCAGATCTCCAAAAAGACTTTACCGCCGGTCAGGGTCTCCAGCTCATGCCGCGCTTCGGTGCCAATACGTTTCAGCTTTTCGCCCTTCTCGCCAATGATCATGCCCTTGTGTCCGTCGCGTTCGACCACGATGGTGGCGGCGACGCGGCGCAGATTGCCCTCTTCTTCGTACTTGTCGATGATGACGGTCGAGGTGTAGGGCAACTCGTCGCCGGTCAAGCGAAAGAGTTTTTCGCGGATGATTTCTGCCGCCATGAAGCGGTCACTGCGGTCGGTCAATTCTTCGGCGCCGTACATCCACGGCTGCTCAGGCAGGTACTTGTCGCAAATGCCAAACAGGCGCTCAACGTCGCGCGCGTTGTTGGCCGACATCGGCACAAACTCAGCGAAGTTGTGACGCTCCTGCATCTCTTTGAGCCAGGGTGCAATATCCGCGCGACGGTGAATCAAGTCAAACTTATTCGCCAACAAAATGGCAGGCGTGTTAGCCGGCAACAAAGACAGCACCTTGGCGTCGGCTTGGTTGAACTGACCGGCTTCGACCACGAACACAATCAGATCGACGTCGTTGACGGCGCCCACCACGGTGCGGTTGAGGGAGCGGTTCAGGGCATTGCTGTGGCGAGTTTGAAAACCCGGCGTGTCGACAAACACGTACTGCGTCGGCCCGACCGTGCGCATGCCGGTGATGCGGTGCCGCGTGGTTTGCGCCTTGCGCGAGGTGATGCTGATTTTTTGCCCGACCAGCGCATTCAACAAGGTCGATTTACCGACGTTCGGCTTGCCAACAATGGCGATCAAGCCGCAATGCTGACCGACGGTGGGCACCGCCGGTGCGTTGCTGGCGCGGGTCGACATGGCTTGCGTCAGCATGGCTTCGAGGGCATCAGGCGACTGCGCTGGCGCGGCAGTCGGGTTTGTCGGGGTGGGGGCTTTTTTGCCGTCAGTCATGTGAGTCCATCTTCAGCCGCCTTCAGGCAGCGAGGTTTAGCGATTTAAGTGTCAAGGGTCTTGAGAAAAACCAGCATGGCGGCAGCCGCGGCTTGCTCACCCGCGCGCCGCGAGCCACCGATGCCGCGTTCAGCGCGGCCGTATTCAACAATCTCGCACTCCAAGTCAAAGGTTTGCTGATGCGCTGCGCCGGAAGTAGCAACGACCCGGTAGATGGGCAGGTTCATTTTGCGACCCTGCAGCCATTCCTGCAACTCGGTCTTCGGGTCTTTGTCGATGGCCGGCATCTGCGGCGTGATGTCGACGTCCTGAAACAGCCGCCGAACCAAAGCCGAAGCGCTGTCAAAACCCGCGTCAAGGTAGACCGCACCAATCACCGCTTCCAGCGCGTCAGCCAAAATAGAAGGTCGCTTTTGGCCGCCTGATTTGGCTTCGCCCTCGCCTAAGCGCAAGAGCATCGGCAAACCCAGGGTGATGGCCAGCTGGTGCAGCGTTTCTTGTTTGACGAGGTTGGCGCGCACGCGCGACAAATCGCCTTCAGGCTGGGTCGCCAGTCGCTCGTACAACAGACCGGCGACGGCCAAGTTGAGCACTGAGTCGCCCAGAAATTCGAGTCGTTCATTGTGGTCGCCCGAAAAACTGCGGTGCGTCAATGCCAGCTGCAAGAGCTTGGGATTGGCGAACTCATGCGCTAGCCGCTTTTGCAGGCTTTGCAAAGGCAGGCTGAGCTTGGGCAAGCTAGAAATTGAAACTGAATCGGGTTGAGCACTCATGACGCGGACTGACAACAAGAAGCTGACTTAATCAATGCTGCCGATGCGCTTCAGATTGCCGAAGTTCATCCAGACAAAAAAGGCTTTGCCGACGATATTTTTCTCAGGCACAAAACCCCAATAACGGGAATCCAGCGAGTTGTCGCGGTTGTCACCCATCATGAAGTAGTGACCTGCTGGCACCTTGCAAACCACGCCTTCGCTGCTGTAGCGGCAATTCTCGCGAAAAGGGAAATCAGACGCTGCTTGGATGAAGGACGGCCGGTCGGCGTCATTCAAGATGCGGTGCTTGTGTGTGCCGTTGCCAGTGAACTCTTCGAATTGCTTGGTGTAACGCAGCGCGTCTTCGTCAAAAAATTCAGGCAAGGCATTTTTCACCAGCGGCTTGCCATTGATGGTCAGTGATTTATTCAGGTAGGCCACTTCGTCGCCCGGCAGACCGACCACGCGCTTGATGTAGTCGAGGCTCGGCTGCGGTGGGTAGCGAAAGACCATGACGTCGCCCCGCTCGGGGCTGTGGTTGTCGAGCACCTTGGTGAAGATGACTGGCAAACGCACACCGTAATGGAATTTGTTGACCAAAATCAAATCGTTGATCATCAAGGTCGGGATCATCGAACCTGACGGAATTTTGAAGGGCTCAAACAAGAACGACCGCAAAATGAAAACAATGATGATGACAGGGAAAAGCCCAGCCGTCCAGTCCAGCCACCAAGGCTGCATCAGCAACCGCTCTCGCGCCGGCACCACATCCGTTGGGACGGCTTGCAGACCCATCTTGACCAGCTCAGCGTTGCGCTTGGCGCTGCTTTCCTCAAGCAGATGAACGGCTTGGCGGCGTTGCGGCAAGAAGTAAAAGCGCTCGGCCAGCCAGTAAATACCGGTCACCAGCGTGGCCAGAAACAGCAGCAGCGAAAAATTACCCTCGACGGCACCGACGTACCAAGCGCCGCCGTAACCCACAAAAGCTGCCAGAACCAAGGCCGTGATAAAACTCATGACACCCACCATTAATCTTCCACCTGCAATATGGCCAAGAAGGCCTCTTGGGGCACCTCGACGGAACCGATTTGTTTCATGCGTTTTTTGCCTGCTTTTTGTTTTTCAAGCAGCTTCTTCTTGCGCGAAATATCACCGCCATAGCACTTGGCGATGACGTTCTTGCGCAGGGCTTTGATTGTCTCACGCGCTATCACGTTGGCCCCAATGGCCGCCTGGATGGCGACGTCGAACTGCTGGCGCGAAATAATCTCACGCATTTTGGCCACCACGGCACGACCGCGGTACAGGGACTGGCTGCGGTGAACAATAATCGACAGCGCATCGACGCGCTCGCCGTTCAGCAAAATATCGACCTTGACCACGTCTGAGGCACGGAACTCTTTGAACTCGTAGTCCATCGAGGCATAGCCGCGCGAGACCGATTTCAACTTGTCAAAGAAGTCGAGCACGATCTCGCCCAGCGGCATCTCATACGTCAGCATGACTTGTTTGCCGTGGTACGCCATGTTCTGCTGGATGCCGCGCTTGAGGTTGGCCAGCGTCATGACCGCGCCCACATAGTCTTGCGGCATATACAGATGCACAGTGACGATGGGTTCGCGGATTTCTTGAATCCTGCCGGCGTCTGGAATCTTCGATGGGTTTTCCACCATCAAGACTTCGCCACCGGGCATGACCACTTCATACACCACGCTTGGCGCGGTAGTGATCAGGTCTTGGTCAAACTCGCGCTCAAGCCGCTCTTGCACGATTTCCATGTGCAACAAGCCCAGGAAACCACAACGAAAACCAAAGCCTAGCGCTTGGCTGACCTCAGGTTCATAGTGCAATGAAGCGTCGTTGAGCTTGAGTTTTTCCAGCGCATCGCGCAGCGAGTCGTACTCGCTGGCTTCGCTCGGGTACAAACCGGCAAACACCTGCGGCTGAATTTCCTTGAAGCCTGGCAGCGCCTCGGTCGCCGCAAAAGCCGCACCGCCGGTGCCGGGCTTGATCATGGTCAGCGTGTCGCCGACCTTGGCAGCTTGCAGTTCTTTGATGCCGGCAATCACAAAGCCGACCTCGCCCGCTTCGAGCGACTGACGCGGTTCGGTGTGCGGCGTGAACACGCCCAGTTGCTCGGCGTTGTACAAGGCTTCTGTCGCCATCAACTTGATGCGGTCGCCCTTGGCGAGTCGGCCATCGACCACCCTCACCAGCATGACCACGCCGACGTAAGCGTCGTACCAACTGTCAATGATCATGGCGCGCAGCGGGCCGTCCGGGTTTCCTTTGGGCGCGGGAAAACGCACGATAACGGCTTCGAGAATTTCATCAATTCCCATGCCCGTTTTAGCGCTGCAAGGAATCGCATCTGTGGCGTCGATGCCGATCACGTCTTCGATTTCTTGCTTCGCATTCTCTGGATCAGCTTGCGGCAAATCCATCTTGTTGAGCACCGGCAAAACGGTGACGCCGAGGTCCAGCGCGGTGTAGCAATTCGCCACCGTCTGCGCTTCAACACCTTGACTTGCATCGACCACCAGCAAAGCGCCTTCGCAGGCCGACAGCGAACGACTGACTTCATAGGAAAAGTCGACATGACCCGGTGTGTCGATCAAATTGAGGTTGTAGATCTGACCATCGGCGGCTTTGTAGCGCAGTGCAGCGGTCTGCGCCTTGATGGTTATCCCACGCTCTTTTTCAATGTCCATCGAGTCGAGAACCTGCGCGCTCATCTCACGATCTTGCAAGCCACCACAACGCTGAATGATGCGGTCAGCGAGTGTGGATTTGCCGTGATCGATGTGGGCAATGATCGAAAAATTTCTGATGTGATTCATCAAAGGAAACGCCTAAGTACTTGAAAATATTGCGAACAGTGCAAGCCGAGTTCGCGACGGACATAAAAAAGGGCACGTCGGTTTGCGACGCGCCCTGAACCAACAATCTATGGCAACTGCGATAGTTGGAAGTTCATTGTAGGGAAAAAGCCGGCCTTGCGTCGCTTGAAAAAGGCCAACCTGGTGACGTTGCAGAGCAGCAACAGAGAAGTTATGCACATCTTATTCACATTCTCAAAATAACAACTCTGAACAACTTGAGGGTGATCTGTGAATTGCTGATAAATTCTTTGAAACGGGCGGGTCTGCGGCGCTCCTTGCGCCTTGATATAGCGGAAAGTCCCGAAAGCAAGTGCCTATTCTACCGAAAGTAATTTAGAAACCAGCTCAAGACCCGCTTCGATGCGCCAAAGTCAGTGCTTACCCACAAGTTCCTGACACCCAAGGGTCTCAAAATAAATATTTTAAAAGCGCTGCTACGGCCTAAGAACCATGAGAGGCCCCCAGTTTAACGAGGGTATTCAGGGTATCTGGTTCAACGGTTGGGACGGATCAAGGCGTATTGCGCCCACTCACCGCGGCGAAAAAGCACATTCATCGGCTTGCTTTTGTCGGCCTTGGCCAGCACTTGCTCAAACGCCTTGACGCTCAAGACTTCGGTGTTCGCAATCGCCACGATCACATCGCCTTCGCGCAGACCGGCACGCGCCGCCAAACCCTCAGCGGCATCGACGCGCACACCACCGCGTAGTTTCAGCTCTTTCTTTTGTTCGTCGGTCAATTCACCAACCACCAAACCGAGGGCCTGGGCAGGCCCGGCGACCGGTGGCTTCGGCTGCGTGGAGGCCGCAATTTGCGCTGGCTTTTCGGACTCGACCTCGACGACCGTGACGCTCAAGTCACGCGTTGCACCGCGGCGAAAGACCGTGACTGTGGCACGCGTGCCAGGCTTGACGATGCCGACGAGTCGCGGCAGGTCACTGGATTTTTCAATCGCTGTGCCGTCGAACTTGATGATGATGTCGCCCGCTTCGATACCGGCTTTTTCTGCCGGCGCACCCGTTTCGACGCCGCGCACCAAGGCGCCCTGAGGCTTGCCCAAACCAATCGACTCGGCGACCTCTTTGCTGACCTGGTCGATCTGCACACCAATCCGACCGCGCGTGACGCGGCCTGACGTGCGCAACTGATCAGAGACCCGGATCGCCTCGTCAATCGGGATGGCAAATGAAATGCCCTGATAACCGCCAGAACGTGAGTAGATCTGGCTGTTAATACCGATCACTTCACCACGCATGTTGATCAGCGGCCCACCCGAATTGCCGGGGTTGATGGCAACGTCGGTTTGTATCAGCGGCAGGTAGTCGCCGGTGTCGCGCTGCTTGGCGCTGACGATGCCGGCCGTGACCGTGTTCTCAAGGCCGAAGGGTGTGCCGATGGCCATCACCCATTCGCCCGCCCGTATCCGGCTGGCATCGCCAATTTTAACTGTTGGCAAACCTTTGGCTTCGATTTTCACGACAGCCACATCGGTGCGCTTGTCTGAGCCAATGATCTTGGCCTTGAATTCGCGCTTGTCGGCCAAGGTGACGAGCACCTCGTCAGCACCTTCGACCACGTGGGCGTTGGTCATGACAAAACCATCAGCCGACAAAATGAAGCCGGAACCCACACCACGCGGCTGGCTTTCCTCCGACTGACCGCGCTCGGGACGCGGCGAGCGCGGCAAGTCTGGCGGCACCGGAATGCCAAAGCGACGGAAGAACTCCAGCATCTGCTCTTCAGTGCCGCCGCCGCTGCTACCGCTGCTCGTGGGCTTGGCTTTTTCAAGCGTGCGAATGTTCACCACGGCAGGCCCGACTTGATCGACCAAGTCGGTGAAATCAGGCAATGCGCGGGTTTGCGCCGACACCGGCTGGAACGTGACAGCCGCGCCACTCAGGCCCAAAGCCAGCAGGCCTGTCAACAAATAAGAGCGCATAGGAATTCGGGTCAGGTTAGACATCATGGGCTTTCAGGGAATCAGTCAAAGTAAAAAGGCAATAAAAGCTGTTCTTCAGTTGGAGACATTAGTGTTTGCGTTCAAGGCCAGCAGCGAACAATTCCAAAGTGGCCAGCGGCACCTCGCCCATGGCGGTGAGCCAGTAGGCATCGACGCGGCGGGTGATGGTTTGGGTGGCACCGATGGACAGCTTCGACTCTTGCTTGTGGTGCTGCTTGTCGTAGGGCTCGACAAACAAGGAGACCGACGCCAGCCCATCCGAAAAAGTCCATTGCATGGGATCAGAGCGGCCACCGACGTCGGGGTTTGTCGCCGGTCGCCGGTAGCAGCTGACTGAATTGAAGCCCGCCACCGGCGTCTTCAGCAGCCAACCTTCTGCGTCGGCGGTGGTTTTTCGCAGCTTTATTTTTTCCACCCGATAGCCATCGGTCTTCGCCATCATCTGCAACAGCTTGTCTATTTTCAAAGGGACGTCGAGCTGCAACTCAGAAAATGCCGCCTGCTCGAGCACTTGGCCTTGCGCGTTCAAGGTTTGCAGCTTGAGCACCAGGCCCGTTTTTTCCTCGGCCCAAACTCGGTAAGCAAAGCGTAAATTATCTTTTGGCCGCAATTCGACCACATCGGTCTGAATCCCCGCGACCCGCTCATGGCCGACCGCTTGGGCCGCGTAAAAAGCAGCAATGCCGCTGTCAGCCGACTTCAGTAAATCGGGAAACATGCCCAACGATTCGCGGCTTTCGCTGAGCATCACTTTGCTGTCAGGCAAGAAGGTGTGCACTTGTTTGTTGTGCCGGTAGACCGACCGTGGCGGGCCGGTCAGCGTCTCTACCCGCTCGACTTGCTGGTCGCCTTGGCAAACGTGCCAGATGCGAGCACTCGACATGGCCGCACCCGACGACACCACAAAGGTACCTACGTACGAGCGCTTGCGTGAGGCCTCGTGCATGCGCATCAGCCAATCGGTGATGTTGGCTGGCTCAGCTGTCTGCACGGCTGACGCGGCCGCTGCTGGCATCGCAATGGGAGGCGCAGCCGCAGCGGGCAGCAAGAGCACGGCACTGGCCAAGGCCAGACCGAACCCAGCCATGTTGCGGCAACGCTCAGCGACGCGCATAGGGTGAAGTTTCAAAAGTGGCGTTGCGCAAAAATCCGGACGGCATTTGCAAGGCAGAGCTGCCACTCACTTGCTTGTGGGCTACCAACAATTCTTCGAGCCGAGCGTCACGCACGATGACGCCCTGCGGCGAAGCCACCAAGACGGAGTCGGTCGAGACGGGGTTCTGCGCCAGCTGTGGGCTGGTTGAAGCCATTGGTACAGCCAGCGTCCAAAGCATCATGGCAACCGCCGCCATGGAAGCCACGCCGGCCAGCAGCTGCCATTGAAAAACGGCGTCGTTAGCGGCACTTTGCAGAGGCGCCTGGAGCGCGACAGGCATCGGCAGCGAAAGCTCAGCTGGCGCGGCTGGCTGCACTGTTTCTTGCGCAAGTCGGCTTTGCAGACGCGTTAAAAATGGCGATGCGGTTCGCGAGACCCGACCATCAGGCGAGCGCAGTACGTCACCGATGAGGTGGTAGTCGTGCCAGCTGGCCAGCAAGGCTGGGTCGCGCTCGCAGGCGGCCAGCGCTTGGGTAAATTCCTCGCCACACAGTTCACCGTCGGCCAGGGCTGACATGCTGTCGCTGGCGACGGCATTGGAAAGAGTTGTCTTCATAAGCTTCGAAGAGGGTTCAAGGGTTCAGGTTAAAGAATCACAATTACCAGCGCTTACCAACGTTTCCCCGACTGATTCTCCAGCATGGGTTTGATCTTCAGAGAGATGGCTTCACGGGCTCTGAATATCCGTGACCGTACGGTTCCGATGGGGCAATTCATGGCCTCTGCAATTTCTTCATAGGTTAGTCCTTCAATCTCGCGCAGGGTGATCGCTTGCCGCAGTTCCTCAGGCAAAGCGTCCATCACGCTGTTGACCATTTCGGCGATTTCTTTGCTGGCCAACACCGCTTCTGGCGTTTCCGGACTTGTTAGTTCGTTTTCCAGCGGCGAAGTTTCATCGTCGTCGTCTGTTTTGAAGAAATTCTCCGAAACGGTCGGGTTACGCTTGAGGTCCATCAAGAATTTTTTGGCAGTGTTCACGGCAATCCGGTACAGCCAGGTGTAAAACTGGGCGTCGCCGCGAAACTGCGCCAGCGAGCGGTAAGCCCGAATAAACGCTTCTTGAGCGATGTCTTCGACCAAATCGACGTCGCGCACCATACGGCCAATCAAGCGCTGAATGCGACGCTCGTATTTGATGACCAGCAGCTCGAAAGCTTTTTGATCGCCAGCCACAGTCCTTTCGACCAGCAGGGCATCGCTGTCGCCGCTGCTGACGGAGGTGGTGGACTTGTCAGGATTCATCAAAGATGTCGGGCAGGCGCAGAGTGAGGATGCTTCACTGTAGCCGCTCGCTCGCCAAGTGCGCGCTCAGCCGCGGCAGAGTCCTGCAAAGTTGTGGGTCTGTGTCGGGCATGCACCGCGCGGCGCAAGTCGAGCCAACGGGCCGGCAAGGCCGAGCGTTCGGCCCACAGCCACCAGACGGCACCGGCTTGGTTGTTGAGCCTGAGCAAGATCGCGAACTGAACATCCAGCACCACCGCCGGCGCCTCCAGAGCCGTGCCGCTGCGGTAGACCAGACTCTCCCAGCGCCAGCGCTGACCATCCCACTGCAAGCGCCCGACCGGTGCGCGTCGCCAACCAATCGCCATCACCCATGCAGCGAGCAACAAGGCCGCGCAGCCCAGCAGCGGACGCCAATCGGCTGCTGCCGACGCGTGCCACCACCACAGCGTGACGCCCGCGGCGAGCAAGCCGCCGGCCAACAAACAACCGCCCAATAAACGCGAACGCCCCAACGGGTATGAAACCGAAGGGGCGTTGTGCGTGGTCGGCTTCAAGCCCGCTTGAACACCAGAGAGCCGTTGGTGCCGCCAAAACCAAAGTTATTTTTGACAGCCACTTCGATTTTCGCGTCCCGCGCCGTGTTGGCGCAGTAGTCCAGGTCGCAAGCTGGATCTTGGTTGAAGATGTTGATGGTCGGCGGGATTTTCTGGTGATACAGCGACAACACCGTGAACACCGACTCAACCCCGCCAGCGCCGCCCAGTAAATGGCCGGTCATCGACTTGGTCGAACTCACCACCAAGCTTTTGGCATGCGTGCCAAAGGCGGCCTTGATGGCATTGGTTTCGTTCAAGTCACCCAATGGCGTTGAAGTGCCGTGCGCATTGAGGTACTGCACCTCATCGGCATTGACGCCAGCGTTTTTCAACGCCATGGCCATCGAACGGCGCGGGCCGTCTTCGTCTGGTGTGGTCATGTGATAGGCATCACCGCTCATGCCAAAACCGGTCAGCTCGGCGTAAATTTTGGCACCACGCGCCTTGGCATGCTCGTACTCTTCGAGCACCAACACACCGCCGCCCTCGCCCAGCACAAAGCCGTCGCGGTCTTTGTCCCAAGGCCGCGAAGCGGTCTTGGGGTCGTCATTGCGGGTCGACAGCGCCCGGGCCGAAGCAAAGCCGCCCAGACCCAAGGGTGAGATCGTCGCTTCAGCGCCGCCAGCCACCATCACGTCGCAATCGCCATACTCGATCATCCGTGCTGACAAGCCAATGGCGTGCAGACCGGTGGTGCAAGCGGTGGCAACCGCAATGTTCGGGCCTTTGAAGCCGAACTTGATCGACACATGACCGGCGATCATGTTGACGATGGACGCTGGCACAAAAAACGGCGAGATCCGCCGCGCACCCCTGTTCGTCAACTCAGTGTGCGTCTGCTCGATCATTGGCAGACCGCCAATGCCCGAGCCGATGTTGCAGCCGATCCGCGTGGCCATCTCATAGCTGAGGTCATCACCGGTTGGCAAACCGCTGTCTGCCACCGCTTGCATGGCAGCCGCCAGGCCGAGGTGAATAAAACGGTCCATGTGGCGGGCTTCTTTTTCAGGGATGTAATCCGTGATGTTGAAGCCTTTGACTTCACCGGCAAATTTGCAAGAAAAAGGGCTCGGATCAAAGTGCGTGATCTGATCAATACCGGATGTTCCGGCCAGCAGGCTGTTCCAGGCGTCAGCCACGGTGTTACCCACCGGGCTGATGCACCCCAGACCTGTCACGACGACGCGACGACGGCTCATGCGCAAATCCTCAATAAAAACTCAAAAGGCCGCGAACGGCCTTTTGAAGTCAGGGAGAAAGCCGGGTCAGGCTTTTTGATGGGTGTTAGCGTAATCAATCGCGTTCTGCACGGTCGTGATCTTTTCTGCATCTTCGTCTGGAATCTCGATGCCAAACTCGTCTTCGAGGGCCATCACCAGCTCGACTGTGTCAAGAGAGTCTGCGCCCAGATCGGCTACAAACGATTTTTCGCTGGTAACTTGGCCTTCTTCAACGCCAAGTTGCTCAGCAATGATTTTCTTAACACGTGATTCGATATCGCTCATAGTTCCCTCTAAGGGTTGTTGAATTAATCCGTGATTTTAGCCGGTAAGAGAGGTGAATCTCAGCAGGCCTGCCGGACGGATGCGAACCGGCTGATTTTCAGGGCTGCCCCAGCTTACATGTACATGCCGCCGTTGACATGAATCTCTTGCCCCGTGATGTAGCCCGCCTCTGGACTCGCCACAAACGCAACCGCGTGTGCAATGTCTTGTGGCTTGCCCAAGTGACCCAACGGGATCTGACCCAGCAAAGCTTTTTGTTGCTCTTCGGGCAGGTTCGCCGTCATGTCGGTTTCAATGAAACCGGGTGCGATGCAATTCACGGTGATACCACGCGAGCCCAACTCGCGGGCCAGCGCACGGGTCATGCCGGCGACGCCTGCTTTGGCGGCGGCGTAATTGGCTTGCCCGGCATTGCCGGACGCGCCGACCACCGAGGTGATGCTGATGATGCGACCGTAGCGCTGCTTCATCATGCTGCGCATGACGGCCCGGCTCATGCGGAACACGGCCTTGAGATTGGTGTCGAGCACGGCATCCCAGTCGTCGTCTTTCAGGCGCATGGCCAACATGTCGCGCGTGATACCAGCGTTGTTGACCAACACTTGCAAGCCGCCGTGCTCCTTGACCAAGCTGTCGATCAAGGCTTCGATGGCGGGTGCGTCCGTGACGTTGAGGTTTCTGCCTGCACAGCCCGGAAAGCTCGACAGCGTGTTGGAAATTTTGGCCGCACCTTCGTCGGTGGTGGCGGTGCCAATGACCTTCATGCCGCGCTTGGCGAGTTCCAGCGCAATCGCCGCACCAATGCCGCGCGAAGCGCCAGTGACCAGCGCCAACTGGCCTGCTAATTTTTTGTCAATCATGCTGTCTCGTTCATTAAGAGAGTCTTCACATCCGTGAGGCTCGAAGGGTCATAAAGGGCTGCGCCCGTGAGTTCGGCGTCAATGCGCTTGACCATACCCGCCAGCACTTTGCCGGGCCCACATTCGACCAGTGTAGTCACACCGCGGGCCTTGATGGCTTGCACGCAGTCAACCCAGCGCACTGGGCCAAAAGCCTGCCGGTACAGCGCGTCACGGATCCGATCAAGATCGGTCTCGACCGCCACATCGATATTGTTGATGACCGGAATTTGCGGCGCAGCCAAGACCACGCTGGCGAGTTTTTCTTTGAGTTTTTCAGCCGCCGGCTGCATCAGGCTGGAGTGAAAAGGCGCTGACACCGACAACAGCAGCGCGCGCTTGGCACCGTTGGCCTTGAGGACTTCGCAGGCCTTGTCGACCGCGGCCTTGCTGCCGGCAATGACGGTCTGTCCGGCGTCATTGAAATTGACGGCCTCGACCACTTCAACCGAGACCGGACCAAAGCTGCGCACCGCCTCGGCACAACCGTCGATAACCTTGGCCGCCGTCATGCCCAAAATAGCCGCCATCGCGCCGACACCGACGGGCACCGCATCTTGCATGGCTTGCGCCCGAAAGCGCACCAGCGGCGTGGCCTGCGTCAAGGTCAACACACCGGACGCTACCAAGGCCGAGTACTCGCCGAGCGAATGGCCGGCCACAGCGGCCGGCAGTGCACCTGTTTCAGCCAGCCAAACACGGTAGGCGGCGACGGCAGCCACCAGCATCACGGGCTGTGTATTGGTGGTCAGCGCCAATGTTTCTTTAGGCCCCTCTTTGATCAGCAGGCCGAGGTCTTCGCCCAAGGCCTCTGACGCTTCAGTCAAGGTCTGCGCCACCACCGGGTGATCGCCCCAGGCGTCGAGCATGCCGACCGACTGGGAACCTTGGCCGGGAAAAATAAAAGCAAAGGATTTCAAAAATAGGTCTCCGCAAAGTCTTCACACGGGCCGCACTGAACATGGTCAGTCGGCCTGGGTCTTAGTAATCGAGCAGCACCGCACCCCAAGTGAAGCCGCCGCCAACGCCCTCCAGCAAGAGCGTGTCGCCCGGCTGAACTTTGCCACTGCGCACCGCCACATCCAAAGCCAGCGGGATAGACGCGGCCGAGGTGTTGCCATGCTGGTCTACCGTGACAATCATTTTGTCAACCGGCAGCTTGAGTTTTTTGGCCGTGTTTTGCATGATGCGAATGTTCGCCTGATGCGGGATCAGCCAGTCAATGTCTGCCTGGGTTTTGCCGGCTTTGGCCAGCACCGTCCGGGCGGTGTCTTCGAGCACACCGACAGCCAACTTGAACACCGCTTGACCGTCCATGGTCAGCATCGGGCTGCCGGTGACTTGACCACCGGAGACATGGCCTGGCACACACAAGATGCCGGCGTACTTGCCGTCGGCATGCAGGTCAGTGGCCAAAATGCCGGGTACATCCGAGGCCTCCAGCACCACAGCGCCGGCACCATCGCCAAACAAAACACAGGTGGTACGGTCCGAAAAATCAAGAATGCGCGAAAACACTTCTGCGCCAATCACCAGCGCTTTGGTCGCGGTGCCGGTTTTGATCAGCGAGTCGGCCACGGTCAAGGCGTAAATGAAACCACTGCAGACGGCCTGCACATCAAAGGTTGCAGCGCCGACATTGCCCAGCTTGTTTTGCAAAATGCAGGCGGCTGACGGAAACACCATGTCTGGCGTCGAGGTCGCCACGATGATCAGGTCAATCTCACTGACGTCGCGGCCAGCGGCTTCGAGCGCACTGCGGCAGGCGTGCAAGGCCAGATCGCTGGCGCAGACGCCCGGATCGGCGAAGTGACGGGCCCGGATACCGGTGCGTTCAACAATCCATTCATCCGAGGTCTCGACGCCTTTGGCAGCGAGCTCGGTGGCCAAATCGGCATTGGTCAGACGGCGCGGCGGCAGATAACTGCCCGTGCCCGTGATGCGGGAAAAACGGCTCATTCAGGACTCACTTGAGAGACGAAGAATCGTCAGTGGACAGGGTTCTGCAGCGGAAGTAAAACCACCGCAGCCAATAAGTCTGGCACTGCAACATCGGCAGGACTCACCGCGGCGGCATGGGCCAACAAGGGGGCAGCGTGGGCGATGCGCTCCTTCACTTTCCCCAGCAGGTTGTTACGGGCTGCATCATAAGCGCGATTCAGCGCCCGCTCAAAGGCGAACGCGTCTGCCGAACCGTGGCTTTTGAACACCAGACCGCGCAGGCCCAGCAAAGCAGCGCCGTTGTAACGACGATGGTCAACGCGCTTTTTAAATGCAGATAACACTGGATAAGCCACCAATGCCGCCATTTTGGTAAAAATGTTCCGAGAAAACTCAGCCTTGATGAAGCCGCCAATCATGCCAGCCAAGCCTTCGCTGGCCTTCAGGGCAACGTTACCGACAAAGCCGTCGCAAACAACGATGTCGGTGGTGCCCTTGAAAATATCATTGCCTTCGACGTTGCCGACAAAGTTCAAATCTCCCGATTGCGCTGCGGATCGCAGCAGTTCACCGGCTTTTTTGATGACTTCGCTGCCTTTGATCGCCTCTTCGCCAATATTCAGCAAACCAACGCTGGGCGCCGACACGCCAGACACAGCCGACACCAAGGCTGAACCCATCACAGCAAACTGCAACAGATGCTGCTCGCTGCAATCGACGTTAGCGCCCAAGTCAAGCACGGTGGTCGCGCCGCCTGCGGCATTGGGAAGTTGCGTGGCGATGGCTGGGCGGTCAATGCCGTCCAGCGTTTTCAGCACATAGCGTGAAATCGCCATCAGCGCGCCGGTGTTGCCAGCCGACACAGCCGCATCGGCAGCCGCCTCTTTGACCTGTTGCACGGCAACACGCATGGAGGAATCTTTTTTGCGCCGCAGCGCCACTTCGATCGAGTCATCCATCGTCACCACCTCAGAAGCAGCGACGATTTGGCAACGCGGATGTGCCTGCAAGGCCGCAAACTTCGGCTGCATTGACACAACAGAGACCAAGCCGGTGAGCAAAACAACCGCATCTGGATGACTGTCCAAAAAGGCCAAGCTCGCCGGCACCGTCACCGAGGGACCAAAATCCCCTCCCATGGCATCAACAGCGATCCTGATCATGGTGAGACCGGGGCAATCAATAAAGGAATATGCAGCAAAGGAGTGTGCAGCAAAACAAAAGCCCGCAGGATCAGTGCGGGCCCGTTTTTAGAAGCGTGAATTACGCTTCTGACTTGGTTTTCAAAACCTTGCGGCCACGGTAAAAGCCGGTTGGGCTGATGTGGTGACGCAAATGGATTTCGCCCGTTGTAGGCTCTACGGCAATACCCGGAACATTCAAGGCATTGTGCGAGCGGTGCATACCGCGCTTGGAAGGTGATTTTTTGTTCTGTTGGACGGCCATAATCCGCTCCTGAGGGGGTGTAGGGTTGGTAATTACGCACTACAGCAGACCAGCCTTGGGTGATTGACCATTTTCAGAGCCAATCAGGCGGTGCATCAGTACGCGAAGCCTTTGATTATAGCGCGTCGAATGACGCTCTCAACTTTTCTTCAATTGCCCGAGCACAGCGAACGGATTCGGCTTGGCTTCGGCCGCCTCGAACGCGGCGTCACCAGCACTGAAAACCGGCGTCACTGGACAAGTCTCATGCATCGGCACCAGCGGCAAAGCCATCAACAGCTCGTCTTCCAGCAAGGCCATCACATCAAACTGTGGCGCCATCACCAACAAGTCTTCTTCAGCTTCGTCGTCTTCCGCCATGGCAATCTCTTCGCTGTCGACAAAGCGGTACCACTGGTCAACCGCCATCGGCGTCGCCACCAGCGTCAGACAACGCTGACACGTCAGAGACACGCTGGCCTCGGCCGTCAAGTGCAGCCAAACTTGGTCCTCGGCGCCGGCTTGTGGGCGCAACTCACCGGTCACCTGCCACTGAACCGCAGCGGTGGCATTCAAGCCCTGCGCTTCGGCAGCCAGGCGTTGCAGATCTTGGATGGAAGTGGTCTCAGACCACGGTTGGCCATCTTGGGCCAGTTCTTGGAGGTTCAGCCCTTGGGCCTTGAAATTTCTGGACATGCTTGCCAGTGTAAGAGAATCAGGGGATGACCCTCCCCTCCCCTGATACCGCTACGGCCTTTTCCACCCTGCAGCGAGCCCTCGTTTTAGGCTCCACCTCGCGCTACCGCCAAGAACTTTTGCAACGACTGCGCGTCCCTTTCAGCGTTGCCGCGCCCGATGTCGACGAGACACCACTGACCGGCGAAGCCCCGGCGGCACTGGCGATGCGTCTGGCCTTGGCCAAAGCCCGCGCGGTGGCGAGCGCTTTTCCACAAGCGGTGGTGATCGGCTCCGACCAAGTCGCTGACCTGGATGGCGTGCCGCTGGGCAAGCCCGGCACACACGAACGCGCCGTTGTGCAACTGCGCCAGATGCGCGGTCGGACCGTGATTTTCCAAACCGCCGTCGCGGTGGTCTGTCTGGCCAGTGGCTTTGAGCAAGCGTCTTTGGCCGCCGTGAAAGTGCGCTTTCGCCCACTCAGCGACGCAGCCATTGAAAATTATTTGCAAGCCGAACAACCCTATGACTGCGCCGGCAGCGCCAAGAGCGAAGGGCTGGGCATCGCGTTGCTAGAGTCGATTGACAGTGATGACCCGACCGCGCTGATCGGCCTGCCTCTGATCCGCACCTGCCAATTGATCGAAGCTGCCGGCATACGGCTGCTTGAGACGAAAGTAACCGCATGAACGACAACCCCAAAATACCCGCCAGCAAGGGCAAGCTTTATCTGGTGCCCACACCGCTGGACTTCGGTTGCGACGACGCCGCCCCGCTGCAGCAAGTCATGCCACAAGGCACTTTGGAGGTCGCCGCCAAACTCGGCTTCTGGGTCGCTGAAAACGCCCGCAGCACCAGGGCTTATTTGAAGCGCGTGAATGAACTGCACCCGCTGAGCCAGCCGATCCAGGCACTGCAAATTCAGGAGCTACCGCGCGAAGTGCACAAAAAAGGTGACCACAACGGCAACTTTGATGCGCGGCCGCTGCTGCAAGCCGCCCTGCAAGGGCATGACATGGGCTTGGTCAGCGAGGCCGGCATGCCGGCGATTGCAGATCCTGGCTCATCGGTGGTGCGTGCCGCGCATGACTTGGGTTTGCAGGTGGTGCCGTTGGCGGGCCCGATGTCGCTGGTGATGGCGTTGGCGGCCAGCGGCTTAAACGGTCAGAACTTCGCCTTTGTCGGCTATCTGCCGCAAGACGCTGGCGAGCGCTCACAGCGCATCCGTGAGCTCGAATCCATCGCGCTGAAGACCGGGCAAACCCAGATGTTCATTGAGACGCCTTACCGCAACACGGTGTTGCTGGGCGCCCTGCTGCAAACTTTGAACAGCAACACAAGGCTGGCGCTGAGCTGTGGCCTAACGCTTGAAGCAGCTTGGTCGCGCAGCGCGCAGGTCAGCGTGTGGAAAAGCAAGCGCGACGAGAAACTGGGTGCACCGCTGGCCTTACCAACGGTCTTTTGCATCGGCCGTTGACCCCTGGCAAAGCTAGGTTGCCCAGCTCTTTAGCGAAGCACTGGCACGCTGCGCAAGGTCGCCTTCATGGCGCCCTCACCCAGCGCCGCTCCAAAGCGCTTGGCCAGACGCTCGGCGACGTTTTCACGGCGCGTGTAGTCAATGATGTCTTCTGCTTTGACGACTTCACGGGCGACAAATTCGAGCGAGCCAAACTGGTCTGCCAAACCCAAATTAACGGCCTGCTCGCCGCTCCAGAACAGACCGCTGAACATTTCAGGCGTTTCCTTCAGTCGGTCACCACGGCCATTTTTAACCACGGTGATGAACTGCTGGTGAATCTGATTCAGCATGGTCTGTGCGAAAGCGCGCTGACGCTCGCTTTGGGCGCTGAACGGGTCGAGAAAACCCTTGTTTTCACCCGCCGTCATCAGGCGCCGCTCAACCCCCAGCTTGTCCATCAAGCCGGTGAAACCGAAGCCATCCATCAGCACGCCGATGCTGCCCACAATGCTGGCCTTGTCGACATAAATTTTGTCAGCGGCTACCGCGATGTAATAGGCGGCTGAGGCCGCAGTTTCTTCGACCACGGCATAGACCGGCTTTTTGTATTTCGCCTTCAGACGCAAAATTTCGTCGTTCATCATGCCGGCCTGAACCGGGCTGCCGCCAGGTGAGTTGATCAACAACACCACCGCTTTGGAGCCCTCGTCCTCGAAGGCCGCTTGCAGTGCTGCATTGACGAATTCAGCACTCGCATCAGCGCCGGCGGCAATCTCACCCTTGATCTCGACCACCGCCGTGTGCGGCGTGCTGACGCTGGTTGGCGAGACCCCTCGATGCAGCGCCAACCAAACCAGCGCAATCAGGAAAACCAGCCACGACAGGCGTACAAATGTCTTCCAACGACGGGACGCTTTTTGCTCATTGAGCGAAGCAAAAGCCAGCTTTTCCAGCGTTTTACGTTCCCAGCCAGCCTCTTGAAGGGCCGCTGCTGCACGTGCGACAGTTTCGTTGTTAACAGGTTGGGTGTTGTTTTCGTTCATAGTGATCAGTTTAAAACGCGATCGGCTTGAGGTTGTAGGCGGGCTGCCAAAAGACCACACCGCCCTGCTCTGAAAGATTGATTTTCACGAGACCACCGCGGCAAGGACCGCCCGCGCATTCGCCGGTTTCAGGGTGGTACGCCGCGCCATGGCTGGCGCACAACAACCATTGACCGCTGCCGTCAAACACCTGGTTGGGCTGCCAATCCAGCTCCATCGCCACGTGGCTGCAGCGATTCAGATAAGCCTGCGGTTGGCCTTCAAAGCGCACCGCAAAAGCGCGGCACGTCTGGCCTGCGTAGACCACATCAAAAGGCACGGCCAAACCACCGTCAAGCAATTCCGCAGCCTGGCACAAGGGTTGGGCGGGGTCACCTGCCCGCACCTCAGGCATGGGCGCCCAGCCAAGTCTGTAGCTGGCTCACCGAATGCAACACCGCGCGCGGTTTGAGCACCTCAAAGGCGTCTGGTTCGTGCGCGCCATAACTGACGCCGACACTGGCACAACCCGCATTCAGGGCCATCTGCAAATCATGCGTGGTGTCGCCGATCATCAAGGTGCGCTCAGGCGGCACACCGAACTCGCGCATCAACTCATGCAGCATGCGTGGATGCGGCTTGCCAGCGGTTTCGTCCGCCGTGCGGGAACCGTCAAAACAACCCTTGAGTTCGACCGCCTGCAAGGCTTCGTCCAGACCGCGCCGCGACTTGCCGGTGGCCACCGTCAAAATGTGGCCGCGTTGTTTGAGTTCGGCCAACAAAGGCAGCACGCCCTCGAACAAACTGACATTGTCTTGACGCAGCATGTAGTGGTGTTTGTAGCGCTGATTGAGCTCGGGGTAACGCGACTCAGGGACGTCAGGTGCGGCGTGGGCCAGCGCCTGCATCAGACCCAGCCCGATCACATAAGAAGCCGCTTCGTCGCTGGGTTTGGCACCGCCCACATCGACAACCGCGGCCTGGATGCAGCGCACGATGAGCTGGGTCGAGTCGTAAAGCGTGCCGTCCCAGTCGAAGGCGATCAAATCAAAATTCAGCGGGTGGGACATGGGCAACCAGTGCGTCAAGTTCGGGCGGAAGTTCGGCTAGCAAGGTGATGCGTTTGCCGTTCGAGGGGTGGGTGAACTTCAAAGTCCAGGCATGCAAAAACATGCGTTTGATCGCTTGCCCGGCCGGCAGCTTTTGCAGACCTTTGTTCAGCTCGAAGTTGCCGTATTTGTCATCGCCGGCAATTGGATAGCCTTCGGTCGCCAGATGCACGCGAATTTGGTGCGTGCGGCCGGTTTTGATGGTCACTTCGAGCAAACTGAAATCGCTCAAGGGCTGGTCTTTGGACGCCGGCAGCGCTGCCCGCACCTTCACCAAGGTGACGGCGCGCATGGCGTCCGGATGCTCTTTGTCGACCACCCTGACGCGGCGCTCACCGTCCGGCAGCAGGTATTTTTGCAGCGGCTTGTCGAGCACTTTCAACTTGGGCGGCCAGTGGCCAGCGACCATCGCCAAGTACACCTTGTCGGTTTCGCGCTCACGGAACTGCTCTTGCAAAATTTTCAGCGCCATGCGTTTTTTGGCGATCAACAGCACGCCGCTGGTCTCCCGGTCTAAGCGGTGCACCAGTTCCAAGAAGTCGTGGCCGGGCCGGGCCATGCGCATTTGCTCAATCACGCCAAAAGCCACGCCGCTGCCGCCATGCACCGCCACGCCCGCCGGCTTGTCGATGGCCAGCACATGCTCGTCTTCAAACAAAATTGGGAAGTCCCGCGATGGCGCCAACCCGCCGACACTGGACGTCGCACCGTGGCGGGCAATTTCGGTCGCCATCGCCAGCGCCTTTTGGTCAGCGCGCTCGGAGGTCCGCACCGGCGGCAGCCGCACCACATCACCCGCAGCCACACGCGTGTCGGCCTGCACCCGGCCTTTGTTGATGCGCACTTCGCCGCTGCGAATGATCCGATACACATGGGTTTTGGGCACACCCTTGAGCTCGCGAATCAAAAAGTTGTCGAGCCGCTGACCGGCGTAGTCTTCCGTCACCGTGACCAGTGTGGCTTGCGGCAAGACCGTTGGCTCAACGTGTTCAACCATCGGATACGGTTCAGCAGTCACCGGCTGAGGCAAGAAAACACGCCTAGGCGCAGCTGCAGCCTGCAGCTGCGCAGGCGACGGACGCGAACCGCCAGACCTCGCTTTGGCGGGCGAACCCAGGGGTTTGCCGGCGCCGCGTGGGGCGTTTTTGGATCGTTTGGCCGGAGGATTTCCTGACCCTATAATGTGTTTCACTAGCGATGCGCTGTAAGTAGTTGATTTGTCTGGCAGTTTAGTCCACCACAAGCCCACGCTTGCCGCAGTGCCGCGCTAGAAGGTCGATGCCGATGACTGTTTTGCCTGAAATGCCAGGGTGCGAGGCACCCCGCGAAGGGCCAACACAGTGCGAAAGTCGACGTTTTGCGAATACAACAACGGAATACTAAGTGCTCAGCCCCACGGGCTGTGCACGGATCTTGATGAGATCAAGCCTTTTGACGGGTAGCCTCCTGATGACAACACTGCTTGGACTGGTTTTTTTATGCCTGCGGCGCCTTATGGCCCCGCTGTTGGGCATAAACACACCTGCCATCTTTGCTTCACGGACACGCTCTGCTCATTTATTTGCAGCAAATACCCGCTTGGCCCCAGCTCATCCCATCCACGCGCCCACGCCCAGACTGCTCGCTTGACCGCTCTTTTTGAGTTGTCAAGCCGAGCACGTCAAAAGCTCTCCGGCCATTCCCCACGTTCGCATCACGTCAGCTTCAGGCATCGTTAGCCCAATTTGGGCAGTTGAATGCCCGAGAAAATTCTCGGGGCAAGAACGATAAGGAATTCCGATGAAACGGATGCTGATTAACGCCACTCAGGCCGAAGAACGCCGCTTGGCCATTGTTGATGGACAAAAACTCCTCGACTACGAAATTGAAATCGAAGGCCGCGAACAACGCAAGGGCAACATCTACAAGGCTGTCGTCACGCGCGTCGAGCCTTCGCTGGAGGCCTGCTTTGTCGACTACGGCGAAGACCGTCACGGTTTCCTGCCCTTCAAAGAAATTTCACGCAATTACTTTGCCGCCGGTGTTCCCGTCAACCAGGCGCGTATCAACGATGTGATCCGCGAAGGCCAGGAACTGATGGTTCAGGTCGAAAAAGAAGAACGTGGCAACAAGGGCGCTGCCCTCACCACTTTCGTCAGCTTGGCCGGCCGTTACGTCGTGCTGATGCCCAACAACCCACGTGGCGGCGGTGTCAGCCGCCGTATTGAAGGCGACGACCGGGCCGAGCTCAAAGAAGCCATGGACCAGCTGGAATACCCGGCCGGCTCCAGCATCATTGCGCGCACCGCCGGCATTGGCCGCAGCGCGCCAGAGTTGCAGTGGGACCTGAACTACCTGATCAAGCTCTGGACTGCGATCGAAGGCGCCGGCAAAGGCGGCAAAGGCGCTTTCCTAATTTATCAGGAATCGAGTCTGGTGATTCGCGCCATTCGCGACTACTTCAACAACGACATCGGCGACATTCTGTTCGACACCGACGACGTTTACGAGCAAGCCCGCCAGTTCATGGCGCATGTGATGCCTGAGCATGAGCACCGCGTCAAGCGCTACCGCGATGACGCACCGCTGTTCTCGCGGTTCCAGATTGAGCACCAGATCGAATCGGCTTACGCCCGCACTGTGCAACTGCCTTCCGGCGGCGCTATCGTGATCGACCACACCGAAGCACTGGTCTCGGTCGACGTCAACTCGGCCCGCGCCATCAAAGGCGGCGACATCGAAGAAACCGCCACCCGCACCAATTTAGAAGCCGCTGACGAAGTGGCGCGCCAAATGCGCTTGCGCGACTTGGGTGGCCTGATCGTCATCGACTTCATTGACATGGAAGAAAGCCGCAATCGCCGCGACGTCGAAAACCGCCTGCGCGACGCGCTGCGCCAAGACCGCGCCCGCGTGCAGTTCGGCACCATCAGCAAGTTCGGTCTGATGGAAATGAGCCGCCAGCGTCTGCGCCCGGCACTCTCCGAAGGCGCGTCGATTCCTTGCCCGCGTTGCGGTGGCTCTGGTCACATCCGCGACACCGAAAGCTCGGCACTGCAAATTTTGCGCATCATCCAAGAAGAGTCGATGAAAGACAGCACAGCCTCCGTGCTGTGCCAAGTGCCGGTCGATGTGGCCTCGTTCCTACTGAACGAAAAGCGTTCAGAGATTGCCAAGATCGAGATGAAGCAGCGCATCAACGTGCTGTTGGTGCCGAACAAAACCCTTGAGACACCGAACTACAAGCTCGAGCGCCTGAAGCACGACGACCCGCGTCTGGACAACATCGAAGCCAGCTACAAAATGGCAGAAGAGATTGAAGACCCGACTTTGGTCACACGCCGCAGTCAAGAAAAGCACAACAAGCAAGAGCCGATCATCAAAGGTGTGCTGCCTGACATGCCCGCCCCGATCGCGGTGCCTAAGCCAGAAGTCGCGGCCAAGCCCGTGCCAGCAGCCCAGCAGCGCTCACCGCTGGCAGCGCGCACACCGGCGCCTGCAGCTGAAAAAGGCTTCTTTGGTTGGCTTAAAAACCTGTTTGCTGGCGATGACGCAGCGCCCGCTGCAGCGGCTGGCAAAGAGGTGAAAAAAGACGAGCGCGGCGAAGGCCGTCGCGATGAGCGTGGTGAACGCGGCGAGCGTTCAGAGCGCGGCGAACGCGGTGGCCGTGATGCACGTCGCGGTGGTCGTGGCGGGCGCGCTGAGCGCACCGAAGGCCGCACTGAGCGCACCGGCGAACGCGGTGCTGAACGCGGCGAAGGTCGCGCTGAGCCACGTCGCGAACGCAGCCCAGAAGGCCGTCCGGAGGGCCGTGCTGAACGCGCTCCTGCTGAAGGCGGCCGTGAAAATGGTCGCCATGCAGACCGCTCCGGCGAAGCTCGTCCAGACTTGCGCGCCGAAGGCCGTGCAGAGAGCCAGCCCCGTGCCGAAGGGCGTGCTGACCGCTCCCGCCGTGATCGCCCAGAACGCGCAGAGCGTGGTGAGCGTGGTGCCGAACGCACCGGCGCGCCCCGGGACGCCGCCCAAGAAGAACTGGCACTCGCCAATCAGGCCGCCATGGCCGCCGCTGCACGCGGTGATGTCACTGCACCGGAAGCCAGTCGCGAAGAGCGCCAGCCTCGTGAAGCGCGCGAACCACGCGAGCCGCGTGAGCCACGCGAAAGCCGTGGTGAAGGCCGCCGTGAACGCGGTGGTCGTCGCACGGAACGTCGTGATGACGCACCTGCCGCTGACGGCAGCCAAGCCGCTTTTGCTGATAGCAATGCGCCCGACGTCCGTGCTGAACGCACTGAGCAGACTGTCACAACCGACGCTGCACCGCAAGGCAACGAGCCCGCTGCTGGCCAAGACGACGCCCAAGAGCGCGCACCCCGCGAACGCCGCAGCCGTGACCGTTATGGTCGCGAACGCCGTGAACGTGGTGAACGTTCTGAGTCGTCGCCAGACCAATCCGCTGACGCCAACGCCCCAGCCTTCGCGCCAGCGCAGCAGGTCAACACCGAGACTCGCCCTGCCGCAGCCGACATCGCCAGCCCGGTTGTGGCCGTGAGTGACGTGCCAGCAGCAACGCCAGCACAAGCACCGGCCGCGATCAACGTGCCAGCGCCTGTGCAAGCACCCGTCGCCGCACCATCAGCAGCGCCAGCACCGCAAGTGGACAGCGCAGCCGCGCCAACCGCACGCGCACTGCCGCCAGTGGCGTCGTATGACCTGCCTTTGCAAGACTTGGCTCAGGTGGCCAGCGCCTCCGGTCTGCAGTGGGTCAACTCCAATACCAGCAAGATCGCTGAAACGCAAGCCGCCATGGCTGCCGAGCCGCGCCCAGCCCACGTGCCACGCGAGCGCGCTCCTGTAGTTGCCGTGCCAGCAAGCCCACTGGTGCTGGTCGAGACCAAGCGTGATCTGAGCACCATGACGCTGCCCTTTGAAGACCCCGCCAGCCCGCAGCGTTCGCAGTAAAGCGACCACAGCGACAGTCACCCAGCCGGCGCATCACGCCGTGCTGGAACTTTAAAAAAGCGACTCATTTGAGTCGCTTTTTTTATGCCTTGAGCGGAATCGCTACCATGGCAACATGACAACGCCTTTCTTCGCGCTGCCGATCTGGCTAGACAACGCCCTGCCCGAGTTACTGAACTTGGTACCCGTTCTGGCCACCTTGCTGCATCTGTCGCTGGCGCTCTCCGTGACACTGCACGCTCTGCTGACGCGCCGCAATGTGTCTGCCACCGTCGCCTGGATCGGACTGGCTTGGCTGACGCCCATCATTGGCGCGCTGCTCTACCTGATGCTCGGCATCAACCGCATCAAGCGGGCCGGTGTGGCGCTGGACCTGAAAACAGCCTGGCAACGCGAGCACCAGCGCACTGGCAGCCGTGCGGCAGCCATTGGCAGCGCCGCCGGGCCCGACGCCCCGAGCGCCATGGCGCTGGCCGGCATCAACCGGTTGGCCCGACAAACCACCGGCAATGCCCTGCACGGCGGCAACGCCATCACGCCCTTGGTGAATGGCGACGAGACCTACCCAGCGATGCTGGCGGCGATTGAATCCGCACGCCACTCCATCACCTTGGTGACCTATATTTTTGACCTTGACGACGTCGGCCGCACCTTCGCCGATGCACTGGTGCGGGCCCAGCAGCGCGGCGTCCAGGTACGGGTGTTGATTGACGCGGTGGGTGGGCGCTACAGCCGCGGCCGGATGGTGGTGCACCTGAAACGCCGCGGCGTCACAGCAGCGGCATTTCTGCCACCGCGCTTTCTCGGCCTGCTGGCTCACGCCAATCTGCGCAACCACCGCAAGATCATGGTCATCGACGGCGCGCAAGGCTTCACCGGCGGCATGAACATTCGGGCTGCACATTGGTTGGCACGGCAACCCAAGTACCCGGTTCGTTGTCTGCATTTTTCGGTGCAAGGCCCCATCGTCGCCAACATGCAACGCGCCTTCGCCATTGACTGGGCCTTCAGCACCGGCGAGGCATTGCTGGGCGACACCTGGTTTGCCGCAGCCACGGATAGCGGACCGGCGCTGGCACGCGGCGTCTCCGATGGCCCAGACGGCGACATCGACCACATGCGCCACGTCATGCTGGGCGCGCTGGCCTGCGCGCGGCAACGCGTGGCCATCATGACACCTTACTTTTTACCCGACGAAGTGTTGCTGACGACCCTGCAGATCACCGCCTTGCGCGGCGTCACGGTGGACATCGTGCTGCCGGCCCGCAGCAACCTGCCACTGATGGACTGGGCCATGCGCACGCAATGGAGCCAGCTGCTGGCGGCGGGCTGCCGGGTGCATTTGTCGCCGGCGCCGTTCGATCACTCCAAGCTATTTCTGGTCGACGATACTTGGTCCTTGATTGGCTCCACCAACTGGGACGCGCGCAGCCTGCGGCTGAATTTTGAATACAACCTCGAATGCCATGACGCGCAACTGGTGACGCGACTCGACACCCTGCTGCAACAGCGCCTGTCAGAGGCTGAAACGCTGGACGCAGCGGTGTTGGCCCGTCAGTCGCTGGCTGGGCAACTGCGCGACCGTCTGGCCGTCTTGCTGTCGCCTTATCTGTGAGGCTCGGTCAAAGACTCAAGACTCAAGCTTCAGCCGCCTGCCGATAGGCCTTTTGCACGGCTTCTTCTTCGCCGCGCTGCTCGGCTAAACCGGCCAGCGCCAGCCAAGCCTTGCGCTTGAGCACGGCGTCTTGCAAAGACAGCACCGCGTGCGACAGCAATTGCTGCGCTTTGCCCCAGAGCTGACGCTTCAAGCAAGCCACGCCAGCCAAGTATTCAAAATTAGCATCGCCGGGACGGGACTGCAAAGCGGCTTCTATGCGTGCTAACCAGACAGCATCGATCCCATCGAGGCTGTCTTCCAACACCAAAATAAATTTCACGCGCAGCTTGTCACCCAGCTCAGAACGCGGGTTCATCACCACGTCCCAAGCGCCAACCAGCCAATGGCGTGCCACGGCGGCGTCGCCCCTCAGCAGCATCAGGCGAGAAGCCGCGTGCACCGCCAATTCAGGCATGGCGCGTTCGACCTCGTCCAGCGACAGCCAAACGTGGCTGAGCTGTTCCGGGTCATGCGCGGCATTGAGCAATTCCAGCGCCAGACCGCGGATGATGGTTTGTGCCGCCGACGGTGAAAAAGCCCGGTGCTTGGCCAACAAACGAGCGGTTTCCAAAGCGTCCAAAGTCTGGCCAGCCAGTCTGGCCGCGCGCAAACGCAGGCGCAAGGCCAGCGTGCGGCGACCGGCACCCAGCGGCAGTTGGTTCAGCCACTCCATCGCCACGCTCGGCTCGCGGTCTTCCAGCGCCCAACGCGCAGCGCGCAGCTGAATGCCCTCTTGCGTTTCCAGCACCGTCCGGTTGCCCGCGCCCGCCAGCGCTTGCTGTAAATGCTCGTCGCGCACTGCGCGGTTTTGCAAGGCTTGAGCGCTTTCAGCCGCCAGCAAATGGGCCAGCGAACGCAGCTGCTGCGAACGCGCCGGCTGATGCCCAGAGTCGGTTCCGACATCGACGATCAACTCGCCCATGTTTTTTTCTTGCAGCAAGGCGTTCTCAGCCGAGCGCGAAGCGCGAATGAAGCGACCGGCCAACAAGTGCGCCAGCGCGTCCATCAAGGCGGCGTACATGGCCCGCTCTTTTTGCTGGGCACGCCAGCGCCGCGCTTGCCGCGGCAGCGACGCCACCACGCTCAAAGCCTTGAGGGCAAAGTGCAGCAGCGCAAAAGCCGCCACCAACACCAGCAGCATCAAATTGAGGGACAAATCGACCCGGTAAGGCGGCCAAAACAGCGTCACAACAGCATGGTTGTTGCCGGCCAACAAAGCCACGGCCACAGCCACTCCAAACAGGGCAACAAACCAAAGGGCGGCGCGCATAAGCTGGGCTTTGTATCTGAAGTCTTAACGGCCAGCGGCCGCGGTGGCCAGGGCGGCCAGGGTCTCGTCAAAACGCGGCAACTCAGTCGTTCGGAGTTGCGCTTGCGTCTGCTGCAGCAAGGCCTTGGCGGCTTGCGTCTTGCGCGACGAAGGGTCGAAATAACGCGTCAAACTGACCTGCACGCTGGCCAGATCAGAGCGCGCCGCATCGGTTTGCCGCGACAGCAAGGCCAAGCGGGCATTGAGCAATTTCAGCTTGATGTTCTCGCGCAAGAAGAACGACTGCTCCGGCGCCAGCAAGGCCGCCTCGGGCCAGTCAATCCGGCTCACACGCAACAGGCTTTGGGCCTCTTCACGCAGGCCCTGCAGGAGGAGGCCCGACCAACGGCTCAAAGCCTGAAGATCAAAAAATTGGGCAAAACCACTGTGCGTGGTGTCGGCGGCCGCAGCCAAAATAGTTGGCGTTGGCGTTGACGATGAAGATGGCGCAGAGGCCGACACCGAAGGCAAGGGCTCTGGCTCTGACACTGGCGCTGTCAAACCGGCAGCGGCTTGCATCTCCCCGCGCAGCACATCGTTGGCGACGGGCAAGCCATCGACCAGACGCACCAGTTCGTCGAGCTTTAACAGCATCGCCGGGACATCGGTCAGGGCCGCGCTTTTGATGCGTTCGGCATCTACGACAATAGCGCGTTGCACCGGGGTCAGGTGCGGCTGGGCCGCACGCGCCAGCCGCTGTTCGGCAGATTTGAGGGCCGCCAGCAAGGGCTCGGCGCTGCCGATCAGCTGCGCCTGTTGCTGCGCCAGCCGCAGGTTGGCTTCCAGCTCAACCACCAAGTTGTCATCGCGGGAACGCGACAATCTTTGCATCAACTCTTCAAGCTGGCCGCGTTGCAAGCTGACCTCGCTGATGCGGTTTTCAGCCACCGCCAAACGCGCCGAGAGTTCACGGCTGCCTTCTTGGGCTTGACGGGCCAGCGTTCGGGCTTCGACCGCTTGGGTGCCGGTGTCGGTGCTGCGGCGCGCCAGTTCTTCTTGAATATGACTGAGTTTTTGCCACAACAGCACACAACCCAAGGCGCCCGCCAACGCCAAGATCAACACCACCAGCGCCCAAGTGCGCGAGCGCCACCAAGCGCTGGCGACCGAAGAAAGAGGCGCAGCAGGTGCGACAGGGCTGGCCAAAGCGGCTGAAGAAGGTGTGGAAGGAATGTCACTCATGAATACACCAATTCTATCGACGCCACGATGTCGTCGAGTGCCGGTCGTGACTCGATAACAACACCCCAACCGGCCGCCTGTGCCGCTTGGGCGATTCTGCTGTGGGTGGCGATGGCTCTGGCCTGCGACCAGTCTGCAGGCTGCGGCAAATGCGCCAAGGCTTCTGAACTGCTGAACAACCAGACTGAGCCGTCGCGTTGACTGGCGTCGATGCGCTGCCGTTGCGCCGCCGTGAAAGTCGGTGCACGGCGTTCGTAAACCACCACAAAATCAACCGACGCACCGGCATTTTCAAGCTGCCGCGCCAGCCATTCACGACCTGGCGCCACGACGTCCACAGCTGCTTCGGAACTGCCGCTCTGGCCGCGCACAATCAAGACGCGCTGCCCCGCCCAGTCGCGCTGGCCGATCACTTGCCACAAGGCTTCGGAGTCGAACTGGGCGGCATCAGCGGGTGGCGTGTCAATCTGCGCCGCTGGCACACCCTGCGCCAACAACACCAGCGCGGTGCCCGGGCCGGGGGCCATGAAGCGAACCTGCGTCAAAGACGCCAAGTCTTGCGCCTGTGACGCAGCAGCTGAACGCCGAGCCGCAAAAAAATGCTCAACCGCATTGCCGCTGACAAACATCACGGCAGCGTAATCGTCCAAATGCATCCACGCAGCACGCGCCACTGACAGATCAGCCACGCTGGCAACTTCAATCAAGGGCAAGGCTTCGGCGCGAATACCGCGCTGCTGCAGTTGGTCTACCCAGCGCTGAGCATCCGGCGCCGGCCGGGTGACGATGACACGGCCAACTCGGTCGGCGTTGTCAGTGCGCTCAAGTGCTGGCATCAGCGCTTTTGTCTAAGCTGGCATTGCCAGCCCAAACCGCACCACCAGCACGCAGCAGCGCGGCCACATGTTCCCCGAGCGCTTCGGCTTCGGCGAAATCACGCACCAGCGCATGGTGCTGCACCCGCACCAAAGGCGCGATCAGCGTCGGCGCTGCGCTCGGCGCGACATCAGGCCCCGCAGAGCCGGGATCACCCCAAACCGCTTCAAGTCGCATGCTGTTTGCCGTCGGCCCGCGCGTGAAAGCGGCCAGCGGCATCGAGCAACTGCCGCCCATGGCGCGCGACACCGTGCGCTCAGCGGTCACGGCCAGCCAAGTCGGTGGGTGCGCCAGCAAGGCCAGGGCGTCGATCAGGTCTTGGCGGTCTGCCAGCACTTCAATGCCGAGCGCGCCTTGACCGGCGGCGGGCAACATGGTGTCGGGCTCAAAGATGGTGCGAATTCGGCTGTCCAACCCCAAGCGTTGGAGTCCGGCAGCGGCCAACACGATCGCATCGTATTGGCCTTCGTCGAGCTTGCGCAAGCGGGTATCAAGGTTACCGCGCAAGGGCTCAATCCGCAGGTCAGGCCGCAAGGACTTCAAAATCACCAAGCGCCGCAAGCTGGACGTGCCGACCACCGCGCCCACTGGCAAGTCAGCCAGCGAGGCATGGTGATTAGAGACAAAAGCATCGTGCGGGTCGCCGCGCTCCAGCACGCAAGCCAAGGCAAAACCAGCCGGCAAGTCCATCGGCACGTCTTTCAGTGAATGCACGGCGAGGTCAGCCCGGCCATCCAGCAACGCCGCCTCTAGCTCCTTGACAAACAAGCCCTTGCCGCCAACTTTGCTCAATGAGCGGTCCAAAATTTGGTCGCCCAAAGTGGTCATGCCAAGCAGCTCAACTTGCCAGCCCAAGCGGCTTTCAAGCAGGGCCTTGACGTGCTCGGCCTGCCACAGCGCCAAACGGCTTTCGCGGGTGGCGATCACCACTTTTTTGATTGCTGAATTTGTATGTTCGACCACAGGTAACTGCCTTGTTAACTTTCAATGGCGTGAATGCTAGCATGCAGCCTTTCGTACAACAGGGCGGCGACATGGCGACTTCAGCACGGGCAAAAACATCTTCAACGCCAACTGCACCCAGTGCCCGCAGCAAGGACAACGAGCGACCATTGGTTGAAGACATCCGTCAGCTGGGTCGTATTCTGGGCGATGTCATCCGCGAACAAGAAGGTGTGGCCGCTTACGAGCTGATTGAGCAGGTCCGCAAACTCTCGGTCAGCTTCCGACGTGACGCCGATGCAGAGGCTGACAAAGCCCTGAAAAAATTGCTCAAGGGTTTGAGTAGCGATCAAACCGTCAGCGTCATCCGAGCCTTCACGTATTTTAGCCATCTGGCGAATCTGGCCGAAGACCGGCACCACATTCGCCGCCGCGCCATTCATGAGCGTGCTGGTGACACGCAAGAAGGCAGCATTGACGTCGCCCTGGCGCGGCTGCGCTGGGCCGGTATCACGACCCAAACGATTGCTCAAACCCTGGCCAAAAGCTTTGTCTCGCCGGTGCTGACGGCGCACCCGACGGAGGTTCAGCGCAAGAGCATTTTGGACGCCGAGCGCGGCATTGCCGTGCTGCTCACGGGGCGCGACGAAATCAAAGCCCGCGCCGCTGCCGTCAACGCCGCCAAAGACCAGCTCAGCCCACGCGAACTCGCGGCCAATGAAGCCCAGCTGCGGGCCCGCGTGATGCAGCTCTGGCAAACGCGGCTGCTGCGCTTTTCCACGCTCACAGTGGCCGACGAAATAGACAACGCTCTGAGTTATTACGAGGCCACTTTTCTGCGCGAAATTCCCAAGCTCTACGCCGACCTAGAGCGCGAGTTGGGCAACCAAGCCGTGCACAGCTTTTTACGCATGGGCCAGTGGATTGGCGGCGACCGCGATGGCAACCCGAACGTCAGCGCCGAAACCCTCGAATACGCTCTGCGCAGGCAAGCCGAGATGGCGCTGCGCCACTACCTCACCGAAGTGCATTTTTTAGGCAGCGAGTTGTCGGTGTCGGCGATGCTGGTGCAAGTCAGCCCGGCGATGCAAGCGCTGGCCGAAAGCTCGCCCGACACCAACGAACACCGGGTCGACGAACCCTACCGACGCGCCCTCACTGGCATCTACGCCCGCCTTGCCGCCACGCTCAAAGAACTGACTGGCGGGGACGCGGCGCGCCATGCTGTGGCACCGCAAAACCCATACCGCCAAGCCGACGATTTTTTAGCCGAACTGCGCACCATCGAAGCCTCGTTGCTGGCCCACCACGGCGCAGCCCTGGTCACGCAGCGGCTGCACCCGCTAATCCGGGCGGTTCAGGTGTTTGGTTTTCACCTCGCCACCATCGACTTGCGCCAAAGCTCAGACAAGCATGAAGAAGTCGTGACCGAACTGCTGGCCAAGGCGCGCCTGGAGCCCCACTACGCCGGCTTGAGCGAAGCCGACAAGCGCACGCTGCTGCTGAAACTGCTGGGGGACGCCCGCGCCCTGCGCGTCATCGGCGCCGACTATTCAGACTTGGCGCGCAGCGAGCTGGCGATTTTTGAAGCCGCTTTAACGGCCCGCCAACGCTACGGCCCTGAGGCAATTCGGCACTACATCATCAGCCACACCGAAACCGTCAGCGACCTGCTCGAAGTGCTGCTGCTGCAAAAAGAAGTCGGCCTGATGCACGGCACGCTGAACGCCACGCACGACTTGATCGTGGTACCGCTGTTTGAAACTATTGAAGACCTGCGCAACGCGGCGCCCATCATGCGCGAGTTTTACAGCTTGCCCGGCATCGCCAAGCAAGTGCAGCGCAGCGGCGCTGAGCAAGACATCATGCTGGGCTACTCCGACAGCAACAAAGACGGCGGCATTTTCACCAGCAACTGGGAGCTCTACCGGGCCGAAATGGCGCTGGTTGAACTCTTCGACGAACTGGCTGCATCGCACGCCATTCAGCTGCGCATGTTTCATGGTCGGGGCGGCACGGTCGGCCGAGGTGGCGGCCCCAGCTACGAGGCTATTTTGGCGCAGCCGCCGGGCACGGTGCGCGGCCAAATTCGCCTGACCGAGCAAGGCGAAGTGATTGGTTCCAAATACGCCAACCCCGAAATCGGCCGTCGCAACCTCGAAACCTTGGTCGCCGCCACCTTAGAGGCGACGCTGCTGCAACCGACCAAGTCGGCCAGCCAAGCGTTTCTGAACACCGCCAGTTGGCTGTCTGACGCCAGCATGGCCGCCTACCGCGCGCTGGTCTATGAAAAACCCGGCTTCAACGATTACTTTTTCAGCTCAACGCCGATCCGCGAAATCGCTGAACTCAATATCGGCTCGCGCCCAGCGTCGCGCAAGGCCACGCAGAAGATTGAAGACCTGCGCGCCATTCCTTGGGGCTTCAGTTGGGGCCAGTGCCGGCTGGCCTTGCCCGGCTGGTACGGCTTTGGCTCGGCGGTCGAACAATGGCTAGGCGACAAGCCCAAAAAACGCCAAGAAAACCTCGCTGTGCTGCAAAAAATGTACAAACACTGGCCGTTCTTTCGAACCCTGCTCAGCAACATGGACATGGTGCTGGCCAAAAGCGATCTGGCCTTGGCATCGCGCTACGCCGAGCTGGTCAGTGATGCGAGGCTGCGCAAAAAGATCTTTTCGGCGATTGAAGCCGAGTGGCAGCGCACCGCCGATGCGCTCAGCCAAATCACTGGCGACAAGCAGCGGCTGGCCGGCAACACGGCGCTGCAGCGTTCCATCCGCCATCGCTTTCCGTACATTGACCCGCTGCACCATTTGCAGGTTGAATTGATCCGGCGCTACCGCGATGGCCAAGCCGATGAACGCGTGCAGCGCGGCATCCATATTTCAATCAACGGTATCGCGGCGGGCTTGCGCAACACGGGTTGACAACCCAGGGGTCTTCGGGGACAGATAAAATATTCAGCTCCTCTTGCAATGGTCTGGCTGCTGCAAAGTCCCCATGTCAACGCTCCCGCCCGCTCGCCACACCCTGTGAGCGTGGCCTTGAAAGTTTTTTCGTGAATCAATTCGACAAAAAATCCGAAGCTTGGTCGGCCCTGTTTTCAGAGCCCATGAGCGATCTTGTTAAGCGCTACACCTCCAGCGTCTTTTTCGACAAACGCCTGTGGCAAGCCGACATCACCGGCTCACTGGCGCATGCAGACATGCTGGCGGTGCAAGGCATCATCGCCGCAGCCGATCACGCCGCCATCCAAAACGGCATGGCGCAGATCACGGCGGAAATTGAGTCGGGCGCGTTTGAGTGGAAACTCGATCTTGAAGACGTTCACCTCAACATCGAAGCCCGCTTGACGCTATTGGTCGGTGACGCTGGCAAACGCCTGCACACCGGTCGTAGCCGCAACGACCAGGTGGCCACCGACGTGCGGCTTTGGTTGCGCAGCGAGATTGATTTGATCGGTGAGTTGCTGATTGAGCTGCAAACCGCCTTGGTCAACATCGCCGAGAAAAATGTCGAGGTTATTTTGCCCGGCTTCACGCATTTGCAAGTCGCCCAGCCGGTGAGCTTTGGCCACCACCTGCTGGCCTATGTTGAGATGTTTGCACGCGACGCCGAACGCATGCTCGACGTGCGCAAGCGCGTCAACCGCCTGCCGCTGGGCGCGGCGGCGCTGGCCGGTACCAGCTACCCGCTGGACCGTGAGCACGTGGCGCGCGCGCTCGGCATGCTCGACGCGCAAGGCCAGCCAGCCGTCTGCCAAAACAGCTTGGATGCGGTCAGCGACCGTGACTTCGCCATCGAGTTCACGGCCGCCGCCACGCTGGCTATGGTGCACATCAGCCGCCTCAGCGAAGAACTGATTTTGTGGATGAGCCAAAGCTTTGGTTTCATCGACCTGGCCGACCGTTTTTGCACCGGCTCGTCGATCATGCCGCAGAAGAAAAACCCAGACGTGCCCGAACTCGCCCGCGGCAAAACCGGCCGCGTGGTCGGCCATTTGATGGGCTTGGTGACGCTGATGAAAGGCCAACCACTGGCCTACAACAAAGACAACCAAGAAGACAAAGAGCCGCTGTTCGACACCGTCGACACGCTGAAAGACACTCTGCGCATTTTTGCTGAGATGGTGGGCGGCATCACCGTCAAACCTGAAGCCATGGAACGCGCCGCCTTGAAGGGCTACGCCACCGCGACCGATTTGGCCGACTACATGGTCAAAAAAGGCCTGCCTTTTCGTGACGCCCACGAGGCCGTCGCCCACGCTGTTAAAACCGCCATCGGTCAAGGCGTCGACCTGTCAGAGTTGCCGCTGGCCACACTGCAAAGCTTCAACCCGAAAATCGAAGAAGACGTTTACGAAGTGCTCAGCCTGCGCGGCTCACTGAACGCCCGCAACACCTTGGGCGGTACCGCCCCGGCGCAGGTGCGGGCGCAGATTGCGCGGCATCGCAGCCGCTTGGCAACAAGTTAACCTTGGCTTAAGCCTCGTTGAAGGGGTGGCGCGATATTCATCATTCTGAAGAAAGCATCCATGCGCCTACTGCTGGTTGAAGACGATACGATGATTGGTGGCGCCGTGCTACAGGCGCTACGCGGGGAACACTATGCGGTCGATTGGGTCCGTGACGCCAGTCTGGCCGATACCGCTCTGGTCCAAGAACACTACGATCTGGTCTTGCTTGACTTGGGTCTGCCAGGCCGTGACGGGCTGGACCTGCTCCGGGGCCTACGCAAGCGGCATGTAGCGACACCCGTTCTGGTGGCGACCGCACGCGATGCGGTAGGCGACCGCGTGGCCGGCCTAGATGCGGGTGCCGACGACTACATCGTCAAGCCTTATGACACCGATGAATTACTGGCCCGCATTCGGGCGCTGTTGCGTCGCAGTGCCGGTCGGGGCGAACCCATTTTTGAACACAAAGGCGTCACCTTGAACCCGGCCACCCGCGAAGCCACCGCTCATGGGCTAACGGTGTCGTTGTCCGCGCGTGAATGGGCTGTTCTCGAAGCGCTGCTGGCACGTCCTGGCGTGCTTTTGTCCCGGGCTCAACTGGAAGACAAACTCTTCAGCTGGAAAGACGACATCAGCAGCAATGCGGTCGAGGTGTATGTTCACGGAATTCGCAAAAAACTCGGCAACGAGTTGATTCAGACCGTGCGCGGCCTCGGTTACTTGCTGCCCAAATAATGAAACGCAACGACGCAAGCAACGCCATGGCCCCCACAACCGATGCGCGGCGCCATGTCAGTCATTCGCTGCGCCGGCGACTGCTGTGGCTGGTGCTGCTGGCCATCGTGCTGGTCACATTGTTGCAGGCCATCACGGCTTACCGCGGTGCGTTGCGCCAAGCCGATGCCCTCTTTGATGAGCACTTGCAGCAAATGGCTCGCTCCATGCGCAACGGTGTCCCACCCGGCTTGTCTTCAGAAGCGTTCGACGCTGACCAAGGACTGGAACTGTACGTGCAGATTTGGGGACAAGACGGCACACAGATTTTTCGCTCCAGCAAGGCCGCCTTCCCCAGCAGCACCGTGCTGGGATTTTCAGACGTCGAGGCCTTAGGCAACCACTACCGCGTGTACTCGCTGCAAACTGGCTTGCAAACCATACAGATCGCGCAAGACCTCGATGGCCGAACAGCACGTGCACGCGCCATAGCGACTCGCGCCATTGTTCCTTTTGTCTTGCTAACGCCGCTTTTGATCCTTGCCGTCTGGTGGGTTATCAGTCGTTCGCTGGCGCCTATTGAGCGTGCGCGCCGTCAACTGGCCAACAGGGCCGCTGACGATTTTTCACCGCTGTCCAATGACGGCCTGCCGCAAGAGGTACGGCCTTTGGTCGACGAACTCAACTTATTGTTTGACAGAGTACAAGAGGCATTCGACGCACAGAAAAATTTTGTCGCTGATGCTGCTCACGAACTGCGCTCCCCGCTGACGGCCTTGAAACTCCAGGCGCAAGCCTTGCGCAACCACAAAGGCGACTCAGCCGCTCGAGAGGACGGTGTCACACGCCTCAACCAGGGCATAGACAGGAGTATTCGACTGTTAGAGCAGCTGCTGCTGCTAGCGCGCGAAGAGGCCAGTACCGATCAAAGACCAGCGTTAGACCCACCGGTTGATTTGCATGAAGTGATCAAGCTAGCGGTGACGGACCTCTTGCCACAAGCACGCCAAAAACAAACCGACATGGGCCTCTCTCCGCTCGCTGACAGTGGCGATATCAAGGTACCTGGCCAACCCGAGGCCCTGCGCACGCTGCTCAGAAATCTTTTAGACAACGCCATCAAGTACAGCCCCACTGGCAGCCAAATTGATGTTTCCTTGTCTCTGCGAAACGGCAGACCGCTACTGACGGTTGAAGACAGTGGGCCCGGCATCGCAGAAGCAGACCGTGGGCGCGTGTTTGACCGCTTTTACCGGGCCAAGAAAACCCATGCAGAAGTCGGCAGTGGCTTGGGCATGGCGATCGTGCAGGTTATCGCCAAGCGCCACGGCGCGACGCTCTGGTTGGGGCGCTCCGAGCAACTCGGCGGGCTCAAGGTTGAGCTTCAATTCGACGTTTTAGTGAGGCCGAGACCTTAAGACTTGCTTAAGGCTGGGCGTTCATAGTTGACAGCACCGGCATCCCCGATGCCATCAACCCAAGGATGCTCACTATGAAAACCTCCGCATTGAACATGACCAAGTTGGTCGCGGCCCTGCTGACCGCAGGCGCCATCGGTGGCGCTGGCGTCAGCGCCACCAACACCCTGCACACGCAGGCAGCAGCAACGGTACCCACCGCACTTGTCGCCGGTGCGCCCATGGGCGTGACCGACTTTTCGCAAATCACCGAGCGCTACGGGCCCGCCGTGGTCAACATCAGCGTCAGCATCGGCAAGGCCTCCGACCCCTCTTCAGAGGCTCAAAATGACGAAACCCGCAGCGGGAATTTACCCAATGATCCCTTTTTTGAGTTCTTCCGCCGCTTTCAGCAAGGCCAATCATCCGGTCGCAGCGGGCAGTCTCATGCCCCCACCCACAGTCAAGGTTCAGGCTTCATTGTCAGCAGTGATGGCATTATTTTGACCAACGCGCATGTGGTGCGTGACGCCCAAGAAGTGATCGTCAAACTGACCGACCGACGTGAGTTTCGCGCTAAAGTTTTAGGGGCTGACCCGAAAACCGATGTAGCTGTTCTCAAGATAGATGCCAAACAGCTACCGGTGGTCGTGCTGGCAAAAACCAATGCGGTCAAAGTGGGCGAGTGGGTGCTGGCCATTGGCTCACCTTTTGGCTTTGAAAACAGCGTGACGGCAGGCGTCGTCAGCGCCAAGGGACGCTCGCTACCAGACGACAGCGCAGTTCCCTTTATTCAAACGGACGTGGCGATCAACCCTGGGAACTCTGGGGGGCCGCTGTTTAATTCACGCGGAGAAGTTGTCGGCATCAACTCGCAGATTTACACCCGCAGCGGCGGCTACCAAGGCGTTTCTTTTGCCATCCCGATCGACCTCGCAGCGCACATCCAAAGCCAGATCGTCGCTACGGGCAAAGTCGAACATGCGCGCTTGGGCGTGAGCGTGCAAGACGTCAACCAAACTTTTGCCAACTCCTTCAAGCTCGACACGCCCGAAGGTGCGCTGGTGTCCATGGTCGAAAAAGGCAGCCCGGCTGAAAAAGCCGGATTGCTGCCCGGTGACGTGATCCGTCAGGTCAATGGCCAGAAGATTGTCTCTTCAGGTGATTTGCCCGCCATCATTGGCATGGAAGCGCCCGGAGAGAAGATCACGCTGGGTATTTGGCGGCAAGGTGCAGCCCAAGATCTCAGCGCGCGCCTAGGCAATGCCGCCGACAAATCAACCCTGGCGCTTGGCAAGAGTGATGCAGCCCAACAAGGCAAACTCGGCTTGGCGTTGAGGCCGCTTCAGCCCGACGAAAGCAAAGAGGTCGGCGTTGACAGCGGTCTGCTCATCCAGCAAGCCAGCGGCTTGGCAGAGTTGGCTGGCGTCCAAGCTGGCGACCTGCTGCTGTCGGTCAATGGCACCCCGGTCAAAAGCGTGGTGCAGGTCCGCGCACTTCTGGCTAAGTCAAACCAATCGGTCGCCTTGCTGATCATGCGCGGTGACAGCAAGATATTTGTCCCCATCAACTTCGGCTGAACAGCAGGCAGCTTGGGGCTGTCTTCGGTTGAATCTGATGACTGAACTTGACAGGGCCTTATCGGCCCTGTTTTTTTGCGTCAAGCGCATTTCTTAGTAGACAATTTCTTGCTTTGGGCCGCCATCTGCATCTTTTTCATGCCGTTTGGACTGCAAAACCGATAGCATCGAAGTCATTACCAATGGAAACAAAAAAATGCCTGTGATCACCAACATTGAAGACCTGCGCGTTCTGGCCGAAAAGCGCGTACCCCGCATGTTTTACGACTACGCTGACTCGGGCTCGTGGACGGAGGGCACCTACCGCGCCAACGAAACCGATTTCCAAAAAATCAAGCTGCGCCAGCGCGTCGCCGTCAACATGGAAAACCGCAGCACCGCCACCAAAATGGTCGGCATCAACGTGAAAATGCCGGTGGCGATTGCGCCAGTGGGGCTGACGGGTATGCAGCATGCCGATGGCGAAATCAAGGCCGCCAAGGCGGCTGAGAAATTCGGCATTCCGTTCATCTTGTCGACCATGAGCATTTGCTCGATCGAAGACATTGCAGCCAACACCCAAGCACCTTTTTGGTACCAGCTGTACATGATGCGTGACCGTGAGGCCATGGCCGCCATGATCGAGCGCACGCGCAAAGCCGGTTGCACGGCGTTGGTCTTAACGCTGGATTTGCAGGTCATCGGCCAGCGCCACAAAGACTTGAAAAACGGCCTGACTGCGCCACCCAAACCAACGCTCACCAATATCATCAACCTGATGACCAAACCGCGTTGGTGCCTCGGCATGGCCGGCACCCGCCGGCACACGTTTGGCAACTTGGTCGGCCATGTCAAAGGCGTGAGCGACATGCGTTCGCTGTCGGCTTGGACCAACGAACAGTTCGATCCGACCTTGTCATGGGCCGACGTGGCGTGGGTCAAAGAACGCTGGGGCGGCAAGCTGATTCTCAAGGGCATTCAAGACGTTGAAGACGCCAAGCTCGCGGTTCAAAGCGGTGCCGACGCCATCGTCGTCAGCAACCATGGCGGCCGTCAACTCGACGGTGCGCAGTCCAGCATCGAGGCGCTGCCCGCCATCGTGGCGGCGGTTGGCTCAGACATCGAAGTCTGGATGGACGGCGGCATCCGCTCCGGTCAAGACGTCCTCAAAGCCTGGGCCTTGGGCGCGCGTGGCACCTTGATCGGCCGGGCCATGGTCTACGGCCTGGGCGCGATGGGCGAAGCCGGCGTCACCAAAGCGCTGCAAATCATCCACAAAGAACTCGACATCACGATGGCTTTTTGCGGCCGTACCGACATCCAAACCGTCGACAAAAGTATTTTGTTGCCGGGGACATTTCCGACAGCGTAAAGTCTGCTCTTAATCTGCAACAACGCCCCTACGGGCCGATCACCCATGCTGTTCCTTCTCTCCCCGGCCAAGGCCCTCGACTACGACACGCCGGCGCATGTGGCCAACCACACGCAGCCGCTTTTCACGCGGCAGTCGGCCGAGTTGATCGAGGTCTTGAAGACGCAGTCACCGCAGCAAATCAGCAACTTGATGAAGCTCTCTGACAAGTTGTCCGGCCTGAATGTGGCGCGCTACGAGGCTTGGTCGCCGAAGTTCACCGCCAACAACTCAAAGCAGGCGGCGCTGGCCTTCAACGGGGACGTCTACGAAGGGCTGGATGCCAAGACCCTTGGCGAGTCCGATTTGCAGTGGGCGCAAGCGCATATCTGTATCCTGAGCGGGCTCTATGGCGTGCTGCGACCGTTGGATTGGATGCAGCCTTACCGGCTTGAAATGGGCACCGCCCTGGCCACTGCACGGGGCAAAAATCTGTACCAGTTTTGGGGCAGCGAAATTGCCAACTACCTGAATGAACGTGCTGCCGCCGACACCTCGCCGGTCGTCGTCAATCTGGCCAGCGAAGAGTACTTCAAGGTGGTTGACCGCAGGGTCTTGAAACCCCGCGTGGTGACTTGCGTGTTTCAAGAACTCAAAGCCGGCCAGTACAAAATCATCAGCTTCAAGGCCAAGCGCGCACGCGGTTTGATGGTCCGCTACGCGATTGACAACAAACTGAGCAGCGTGAGAAAGCTGGAAGCCTTTGACCTTGAAGGCTATGGCTATTCGCCTGACGTGTCCGAACCCGACCGTCTGGTGTTTCGTCGTCAGTCGGCTTGAGCCTCAAGCGTCTCCAGGAGGTTCTCCGTGAGCACACACAACGCCCTCGCTGACAACACCTTCGACCGAGACATCACACCCGCCGTGAGCGCGTGGCTGCTCGAGCAGCGAGCCGCTGGCTTCGGCACAGACCAATTGTTGAAGTCGCTGACCGACGCCGGCTGGGGCGAAGCTTTGGCGCGACATCTGCTGGCCATGCCCGTATCATCAGGGGCTGACCTCTTGCCCTTCCCGCTGCCGGTGCCTTGGCCAGCGCATGCCGGCGAGCGCTTGGCACTGGACGCTGGCGACCGCCAAGTCAACGCCACCACGGTGCTGCAAGACCCGCCGCTGTTGGTGCTGGAAGGGCTGCTGAGCCGCGAAGAGTGTCAGGCGCTGATGGATGCCGCGGCACCGCGCATGTCACGCTCGCTGACGGTCGACATGAAGACCGGCGGCGAAGAAACCAACCAAGGGCGGACCAGCGAAGGCATGTTTTTTGAGCGCGGCGAGAGCGCGCTCATCAGCCGCATTGAAGCGCGCATTGGCGCGCTGCTGGGCTGGCCTGTGCACAACGGCGAAGGCTTGCAAGTGCTGCACTACGGCCCCGGCACAGAGTACAAACCGCACTATGATTTTTTTGACCCGACCGAGCCCGGCACAGCCAGCATTTTGCAGCGCGGCGGCCAGCGTGTGGCCACGTTGGTGATTTACCTGAACGAGCCCGAAGCCGGCGGTGCCACGGTTTTTCCTGACGCCGCTTTGACGGTTGTGCCCAAATGCGGCAATGCCGTTTTTTTCAACTACAGCCAACCGCACCCCGTCAGCCGAACCCTGCACGGTAGCGCGCCGGTGCTCAGCGGCGACAAGTGGATCGCCACCAAGTGGTTGCGCGAACGCGAATTTATTTAAAGCTTTGATTAAAATCACACCATGAACTCGCCTGAACAATCCCAGCTCGGCAAAGCCTCTGCTTATGCGGACGAATACGATGCATCACTGCTGTTTCCAATCGCCCGTGCGGGCAAACGAGAAGAGATCGACGTCAGCGCGCAGGCCCCTTTCTTTGGCGCCGACATGTGGACTGCCTATGAACTCAGCTGGCTCAACTTGCGCGGCAAGCCGCAGGTGGCGCTGGCGCAAGTGGTGGTGCCCTGCGAAACGCCCAACATCATTGAAAGCAAGTCCTTCAAGCTGTACCTGAACAGTTTCAACAACAGCCGCTTTGCCGATGCCAGCGCGGTGCTGGCGCTGCTCAGGCGCGACCTCAGTGAAGCTGCTTGGCGCGGTGCGGTACTGCCAGTAACAGCAAGCGCACCACCCTCGATTGGCGTCAAGCTGCTGCTGCCCGACTTGTTTGACCGCGAGCCCTTGCAAGAACTCGACGGCTTGAGTCTTGACCGGCTCGACATTGAGTGCAACCGCTACACGCCAGCGCCTGATCTGCTGAGCGCCAACGCAGACGAGGCTTCCGTCACCGAAGTGCTGACCAGCCATTTGCTGAAAAGCAATTGCCTGGTGACCGGCCAGCCGGACTGGGGCAGCGTGCAAATCAGCTACAGCGGCCCGTCGATTGACCAAGAAGGTCTGCTGCGATACCTGGTGAGTTTTCGCAACCACAACGAGTTTCATGAGCAGTGCGTCGAGCGGATTTTCATGGACATCTGGCGCCGCTGCAAACCGGCCAAGCTGGCGGTCTATGCCCGCTACACGCGGCGAGGTGGGCTGGACATCAACCCGTTTCGCACCAGTTATCCGCAGGCGCTGCCGCCGGCGGTGCGCACCGCGCGGCAATGAACGGACTCTAAAAGAGCTGACCCATGGTGGGCGGCATCGGCTCTTCAGCGATCGTCCCTGCTGAACCGTCTTCCGCCTTCAACAAAGTGCCGACGCGCACGCCCAGCAGCCGCAGTTTTTGAGCCAAAGGCACGCGCTTGAGGGCCAAACCAGCGGTCTGCCGAATGGTTGTGGCATCTGCCGTGTAGTGCGTCAAGGTCTGGTCGCGCGTGACACTTTGAAAGTTGTCATAGCGCAGCTTGATGCCGATGGTTTTGCCGACGTAACCTTTGCGCTGCAGGTCTTCGGCCACCTTTGCGCACAACCGCGTGAAGACAGCACCGAGTTCGGCTTTGTCGCGCACCGCGTGCAGGTCACGCTCAAACGTCGTCTCACGGCTCATCGACACCGGTTCGCTGTCAGTCACCACCGGCCGGCTGTCGCGACCCCAAGCCGCGTCATGCATCCAAGCCCCCGTGACTTGGCCAAAGTGATCGATCAGCCAACCGATCTCTTGCGCGGCCATCTCACCAATCGTGCGAATGTTCAGTGCCGCCAACTTGGCATCCGACTTAGGCCCGATGCCGTTGATCTTGCGACAGGCCAGCGGCCAGATCAGCGTTTGCAGGTCGGCCTCCTGAACAATCGAGATACCGTTCGGCTTGTTGAACTCGCTGGCCATTTTTGCGATGAGTTTGTTCGGCGCAACGCCGATGGAGCACGTCAGGCCGGTTTTCTCCAGAATGCTGCGTTGAAGCAGTCGCGCCAGCGAGCGGCCACCGTCGCGCTGACCGCCGGGCACGTCGGTGAAGTCGATGTAGACCTCGTCAACGCCGCGATCTTCCACCAGCGGCGCGACGTCCCGAATCGCAGCCTTAAAGGCCCGCGAGACTTTGCGCACCTCGTCAAAATCCACCGGCAAGACAATCGCCTCAGGGCAGAGCTTGGCCGCTTTCATCATGCCCATGGCCGAGCCCAGCCCGAACTGCCGGGCGGCATAGGTCGCGGTGGTGATGACGCCGCGCCCCACATAGTCTTTGAGTCTGGGGAAGTCGTCGACTGGAATGAAGCGCAGCGCCCGTTCGCCTTGGGCTACATCTGAGGCTTCTAGCAAGGCTTCGTCCACCCGACGACGACCGCCGCCGATAACCACCGGCAGGCCCTTGAGTTGGGGGTAGCGCAGCAACTCGATGGACGCGAAGAAAGCGTCCATGTCGAGATGCGCAATACGGCGGATCACGGCTCTTACAAAAACCGATCCAGCAACTTGCGTGAATGGCGGTCCATCTGGGCCAGGTCGCGAATCAAAAATTGCACGCCGTGACTGTCTGTGACGAGCAGCACTGTGGCCGACAAACGGCGGATGTCCTCCTCGCCCTTGAGCTGCAAGCTGGTGTCTCCCCGGTCGGTTTCGATGTCCCAGGTGCAGGGCGCAACCAAGCTGCTAACACCACGCAGCTTCAAGATGCGCGGCATGAACTCGCGTTGCGTCAAGGCGCGCAGCACCTGGGCACGCAAGGCGGCGGACAAGTCGCTCAGTGACGCGATCCACAGCAGCTCATGGCCTTCGGCGTCGACCAAGGCCGCGCCTTCGTCAGGCGCGGCCACGGGGAAAGCCCGGACAGCGATGACTTGTTCGTGGCGCACGCCTTGGCTGGAGACATAAAACCAATGACCGGTCGCATCGCAGTCAAATTCAAAATTCAGCGTGCTCACAAAATGTCCTTTGCGCTGTGTGGCGCAGCCACGGGCACGCTCAAAGGCGCAGCGTCGACGATCGGCAATTCGCGTAAAACAGCGCCCTCCGCTTCTGCTTGGCGCTGCTGCGCTTCGTACAAACGCCAGTAAGCGCCTTGCGCCGCGATCAATTCGTCGTGGGGGCCGACCTCGACAATCTGGCCCTTGTCCATAACCACCAAGCGGTCGGCTTTGCGCAAGGTCGACAAGCGGTGGGCAATCGCAATCGTGGTGCGGCCGCGCACCAAATTGTCCAAGGCATTTTGAATTTCTTTTTCGGTTTCGGTGTCCACCGAAGACGTCGCTTCGTCCAAAATCAAAATACGCGGGTTGATCAACAAGGCCCGAGCAATCGAAATGCGCTGGCGCTCGCCACCCGACAAACCTTGACCACGTTCGCCGACCAAGGAGTCGTAACCTTGCGGCATACGCAAAATAAATTCATGGGCATGGGCGGCGCGCGCCGCCGCCACGATCTCTTGCCGCGAGGCATTCGGTTTACCGTAAGCAATGTTGTCCGACACCGTGCCAAAAAACAAAAACGGCTCTTGCAGCACCAGCCCGATGTTGCGGCGGTAGTCACTGACGCTGAACTGCCGAATGTCGACACCGTCCAGCGCAATACTGCCTTCGGTGACATCGTAGAAACGACAGATCAAATTGACCAAGGTGCTCTTACCCGAACCGCTGTGGCCAACCAGACCGATCATCTCGCCAGGCTGGATGTCCAAGCTCAATTGACGAATCACGGCGCGGTTGCCATACCTGAAATCAGCATTCGTCAAGGTCAGCCGCCCTTGTATTTCAGGCATGGGCAACGGATTTTTAGGCTCCGGCACGCTGGAAACATGATCGAGTATTTCAAAGATTCGCTTGGCGCCCGAGGCCGCTTTTTGGGTGCTCGAGACGATCCGGCTCATCGAATCCAGACGCGCATAAAAACGCCCGATGTAGGCCAAGAAAGCGGTCAACACACCGACGGTTATCTCATTCTTAGAAACCAGCCAAATGCCAAAAGCCCAGACCACCAACAAACCAATTTCGGTGACGAAGGTGATGGTCGGGCCGAACAAAGACCAGACCCGGTTCAGGCGGTCGTTGACCGCCAAGTTGTGTTTGTTAGCGTCGTTGAAACGCAGTGCTTCACGGTCTTCTTGGGCAAAGGCTTTGACCACCCGAATACCCGGAATGGTGTCGGCCAAGACATTGGTCACCTCAGACCAGACCCGGTCAATCTTTTCAAAGCCAGTGCGCAAACGTTCGCGCACGATGTGAATCAACCAGCCAATGAAGGGCAAGGGCAGCAAGGTGACCAAGGCCAAGGCCGGATTGATGAAAAACAAAATGATGGCGGTCATCAAAATCATCAGCACGTCGGTGGCGAAGTCCAGCAAGTGCAAGGACAAAAAAACGTTGATGCGGTCGGTCTCGCTGCCGATCCGGGCGATCAAGTCACCCGTGCGCCTGCCGCCGAAATATTCGAGCGACAACTTCATCAAGTGGTCGTAAGTGGTGGTTCGCAAGTCTGCGCCAATCCGCTCAGAGACCAAGGACAAGATGTAGGTTTTGACCCAACCTAAACCCCAGGCGACGAAGGCCGATCCAAATAAACCCAGCAAATACCAAGAGACCGTGACCGGGTCGATATGCGCGCCGTTTTGGTAAGGGATCAAGACCTCGTCCATCAAAGGCATGGTCAAGTAAGGCGGCACCAACGTCGCGGCCGTAGCGGCCAAGGTCAAGACAAAGCCCAGCAGCAGCTGGCCTTGGTAGGGCCGCGCAAAACGCCACAACTTGAACAGCGTCAATGTCGAGGTCGGGCGACTTTCTTTGTCAGCGCAGACCGGGCAGTCGTCGTCGGTGGCGTCAATCGGCTTTTGACAAACCGGGCAAATGTCGTCCAGTAAAACGCCTTGTGCCGGCTCCGTCGATGTGCCGTTGCGCTCAGCTGGCGATGCCGCTTTGTGTAGCGCCTCAAACTGCGCTTTAAAGCGCAACACTGCCGGCAGCCGGCCCAAAGTGAAACGCCAAACAGCCAAACGCTGGCCATTCGCGTGCAAAGACAAACTACCCACACCCGCGTGATCGCTCAATACCCAGGTTTGCAGAGGCTCAAACGGCCAAGAAGGCCAGTTTTTTTGCGTCAAATCGCCAGAGATGACCCGTTGATCAGTCAAAATCAGGAAAGTTTTAACGAAATTTAAATTTTCATTCAGGTCAACTTCTAAGCTAGCTGAAACGTTTTCACCAGGATGAACCTGCAAAACACCCTGCTCGCGCCAGTCAGAAGGCATCCCCAGCAAGTTATCGGGCGTAAGGGCGTTGGGGGTCATAAGGGTTCAAGCAACAAGAGTCAACAGGTGTTGGCAGCTAAGAAAAAGAGCGGCCAAGACACCGTCCATTCGCCTTGTTTATCGGAAGAATTTTGCCAGTGCAGCAACCATCAAGATATTCTATCGTTACACGTCAATGCCTCCAGAGTGGCAGCACCCATGAGCGTTAAAGACATCCAGTTTCTGCGCATGACGCATTTGCGTGGGCCAAACATTTGGACTTACCGCCCTGTCATGGAAGCATGGATCGACATTGGCGCCCTCGAAGACTGCCCGTCCGACACCCTGCCCGGCTTCAACCAACGTTTGCAAGCGATGTTGCCCGGCTTGATCGAACACCGCTGCAGTGTGGGCGAGCGCGGCGGATTTTTAAAGCGTCTGGAGCAAGGCACTTGGCCCGGTCACATCATGGAGCATGTGGCCTTAGAGTTGCAAAACCGCGCCGGCATGCAGACGGGTTTCGGCAAAGCCCGTGAAGCCGGCGTCCGCGGTATTTACAAAGTCGTCATCCGCACCCGCCACGAAGCCGTCAGCCGCGCCGCCTTGCAAGCCGCCCGCGACTTGGTCATGGCCGCCATCGAAGACCGCGACTACCCGGTCGCCCAAACCATCGCCGATTTGACCCACATGGTGGACAGCCTGTGCATCGGACCGAGCACCGCTTGCATCGTCAATGCGGCTGCCGAACGCGGTATTCCAGCCATTCGCTTGAACGAAGGCAACTTGGTTCAGCTGGGCTATGGCACCAACCAACGTCGCATTTGGACGGCCGAAACCGACCAAACCAGCGCTATTGCGGAAGGCATTTCCAAAGACAAAGACCTGACCAAAAGCTTGCTGGCCAACTGCGGCGTGCCCGTGCCCGAAGGCCGCAACGTGGCGTCGGCGCAAGAGGCTTGGTCGGCAGCGCAAGAGATTGGCCTGCCGGTCTGCGTCAAACCGGTCGACGGCAACCACGCCCGTGGCGTGTCGCTGGAGCTGTACACCCAAGCCGAAGTCGAAGCCGCCTTTGTGTTGGCTGAAGCTGAAGGCAGCGAAGTCTTGGTCGAGCGCCATATCTTGGGCGACGAACACCGCCTGCTGGTGGTCGGCGGCAAAGTCGTTGCGGCCAACAAAGGCGAGGTCGCCTGCATTGTGGGCGACGGCGTTCACTCGGTTCAAGCCTTGATCGAAAGCCAAATCAACTCGGATCCGCGCCGCGGCGAAGAAGAAGACTACCCACTGGACACGATCCGACTGCACGAGCACCCAACCGCCGTGATGGAACTGAAACGCCAAGGCTTGACAGGCGACTCCATCCCCGTTTTGGGCCGCAGCGTGATGGTCATGCGCACCGGCAACATGGCCATGGACGTGACCGATTTGGTGCACCCAGACGTCGCCGAACTGGTCGCCTTGGCGGCTCGCATCGTCGGCTTGGACATCGCTGGGGTTGACTTGGTGGCCCAAGATATTTCCAAACCCATGAAAGCCCAAGGCGCCGCCATTGTCGAAGTCAACGCCGGACCCGGCCTGTTGATGCACCTCAAGCCAGGCTCAGGTCCGGCCCGCCCGGTCGGTGAAGCGATTGCCCAGCACTTGTTTGCCAACGACAGCAAGGCCCGCATTCCCGTGGTCGGCTTGCTCGGCCATGACAACACCACCGGCACCAGCCACCTGATTGGCTGGTTTTTGCACTTGCAAGGCCTGCGCACCGGTTTGTCGTCGGCCAAGGGCTTGTTTGTCGGCCAACGCTGCTTGCAAGACCACGATGGCATGAACTGGGAGGTCGCCCAGCGTTTGTTGGTCAACCGCGCTGTTCAGGCAGCGGTGTTTGAAACCACCGCCCGCCAAGTCTTGACCGAAGGCCTGCCCTACGACCGCTGCCATGTCGGCGTGGTCACCGCCATGCCCAAAGCCGATGGTTTGCAAGACCTGTACATCCAAAGCGACGAGCAAATGCCAAACGTGGCGCGCACACAAGTCGACGTCGTGCTGCCCGACGGCGTTGCGGTATTGAACGCGCAAGACGACGCCGTGGCGGCCTTGGCCGACTACTGCGACGGCGAGGTGATTTTTTATGCCGCTTCAGAAACCAATTCGCATCTGGTCAAACACCGCGCCACTGACGGTCGTGTGGCGTTTTGGCGCAAGGGCCACTTGATCTTGGCCCACGGCACGCACGAAACCGATGTGCTGAACCGGCAGTTGCCCGCCATCGACAAGTTTTTCCGCGATCAAATCCTCACCTGCGACGAGCTTCTGGCCGCCGCTGCCACGGCTTGGGCCTTGGGCGTGCCGGTTGATTTGATTCGCGCCGGGACTAAGAGCTTTGGCCAAAGTCCTGCATCGCACTGACCACTGACGCTCACCGAACTCACTTCAGGAAAACCTGCTCATGGAAGTTTCAAGAATTCGAGCACTGCGGGGCCCCAACTTGTGGAGCCGCCACACCAGCATCGAGGCCATCGTCACCTGCACCCCCGACGAATGCGCCCTGCCGACGGACAGCGCGTTTGAAAAAGAATTGCGGCGTATCTTCCCGGCCTTGGGCCACCTAGAAGGGCCGCACCCAGGCCTGCCAGCCAGCATGGCCAAGGCCTTGGAAAAAATCACGCTGGACTTGCAAGCCCATGCCGGTTGCCCGGTCACCTTCAGTCGCACCACACCCACCGAAGAGCCCGGCGTCTACCAAGTGGTCGTGCAGTACACCGAAGAAGCAGTTGGTCGTCTGGCCATTGCCTGGGCTGAAAAGCTATGCCTTGCCGCACAAAATCAAGAAGCGTTTGATTTGAACCAAGCCTTGGCTGAGTTGCATGATTTGGACGAAGCCGTGCGCTTAGGCCCATCGACCGGCGCCATCGTTGATGCAGCCATTGTCCGCGGCATTCCATTCAGGCGCCTGACTGAAGGCAGCATGGTGCAGTTCGGCTGGGGCTCACAACAGCGGCGCATTCAAGCCGCTGAGACCGACAGCACCAGCGCCATTGCCGAAGCCATCGCGCAAGACAAAGATTTGACCAAGTCCTTGCTGCTGGCGGTTGGCGTGCCCGTGCCGCTGGGTCGGCCCGCCAAAGACTTAGAAGACGGCTGGGCGATTGCCCAAAAAATTGGCCTGCCGGTGGTGCTCAAGCCGCTGGACGGCAACCAAGGCAAAGGCGTGACCGTTAATGTGGTTGAACGCGAGGTGTTCGACCGAGCCTACGCCACCGCCGCCTACTACGGTGAAGTGCTGGTCGAAAAATTCCTGCCGGGCAGCGACTACCGACTGTTGGTGGTCGGTGACAAATTAGTCGCGGCAGCACGGCGTGAACCGCCGCTGGTGGTGGGCGACGGCGTGTTGAGCGTGCGCGAGCTGGTGGCCGAGGTCAACACCGACCCGCGCCGCGGCGAAGGTCACTCGACATCTCTGAGCAAAATCAAGTTCGACGACATCGCTATTGGCTGCCTGAAGTCACAAGACCTTGATCCCGACAGCGTGCCTGAACAAGGTCGGCGCGTGGTCTTGCGCAACAACGCCAACTTGTCCACCGGCGGCACCGCGACCGACGTCACCGACGATGTCCACCCCGATGTGGCTGCGCGTGTGGTGGCGGCGGCTCAAATGGTCGGCGTCGATGTGTGCGGTGTCGATGTGGTCTGCGAGTCAGTGCTGCGGCCTTTGGAAGAACAAAACGGCGGCGTGGTGGAAGTCAATGCAGCACCCGGTCTGCGCATGCACATCAGCCCGTCGTTTGGCAAGGGTCGCGCGGTCGGTCAAGCCATCATTGAACAGCTGTATCCCGACGGCCAGGACGGTCGTATTCCAGTCATTGCCGTGACGGGTACGAATGGGAAAACGACCACCGTGCGTTTGACAGCGCACTTGCTCAAAGCCCACAAGCTCCGCGTCGGCATGACCAACACCGACGGTGTGTATGTGAACGGCCGGCAAATTGACGACGGCGATTGCAGCGGCCCGCGCAGTGCCCGCAATGTGCTGATGCACCCTGACGTTGACGCGGCGGTTTTTGAAACCGCCCGCGGCGGTTTGCTGCGCGAAGGCTTGGCCTTTGACCGCTGCCAAGTGGCGATCGTCACCAACCTCGGCTCAGGCGACCACTTGGGCTTGAACTACATCACCACGCTAGAAGATTTGTCAGTCTTGAAACGCGTGGTGGTCTTGAATGTGGCGAGCGACGGCATGGCCGTTTTGAACGCTGCTGACCCTTTGGTGGCCATGATGGCCAAACTCTGCCCAGGCAACGTGACCTTCTTTGCGCTGGACCCACATATCGCCGTTTTAGCCACGCATCGGGCCCAAGGCAAGCGTGTGATCTACACAGAAAATGACCATGTGGTGGCCCAAGAAGGCAAGCGGTTTTTCCGTATTCCGCTGGCCGAAGTGCCGCTGACACGGCAAGGCCAAATCGGCTTTCAAACTGAAAACGTCTTGGCTGCAGTGGCGGCAGCTTGGGCCATCAACGTGCCTTGGGAAACCATCGCCCTCGGCCTGTCCAACTTCATCAGCGACATCCAAGGTGTGCCGGGCCGCTTCAACGTCTTTGACTACCGCGGCGCGACCTTGATTGCCGACTACGGCCACAACCCGGATGCGATTCAAGCCTTGGTCAACGCCGTTGAAAACATGCCCGCCAAGCAACGCGTGGTGGTGATCAGCGGCGCTGGCGACCGGCGTGACCAAGACCTTCGGGACCAAACCAAAATTCTGGGTGCAGCTTTTGACGACGTGCTGCTGTATGAAGACGCCTGCCAACGCGGCCGGAGCGACGGTGAAGTCATGCAACTCTTGCGCGAAGGTTTGGACGGCGCTGAACGCACGCGCCATGTGCAAGAAATCCGTGGTGAGTTCAAGGCCATTGACACGGCCTTGGCGCGCTTGGCTCCTGGCGACTTGTGCCTGATTTTGGTGGACCAAGTTGAAGCTGCACTGGCCTACATCCAGCAGCAGGTCGATGACAGTCAAAGCACGCCTGCCGCGTTAGAAGTCTGACGCTCAAGGGGATGACCGCTTTGCAGGTGGCGCGTGATCCGCTGATTGACGTGTTGAAAGCCTTGGCGGCACAGCTCATCGTCCTGCACCATTTTTCGGTTTACGGGCCGGTGTCCGAGACGCTGCATGCGGCCTTGCCCGGGGTGATGGGCGCGCTCTATGAGTACGGACTCATCGCCGTGCAGGTCTTTTTTGTGGTGGGTGGTTACTTGGCTGCGCGGGGCTTGTCGTCTTCCGCCGACACTTGGCGAACACCCAGCGTCGCGATCTTCAAGCGCTACGCGCGCTTGTTGGTACCCTATCTGTTTGCCCTGTGCATCGTCGTGTTGTGCATGGCTTGGACACGCCCATGGTTGACGGAAGACTTGGCCGCGCCCTTCCCCGGTTGGGGCCAGTGGTTAGCGCACGTGGTCATGGCGCAAAGTATTTTAGAGATGGAGTCCTTGTCGGCTGGCGTTTGGTACGTGGCCATGGATTTCCAATTGTTTGCAGTGCTGACACTGTTGCTATGGCTGTGTGGGGGCGGCAACACCCGGCGTGCGCAAACAGTGGTCGCCTTGCTGTGCGCGACTTCAATGCTGGTATTCAACCGCCATGTCAAACTTGACAATTGGTCCCTTTATTTTTTTGGGGCTTACGGGATCGGGGCATTGGCTTGGTGGGGACGGCGTAAAAGCCAGACCGTTGGACCAAAAATCGCACCGTTTTATGCAAAAGCCATGATGACGGCGACGGCCGCCATTGGGCTGATCGCTCTGGCCATCGATTTCAGACAGCGTGTCGCCTTGGCCATAGGGATCGCAGTGACGCTGATGCTCTGGGGTTCAGCGTCATCCCACTGGCTGCAACACCATCGCAAAACTTCGACCATCATTCATGGCCTGAGCCGGCAATCGTATGCGCTGTTTTTGATGCATTTCCCCGTGTTGTTACTGGTCAATGCGGCCTTCACTCGTTTCGGTTTCACACCGGAAACGGTCTCGACAACAAGCGCTATAAGCTGGGGTTTTGCCGGATGGGCAGCCAGCCTGTGGGCTGCTAATCTCTTCTATCGTTGGATAGAGTCCCCTGCTGCCTCGTGGCGAGGGGTTCTGCGTGGTGCTCTAGGCTGGCGCTGAAACCAGCCATAGCAGCTAACCCCTTTTTCTTTTGTTTAATCACTGTCAATGACCGCTTTCACCTCGTCCGCTGCACAGCTCCAAATCAGCCAAGGCATCGTCATCCAAAGCAAGAATCAGCGCGAGGCTGATGCCGCGCGTAACAGTGTGAATGTGGAGCTGCGCGCACTGGGCATAACCGAAGATGTGGAAAGCTTTGGCGGCATGGCGGCGCTCAGTGCAACTGGGCCCTTGCAATGGGTCTTGAGAAAAGAACGCGTGGCAGCTTGGATGCCAGGCCTCGACACCTTGAGCCTGTGTGACCGTGCTGGCTTGCAAAGCCGCACCTCTGCCGCTGATTTGACGCGCGAAATTTGGCTCAGCCTGCTGGCCAGTCCGGTGGCTTGGGTCTTCCCCAGCGCACAGGAGTTGATCTCCGCCATCCGCATGCGCCAATTCATTGTGCAAGCCGCCCGCCAAACCGCACTGGACTTTCACACCAGCGAAGCCGAGCGCCCCAACGACTGCTGGACCTACCAAGAAGCCACCGGCTTCACCGTGCTGCCGGGCTCGCCGCTGATTGAGTCGCTCATCAAGGCCACGCAGCCCGAGGCATCAGGCATGCTCTACGCCTTCTCTTGTTACCGCGCTACGGAGTACATCTTGTTGTTGGCGATCGCG
>JASDRC010000053.1:0-4592 GCA_041442125.1 Polaromonas sp. | reverse complement strand
TCTGGAACGACAAGGGCCAGCTGAGCACGCACGCCCCCAGCACCTACAAAATACCCGCCACGGGCGACGTGCCAGAACACCTCAAGGTCGCGCTGTGGCCAGAGGCCAACCGAGAAGACAACGTCTTCGGCAGCAAAGCCGTGGGCGAGCCACCCCTCATGCTGGCCATCAGCGTGTATGAAGCCTTGAAGGACGCTGTGGCGGCAGCGCGGGGAGGCGCTCAAACAATCAGGTTGACGGCGCCGGCCACCGCAGAAAATGTGCTCAAGGCGCTGACAGCCTAAAGCCGTCATCCCGCAACTGGTGCGGCCTGACGTTGTTGCCGGCCCGGCTGAAAAATGACGGGATCAGTGGGGACAGGTCGGGCATGCATCGCAAAACCGCCTAAAAAAATCGTTTTTAAACAAAAGATCAGTTGTTAATGAAAATAAATGGTTCATTACGTTAAAACGCCAAAATTAATTCACAAGCTGGCACAGCTCATGCATGCTTGATTTACGAACAGCACCCGCTGATTCGCCCTTCACGAACAACAACAGGATCAACCATGAAAACCGTGTCTCGTTTTACCGCCATTGCCGCCGTCTTGCTTGCCAGCAGCAGCGCTTTCGCCGCCGACTGGAGCAGCAATGCCATCACCTTCACCTACGCGCCGCATCAGTCCGAGCCTGGCGTTTCCGACAAGGTAGCGAAAAACATCATGACCTTCACGCACGTGAGTGGCGACAAGTTGGGCAGCAACTTGTTCAACATTGACTTGCTCAAGTCGAACATCGCTGACCCGGCCAATGGTGGTGCCCAGGGTGCACAAGAATGGTATGGTTTTTACCAGCGCAATTTTTCCTTGAACGCCATGACGGGCAACACAACCGGCTACGGCATCGCCAAAGACTTGAACCTGACAGCCCGTGTTGACGCTGGTGCCAAAAACACCTTCTTTGCCCCTGCGCCGCGAAAGTTGCGTCTGGGCATGTCAGCCGCAATGCCAGTGACGGCTGGTTTCTGGGACATCGGCATTGCCGCTTATAAAGAAAATAACAACAACGGTGTTACAAGAAAGGCCGTCTCGTTTGATGTGGCTCCGTCTCTGAGCTCGGCTTGGGCTATTCCTGTGGCGGGCATCGGTACTTTCGGCGGCTTTGCCAGCATCGTAGGTCCTAAAGGCAAAGATGGTGATGACAAGCAAACAGCCACGGAGACACTGATTCGCGCCACCTTCATGTTTGACGTCATGGGCCCTAAAAGCGGTCTGACCGCTGGTGTCGGTGTTGAATACTGGAACAACAAGTTCGGCTGCAAAAACAGCCAGTCATTCAAAAAGGACTCTTGCACGTCCACCACTCCCCTCGTACTGGTGTCCTACGCCCTGTAATCAGTCTTCAAAGACTTGACAAAAGGCGGTCGGCGCTTTCGCTCCGACCGCCTTTTTCATGGGCGTTTACAAAATCAAAATCGCCCGAAAGTCATTCACATTGGTATGCGTCGGCCCGGTGATGACCAAGTCCCCCAGCGGCTCAAAGTAACCGTAGGCGTCATTGCGATCCAAGTATTGGTCGATTTTCATGCCGACGGCTTGGCCTCGGGCCAGCGTGTCTGGCGCAACATAGGCGCCAGCGTTGTCTTCAAGACCGTCAATGCCATCGGTGTCGGCCGCCAAGGCGTGAACGCCTGACTGACCCTGCAAACCGAGCGCCAGCCCCATGCAAAATTCGCCCGCCCGACCGCCACGGCCCCGCATCTTTTCCTGCGAGTCTGCCGGCTGCGAACGCACCGTCACGGTGGTTTCACCACCACTCAAAATCACGCACGGTGCTGCAAACGGTTGGCCTTTTTGCTTAACCGCACGCGCCAGTGCCGCATGCACCTTGCCGACTTCGCGGGACTCGCCCTCCATCTCGTCACTCAGGATGTAGGCCGTCAAGCCGGCCGCGCGTGCCAGCTCGGCGGCCGCCTCCAGACTTTGCTGCGGCGTGGCAATCAGGTGGACTTCGTGACCATTGAAGACTGCGTCGCCGGGCTTGGGGGTTTCGAGTGCACCGCTTTCAAGATCGGCACGCAGCGCAGCCGGCACTTCGATCGCGTAACGCTGCAAGATCGCCAACGCGTCTGCACAAGTCGTTGCGTCTGGCACGGTTGGCCCGCTGGCGATGATGGACGGGTCGTCACCCGGCACGTCACTGATGGTCAAGGTCACCACACGCGCCGGTGCGCAAGCCGCCGCCAGCCGACCGCCCTTGATGCGCGACAGGTGTTTGCGCAAGCAATTCATCTCGCTGATGTTGGCACCGCTGTTCAGCAGTTCTTTGTTGATGCGCTGCTTGTCTTGCAGACTCAGACCTTCTGCTGGCAGAGTCAACAGCGCTGAACCACCGCCTGAAATCAGGCACAGCACGAGATCGTTTTCAGTCAAGCCCTGCACCATGGCCAAGATGCGTTCAGCAGCGGCCAGTCCGGCAGCATCAGGCACTGGGTGCGCTGCCTCGACGATCTCAATGCGCGATTTCAGCCCAACAGGGCGCGGTGGAATGTGCTGATAACGCGTGACCACCAGCCCTTCCAAGGGTGCGTCGGCGGGCCAGAGCGCCTCCACCGCTTGCGCCATAGAACCGCCCGCCTTGCCAGCGCCAATCACGATGGTACGACCGCCGCTTTCAACGCTGGGGGGTGAGGGCAAAAAAGTCGCCGTGTTGTGCAGCGGCAAGGCACGTAGCACGGCAGCTTGGTAAAGACTCAGCAGAAATTCACGCGGCTGGTCTTGTGGCGACGGGGTGGCACGGCTGGCGTGAGTCTCGGAGATGGTCAAAGAAGTTTCCAGTTTCAAGTGATTGAAAAAACTGCCCCCCAAGAGCGACAGCAGCGCTTATTTTTTACCCAGCCCCAAACGCTGCGCACCTTCAATGTACAGCTTGATGCGGTCCTTCATGAAAGCGTCCATCTCGGCATTGCCGATGTTGACCAGCTCGAAGCCGCTTTTGGCGGCCAGCGCCTTCATCTCCGGGTCGTTGTTCAGTGCCAGCCACATGTCAGCGATTTTTTTGCGGTTCTCAGGCGAGGTCGATTTTGGCACGCCAATACCGCGGTGAGCACCGTCAACCCATTCGACGCCGAGCTCACGAAAAGTCGGGACATCGGGCATAAGCGGGTGGCGTTTTTCCATCGCCACCGCCAGTGCTCGGACCTTGCTCTGGTTGGCGGTCGCGAACGGGGTGTAGGTCACCGCACCGTCAATCTGGGCGCCCACTACGGCCAGCGCCATGTCGCCTGTGCCCTTGTAAGGCACGTAAGTGCTCTTGATTCCGAACGCTGCATTCAGGCGCTCGTGGGCTGCGTGGTTGGCCGAGTTCAAACCAGAGCCACCCAGGCTCATTTTACCGGGCTCTTTTTTTGCTGCCGCAATGAACTCTGCAAAGCTTTTGTGTGGGCTGCTGACCGGCAAGATCAACACGTCAGGCGTGTAGTGAAACCAGAAAGCCGGCGTGATATCGGCCGTTTTGTACTGCACCTGGCCTTCGATCGGCTGAAAGACAATGTGCGGCAAATTGATGCCGACCACGTTCAAACCGTCGCCAGGCAAGTTATTCATCTGCCCCCACATCAGCCCTCCGCCGGCACCGGCTTTGTACTGAACGATGGTCTCAATCGCCGCACATTTTTTCTTCAACACCATTTGCTGGTGCCGCGCCGACAAATCGGACTCACCGCCGGGCGGAAAAGCCTGCCAACACAGCATGTTTTTCTCGGGACTAGGCGGCATGGTGGGTGCAGATTGCGCCATCGTCGCAGCGGCGGCGGCGATGCACAAAATACCGATCAATTGGCTTATTTTCGATTGCATGACAGTGTCTCCTCGGGCGGTCTTCTTGAAGGTCTCGTTCAGGCCGCTCGGCGTTGTTCGCCGCGCAGCAGCTGGCAAATGGCGTCGGTCACTTGCGCGGTGTTGGCCTGGCCGCCGAGGTCACGCGTGTGCAGGCTGACATCGGCCGTCACAGTCTCAATCGCTTGCATCAGTTGCGCCGCTTCTTGCCCCAAACCAAGGTGCTCGAGCATCATCACGCAGGACCAAAACGTGCCGATCGGATTCGCCAGCCCCTGACCCATGATGTCAAAGGCTGAGCCGTGAATCGGTTCAAACATCGACGGGTAGCGCCGCTCGGGGTCGATGTTGCCGGTGGGCGCAATGCCCAAGCTACCGGCCAGCGCGGCAGCCAAGTCACTCAGCACGTCAGCGTGCAGATTGGTGGCGACCAGCGTGTCGAGCGTGGCCGGGCGGTTGACCATGCGGGCGGTGCAGGCGTCGACCAGTTCTTTGTCCCACGTGACATCGGGGAACTCTTGGCTGATTTGGACAGCGATCTCGTCCCACATCACCATCGCATGGCGCTGGGCGTTGGACTTGGTCACCACCGTCAGCAGCTTGCGCGGCCGCGACTGGGCCAGTTTGAAAGCGAACCGCATGATGCGCTCGACACCGGCGCGCGTCAGAATCGACATGTCGGTGGCGACCTCAACCGGGTGCCCTTGGTGAACTCGGCCACCGACGCCGGCGTACTCGCCTTCGGAGTTTTCACGCACGATGACCCAGTTCAGGTCGT
>JASDRC010000052.1:0-4615 GCA_041442125.1 Polaromonas sp. | reverse complement strand
ACGGCAGGACTTCAATGCATCGCCGACGGTTGCGCTCAACGGCATTGCACCGTTTGGCGTGCGCTCCGGTGAGCACATCAAGATGAATGTGCTGGGCCTGAAAGTCAAAGTCGCCGGTGACGCGGTGCTGAACAGCGACAACTGGATGCCACAAATTGCCGTCGGTCTGGAACACAAACGCGTGGACCCGGGCTCCTTGCAGTCGGTATTCAACTTCCTTGGCGTCAAGGACAGCGGCACCGACGTCTACGTCAGCGCCACCAAGCTGTTTCTCGGCAACGGCTTGTTGGTGAACGCCACGCTGCGCTCGACCAATGCCAACCAGAATGGTTTGCTAGGCTTCGGTTCGAACGCGCCGGGCAAAGACAGCCGCAGCTTGCAACCCGAATTTTCAGTGGCTTACCTGCTGAGCAAGAACGTCGCCATTGGCGCGGAATACCGCCTCAAGCCGAACAACCTAGAGCGGCTGGGTCGCGCCGCCGGCTTGGGCAACGCCTTGGTTGAAGACGACTGGAAAGACATTTTTATTGCCTGGGCGCCGACCAAGAACGTCTCAATTACCGCGGCTTACGTGGACTTGGGTCGCATCGTCTCCGCAGTCAACCCGGGCAGCCGCAAGCAAACCGGCTACTACCTGTCGACCCAACTGGCGTTCTAAAGCCCCTTGCCCCTTGTTCATTCCCATCACAAAGACACTCATATGAAAAATCCTTTTCTCAGCCTGGGTTTGACCTGCGCCGTCCTCATGTCGGCACCGGCCATGGCGCAAACCATGCCAGCACCGGCCATGCCCGCGTCCAGCATGGCGCACACCATGCCCACGTCGGATGCGCTGTACCAGTCCTTTGGTCAAAAAGCCGGTATTGCCAAAGTCATTGACAACGCGGTCGACCGTTGGATGGCGGACCCGCGCATCAAACCCTTTTTCAAGGACACTGTGCCGCAGCGCCTGAAGTTTGGACTGACCGAACAAGTCTGCCAGTTGACCGGTGGCCCATGCACCTACACCGGGCAGGACATGAAAACCGCCCACGCCACCATGGGCGTGAACAAGGCCGCCTTCAACAACTTGGTAGAAGGTTTGCAATTTGCCATGGATGAAGAAAAGATCCCGTTCACGGTGCAAAACCGTTTGCTGGCACTGCTGGCACCCATGCACCGCGACATCATCACCGTGCGCTAAATCTGGCGGCGTGATGCCCGCCTGATCGACAGGGGCCTAAGCGCCCCTGCGCTGATGCCACGGTGAACCAACAGCAAGTCGTGAAATACACCGCCGAGTCACAAAAAGTTTGAGCCATGCTGAATTTGCCTGAAGAATCTCTTACTCACATGAACTTTTTGCGACTCGTCCAAGAAGTTCTCGCGTCTCCTGAATTCATGACTCTCAGCCCGACGGAAGAACGCCTCTTGAACCTGCTGGCGTCGTCTTGGGCGCTGGATCAAAAAATCACGGTGCTCAAGGTCGTGCAAGTCGACCCCCGCATCTCTCACAGCATCTCGCACCGATTGCTCAAATCCTTGCGCTTGAAAAAGTTCATCAGACTGTGCATAGACGAGACTGACAACCGGGTCAAATACGTGCAGCCCACAGACAAGACCCTGGATTTTTTCAAAGCGCTTGGCTTGAGCGTCGAGCGGGCGAACGAAGGCATACCCGCTTGATCCGACACGGCATCAACCCAGTTGGGCTGTCGCGCCAAAGCGCCAGTGATAGGATTCAAGCACCGACATTTCGGCTGAACCATCCTGTCATTCATGAAGAAACATGTCGCCATCACGCTGCTGGTCCTGACCACCTTGGGCGTGGTGAAAGCGCATGTCGGCTTTGAGCGCCAAGACGGGCGCTATTTCTTGAGCGTCCAAGGCAAACAACACGATGTGTTGGGCGCATTCATGAACCAAACGAACAAGCTGCTGCGCCAATGCCGTTCGGTGCAAACCCTGGACCTGCACAGCCCGCAGGCTGCGGCTGCGCTCAGCGCGATCCAAAACTTCAGCCCACCGGATTCGAACCAGGCCCACCTGCTGGGCTTGCGCCAGCACGGTCCATGGCTGTTGGCCGAGCTGGCTTTTTCAACCCTCAATCCGGCAGTGGTGCTGCTGAAAATCCAACCGCAAGGTGTCAAGGTTGTCGACGGCGCGATCTGGAGTGGCACCACCGCCCCTTGGGCCGCTGCGCCATTGATACGCCGCTACATCAGCGACCGCGCCACGCAAGTGCCCTCCGACTTGATGGACTGTTTTGACCCTGTCGGTGTGTTGTTCAAGTAGCGGCCTTAGCCAGCTTCGCGGGTATCGCCGCCGTCACGCGCTGACAAAAGCCATCAATCCGCGCGCCGTCAATCCAGCGCACCACGGCCACCAAGTCGCGGTCCGGATCAATCCAGACCACGCTGGCGCCAGCGCCAATGCAAAAATAACTCGCCGCTGAAGCACTCGGGCAAACGCCGCGCAACCCATTCAGCCAAACCAACGTGCCGTACCACGGCGCGATGCGACAAGGCTCAAGCATGCGGCGAATCCAATCTTTCGAGACCACTTGACGGTCGCCAACGCGGCCTTCGTCCAGCATCAGCTGGCCGATCAAGGCTTGGTCGACACTGCCAATCGACAAGCCCGCGCCCCAGTGCGTCCCACCCGGCACCGACTGCATGCGCTGACCATCGATCTCGACCCAGCTGTTCTCATAACCCTCCCAACGCCAGTTGTCGCTGGCACCGACCGGCTGAGCGATGGCCTCGCGAAAGACCTCAGGCAGCGGACGCTTGAACAAGTGCAGCAGCGCCAACCCCAGCTGGTTGATACGAACGTCGTTGTATTCCCAATACGTACCTGGCGTTTGCAACGGCCGCGCATCGCCCTTTTGGCCGACGTCCTTGGCTTCAGGGCGCGCCGGTTGGTATTGCAAATGCCGATAACGGTCGACCTGGTCTGGAATACCGAAACAGGCACCCTCCCACTCGCTGGTTTGCTGCAGCAGTTGCAGCCAAGTGATGGAGAGGTTGTGTGCGCTGTCAAAACCAATGCCTTTGATTTTTGCGCTGACCGGCTCGTTCAAGTCTGGCAACAAGCCCCGGTCGTGGGCCACACCGACCAACAGCGCGAGGTAAGTCTTGGCGATGGAGAAAGTCAGGTCGGCGCGCTCCGGCTCGCCCCAAGCAATGACTTGACGCCCGCCCACACGCACCACGCCAGAGACCGGGCCACGCGGATGCACCGGTCCGAGCAGCCGGTTCCAGGGCGGCGGGTCCATGTTGTGAATGCCCCAGCTGTCGTCGTTGTCGCGGCCCCAAGTGGTTTCATGGGCGATGGAAAAATCAACCGCACTTTGCAGTTGGACGAGGTCAATCACAGGTCTTGTCATGGGCGCTTTCAATCTATGGAGGCACCGGATGCGGCGACAACCTTGGCCCACTTGTCGGTCTCATCCTGCATCATTTTTCCGAAATCGGCGAGGGCGGCAGCCTTGGAAAGGCCGCCCAAGGGGGCAAACGCTAAGGCATTTTAGGGTCTGCCAGCGCGCGATTGACTTCGGCGTTGACCTTGCTCAGGTTGGCCTTGCAGTAGGCGATGAACTCCGCCACCGTTTTCACCAGCAGGCTGTTGGTCACGACCATCACGGTGCCGATGTTGTTACCGCCCGGCGGGTAGAGCACCACCCACTTCACTGGGCGCGCCGGGTACTCAGCAGCCGATGCGGCACCGATGCCCGCGCACGCAGCGAAGAAAAGCACGGTCGCGAATCGGGAGAAACGAGTTGAGCATGTCATGTCTGTTCCAAATCGTTGGAGTGAGGGACGCGTGATGGCGACCTTGAGACTATTTTTTTTATGACTCGCTGTCAATCTAGTGTCTTCCACTAGAGCCAGAGCCGTAAGATCATCGCCAAGCACGGACTGTGGCCACTCAAAATTCACGGTGTGGCGCCGTACCAAAACCGCTTGAAATTGACGTGATGCAGCCCGTTAAAAATGCCCACGATCGACCCAAGGAAACCGCTCATGACCCCTGGAAACAGTTTCAAAACCGCCTTAGCCCAAAAACAACCGCAGATCGGTCTTTGGCTGTCGATGGCCGAACCCTATCTGGCGGAAGTCAGCGCCACCGCTGGTTTCGACTGGTTGTTGATTGATGGTGAGCATGCGCCCAACGACTTGCGCAGCACCCTCAGCGCCTTGCAGGCCATCGCACCTTACCGCTCGCAGCCGGTGGTGCGGGCCGTCTCTGGCGATGTGCACCTGATCAAACAATTGCTCGACATCGGCGCTCAAAACTTGTTGATTCCAATGGTCGACACGGCCGAGCAGGCACGCCAACTGGTGCGGGCCACGCAGTACCCACCGCTGGGCATACGCGGCGTGGGCAGCATGGTGGCGCGCTCATCGCGTTGGGCTGCACGCACCAACTACCTCGATGTCGCAGACAGCGAGATTTGTCTGCTGGTGCAGGCTGAGTCTGTGCTGGCGTTGGAGAACCTGGAAGCCATTTGCGCTGTCGACGGCATCGACGGCGTCTTCATCGGCCCGGCGGATCTGGCGGCATCGATGGGCTTTCGCGGACAGCCGTTCCACCCGGAAGTGCAGGCCGCGATTGAGCGTGCGATCACAACCAT
>JASDRC010000051.1:8448-63711 GCA_041442125.1 Polaromonas sp. | reverse complement strand
TTGATGTAGTTGAAGGTTTCGCCGCCGGCGTGCAGGAAGGCTTCGCGGCCTTCGTCGTTCATTTCTTCGAGAGTTTCCAGGCAGTCGCCGGTGAAGCCGGGGCACATGACGTCGACCCGTTTGACGCCTGACTGAGCCATTGAGATCAGCGTGGGTTCGGTGTAGGGTTGCAGCCATTTGGCTTTGCCAAAGCGCGACTGAAACGTTACTTTGTAGCGGTCTTTGCTGAGGCCCAAGGCGTCGCCCAACAGACGTGCTGTTTTGTAACATTCGCAGTGGTACGGGTCACCGAGTTCCAGCGTGCGTTGCGGCACACCATGAAAACTGAAGACCAATTGCTCGGCCTGACCGTGTGCATCCCAGTGCGCACGGACTCTGCTGGCGAGTGCTGCAATGTAGCCCGCGTCGTCGTGGTAATGGTTCAAAAAGCGGAACTCGGGCAAGCGGCGTACCTTGGCGGCCCAGTTGTAGACAGCGTCAAACACGCTGGCCGTTGTGGTGGCGCTGTATTGCGGGTAGGCCGGCACGATCAGCACCCGGGTGATGCCGAGTTCTTTGAGTTCTTCAAGCTGCGAGGCCATCGACGGGTTGCCGTAGCGCATGGCGTAACGCACCGCCACATGGTGGCCACGCGCCTTCAAGGCTTGGCCGAGCAATTGGGCTTGCTTGTCAGTCCAGATTTTCAAAGGCGAGCCTTCGGCGGTCCAGATGCTAGCGTATTTGGCCGCCGATTTTTTGGGCCGGATGCGCAAGATGATGCCGTGCAAAATCAGCCACCAAATAGGCTTCGGAATTTCGACCACCCGCTGGTCGCTCAGGAATTCGGCGAGGTAACGCCGCACCGCGGGTGTGGTCGGCGCGTCTGGCGTTCCGAGATTGCAATACAACACAGCGGTGGTGGCACCGAGGGCCGGCACAGTGCCGTGGCTGAAGGAGGGTTCTTTTGAAAAGCGCATGTAGGATATTCTCTCCTACCTATGCTGGACATTACCAAAATCAGGGCGATCACCCTCGACCTCGACGACACCTTGTGGCCAATCTGGCCTACCATTGCCCATGCGGAGACGGTGCTGCAAGACTGGTTGCGGGGTCGTGCGCCGCGCACTTCGGCGCTGTTTGCCGACCCGGTTGCACGGCTTGCCTTGCGGCAGGACGTGATGGCGGCCCGGCCGGATTTGCAGCACCAGCTGAGTTCGCTACGGCTCGAACAGATCCGGCTGGCGCTGAGCCGGTCTGACGAAAAAACGGCACTGGCCGAAGCTGCTTTTGAGGTGTTTTTCGACGCGCGCCAGCAGGTCACCCTGTTTGACGACGTGCACGCTGGGCTGGCGTTTTTGTCGGCCCGCTTTCCGTTGGTGGCGTTGTCGAACGGCAATGCCGACTTGACTCGGGTCGGGCTGAGCGGCTATTTCAAAGACAGCATCAGCGCGCAGGGTTTTGGCGTCGGCAAACCCGACCCGCGGATTTTCAAAGCGGCAGCGTCGGCAGCCGGTGTCATGCCTGAAGAAGTGCTGCACATTGGTGATGATGCTGCCTTGGACGTGCTGGGTGCCTTGGCCTGCGGCATGCAAACCGTGTGGGTGAATCGCGAAGACCATGTTTGGACGCATGAGGCCGAGCCGCATGAAACGGTGACCACGCTGACCGAACTGACGGCACTTTTTTTGACTTTCAAAAGCGAGACACCATGACCTTGAAGATCTACGGCATTGCCGCCTCACGCGCCTCGCGCCCGCTTTGGGTGGCCCACGAGTTGGACTTGAACTACGAGCACCTGCCAGTGCCGTACCAGGGCGGTAGCACGCGCACGCCGGAGTTTTTGGCGATCAACCCAAATGGTCATATTCCGGCGATCGATGACGACGGCGTGCTGGTCTGGGAATCCATGGCTTGCACGCTGTATTTGGCAGAGCGCTTCAAAGCTGCAGATGGCAGCAGCTTGGCAGCCCAAAGCCCGTCTGAGTTGGCTGATATTTTGCGGTGGACTTTTTGGGCTGTGACCGAATGCGAAAAAGATGCGCTGACGGTGCTGATGCACACCGTCGCCATGCCCGTCGACAAGCGCAAGCCGCTGCTGGCTGAGGAGGCAACCCGCCGGCTGATGGTGCCGCTCGAGGTGCTAGAACAACACTTGCGCGGCAGGGCTTCCGAGCCGCTGGCTTACTTGGCTGGTACACGTTTCACCGTGGCTGACATTGCCGTGGCGTCGATCTTGGCGTGGGTTCGTTCGGCGCGTGAATTGTTGGCGGGCTACCCCTGCACGTCAGCTTGGTTGGAGCGTTGTCTGAAGCGCCCGGCGCAGCAGCAGGTGCGGGCATTGGCTCGTGCAGTGACCACGGCTTGAGCTGAGCCTCAGCCGAGCAACGTGGCCGCTAGCAGACCTGAGCGCACTGCGCCTTCCAGCGTTGCCGGATACGGCCCAGCGATGTAGTCGCCGCAGGCCAGCAAGCCATTGGCAATCTGCGGGCCAGGGCGTTGCAAGTTGGGTGTGCAGGCAAAGGTGGCGCGTTTTTCGACGATGGTTTGCAGCAGTTCAAGCGGCAAACCCAGCTGGCGCTGACCTTGCGCCAACACTTGCGCGCTGATCTGCGCCTTGTCGCCTTGGCTGGCGCTGACCACAAAGGCCAGCAGCCCGGTTGGGCCGCCGAGTTGGCCGCGGTCGAAGACAAACTGGGCGGGTTCGTTGGGGCTGGTGGGCAAGGCCAGCATCGGCTGTGACAAGCTGGCTTTTTGGGTGATTTTGCTTGCTGAGCTCACATGCGCATAGACCGTCGCCAGCGCTTCGTATTGCAAGCTGTTGGTGAGCGCGATCCAGCGGGTGGCTTCAACTTTGAAGGTGGCTGACGGCGTCGACGTTTCGACCAAGCGCACCGCCTCAGTTGGCGGGCAGGCCAGCACCACCGCATCAAATGTTTCGTCCCCGCTTTGTTCGGCGTTGCCTCTCATGCCGATGCGCCAACCTCCAGGGCCAAGCGCCAGTATGTCAACCCGCACGCCAAGCCGTGGGGCTGGGCCGTGTTGAGCGAGCCATCGCAAGGCCGCGTCGGGCAGCAAGGCGCTGAGGTCTGTGCGCGGCAGCAGCAGGTCTGAGGCGCCCGCATGGCTGAACAAAGCGTCTTGCATGATGCGCAGAAAAACCTGCGCACTGGCGCGCTCGGCCGGGGTGTTCAAGGCCGACACGCAGAGCGGTTCCATCAGCCCCGCCATGGCACGCGGCGACAGGTCGCTGCACAGCGCTGCCACCGACATCTCGGCAGGGCATTTAAAGCCAGCAGCCTGCCAACGCCGGGCCAGTCGAAGCAGCGACCATTTGTCTTGCCAAGCCCAGCCGCGCGCGCCCAAAATGCCAATGAGCGCTTGCACGGCGGCAGGCACGCGCCAAGCCGGAAAATTCAGTCCCTCGCCATTCGGGAATTCCAAACGCAGTGGTGCCCGGAGCAAGGCGGTAACGGTGTCAACGCCCAGCGTGTTCATCAGGCGCAAAGTTTCGGCATAAGCGCCGATCAAAATGTGCTGGCCGTTGTCGAGCTGCAGAGGCTCGCCGGCTACGGAAGTCTCAACCCGCCGGGCACGGCCGCCAGCGATCCGCGCACTTTCAAACAGTGTGACTTGGTGTCCGCGTTGGGTGGCCTCGACCGCTGCGGCACAACCCGCCCAGCCGGCGCCCACCACGGCGACTTTCATGCCAGGGTGCCAAAGGCTTGGGTTTTCCAGGCCAGCCAAAACTTGCGCAGCGGCGTCAGGCTGACGCGCTGGTGCAGCACTTGGTAGCCGTCGGCTTGAATTTCGCGCAGCAAGGTGCGGTAGATACTTGCCATCATGAGGCCGGGTTTTTGGGCGCGTCGGTCGGTTGCGGGCAGCAGGGCTAAAGCCTCCTCGTACAGCGCCAGGGCGCGTTGGGTCTGGAAAGCCATCAGCGCGCTGAAGCGCTCGGAGTAGTGGCGATTCAGGATGTCATGGGCTTTGACATCGAACTGCTGCAGCTCGCTCATGGGCAGGTAAATGCGGCCGCGCAAGGCGTCTTCGCCGACGTCGCGAATAATGTTGGTGAGCTGAAACGCCAGCCCGAGCTTGTGCGCATAGGCCGTGGTGCTGGCCTCTGTCTGGCCAAAGATGCGGGCCGCGACTTCGCCGACCTCGCCCGCCACCAAGTGGCAATAGTGCTTCAAGGCGGGGAAGTCGAGGAAGCGGTTTTGCACCAAGTCCATTTGGCAGCCTTCGATGACGGCGAGCAAGTGCCGCGCTTCAATGCCATAGGTGGCGGCACAAGGCATCAGGGCTTGCATGACTGGGTGCGACGGGTTGCCGGCAAAGGCTTTGGCGACCTCGGATTGCCACCAAGCGAGCTTGCTGCCAGCCACGCCGGGGTCGGTGACTTCGTCGACAACGTCATCGACCTCGCGGCAAAACGCATAAAAAGCGGTGATGGCCGCGCGTCTGTCTTTGGGTAAAAAGAGAAAGGCGTAATAAAAGCTGCTGCCGGAGGCGGCGGCTTTTTCTTGAACGTACTGCGCTGGATTCATGCTGAGATTGTCACCGCAAGCGAGGTTGGTTGTTGTCTGAATGTGGGCTTGATGTTGGCTACATCCTGAGCGTGCGCCAGGCCATCAACAGCGCATCGCGTTTGCCAATGACGGGTCGCTGCTGCAGCGTGGCAAAGTCCAGCTGTTCAATGCGCTCTGCTATGCGCAGCCCGCCTTGGACCACCAGCCGCAGCTCCCAGCCGGCCCGGCCGGGGACTTGTTTGACCAGCGGTGCGCCTTGCCGCATGAGTCGGCGGGCCCAGTCAACGCTGTCGGCGACCAGTGCACGCGTGTTGCTTGAGAGCTGCTGGCTCAGCAACTCGGCTTCGGTCACACCATGCTTTGTTTGCAAATCAGCAGGCAGATAAACACGGCCGCGCGGAATGTCCTCGCTCAGGTCTTGCCAGAAGTTGACCAGTTGCAGCGCCGTGCAAATGCAGTCGCTCTGCGCTAAGGCCTTGGCGTCTTGTACACCGTAAAGATGCAGTAACAAACGCCCAATCGGGTTGGCTGAGCGGCGGCAATAGTCCAGCAACTCGGCTTTGTTGGCGTAGCGGGTTTGAACGATGTCTTGCTCAAAGGCACTGAGCAGGTCGGTGAGCAGTGGCAGCGGCAATTGCCACTGTTTGAGGATCGGGCCGAGGGCGGCAAAGACGGCCGGCCAGCGCTCAGAGGCTGGCTGGCCCTGACTGACGGCGTTCAGGTCAGCTCGGTAGGCGGCCAAGTCGGCCAGTCTTTCGGCTGGGCTGGCGTCGCCTTCGTCGGCGAGGTCGTCTGCGGTGCGCGCGAAGTGGTAAATAGCGGCAATCGGTGGCCGAAACCGTGCAGGACAGAGCAGCGATGCGACCGGAAAGTTCTCGTAATGCTGAACGCTTTGTAGGCCGACCATGCTTTGTACTTCAGGGCTGAATGGTCTCGAGGGTGGGGGGCTGGCCGTCATGGCGCGATTGTCGCTTGACAATTCGAAGCCCTTCTTTTAGATTACTAACCGCTCAGTCAGTAACAAAAATTCCAGCCATTTTGCCCAGCCCGTCAGCAAGCCGCCCCCCCTTCATGAAAAAATTTGTTTTTGTCGCCGCTATTGCGGCATTCACGGCGGCTGCGCTTGTCCTCAGTGGCTGCACCAAACCGCTACCCACGCAAGAACCGGTGCGTGCCGTCAAGGTGCTGACCGTGGGCATGGGCACTTTTCACGCCGGCAGTGAGTTTGCGGGCGAGGTCAGGGCGCAAGTGGAGGCCCGTTTGGCTTTTCGGGTGGCTGGCAAGATCATGGCACGACAGGCCCAACTCGGCCAGCGTGTCAAGTCCGGCCAAGTGCTGGCGCAGCTCGATCCGCAAGACTACACATTAGCGGTAGATGCCGCTCAAGCGCAAACCACAGCCGCTTTGACGAATCGAGACTTGGTCGCCGCAGACTTCAAGCGCTACAAACAATTGCGCACGCAAAACTTCATCAGTGCGGCCGATTTGGAGCGGCGTGAAGCCAGCCTCAAGGCCGCACAAGCGCAGCTGGAGCAAGCGCAGTCGCAGTTGATGGCGCAGACAAACCAGGCCAGTTATGCGGTGCTGCGAGCCACTGTTGACGGTGTTGTCACCGCGGTCGAGGCGGAGGCTGGTCAAGTGGTGGCGGCTGGCACGCCGGTCTTTCGGATCGCCACGGACGGTGCTCGGGATGCGGTCTTTGCGGTGCCGGAAGATGGTTTGGCGGCGATGCAGCCGGGTCTGACAATGCGGGTGCAAGTCGGGCCCGACAACACCGATCTCAGCGGGGTTGTGCGCGAAGTGTCGGCCAGCGCCGACCCGGTGACGCGGACTTTTCAGGTCAAGGTGGGTTTGAACGCCAAGCAGGCAGCGCCAGCCTTGGGCGCCACGGTGACGGTGTTCAGCACTGCTGCGGGTGGCGCTGGTGTGCAGGGCAAGCAGGTCATCAAACTGCCAACTTCAGCGTTGCGGCGAGATGGGCAGGGCACTGCCGTTTGGGTTTTGGAGTCCACCAGCATGACGCTGCGCTCACAAGCGGTGAAAATTGCCACGGTAGACGGCAACCAGGCCGTGGTGGCCGCCGGCCTGGAGCCGGGCATGCAGGTCGTCAGTGCCGGTGTGCATGTCTTGACTGCCGGGCAAAAAGTCACGCTGTACCAGCCACCACACGCTGCCAAGTGAGTCGGCTATGAAATCCTTTAACTTATCCCGTTGGGCGCTAGAGCACCCGGCGCTCACGCGCTACTTGATGGTGATTTTGATGGTCTTCGGGCTGGCGTCTTATTTCCAGCTGGGGCAAGACGAAGACCCGCCTTTCACCTTTCGGGCGATGGTGGTGCGCAGCTACTGGCCGGGCGCGACGGCCCAGCAGGTGGCTGAACAGGTCACTGACAAACTTGAGCGCACCTTGCAAGAAGTGCCCTACGCCGACAAAATCCGCAGCTACTCCAAGCCGGGCGAATCACAGATCATTTTTCAGATCAAGGATTCATCCAAGGCCAGCGAGGTGGCCAATGTCTGGTACAGCGTTCGCAAAAAAATTGGCGACATGCGCGGCACCTTGCCGCCGGGTGTGCAGGGTCCCTTTTTCAATGATGATTTCGGCGACGTCTATGGCGTCATTTACGCGCTGGAGTCTGATGGCTTCAGCTACGCTGAAGTCAAGACCGTTGCCGATGACGTGCGGCAACAGTTGTTGCGCGTGCCGAACGTCGCCAAGGTTGAATTGTTCGGCGTTCAAGACGAAAAAATATACGTGGAGATGTCGCGCAAGCAATCTCAGACGGGGCTTGACCTGAACCAAGTGCTGGCGCAAATGAGTCAGCAAAATGCGGTGGAATCAGCCGGTGCGGTGCAGACGCCGTTGGATGTGTTGCCGGTGCGTGTGGGCGGGCAATTTGAAGCGCTGGAGCAGCTCAAGGCGATGCCGATTCGGGGCAGTTCCGGCAACCAGTTGCGGCTTAGCGACATCGCTGAGATCAAGCGTGGCTACGTCGATCCACCCATTGTCAAGGTGCGCCATCAAGGCCAGGAAGTGATTGCGCTTGGCGTGTCGATGACCAAGGGTGGCGACATCATCACGCTCGGCAAATCACTCCAGCAATTGCGCAGCCGTCTGGACGCCAGCTTGCCGGCGGGCGTCAAGTTGGTGCAAATTCAAGACCAACCTAAGGCCGTGACCAGCTCAGTCAACGAGTTCGTGAAAGTGCTGATCGAGGCCGTGCTGATCGTGCTGGCGGTCAGCTTCATCAGTCTGGGTTTGCACAAGCGCGCAGATGCGGCCACGCTGCCGCTGTGGCGGCGCTATTACATCGACATGCGGCCGGGTCTGGTGGTGGGTATCACGATTCCGCTGGTCTTGGCGATGACGTTTTTAGCCATGAATTACTGGAACATCGGGCTGCACAAAATTTCACTGGGCTCGCTCATCATCGCGCTCGGTCTGTTGGTTGACGACGCCATCATTGCGGTTGAGATGATGGTCCGAAAAATGGAAGAGGGTTACGACAAAGTCCGTGCCGCCACCTTCGCGTATGACGTCACGGCCATGCCGATGTTGACGGGAACCTTGATCACCGCCGTTGGCTTCTTGCCGATAGGCTTGGCCAAGTCTGTCACGGGTGAATACACTTTTGCGATTTTTGCGGTGACTGTGATCGCGCTGGTGTTGAGCTGGATTGTCTCGGTTTATTTCGTGCCTTACCTGGGCACTTTGCTGCTCAAATCGCGGCCGGTGGTGGTCGGTCAAGCGGCGCAACATGAGCACTTTGACACGCCTTTTTACAACACCTTTCGTCGTGCTGTGAATTGGTGCGTTGAATACCGCTGGCTGACCATCGGTGCCACGGTGCTGACCTTTGCGTTGGGCATTGTCGGCATGGGCCAGGTGCAGCAGCAGTTCTTTCCAGACTCGAGTCGCCCCGAGATTCTGGTCGACATCTGGTTTCCTGAAGGGACTTCGTTTGCGGCCAATGAATTGACCGCCAAGCGTGTTGAGCAGCGCTTGATGCAAGAGGCTGGCGTTAGCACGGTGAGCGCTTGGCTGGGCTCGGGCGTGCCGCGCTTTTACCTACCGCTGGACCAGATTTTTCCGCAAACCAATGTGACGCAGTTCATCGTGGTGCCAGAAAACCTGAAGCTGCGCGAGTCCTTGCGCATCAAGTTGCCGGCTTTGCTGGCGACCGAATTTCCGGAGGTGCGTGGTCGTGTCAAGCTGTTGCCAAACGGCCCGCCCGTGCCGTATCCGGTGCAATTTCGGGTCGTTGGCGCAGACCCCTTGGTGTTGCGGGCGCGTGCCGATGAAGTCAAGGCCGTGATGCGCGAGAACAGCCACACACGCGGCGTCAACGACAACTGGAACGAGTCGGTCAAAGTGCTGCGGCTGGAGGTGGACCAAGCCAAGGCGCGGGCGCTGGGTGTTAGCAGCCAGTCGATTGCGCAGACCTCTCGCATGGTGTTGAGCGGCACGGCTGTCGGGCAATTCCGCGAGGGCAACAAACTGATTGACATTGTGTTGCGCCAGCCGCTTGCTGAGCGCAGCGCGATCAGCGACATGGCCAATGCTTACCTGCCAACGGCCTCGGGCAAATCGATCCCGCTGACGCAAATCGCCAAACCCGTGTTGGCCTGGGAGCCCGGTGTCATGTGGCGTGAAAACCGCGACTACGCCATCACTGTGCAAGGCGACGTGGTTGAAGGCATGCAAGGGGCGACGGTGAGTGCAGAGCTGCGGCCCGCGCTGAAGGTCTTGGAAGACCAGTGGCAGTCCCAAGGTTTTGGCGCTTATCGGATTGATGTCGCCGGGGCGGTAGAAGAAAGCAGCAAGGGTTCGGCCTCGATTGCTGCGGGTATCCCGATCATGCTGTTTTTGACCTTCACCTTGCTGATGTTGCAGCTGCAGAGTTTCAGCCGCTCCTTGCTGGTTTTCGTCACTGGGCCGCTGGGGATTGCCGGCGTGGCGGGTGCCTTGCTGCTGCTGGGCCGGCCGTTTGGTTTTGTGGCGCTGCTCGGCGTGATTGCACTGATGGGCATGATTCAACGCAACTCGGTCATTTTGATTGACCAGATCGAGCAGGATCGCGCTCGCGGCGTACCGGCCTGGGAGGCGATTGTCGAGTCTGCGGTGCGGCGTCTGCGTCCAATCGTGCTGACCGCCGCTGCGGCCGTGCTGGCCATGATCCCGCTCTCACGCAGCGTCTTCTGGGGCCCGATGGCAGTCGCCATCATGGGCGGTTTGATCGTCGCCACCGTGCTGACGCTGCTGGCTTTGCCGGCGATGTATGCCGCCTGTTTTCGGGTCAAACGCGAAACCCCGGTATCTGCTCAAGGAGCCGAAGAGACGCCCTCCGGTTACAGGCTAAAATAGAAAGTTACCCGATTTCAAACGGGAATTAGCAAGCTCCAACGTGTAAGCGCAATATGTAAGCGTCAAAGCGTTTGAGGCTGTTGATTCTCGTTTTTTAGTTCAGGCGCGGGGATGGCGAAATTGGTAGACGCACCAGGTTTAGGTCCTGACGTCCGCAAGGATGTGCCGGTTCGAGTCCGGCTCTCCGCACCACACTTTTACGGGCAGCACCGTCTTTTACAAGGCGCTGACTGCTCATTATCCAGCTGCATATTAGGAGAAGACCATGGCCGTGACTGTAGAAACGCTTGAAAAGCTGGAACGCAAAATGACGCTGGTGCTGCCCGTCAACACCATTCAGTCCGAAGTCGACGTGCGCCTGAAGCGCTTGGCCCGCACGGTCAAGATGGACGGTTTTCGTCCAGGCAAAGTGCCGATGAATGTCGTGGCCCAGCGCTACGGTTACTCGGTTCATTACGAAGTCATGAACGACAAAGTGGGCGAGGCTTTCTCGGTCGCTGCCAATGAAGCCAAACTGCGCGTGGCCGGCCAGCCGCGCATCAGCGAAAAAGAAGGCGCGCCAGAAGGCGATTTGCTGTTTGACGCTGTGTTTGAAGTCTACCCCGACGTCAAAATCGCCGACCTGTCCGGCGCCGAAGTGGCCAAGGTCAGCGCTGACGTCAGCGACGCGGCCATTGACAAGACCATCGACATTCTGCGCAAGCAGCGCCGTACCTTTGCCCAGCGCGCGATCGATGTCGCCGCGCAAGATAACGACCGCGTGACGATTGATTTCGAAGGCAAGATCGAGGGCGAAACCTTCCCCGGCGGCAAAGCCGAAGCCTTCCAGTTCTTGGTCGGCGAAGGCCAGATGTTGAAAGAATTTGAAGACGCTGTGCGCGGCATGAAGTCTGGCGAAAGCAAGACCTTCCCACTGAGCTTCCCTGAGGATTACCACGGCAAAGACGTGGCCGGCAAACAAGCTGACTTCATGGTCACGGTCAAGAAAATCGAAGCCGCCCACCTGCCAGAAATCAACGAAGCTTTGGCTAAGTCGCTCGGCATTGCTGACGAAACGGTGGACGGCTTGCGCGTCGACATTCGCAAAAACCTCGAGCGTGAAGTCAAGTTTCGCTTGCTGGCACGCAACAAAAACGCCGTCATGGACGCTTTGCTGGCCAACGCCGAACTCGACTTGCCAAAGTCCAGCGTGCAGGCTGAACTCGATCGCATGATCGAAGCCGCCCGTGCCGACCTCAAGCAGCGTGGTATCAAAGATGCTGATAAAGCGCCGATCCCCGATGACATCTTCCGCCCACAAGCTGAAAAGCGCGTGCGTTTGGGTCTGGTGGTGGCTGAGCTGGTTCGCAGCAACGAGTTGCAGGCCAAGCCTGAGCAGCTCCAGGCGCACATCGAAGAGCTGGCTGGCAGCTATGAAAAGCCCCAAGACGTGGTGCGTTGGTACCTGAGCGACAACAGCCGCATGGCCGAAGTCGAAGCCGTTGTGATTGAAAACAACGTCACTGATTTCGTGCTGGGCAAGGCCAAGATCACAGAAAAATCTATTTCATTCGACGAGTTGATGGCGCAAAACTGACCTGAGACGCGAGTCTTTGTCGAATCTGGGGCTTGTGCTTGACGGTACAAGCCCCAGATTGATTTTAGGTACAGTGCAAATATCTTTGGAGAAAAACACAATGGTTGCAAATTACAGTTACGGCGGTTCTTACGCAGGCGCGCAAGGCCTCGGCATGGTGCCGATGGTCATCGAGCAGTCGGGTCGTGGTGAACGCTCTTACGACATTTATTCACGCTTGCTCAAAGAGCGTGTGATTTTCTTGGTGGGTCCGGTGAACGACCAGACGGCCAACTTGGTGGTGGCGCAGCTGCTGTTTCTGGAAAGCGAAAATCCAGACAAAGACATCTCTTTTTACATCAACTCGCCAGGTGGCTCGGTTACCGCCGGCATGGCGATTTACGACACCATGCAGTTCATCAAACCGGATGTGTCAACGCTGTGCGTCGGTATGGCGGCCAGCATGGGTGCGTTTTTGTTGTCGGCAGGCACCAAGGGCAAGCGTTTCTCGTTGCCCAACTCCCGCGTCATGATTCACCAGCCTTCAGGCGGTGCGCAAGGGCAAGCGACAGACATTGAAATTCATGCCCGCGACATCTTGAAAACGCGTGACCAGCTGAACCGTATTTTGGCGAGCAACACGGGGCAAACGGTCGAACGCATCGAGCGCGATACCGAACGTGACTACTTCATGTTTGCCGATGACGCCAAAGAGTACGGTTTGATCGACGAAGTCATCGCTAAGCGTCCTTAAAAAGCAGCTGGCGCTAGGCTCTGCAGTGGCGTTTTCTGTAACAGAAAACGCCGTTTTTGTTTGGTTATCATTGGATAACAGTTCTTCAGACACCGTCCTTTCAAGGACACGCGAAAAGGCAACCGCAATGGCCGAGAAAAAAGGCACCACCAGCGAAAAAACGCTTTACTGCTCCTTCTGTGGCAAAAGCCAACACGAAGTGAAGAAGCTCATCGCTGGGCCGTCTGTGTTTGTCTGTGACGAATGCATTGACCTCTGCAACGAAATCATCCGTGACGAGTTGCCCGCCGGCACCGAATCCGGTGACGCCCGCAGCGATTTGCCGACGCCCGCTGAAATCAAAGCGACGCTGGACGGTTACGTCATCGGTCAAGAGCCAGCCAAGCGCATCTTGGCGGTGGCGGTTTACAACCATTACAAGCGTCTGCGCCACAAAGACAAAGCCAAGAAGGACGATGTCGAGCTGACCAAGAGCAATATTTTGCTGGTAGGGCCGACAGGTTCTGGCAAGACTCTGCTGGCGCAAACCTTGGCGCGCACTCTGAATGTGCCGTTTGTGATGGCTGACGCCACCACGTTGACGGAGGCCGGTTATGTCGGCGAAGACGTTGAAAATATCATTCAGAAACTGCTGCAAAGCTGCAATTATGAAGTTGAGCGAGCGCAGCAAGGCATCGTTTACATCGATGAGATCGACAAGATCACCCGCAAGTCCGATAACCCGTCCATCACGCGTGACGTGTCTGGCGAGGGCGTGCAGCAGGCGCTGCTCAAGCTGATCGAAGGCACGATGGCGTCGGTGCCACCGCAGGGCGGACGCAAGCACCCGAATCAAGATTTCTTGCAGGTCGACACCACCAATATTTTGTTCATTTGCGGCGGTGCATTTTCAGGGCTTGAAAAAGTCATTGAAAGCCGAACCGAAACCTCGGGCATTGGTTTTGGCGCCTCCGTCAAAAGCAAGAAAACCCGCAGCCTGACCGAAGCTTTCAAGGACGTCGAGCCTGAAGATTTGATCAAGTTCGGCCTGATTCCTGAGCTGGTCGGCCGTATGCCGGTCCTCGCCACGCTGGCCGAGCTGACAGAAGATGCGCTGGTGAAGATTTTGACTGAGCCTAAAAACGCAGTCGCCAAGCAGTTCAGCAAGTTGCTGTCGATGGAGGGCGTTGAGCTGGAAATTCGCCCCAATGCGCTGAAAGCCATTGCCCGCAAGGCGCTGGCTCGCAAGACCGGTGCGCGCGGGCTGCGTTCGATCTTGGAGCAATCGCTGATCGACACCATGTACGAGTTGCCCAACATCAGCAACGTTGAAAAAGTGGTGGTTGACGAGTCGACGATTGAAGAGAACAAGCCGCCTTTGCTGGTTTACCGCGAGGCCGCTAAAAAGGCTTGAAATGTCGGCTTAACGCCCCAAGTCTTTCAAATGATTCCTGCTGCCGGATGAGAAGCTTCTCTGGCGGCTAACGTGAAAGGTTTATATGTCCGGTCAAACTCCCTTGCCGCCGCTTCCGATTGATTTGCCGCTGTTGCCTCTGCGCGACGTGGTTGTCTTTCCGCACATGGTCATTCCGCTTTTTGTCGGTCGACCCAAAAGTATCAAAGCGCTCGAATCTGCCATGGAATCTGAGCGCCGCATTATGCTGGTGGCCCAAAAAGCTGCCGCCAAAGATGAACCATCGGCCGAAGACATGTTTGACGTTGGTTGCGTGGCGACTATTTTGCAAATGCTCAAACTGCCAGATGGCACGGTCAAGGTGCTGGTCGAAGGTCAGCAACGCGCCAAAGTCAACTCTATTGTGGATGGCGAGCACCATTTCACCAGCAATGTCACACCGGTTGAGCCCGAAGTGGCCTTGCCTGGCGACAAGACCAGCGAAGTCGAAGCGCTGCGCCGTGCGGTGATGCAGCAGTTTGACCACTACGTCAAACTCAACAAGAAAATTCCGCCAGAGATTCTGACCTCGATCTCCAGCATTGACGACGCTGGCCGTTTGGCCGACACGATTGCTGCGCACTTGCCGCTGAAGCTAGACGCCAAGCAGGTCATCCTTGATTTGAGCAACATCAAAGCGCGCCTCGAAAACCTCTATGAGCAGGTCGAGCGTGAGGTCGATATCCTCAACGTTGACAAGAAAATCCGTGGCCGCGTCAAGCGCCAGATGGAAAAAAATCAGCGCGATTTTTACCTGAACGAACAAGTCAAGGCGATCCAGAAGGAGCTTGGCGAAGGCGAAGACGGTGCGGACATCGATGAGATCGAAAAAAAGATCAAGGCCGCCAAGATGCCGCAGGAAGCGCGCAAAAAAGCTGAGAGCGAGTTGAAGAAACTCAAGCTCATGTCACCGATGTCGGCCGAAGCGACAGTGGTGCGCAGCTACATTGACGTGCTCACGGGCTTGCCTTGGAGTAAGAAAACCAAGATCAAGCACGACCTGAAAAACGCTGAAGATGTGCTGAACGAAGACCACTTCGGCTTGGAAAAAGTCAAAGATCGCATCGTTGAGTACCTCGCAGTGCAGCAACGCGTCGACAAGCTGAAAGCGCCGATTTTGTGCCTGGTCGGCCCACCGGGTGTCGGCAAGACATCGCTGGGTCAATCGATCGCCAAAGCCACCGGCCGTAAATACGTGCGCATGGCGCTGGGCGGTATGCGTGATGAAGCCGAGATTCGGGGTCATCGTCGCACCTACATTGGCGCTTTGCCTGGCAAGGTGCTGCAGAGTCTGACGAAAGCCGGCACGCGCAATCCACTTTTCCTGCTGGACGAAATCGACAAGCTCGGCACCGACTTCCGCGGTGATCCTTCGAGTGCCTTGCTTGAAGTGTTGGATCCGGAGCAAAACCACACCTTCGGCGATCATTACGTTGAAGTTGACTTCGACTTGAGTGATGTGATGTTTGTCGCGACCTCAAACTCAATGAACATTCCTTCGGCCTTGTTGGACCGCATGGAAGTGATTCGCCTCTCCGGCTACACCGAAGACGAAAAAACCAGCATCGCCATGCGTTATCTGTTGCCCAAGCAACTGAAGAACAATGGCGTCAAAGAAAGCGAACTTGACATCGCTGAGTCAGCAGTCAGAGACATCGTGCGTTACTACACCCGTGAAGCGGGCGTGCGCTCGCTTGAGCGTGAATTGTCGAAAATTTGCCGCAAGACCGTCAAGGGTATTCAACTCAAAACGATGCAGCCCAAAGTGCTGGTCACGCCAGACAACCTGAATGATTTTCTGGGTGTGCGCAAGTTCAGCTATGGCCGTGCCGAAGAGCAAAACCAGATTGGCCAAGTTGTCGGTTTGGCATGGACTGAAGTTGGCGGCGACCTGCTGACGATTGAAGCCGCCATCATGCCGGGCAAGGGCGTGATCACGCGCACCGGCTCCCTTGGTGACGTGATGAAAGAATCGGTTGAGGCTGCTCGCACGGTGGTGCGCAGCCGCTCACGCATGCTCGGCATTCGTGACGATATGTTTGAAAAGCGTGACATTCACATCCATGTGCCGGATGGCGCCACGCCGAAAGACGGCCCGAGTGCTGGTGCTGCGATGACCACTGCCTTTGTGTCGGCGTTGACGGGTATTCCAGTGCGCGGTGACGTGGCCATGACGGGCGAGATCACGCTGCGCGGTGAAGTCACGGCCATCGGTGGGCTGAAGGAAAAGCTGTTGGCTGCATTGCGCGGCGGCATCAAGACCGTGTTGATTCCCGAAGAAAACGCCAAAGACCTGCAAGAAATCCCAGACAACGTCAAAAGCGGTTTGGAGATCATTCCCGTCAAATGGATTGACCAGGTTTTGGCGGTAGCGCTCGAACGCATGCCAGTGCCTTTGTCCGACGAGGAGGTCGCTTTAGCGGCAGCGGCTATCGCTGCCTCTGCGGCAGCTGTGACAGCGCAAGCGGGCGCTATCAAACATTGATCGAAACATTAGAAAGTTTTTTGCTTGGCTCTCAAAGCCGTGAAAAATCCAAGCTATAATTCGATCTGAAACGCGGGAGTAGCTCAGTTGGTAGAGCGCAACCTTGCCAAGGTTGAGGTCGAGAGTTCGAGACTCTTCTCCCGCTCCAAATTAAAAGGGCAGCACTTCAAAATGCTGTCCTTTTCTATTCGGAAGGCGTACAACAAATCGTTGTTAAGCGGCGCGATAGCAAATCGGTTATGCACTGGATTGCAAATCCAGTTAGCCCGGTTCGACTCCGGGTCGCGCCTCCACTCCATTGCGGGAGTAGCTCAGTTGGTAGAGCGCAACCTTGCCAAGGTTGAGGTCGAGAGTTCGAGACTCTTCTCCCGCTCCAAGTTCAAAGGGCAGTACTTCTAAAGTGCTGCCCTTTTTCGTGTGAGAACGATCTGTAGCGCATAGCAAATGGATACGGGCGTCGGCAAATCAAGCATTGGACGGCGCGGCTCTGTCTGCCTAAGCCCCCAGCCTGAATCTGATGCTGAGTGCGGTGGCGCCGATGCAGACTTGACGCTGATTTGCGTCGCTCACATCATGGAATCGCGTCTGTAAAAAAGGCATAATTGAGTGTCGCCTCGATGGTGAAATCGGTAGACACAACAGACTTAAAATCTGTCGCCTGAAAGGGTGTACCGGTTCGATTCCGGTTCGAGGCACCACCTTCTCGCAGGTCTTCTAAGGCCTGCCGACCCGGCCAAGGCCGTTTGCACTTGAATGTCCAATTACGCTTTTTGGCGGCAACATGGAGCGACAAATAGGTAAGATCAGATTTATGCCTCGTTACAACTCCCCCTTTGAGATTCATGTGCACGGTGAAGTGCCGTTGCGCGCTGACGTCGGCTTTGAGCAGCTTCAGGAAGCACTCAAGCCGCTGTGGAAATATGCAGGCGCCAAGTCGCTGGTGGAGGGCGCTGCCAGCTCGTACGAAGAAGAACCAGGTATTCGCTTGGATGTGCAGACGCATTTGTTGCACATGTGCTGGACGGTGTCGGGCGATGATGATTTTCGTCAGGCCCTCGACGAGATGTGCATGGGCCTGAATGATCTGGCCGAAAGTGGTGCTCCGATTGAAGTCACGTTTTATGACGCTGATTTCGACGACGAAGAGGAAGAGGTAGACAGTGCGGGCGACGCACGCGACGACTTTGCGATGTATTTTGTCGGCCCAACGCCTGCAGCCATCATGCAGGTGCAGCGGGACTTGTTGGTGCAAGACACCATCAGCCTGATGGAGCGTCACTTTGACGCTTCTGAGCTTGGCGAAGTGGTGGCCGCGGTCGACAAGTTGTTTGAGCGGCGTTTTGACTCGCTCGTCAATTCCATGCAGCTTGGCAAACCGCCGCGCGGGCAGGGCGGACCACAAGGCGGCGTTGGTCACGGCGGCGGGCGTAAGCCGCGTCACCTTCACTGAGCTGCTTTCAGTCGTCTGGCTTCAGGCCCAGGCCTGAGATGTAAACCATCATCACGTGTTCGCCAACCCCGACAAGGTCGAATGCGTCTTTGTCCAGTAGCCAGTTCTGGATCAAGCCATCAATTAGCGCATGGAGTCCCCGGGCGGCGACGCTTGGCGGCAACTGCAGCACCGTCGTCTGACTCAGCGCTGCCGATCGCAGGCCGCAATCAATTTTTTCTAAAAAAGAGTTGCGAACGCGTCAATGCCGCAAACGGATGGCCTTTAGCTCGTCAATGTATTTAACCTTCAAGGTTGCCACCTCAAAGACTCGGCGCGTCTGAGGGTCTGTTGCAATGCGCAGCAATGCTTGGCGAGTGGCGCTGCAGATGTGTTCCAAGGGCTTGCCCGGCTCATTGTGTGCCAAGAGCTCCTATGAAGCTTCCAACGGCAACGTGACTCGCTCCATCATGGCATTGAACAGGTCGGCTTTGTCTTTGAAATGCCAATAAACATGCGCCCATGTTGCTGCTGCTTCGCGGGTGTCGTCTTGCAGGGAAGTGTGTCACTCCTTTGGCCAAAACAGCATCTCAGCAGCCTCTAGCAATCGATTCCTGGTGGCCAGTGCATCTTCTTTTGTACGGCGAACCAAAGTTAGACCTCTTTACATTCGGGTTGTAACTTTATTACCTAATATAGATTCATAAATGTATGTAAACTTTAATTTTCAAAAAATTGGACAACACAAATCTTGCGAGATGGATGTTGCTTTTTTTTGACCGTCCCGCTCTTGAATACCCAAGGAACCGCATGTCCTTTCCCCACTCATTTTTGTCTGAATTTCCAATGACACTGACTGCCAGATCCCTGTGGGTGGGTGGGATGTTGGCGGCCTTTTTGCTGGCCGGTTGCGGCCAAGGTAGCAAGAGCGCCGAGGCGAGTGCTAAACCGCCGCCGGCCCAAGTCGGGGTGGTAACGGTTGCGCTGAGTGACATTGGTCTGACGACTGAATTGCCTGGACGTCTAGAAGCTTCACGCGTTGCCCAAGTGCGGGCTCGCGCTACTGGCATTTTGCAGAAACGACTGTTCCGTGAGGGCAGCGACGTGAAAGCTGGTGACGCGTTGTTCACCATTGATTCTGCTCCGTACGCCGCCGCCTATGCCAGCGCGCAAGCCTCTTTGGCGCGAGCACAGGCCAATTTAGAACAGGCCACGTCGCTCGCCCAGCGCTACCAGCCGCTGGTCAAGGCAAACGCAGTCAGCAAGCAGGAATTCGCCAACGCCGAGGCCGCACAGAAGCAGGCAGAGGCAGATCTAGCGGTTGGTAAAGCTGCGGTTCAGACAGCCAAGATCACGCTAGATTACGCGGCCGTCACGGCGCCTATTTCAGGCCGTATTGGCCGTGCATTGGTAACGGAGGGCGCCCTGGTCGGGCAAGGTGAATTCACCCAATTGGCCGTGATTCAACAGATCAATCCCATGTACATTAACTTCACTCAGCCCGCTGCTGAAGTGATGAAGCTGCGCAAGGCGCTCGAGGCCGGCCAGCTCAAGCGCGCCAATGGTGACGAAGCCGTCAGGGTGCGTCTGATGCTCGAAGACGGCAGTGTTTACGCCCAGACCGGACGCTTGTTGTTCTCTGATTTGTCGGTTGATCAGGCCACTGGCCAGATCACGCTGCGCGCGGTAGTCCCGAACCCGAAAGGATTGCTGCTGCCCGGTTTGTATGTGCGGGTGCAACTTGAGCAGGCACAGGCGGTCAACGCGCTGTTGCTGCCACAGCAGGCCGTGACACGCTCCGATCACGGCGACACCGTGATGGTTGTTGCCGCTGATGGCATGGTTTCAACCCGCAAGGTCAAAGTGGGAGTGTCCCAAGACAGTCAATGGGTGATTTTGGATGGTTTGCAAGCGGGTGAGCAGGTGATGGTCGATGGCTTTCAGAAATTGCGTGGGCCTGCCCCGGTGAAGCCGGTGCCTTGGACTGGCAATGCGGTTGCCGCAGCCCCGGCCAAAGCCGTCTCCGCGGCCAAGAACTAAGGAGCGCGCCACATGGCCAAGTTTTTCATTGACAGACCTATTTTTGCGTGGGTCATCTCACTTTTCATCATCGTCCTGGGCGGCGTGGCGATCACGCAGTTGCCGATTGCCCAGTATCCGCCGGTAGCACCGCCGTCGATTGTGATTTCCGCTAGCTACCCGGGCGCCTCGGCGCGCGTTTTGGAAGAAAGTGTGATCAGCGTCATTGAACAGGAAATGAACGGATCGCCAGGTTTGATCTACATGGAATCCGTGACGCAAGCGAATGGCACGGGTCAGATCACGTTGAGTTTTGAGACCGGTACCAATGAAGATCTGGCTCAGGTCGACGTGCAAAATCGCTTGGCGCGTGCCACACCGCGTTTGCCTGCCGCCGTCATCCAGCAGGGTGTGCGAGTTGACAAGGCACGCTCGAACTTCTTGCTTTTTACCATCTTGTCGTCTGACGATCCGGCCATCACCCCGGTCACGCTGGGCGACTACGCTTCGCGTTCTGTCATCCCTGAAATTCTGCGTATCCCGGGTGTCGGCCAGGCACAGTTGTTCGGCACCGAGCAGGCCATGCGGATCTGGGTCGAGCCTGCCAAGCTGGTCGGTTTGAATTTATCAGTGACCGAAGTCAATGCGGCTATTCGTGCGCAAAACGCTCAGGTCTCTGCCGGTTCTATCGGTGAATTGCCGAATATCACTGGGCAAACGATTGCTGCGACGGTGGTTGTCAACGGTCAGCTGACAAACACCGAGGAGTTTGGCAACATCGTGTTGCGTGCAAATCCTGACGGTTCCACCGTTCGTTTGAAGGACGTTGCCCGGATTGAGTTGGCGGCGCAAACCTTTGCGACTTCGGCCCGCCTGAATGGCAAGCCAGCCACTGGCATCGGCGTACAACTGGCATCCAGTGGCAACGCGTTGGCCACAGCCGAGGCTGTGCGCAAACGCATGGGTGAGTTGTCCGCGTTCTTCCCGCAGGGCGTGAAGTGGGACATCCCCTATGACAGCTCCCGCTTCATCAAGATCTCCATCCAGCAGGTGGTGTTCACCTTGCTTGAAGCCGTGGCGCTGGTGTTCCTGGTGATGTTCTTGTTTCTGCAAAACTGGCGTTACACCATCATCCCGACACTGGTCGTACCGATCGCTCTGCTGGGCACCTTTGGTGCGCTGTTGGCGCTGGGCTTTTCGATCAATGTGCTAACGATGTTCGGCATGGTGCTGGTGATCGGCATTGTGGTGGATGATGCGATCGTCGTGGTAGAGAACGTCGAGCGAATCATGAGCGAAGAAGGGCTGTCGCCGCGCGAAGCCACCCGCAAAGCCATGGGCCAGATTTCAGGCGCGATCATTGGCGTGACGGTGGTACTGATTTCTGTGTTTGTGCCGTTGGCCTTTTTCGCCGGTTCGACCGGCAATATCTACCGCCAGTTTTCGGCGGTGATGGTCACCTCCATCGCCTTCTCCGCACTCATGGCGCTGTCACTGACGCCCGCGCTGTGCGCCAGCTTGTTGAAGCCCGTAGAAGCGGGACACCATGTTGAGAAAAAAGGTTTCTTCGGTTGGTTCAATCGAAGTTTCGCGCGGACCACCAAAGCTTATGAAAGTGCCGTTGCCCGCATCTTGCGGCGTGCTGCCCGTTACTTGGTTGTCTACGCCGCCATTGTGGGTGTGGTTGTGCTGGTGTATTCCCGGCTGCCGACGTCCTTTTTACCGGCAGAAGACCAAGGCAGGATGCTGGTCAACATTCAGCTGCCTGCTGGTGCGACGCGAGAGCGTACGACCGCAGTGGTGGAGCAAGTTGAGAGCTACATGCTCAAACAGCCAGAAGTCGAAAGCATGGTCGGGGTACTTGGTTTCAGCTTCGCCGGTCAGGGACAAAATGCCGCATTGGCGTTCGTCACGCTGAAAGACTGGAGTCAGCGCAGTGGTCCAGGCCAGTCGGCACAGGCGTTGGCTGACCGTGCCTTTGGTGCTTTGTCCAGCATCCGCGATGCCTTCGTCTTTCCCTTGAGCCCGCCACCGATTCCTGAGCTGGGCAATGCCTCTGGTTTCACGTTCCGCCTGCAGGACCGCGCAGGTTCTGGCCGTGATGCACTGATTGCCGCACGTGGCCAGTTGGTTGGTTTGGCCAGGCAGAGCAAGGTCTTGACGCAGGTTCGCCCTGAAGGCCTGGAAGACGCGCCGCAGCTTCAAATCGACATTGACCGGGACAAGGCCAACGCGCTGGGCGTGCCGTTTGATGCGATCAATGCGACGTTGTCCACGGCGCTTGGGTCAAGCTACATCAACGATTTTCCTAACCGTGGACGTTTGCAGCGGGTGATCGTGCAAGCCGATGCGCCAGCGCGTATGCAGCCGGTCGATGTGATGCGACTTCACGCCACCAGCAACCAAGGCAAACAAGTGCCGCTGGCTGCTTTTGCCAGCACGCGATGGGTCACGGGTGCAATGCAGATCGTTCGCTACAACGGCTACCCTGCCATGCGAATTTCGGGCTCGCCGGCCGCCGGCTACAGCACAGGGGCGGCGCTGGCAGAGATGGAGCGTTTAATGGTGCAGTTGCCGAAGGGCTTTGCTTTTGAATGGACGGGTCAGTCCCGCGAGGAAAAATTGGCAGGCTCCCAAGCCATGATTCTCTACGCGTTTGCTATTTTGGCGGTCTTCCTCTGCTTGGCCGCTCTGTACGAGAGTTGGTCTATCCCGCTGTCTGTCATTCTGGTCGTGCCACTCGGTGTGCTGGGTGTGTTGCTGGCCACACTGTTCAGGGGATATGCGAATGACGTGTATTTCCAAGTCGGATTAATCACCATCATCGGATTGACGGCTAAAAACGCGATTTTGATCATTGAGTTTGCCAAAGACATGCAGGCGCAGGGCAAGAGCGTGACCGAGTCCGCTCTGGCGGCCGCGCGACTGCGTTTTCGGCCGATCATCATGACCTCCATGGCCTTTGGTCTGGGCGTCTTGCCACTGGCTCTGGCCAGCGGCGCAGGCTCGGCCAGCCAACGTGCCATTGGCACGGGCGTCTTGGGCGGCATGATCACGGGAACGGTCTTGGCCGTGTTCTTTGTTCCGGTATTTTTTGTCATTGTGCGGGGCTTTTTCAAAGGCAGTGAGCGGCAACGCCGCATGCACGCCAAAGACATGCCCAATGACCTGCCAGCCGGTGCATCCGCAGGAGATCAGGTATGACCACAATGATGACTAAACGCCTGACAATGTTGGCTGCAGCTTTGGTGCTGACGGGCTGTTCAATGGCCCCTAAATATGAGCGTCCGGCATCACCGCTGGCCGGTGACTGGCCTGCGCTAGGGCTGGCGACAGACAACGCAGGGCAAGTGGGTCTAGTGGCTTCCACGCTCGAATGGCAAACCTTTTTCAGTGATCCCCAGCTGCGCAAGCTGATCGAGGTGTCGCTGACCAACAACCGTGATCTGCGCATCGCGGTTCTGTCCATCGAGCAGACCCGAGCTCAATTTCAGATCAGCCGTGCCAATCAGTTTCCGACGATCGGTGCCGTGGCTACCGGTTCCCGTCAGCCGAACGTCACTGGCAATGGCCGCATCACCAGCGTCTACACCGCTGGACTGGCGATGACGTCCTATGAGCTCGATTTCTTCGGCCGGGTGGCCAGTCTGAAAGACGCGGCTTTGTCCTTGTATCTGGCTTCTGAAGAAGGTCGTAAAACGACACAGATCAGTCTGATTGCTGCTGTCGCCAATACCTACTTGAGTCTGCTGGCAGACCAAGAGTCGCTGGCCATCACGCAGCAGACGTTGGACAGTCGCGAGTCGTCGCTCAAGCTCAGCCAGCTGCGTTTTGAAAATGGGGTCAGTTCTGAGCTCGACCTGCGCCAATCGCAGTCTTTGGTAGAAGCTGCTCGTGTCAGCTTGGCGCAATTGCAACGGCAGCGCGCGCTCAATGAAAACGCACTGAGCTTGTTGTTAGGCCAGCCTCTGACGGCGGATCTTGCGGTTGATTTACCGACTGGACAGGGCTTGGCTGACAGGCCGTTGATGGCCGATGTGCCGGCGGGTCTGCCTTCAGATCTTCTGACTTTGCGGCCAGATATTCGACAGGCTGAGCAGCAATTACTGGCCGCGAATGCCAACATTGGCGCTGCCCGCGCTGCATTTTTTCCGAAGATCTCATTGACCGCTTCAGCCGGCAGCGCCAGCAGCAACTTGTCGGGTCTGTTTGACAGCGGTACCTATGGCTGGACGCTGGCACCGCAGCTGTTGATGCCTTTGTTCGATGCCGGTCGCAACCAAGCCGGTCTTGAGGTCAGCAAGGCGACGCGTGACATCGCTGTGGCCCAATACGAGAAAGCCATTCAGGCCGCTTTCCGGGAAGTCGCTGACGCGCTGGCAGGCCGTGCAACGTTGGGTGTTCAGCTGCTGGCCCAGCAAGCGCAGAGCGCGGCTGAAGCGGCGCGCTTCAAGCTGTCGGAGTTGCGTTATCAAAACGGCATTGCCAGTCAGCTCGATTTGCTCGATGCACAGCGTTCGCTGTTTGCTGCGCAGCAAGCGGTGGTGCAAACAAGGTTGCTGCAGTTGCAAAATCAGGTGACTTTGTACAAGACCTTGGGTGGTGGTTGGAAAGAAGCGGCGCAGACCACGGCGGCTAAAACGCCTTGAGTCTGCGTGCTCAGCGGCTCAGCTGATTTGCAAAGTCATGGTTGACGTCGCGGTGGCCCGCTTCGTCGTCACGGATCACCAAGATCACATCGCGCAGACGCGCATCCGCTGCCAGCTTCCAATAGTCAATGGCCATTTGCGGCGCTGGCACGTTGTCATAGTCGCCGCGGTCAATGCCGGCAAGGTATTCGGTATAGCTGACGACGGCTTCTTCCTCGAAGTAGCCGACCAGTCGGTGAGCAGTCCGCGCCGACACCACATACAGCATGAAAAACAGGTTGTAGAAAATACCTTGTGCCAGGATGATCATCCAGCGTTCCAAGCGGCTCGGCTGGGCGATGTGGATGAAGGTCATCAAGTGCATGCGTTCGTTCTCAGCTTCGTCGAGCAGTGTTTTGATCCAACCGCCGTCGTCTTCCAAACTGCGCAATGAACGCAGGTGTTGCAAGGCACCTCCAACCATGCCGGGCACAGCGGCAACGGTCTCCAGCACAACGGCGCGGTGGCCATAGCGGCCGGCAAAGAAAGTGTCGGCCAGCAGGCGTAAGAAGCGTGTGGTGCGCCATGCAAACCAGTCAGAAAAATCGCCGTGTGGATGGTGGCTGGTGGGGGACGCCGAATGAGGTTGGGACATGAAATAGTTTTCCTGAAACAGGGTTGGCACTTGCTTCAGATCGCGGTCACTGCTGCGCAGTACCGAGGAATACCAAGCTGAACCGGTAAGTTGCCGACGCCCGTTGAGCTGGGCCTGATAAACATTTAAACACGTATTTTTCATCGCCAGACGGCTGCCCCGTGTCGGCGCAGCCATCAGCCTGTGTTAACGAGCTTGCCCCACGCAGCGCTAGCGTGTGCGCCTACACCTTGAGTTTGTTGGCGAGAAAGAGGGGTTCCGATGGTAACTGTGGCAATGGTGTCAGCCAGCGCTGGGCTGCGGCCTGCAAGATCGATGGCTCGCCGGTGCTGAGCAAGATCAGTGGGCTGGCGGTTTCCAGCGACTTGGGCTGAGCCGCTGCGGGCACCAGCCTTTGACTCAGTTTGAGTCGTGTCTGCCGCGCCACCGCTGGCCCGTTGCTGACCAGCTGCACTTGCGGCCCGAGCAGTTCGCGCAGTTGCTCAGTGGCGAAAGGGTAGTGCGTGCAGCCCAGTACCAACGTGTCGATTTGGCCGCTGCTGCTGCCGAATGAACCCATGACCTGCGTGTAGTTGGCGCACAGCGTTTTGATTTCTGCGGTGTCGTCAGTGCCGGCGCTGCGCTCGATCGCATCGGCCAAGCCGTCGCAAGGCTGCAGTACAAATTCGGCTTGATCGGCCAGCGACGCCCGCAGTGTGTGAAATTTCGCGCTGGCCAAAGTGCTGCGGGTCGCCATGACGCCGATGCGCCGGGTCTGGCTGAGCGCCAGCGCGGGTTTGAGTGCCGGCTCGACGCCAATGATCGGCAGCTCGGGGTGGTCGGCGCGGAGTTGCTCAATCGCCACCGCTGTGGCCGTGTTGCAGGCGATCACCAACGCTTGCACTTGTCGGCTCAACAGCTCAGCCATGATGGCCCGCGACCGGCTCAGCACATGTGCATCACTGCGTTCGCCGTAAGGCGCGTGACCGCTGTCGGCGATGTAGATGAAGCGGCTGTGCGGCAACTCAGCCCGCAGCGCCTGCAAGATGCTCAGGCCGCCGATGCCGCTGTCAAAAACACCGACCAAAGCGGTCATGGTGCTGCTGCCGCGCCAGCCTCAAGCCGAGGCGATGGCGATGGTTTTGTACTGGCCTGAGGCAATTTTTTGTTGCCATTCCGCTGGGCCCGTCGTATGCACGCTGGTGCCGCCCGCATCAACCGCGACAGTGACCGGCATGTCGACCACATCGAACTCGTAAATCGCTTCCATGCCGAGGTCTGAAAAGCCCACCACTTTAGCGGTTTTGATGGCCTTGCTGACCAGATAGGCGGCACCGCCCACAGCCATCAAATAAGCGCTTTGGTGTTGCTTGATGGATTCGATGGTGGCTGGGCCGCGCTCGGCTTTGCCAATCATCGCGATCAGGCCGGTTTCGCCGAGCATCATGTCGGTGAAACTGTCCATTCGGGTGGACGTGGTGGGGCCGGCTGGGCCGACGGCTTCGTCGCCCACCGGGTCGACTGGTCCGACGTAGTAAATCACGCGGTTGGTGAAGTCCACCGGCAGCTTCTCGCCTTTGGCCAGCATGTCTTTGATGCGTTTGTGTGCGGCATCGCGGCCGGTCAACATCTTGCCGTTGAGCAACAGCGTGTCGCCGGGTTTCCAGCTGGCGACTTCGGCTTTGGTCAAGCTGTCGAGGTTGACTTTTTTACTCTTAACGTAGTCAGGCGTCCAGACCACGTTGGGCCACAGGTCGAGGCTGGGCGGTGTCAAGTAGGTCGGGCCGCTGCCGTCGAGCACAAAGTGCGCGTGGCGGGTTGCTGCGCAGTTGGGAATCATCGCCACTGGCTTGCTGGCGGCGTGTGTGGGGTACATTTTGATTTTGATGTCGAGCACGGTGGTCAGGCCGCCCAAGCCCTGCGCGCCAATGCCGAGGGCATTGACTTTGTCGAACAGCTCCAGCCGCATGTCTTCAAGCTGGCTGAGTTGGGCACCGGCCGAAGACTTGGCTTGTAGTTCGTACATGTCAAGGTCGTCCATCAGGCTTTCTTTGGCCATCAGCACGGCTTTTTCAGCGGTGCCGCCAATGCCAATGCCGAGCATGCCCGGTGGGCACCAGCCCGCGCCCATGGTCGGCACGGTTTTGAGCACCCAGTCGACGATAGAGTCACCCGGATTGAGCATGACCAGCTTGCTTTTGTTCTCAGAGCCGCCGCCTTTGGCTGCGACCGTGATGTCGATGGTGTTGCCCGGCACGATCTCGGTGAAGATCACGGCGGGTGTGTTGTCTTGTGTGTTCTTGCGGTCAAAGTGCGGGTCGGCGACGATGCTGGCGCGCAGCGTGTTGTCGGGATGGTTGTAGGCTTGGCGTACACCTTGGTTGATGGCGTCTTCGAGGCTGCCGGTGAAACCCGTCAGCCGGACATCCATCCCGACTTTCAAAAACACGTTGACGATGCCGGTGTCTTGACAGATCGGCCGGTGGCCCATCGCGCTCATCTTGCTGTTGGTCAAAATCTGCGCAATCGCGTCTTTGGCGGCTGGGCTTTGTTCGCGTTCGTAGGCGCGAGCCAGATGGGCGATGTAGTCAGCCGGGTGGTAGTAGCTGATGTATTGCAGGGCGGCGGCGACGGATTCGATGAGGTCGGCTTGTTGGATGTTGGCGCTGGTCGTCATGGGCATTCTCATTGGATTTTTAGGAGATCACGAAAGGTAGATCACGAAAGGGAGTGACGCTTATTTCCACAGCGGTCAAACTCTGCTAGCGTGTGCACAGCCCCTTATTTTGACAGCTAACCCAACAGGGCCCTGACATGACTATTGCAAACTTAAAGAGCCTTCGGATTGAGAACGACAGCTTCGGTGCCATTGAAGTGCCAGCTGACCGGCTCTGGGGTGCGCAGACCCAGCGCTCCCTGCATCACTTCGACATCTCTGGCGAGCGTCAGCCGAAGGAATTGATTGATTCGCTGGCGCTGGTCAAGCACGCCTCGGCTTTCGTCAATCTCTCACTCGGCCTGTTGCCCGCTGACAAGGCGCAAGCCATCATGGCGGCGGCTGAAGAAGTTCGGGCGGGCCACTTGCCGCATGAATTTCCGCTGGTGGTCTGGCAAACCGGCTCGGGCACGCAAACCAATATGAACATGAACGAGGTGCTGGCCAACCGAGCCAGCGAATTGCTGGGCGGTGAGCGTGGCATTCGTCGTCGGGTTCATCCGAACGATGACGTGAATCGCAGTCAATCCTCGAATGACGTTTTCCCGACGGCCATGCATGTGGCCGCCATGGTTTCCATTGCCCAGCAATTGTTGCCCGCGCTGGCCGAGTTGCGCGCCACGCTGGATGCCAAAGCAAAGGCTTTCGCCGGCATCGTCAAAATCGGCCGCACCCATTTGCAAGACGCCACGCCGCTGACGCTGGGCCAGGAGTTTTCAGGCTACGTGTCACAGCTTGAGCATGGTGAGCAGCATGTGCGGGCCGCTTTGCCGCATCTGTGCGAATTGGCCTTGGGCGGCACCGCCGTGGGCACAGGCTTGAATGCGCCGCTGGGCTATGCTGAACAAGCCGCCGCTGAATTGGCGCGTTTGACCGGCTTGCCTTTCGTCACCGCGCCCAATAAGTTTGAGGCGCTGGCCTCGGCCGATGCGCTGGTCCACGCGCATGGCGCGCTCAAAACGCTGGCCGCCAGCCTGATGAAAATAGCCAACGATGTACGCTGGCTGGCCAGTGGGCCGCGCAGTGGTTTGGGCGAACTGACTATCCCCGAAAACGAACCGGGTTCGTCGATCATGCCGGGCAAAGTCAACCCGACCCAAAGCGAGGCACTGACCATGCTCTGCTGCCAAGTTTTTGGCAACGATGTGGCCATCAACATGGGCGGTGCTTCGGGTAACTTTGAGTTGAATGTGTTCCGTCCGCTGATTGCGCATAACTTTTTGCAGAGCGTGCGTTTGTTAGCTGACGGCATGAAGAGTTTTAACGCGCATTGCGCGGTGGGAATTGAACCGAACCACGAGCGCATTAGCGCGCTGCTGAATCAGTCGCTGATGTTGGTGACCGCGCTGAACCTGCACATTGGCTATGACAAAGCCGCTCTGATTGCCAAGAAAGCGCACCAAGAGGGCAGCACGCTGCGCGAAGCAGCGCTGGCCTCGGGGCATGTGACGGGTGAGCAGTTTGACACTTGGGTCCGACCGGAAGAGATGGTCGGCAACAGCGTTCGTTGAGGTGTTTTCAAGGGTCCTGATGGCCCTGTTGGATGCTTAAGCCTTGCGTCGTTCCGGTACCGCGTCTGTCGGTGGCATAGCTTTGCTAGGCAAGCGCAGATGCAGCGCTGCCTGCGCCATCATGTTGGCTGACACGGGCGCCGTCAAAAACACAAACAGCGTGATCAGCAGCTCGGCAAAGCCGGCTCGGTCGTGTATAGCCGAGACAATCATGCTGGCCAGCAAAATGCTGCCGACGCCCAAGGTCGAGGCCTTGGTCGGGCCATGCAGACGCATGTAAAAGTCCGGCAAGCGGACCAGGCCAATAGCGCCCACCAGCAGAAACGCCGCCGCCACCAGCAGCAACGCAGCTGCCAGCCATTCGCCTATGGAAATCAAAGTCATACCCGTCATGTGTGTTGTCCCTTGCTCATTCGATGACATCGCCGCGCGTCAGGTAGCGCGCCATCGCCACCGTCGACACAAAGCCCAGCATGGCGACAACCAGTGCCGCTTCGAACAGCATCGGCGTGTCTAGCCGGATGCCCAGCAGCACAATCAATGCTACGGCGTTGATGTAAAGGGTGTCAATGGCCAGCACCCGGTCGACGCTGTGCGGACCGACGATCAGCCGCCAGCCGCAGGGCAACAGCGCCAGCGAAACAGCCACGATGGCGATGTTAAGAGCCATTTCAAGTGCGACAGTGCTCATGCTTTTTCTCCCTCTGGGGTGTCGGCAGTTTCGCCAAAAATAGTCAGCAGTGGGCGCTCATAGCGTTGTTTGATCTCAGCGACCAGCTGCGCTGCATCGCTGCAGTCCAGTGCGTGGACCAGGATATAGCGCTGCTCTTCGTCAATACTGGAGGACACCGTCCCGGGCGTGGTGGTGATGATGCTCGCTAGGAGCGAGATCGCCGTGGGGTGCTGGAGTTGCAACGGCACTTGAATCCAAGCCGGCTGCGGTCGTGATATCGGGCCGAGCACCAGTTTGGCCACGGTGATGTTGGATGTCACGATGTCGCCTATTACCACCAGCGCCAGACGCAGGGCGGGCAGCATGCGAATCGTCGGCGCAGGCGGTAGCAACTGGTGCAGCATTCGGGGCACGATCAAGCCAATCAGCACCGCAGACAGCAGGTGGACGGGCGCCAATGTGTTTTGCAGCAACAACCAGCTCATCGCCAGCAGGAGCGACAGCCACGGGTGCGCGAGCCAAGAGTTTTTCATCATGGCTGGGCTCCTTTGTTTGGCAAGATGACTTCGCCTTTTCCGCCGCGGTAAGGGCGTGTGGTTTCAGCCGCAGCACCACCCAGCGGTCCCAGCACGGCGTTTGCGTAGGCGGCTCTATCGGCCAGTTGCGCGGCAGCCGCATCGGTGTAGCGCTTCATTGGCGACGCGCCGGCCGCCAACATCAAGCCCAGTGCAAGAAGGCCGAGGGTGGAGGCCAGCACGGGCGTGCTTAAACCGGTTGAACTGAGTGCGCTGCTTGCTGTGGGCGGTGGAGGCTCAGGTAAGACGCTCCAAAACAGCGTGCTGCCGGCCCGGGCCAGCCCGATCAGCGACAGGAAGCTGGCCACCAGTACGACCGACCAGACCCAGATGTTCGCAGAGTTGCTGCTGGCACTTTGCAAGATCATCAGCTTGCCCAAGAAACCGGGCAGCGGCGGCAAGCCAGCCACCGAAGCGGCTGCGAGTAAGGTCATCAGACCGAGCGTGATGGGCTGTGCGACGGGCAGGGCGGGCAGCAGTTTGTCTCGGGCATCGCCTCGCTGCGACGCGATGAGCTCAACCAGCAAAAAGAGTGCAGCCACCACCAGTGTGCTGTGGACCATGTAGTAAAGCGCGGCCGACAGCGATGCGGTGGTGAACAAGCCAACGCTAGCCAAAATGACGCCGACAGATGAGATGGTCAGGTAGGCGACCAGTCGCGCCAAGCTGCGAGCGGCCAAAGCACCCAGCACACCAAGGGCGCAGGTGATGAGTGCCACTGGCAACAGCCAGGGCTGCACGACCATCGCCGCGTGGCCCGCACCTTCACCAAAAATCCCGACGTGAACGCGAATGATGCTGTAGACGCCGACCTTGGTCATGATGGCGAAGAGCGCCGCGACGGGTGCACTGGCCACGGCGTAGGCCCCCGGCAGCCACATGTACAGCGGCACGATAGCGGCCTTCAGGCCAAAGACCACCAGCAAAATCATCGCGCCGATCTTCAGTAGCACCGCTTCTTCAGCGTTGAGCTTGGCGACCCGCAAGGCCAAATCGGCCATGTTCAGCGTGCCGGTCAGGCCGTAAATAATCGCCAGACCAATCAAGAACAAGGCCGATGCGGCCAAGTTGAGCACCACGTAATGCAAGCCGGCTTTGAAACGCTCAGGGCCTTGGCCGTGCACCAGCAACACGTAAGAGGCGATCAGCAAGATCTCAAAAAACACAAACAGGTTGAACAGATCGCCCGTGATGAAAGCGCCCGACAAGCCCATCAGCTGAAAGTGAAACAGCGCATGAAAGTACCTGCCACGCACGTCCCAGTTGGCCGTCGCGTACCAGAGCACGGGCACGGCGATGGTCCAGGTCAGGGTCAGCATCATGGCGCTCAGTCGGTCGACCACCAGCACGATGCCAAACGGCGCTTGCCAACCGCCCAGCGGGTAAACCGTCAGAGCGCCGGCGTTTGCACCAGCCATCAGTCGCCAGGAAAAAACGGCACCCAAGACGATTGAACCCATGCTGAGCAGCCGTTGCAGCGTCGGTTGGGCCTGCAGGTTATGGCCGGGGCGGGTCGAGCCAATGCCATCACCCAACAGCAGCAGAACCACGGCAGTGAAGAGGGGCAGCAAGACCGGCAACACCGGCAGATGGGCTGAGAAAAAAGTCGAGAGAAACTCGGTGATCATGGGCGGCCCCGTGTTTCTGGCGTCTTGCCGGCGTCTTGCCCATCGACGTGGTCAGTGCCGGTTTCGTGACGGCTTCGCAATGCCAATTCGATGACGAAGCCGGTGGTGGCAAAACCGATGACGATGGCGGTCAGCACCAGCGCTTGTGGCAAGGGGTCGGCGACGCGGCCGTCAGCTGAGAGGATGGGCGCTGCGTCTAGCCAAAGGCGGCCCATCGCAAAGATGAAGACATTCACGGCGTAGCCCAGCAGGCTCAGACCCAGTACGACCGGCCAGGTGCGGCCGCGCAAGATCAGATAAATGCCGGCGGCGGTGACGACACCGATGCCGCTGGCCACCAAAAACTCAAGGCTCATCATGACAATTTCTCCTTGGGTTCGCGTGTGACGGTACCCAGCGTCGACAACGTCAGCAAGGTCGCGCCGACCACGGTGATGTAAACGCCCAAATCAAACAGGGCGGCGGTAGCCAGCGGCAACGAACCCAGAAAGGGTAAATCGGGATTGCCGTGCGCACTGGTCAGAAAGGGCTGGCCGAAGAAGAACGCACCCACACCGGTCAGTCCGGCAATGCCAAGTCCGAGGCCGATCCAGCGCACGAATCGGCGCCCGCCATCGGCGCGCAACAAGGCTTCGGCATGCGACTGGCCGTTAGCCATGTATTGCATCACCAGCGAGACCGCCGTGATCAGCCCAGCGATGAAGCCGCCGCCAGGCTGGTTGTGGCCACGCATGAAGATGTACAACGTGACGACCAGCGCGATCGGCAGCAGTACGCGAGCGGCAACGCGTAGCAGCAGCGGCTGGCTGGCAAAAGTCCAAGCCAAACCAGCCGCGTCCATCGCTGGCCGGCGTGTGTGCATGCCGTCCATGAGGGCCAGTACGCCAATGGCGGCGATGCCCAGCACGGTGATTTCGCCAAAGGTGTCATAGCCCCGGAAGTCCACCAGAATCACATTGACGGCGTTGGTGCCGCCGCCTGCCACTGCGGCATGGTTGAGGAAATACCAAGAGATCGATTCGTGGTCGCGCGTCAGCATGACCCAAGCCAGCCACGCCATGCTCGCGCCGATGGCCAAGGCCAGCGTCCCGTCACGCAGTTTGCGCGGTATAGACGACTCGTGCGGTGACTGCCTTGGCAGCAGGGCCAAACCCATCAGCAATAGCACCGTGGCAACGACATCGACGGTCAGTTGCGTTAACGCCAGATCTGGCGCTGAAAAACTGACGAAGCTCAACGACGTGACCAAGCCGACAGCGCTGGCCACGATCACTGACAAAAAGCGATCGTGGTGACGCAGCACCAGCCACAGGCAAGACGCCAGCAAAAGTGCCCAGATCACCACCGCAGGCAGCGAGAGCGGTAGCAGCGTGCGCATGCCTGTGCCGGGAACCTGGCCCCAGAGCATGGCGGCACCGGTGGCCAGTGCAGCCATGAACATCCAAGCCAAGTAACGCTGCAATGAGGTGTTTTCAAGTTTTTGGGTGACCCAGGAAGAGCCGGTCAAGAGCTGCTCTGTGCCGTGGGTGAACAGGTTCAGTCCCGTCAGTTGGCCAAACCAGTCCTCGGACTTCCGGTGGTGCAGTCGACCGCCTTTGGCCAGCAGTGCGTACAAGGCTATGCCGCCGCCCAGCGCAAGCATGCTGAGCAACAGTGGCAGGTTCAGGCCATGCCACAGTGCCAGTTTGAACTCAGGCGCTGGCTGACCGATCATGGCGCTGCTGGCGGCCCGCACCAAGGGCTCTAGCGTCAGTGCCGGCAACACGCCGACTAACAGGCAGATGCCGGCCAGCAAGGCCACTGGGGCTTTCATGCCGAAGGGCGGTTCGTGCGGATGCATATTGGGCATGTCACGCGGCGGGCCGTTGAAAAACACGTCGTGCACCAGGCGCACGGAATAAGCCACGCTGAGCAGCGCGGCGAGGGTCGCCAGCAAGGGCACCAGCCAGCGCCAGCCACCGACTTGCACAAAGGCGACGGCTTCGGTCAGGAACATTTCCTTCGACAGGAAGCCATTGAAGAGTGGCACGCCGGCCATGGCCGCAGCCGCCACCATGGCGAAGGTGGCCGTCCACGGCATGAGGTGTGCCAAGCCACCTAACTTGCGCATGTCACGGGTGCCGGTTTCATGGTCGATGATGCCCGCGGTCATGAACAACGCCGCCTTGAAACTGGCGTGGTTCAGGATGTGGAAGATCGCCGCCACGGCCGCCAGCGGCGAACCCAGTCCGATGAGAAAGGTGATCAAGCCAAGGTGGCTGATGGTGGAGTACGCCAGCAAACCTTTCAGGTCATGCTTGAACAACGCCACGAAGGCGGCAAACGCCAAGGTGACCAAGCCGGTGGTGGTGACGATGCCCATGAACAGCTCGGTGCCGCCAATGACTGGGGTCAGGCGCGCCAGCAGAAACAGGCCGGCCTTGACCATGGTCGCAGAGTGCAAGTAGGCCGACACCGGGGTCGGTGCGGTCATGGCTTGCGGCAGCCAGAAGTGAAACGGGAACTGCGCACTTTTGGTAAAGCAGCCGATCAGGATCAAGAGCAGGGCGGCAGGGTAGCGCGCGTCGGCTTGAATGTGCGCTACTTGGTCGAGCATCTGACTCAGCTCGAAAGTGCCGGCAATCTGACCCAGCAGCACGAAGCCGCCCAACATGGCCAAGCCGCCACCGCCGGTGATGGCCAGCGACATGCGGGCGCCGTCTCGAGCGGCAGCGCGCTGGCTCCAATACCCGATCAGCAAAAACGAAGACAGGCTGGTGAGCTCCCAAAAGACAGCCAGCAACAAAAGATTGTCCGACAGCACGATGCCGAGCATGGCGGCCATGAACAGCATCATGGTGCTGAAGAACTTGCCCACTGGATCGACTTTGCCGAGGTAGCTGTGCGCGTACAGAATGACCAGCAGGCCCATGCCGGTGATCAACAACCCGAACATCAGCGACAGGGCGTCCAGCTTGAAACCGAGGTTCAGGCCAATCTCTGGTACCCAGGGTGTGAAGGTCTGGTAAGCCTCGCCGGCCAAGATGCCGGGGGCTTGATACAGCAGCAAGCCCAGACTGATGGCGCTCACTGCTGCAGCAAGCCAAGCGGTCCGACTTCTGTGCCCCGGCGTCCGGTGGTAGCCGGACCATGCGGTCAGGAGCGTGCCCGCAAGCAGGGGAAGAAGAATGATGAGTAGGAGCAAGGGGGAAAGAGAAGTTAATTCAAAAGGTTAAAAAGCTGACATTCTATGTTCCACGGCCCCTCTCACCTTCGGGCTGGGTCTCAGTGGTCGCCTTCGCTGCGCGCCATTAGCTTGTCGGTCAACGCAATCGCCAGGGCGCTGAGCAAGAAGACAACGTGAATGATGGTTTGCCACATCAAAACCTTGAGGTCGTAGTTGGCCGCATTGATGAAGGTTTTTAACAAATGGATCGAGCTGATGCCGATGATGGCCGTGGCCAGCTTGACCTTCAAAACAGAGGCGTTGACATGGTTCAGCCACTCTGGTTGATCGGGGTGGTCATCGAGCCGCATGCGGCTGACGAAGGTCTCGTAACCCCCGACGATGACCATGATCAGCAGGTTGGAGATCATGACAACGTCAATCAAGCCCAACACGACGAGCATGATGACTGTTTCGTTCAGCGAGGTGAGCGCGACGTCGGATTTGTAGCCTATGCTGCTAACAAGAGCTTGCAAAGCCGATGGGCTGCCAAAAACAGCCTCGATCAAGTGCTTGAGCTCGACCAAAAAGTGAAAGACATAAACGACTTGCGCCGCAATCAGGCCGGCATAGAGGGGCAACTGGAGCCAGCGGCTGGCAAAGATAAAGCGCGGGATCGGTCGTAGTGGGCTGGGGCGTGCGGGCTTGGAGTCTGACATGAGGGCCTTGAAGATTAGGGCGAAATTGTAGGGGCTTCACTTCGGCCTTGGCATGCGTCGTGATTTTTAAGAGGGGTGACAGTCAGTGGCTTGTAAGTGGCTGCCGCGACATTTAGCCATTGTTGGTATTTAAAAAGTTAGAGAAAAGGAGACAGCGCATGAGTTCCATAAAATCTGCCATCGAGTCGACATTGGTCGAAAACCGGTTTTTCAACCCTGATCCGGTACTCGCCAAAACCGCCAGCATTTCAAGCATGGCCGCTTACCAAGCGCTGTGCCAAGAAGCTGCCACTGATTACGAGGATTTTTGGGCCCGTCTGGCCCGCGAAAACCTGAGCTGGGAAAAGCCCTTCACGCAAACCCTCGACGAGTCGGAGGCGCCGTTCTACAAGTGGTTTGCCGATGGTCAGCTGAACGCCTCGTACAACTGCCTGGACCGTCACCTCGGCACGCCGACCGAACACCAGAAAGCCATCATCTTTGAGAGCGACGACGGCAAGGTCACCAACGTCACCTACAAAGAGCTGCACGCCAAGGTCTGCCAGTTTGCCAACGCCCTAAAGGCCATGGGCATCCAAAAGGGCGACCGCGTCGTCATCTACATGCCGATGACGGTGGAGGGCGTGGTGGCGATGCAAGCCTGTGCCCGTATCGGCGCGACGCACTCGGTGGTGTTCGGCGGTTTTTCGGCCAAAAGCCTGCAAGAGCGCATTCAGGACGCTGGTGCTGTGGCGGTCATCACGGCCAATTACCAACTGCGCGGCGGCAAAGAACTGCCCCTTAAAGCCATCGTCGACGAAGGCATCGCCATGGGCGGTTGCGAGTCGATCAAGAACGTCATCGTTTACCAGCGCACGCCAACCGCCTGCGCCATGGTGGCCGGTCGCGACAGCGTGATGCATGACGTCATGGCGAACCAATCGGCGGTTTGTGAGCCTGAGTTCGTCAGTGCGGAACACCCGCTTTTTATTCTTTACACCTCGGGCTCCACCGGCAAACCAAAGGGCGTGCAGCACAGCACCGGCGGCTATCTGCTGTGGGCCAAGCTGACGATGGACTGGACCTTCGACATCAAGCCCAGCGATGTGTTTTGGTGCACGGCCGACATCGGTTGGATCACCGGCCACACCTACGTGGCTTATGGCCCGCTGGCGGCCGGCGCCACGCAAATCATTTTTGAAGGCATTCCGACGTTCCCGAACGCCGGCCGCTTCTGGCAAATGATTGAGCGTCATAAAGTCACGGTGTTTTACACCGCACCGACGGCGATCCGCTCGCTCATCAAGGCTGCAGAAGCCGACGAAAAAGTCCATCCGCGCAGCTCTGACCTGAGCAGCTTGCGCATCTTGGGGTCGGTTGGCGAGCCCATCAATCCTGAAGCCTGGATGTGGTATCACAAAAACGTCGGCGGCGAGCGTTGCCCAATCGTCGACACCTTCTGGCAAACCGAAACCGGTGGTCACGTGATCACGCCCTTGCCAGGCGCCACGCCGCTGGTGCCCGGCAGCTGCACGCTGCCACTGCCCGGCATCATGGCCGCCATCGTCGACGAAGTGGGGGGCGATGTGCCGAACGGTTCGGGCGGCCTGCTGGTCATCAAGCGCCCTTGGCCGTCGATGATCCGAACCATCTGGAACGACCCCGAGCGCTTCAAGAAAAGCTACTTCCCGCCCGAAATGGGCGGCACCTATTACTTGGCCGGCGACGGCGCTGTGCGCAGCGAAGACCGCGGCTATTTCCGCATCACCGGTCGCATCGACGACGTGCTGAACGTCTCTGGTCACCGCATGGGCACGATGGAAATCGAGTCGGCACTGGTCAGCCATTCAGCACTGGTGGCCGAAGCCGCTGTGGTCGGTCGCCCCGATGACGTGACCGGCGAAGCTATCGTTGCTTTTGTGGTGCTCAAGCGCTCACGCCCAACCGGGGATGAAGCCAAAGCCATCGCCAAAGAACTGCGTGACTGGGTCGGCAAAGAGATTGGCCCGATCGCCAAGCCGAAGGAAATCCGTTTCGGTGACAACCTGCCGAAAACTCGCAGTGGCAAGATCATGCGGCGCTTGCTGCGCGGCATTGCCAAAGGCGAAACCATCCCGCAAGACACTTCTACTTTGGAGAACCCAGCGATTTTGGATCAGCTCTCCGAAAAGAGCTGATCTGCTAGTGGTGCCCGCATTAAGCGGAGCGTCAAAAAAAGCCCGTTGACTCCAATGAGCGTCAGCGGGCTTTTTAATGAGCGCGGAAAATTACTTGGTCGTTAAAACCCAAGTGGCCAATTTCTTGGCATCTGCTGCCGAAACTTGCGGATTCGCTGGCATTGGGACCGGGCCCCAGACGCCGGAGCCGCCTTTGATGATTTTGATGGCGAGTTTGTCTGCGGCATCTTTTTGACCCGCGTATTTTTCAGCGATGGACTTGAAAGACGGGCCGACCAGTTTCACGGCCGCAGCGTGACACGCCATGCAGTTGTTCGAGGAGGCCAACTTCATGTCGGCCAAGGCCGGAGCAGAAGCAAGCAAGCCGGCGAGCAGGGTTGGAACGAGCAATAAAGATTGTTTCATGGCGTTATTTCTGGTTGCGATGAGGCTCAGTTTAAGGGCTTTGGCTGCATCGTGAGTCGGCCCGGGTATTGATCTCAATAGTCGTCAAGCACCGCGCCTTTGCTGGCACTGGAGGCGTTGAAGGCGAACTTGGCTTGCACGCCGCGGGTGTAGCGCGGTAGCGGAGCGGTCCAGCCGACTTTGCGGGCAGCCAATACTTCGTCGCTGACGTTGAGTTGCAACAACAGCTGTTTGGCGTCGATGGTGATCGAGTCGTTTTCTTGAATGAAAGCGATGTTGCCGCCCGCGGCCGCTTCAGGCGCTACGTGGCCGACCACCATGCCCCAAGTACCGCCGGAGAAGCGGCCATCGGTGATGAGGCCGACGCTTTCGCCCAATCCCGCACCCACCAAGGCACCTGTGGGGGCCAGCATTTCAGGCATGCCGGGGCCGCCTTTGGGGCCGAGGTAACGCAGCACCATGACGTCGCCGGCCTTGATTTTGCCGCCGAGGATGGCGGTCATGGCGGTTTGCTCGTCGTCAAAGACGCGGGCTGGGCCGGTCATGACCGGGTTTTTCAGGCCGGTGATTTTGGCCACGCAGCCTTCTGGTGACAAGTTGCCCTTGAGTACGGCCAAGTGCCCTTGCGCGTACACCGGGTTGCTGATCGGGCGAATCACGTCTTGGTCGGCGCGCGGCACAGCTGGCACGTCTTGCAAGACTTCGGCGATGGTTTGACCGCTGATGGTGATGCAATCGCCGTGCAGCAAGCCGGCGGCCAACAGCGTTTTCATGACTTGTGGGATACCGCCCGCTTTGTGTAGGTCTACGGCGAGGTACTTGCCGCTGGGTTTCAGGTCGCACAGCACGGGTGTCTTTTGGCGAATGCGTTCAAAGTCGTCAATTGACCACTCGACGCCGGCGGTGTGGGCAATCGCTAAAAAGTGCAGCACGGCGTTGGTCGAACCGCCGGTGGCCATGATCACAGCCACCGCGTTCTCGATGGCTTCTTTGGTGACGATGTCGCGGGGCTTGAGGTTCTTCTTGATGGCCTCGACCAATACCTTGGCCGACGCTTTGGCCGAGTCGGTTTTCTCGTCGTGCACATTGGCCATGGTTGACGAGTAGGGCAGCGACATGCCCAACGCTTCGAGCGCGCTGGACATGGTGTTGGCGGTGTACATGCCGCCGCAGCTGCCAGGGCCGGGGACGGCACGGCGTTCGATTTGCAGCAAATCTTCGTCGCTCATGCGGCCAGCGGCGTGTTCACCAACGGCCTCAAAAACGCTGACGATGTTCAGGTCTTGGCCCTTGTAGTGGCCTGGCAAGATGGTGCCGCCGTAGACATAAATAGCGGGCACGTTGGCGCGCAACATGCCCATCAAGCCGCCTGGCATGTTCTTGTCGCAGCCGCCGATGACCAGCACGCCGTCCATCCATTGGCCCTGTACGCAGGTCTCAATGCAGTCCGAGATCACCTCGCGGCTGACCAGCGAATACTTCATGCCCTCGGTGCCCATCGCCATGCCGTCAGAAATGGTCGGTGTGCCGAACACCTGGGCATTGCCGCCGGCCGCTTCAATCGCGTCAATCGCCGCGTCAGCCAGCTTTTGCAGGCCGCTGTTGCACGGCGTGATGGTGCTGTGACCGTTGGCCACGCCGACCATGGGTTTTTTGAAGTCTTCGGTTTCGTAACCCAGGGCGTAGTACATCGAGCGATTCGGCGCGCGCGCTGTGCCTTCGGTGATGTTGCGACTGCGGCGGTTGATGGCGTCGCCTTCGGGCATTTTGTCTTGCGTCATGAGGTCTCTTTGGTCGGGTTGGTTGCGGATGTTCTGAGGCGTTGCCTGTGCAATTTTGAATTCTACGATGCTAATGCGGCTGCTGAGTGCTGTCGTTGCCTGCGCAGGCCTGAATGCCTGCGCAGGCACAATGCCCCGATGCTGATTCACCCTGAAATTGATCCCGTCGCCCTGCAACTGGGCCCCTTGGCTATACATTGGTATGGCCTGACCTATTTGGCAGCCTTTGGTTTGTTCTTGTGGCTGGCGAATCTTCGCTTGCGTCACCCACCCTATGTCTCGATGAAAGGCGCTGCCGCCTGGAGTCGGCGCGACATTGAAGATATTTTGTTCCTCGGTGTGGTGGGTGTGGTGCTGGGTGGACGCATTGGTTATTGCCTTTTTTACAAGCCCGACTACTACCTCGTGCACCCGCTGGAAATACTGGCGGTGTGGCAGGGTGGCATGAGTTTTCATGGTGGCATGTTGGGTGTGCTGGTCTCGCAAATCTGGTTTGCCAGGACGCGTCACAAGCCGTGGCTGCAAGTGATGGACTTGATCGCGCCATGTGTGCCGACGGGCCTGGCCGCGGGTCGGGTGGGTAATTTCATCAATGGTGAGTTGTGGGGTCGTATCAGTGACTCTGCATTGCCGTGGGGCATGGTTTTCAGGCACAGCGGAACGCTGGAGCCGCGTCATCCCTCGCAGGTTTATCAGTTCTTGCTGGAAGGTTTGCTGCTGTTTGTGTTGCTCTGGTTGTATGCCCGTAAGCCACGCAAGATGGGTGAAGTCTCGGCCGCTTTTCTGGTCGGCTACGGTACGCTGCGTTTCGTCGCGGAGTTTTATCGCGAGCCAGATGACTTCCTCGGCATCCTCGCGCTAGGCATGAGCATGGGCCAGTGGCTGTGCCTGCCGATGATCGCGGTCGGTGTCTGGTTGTGGGTCTGGGCGTCTAAGAACAAGTCAGCCTGAACGGGTGCCGACTAGGGGTTTGACCTCATATGTCGGCTTTTATTCACTTTTAATCGACGGTTGCACTTGCTGGGAAACCGGTCATATTCCATAATTATGTGTAATTACGGTTTATTTCTGATGTTTTCTTCTCTTTGAGGTCTTGAAAATCATGCGCCTTGTCCAGAATTCCTTGCACCAGCAAGTGGCCGCTACATTGCGGGAACGGATTTTTTCAGGTGGCTTGTCGCCTGGCGATTTTGTCGATGAGGGGGCGCTGTGTGAGACGCTGAAAATCTCCCGAACACCGCTCCGCGAAGCACTGAAGGTGCTGACCGCAGAGGGCTTGCTGAGACATGAACCGCGCCGGGGTTGCTTTGTCAGCGAAGTGACCGACCAGGACTTGGAAGATATTTTTCCGGTGATCGCACTGCTGGAAGGGCGCTGCGCTTTTGAAGCAGCCCGCAACGCCAACGATGCTGATCTGGCCGCCTTGAAAATTTTGCATGACCGTTTACAAGGTCATGCCGATGCCGGCCGTATTCAAGACTATTACGCCACCAATCTGCTGATTCACGAGGCCATCATCATGCTGGCCAACAACCGCTGGTTGGCCCATGCTATTTCAGACTTGCGGAAAATTCTCAAGCTGGCACGCCTGCAGCAATTGCATGCGCCCGGTCGATTGGCGCAAAGTTTGGCCGAGCATTTGACGGTCTATGCTGCGCTGATGAGCCGCGACAGCGAAGGCGCCGAGGCCGCCATGCGGCTGCATCTGACTAGGCAGCGCGATGCTTTGCGCGATCTTTCACGTCAACAAACCAAGAGCCGGGTGGTCGCATGAATTCAACCGAATGGCTGTTGCGCAGCGTCCAGACTGTCAGCAAAGGTCTGCAATTCAAACGCACTGATGTGGCGACCGCAACGCCGATCAAAGTGTCTCGTTCGGCGGTCGCCAGTGTCTCTGCTGTGGCTGTCACCGACCCCGTCAAGTCCAACGGCCGCAGCACGCGGGAACGGCTGAAAGCGGTGCTCAAGCACAAGGAAGAGGCTTTGTCACCGCGTGTGCTGCGCCGCACCTTGCTGGAGTTGCAGTCGGTGGTGGACAGCCAAGTCAGCGAAGTCGAGGGCGGACGCCGCGCCCGCAACATCGCCACGTGGTATGCCAGCGCCCCGCCCGAGCAGCGGCGTGACGCCTGGTTGCTGATGAGCGAGCAGTTCGCCCCGAACGCCGAGAAAGTGCAAGCCGCGCGGGACCATTACGAGGCGGCGCTCGGAACCCCTGAAGAAGGCCAGGCTGAGATCCGCCTGCGAAGGGCTTTTGTGTCGCCGCGCACGCGATTGCTGCAGCGCTTTTCAGCCTTCCCTGAAGGCATGCAATTCTTGGTTGATTTGCGGGCTGAACTGCTACCGCACCTGAAAACCGAAAAGCGTTTGTTGGCCTTGGATTCAGAGCTCGAAAACCTGTTCTCGACCTGGTTTGACGTGGCTTTTCTGGAGCTACGGCGCATCAGCTGGGACTCGCCCGCATCGTTGATTGAAAAGCTCATCAAGTATGAGGCGGTGCACGCTATCAAGGGCTGGGCCGATGTCAAAAACAGACTTGACAGTGACCGGCGTTGCTATGGATTCTTTCACCCGCGTTTGCCAGATGTGCCGTTGATTTTTGTCGAGGTTGCGCTGGTTGATGAACTGGCCGGTGCCATCACGCCCTTGCTTGACGAGTCGGCTGCCACGAGTGATCTCGGCAAAGCCACCACGGCGATTTTTTACTCCATCAGCAGCACCCAAACCGGCTTGCGCGGCGTCAGCTTTGGCGACTCGCTGATCAAGCGGGTGGTGGAGACCTTGCGCGAGGAATTCCCCCGCTTGAAAGTTTTTTCCACGCTCTCGCCGATCCCAGGTTTTCGCCCTTGGCTGGCGAAGCATGCCGGTGCACTGCTCGATAAGCTCAGCGAGAAAGAGCGGCTATCTTTGGCTGTCGCCTTCGGGCAGGCGACGACCGCTGTAACGACTGCAGCCACTGCCGCAGCTTTTTTGGCGGCGGCCGAGAAGGTGTCAGAGCTTGACGATAAGTCGCCGGTGCGCCGGCTGTTGCTGCATTGCGCTGCCGACTACTTGGGGCGCCAGCTTGACAACGGCCGGCCACTGGACGCCGTCGCGCGTTTTCACTTGGGCAACGGGGCGCGTGTTGAGCGTCTGAACTGGGCTGGCGACATGTCAACCAAAGGCCTGAAGCAGTCGTACGGGCTGATGGTCAACTACCTGTATGACCTGAAGCGCCTCGATAAGTACAGGGGCCTGCTGGCACAGGGGAAAATTCCCGTATCCTCCAAGGTGGAAAATTTGTACATTTGAAACGGCACGGGACTGATCCGCGTTTCACCCGCTTTCTACTCGTGACGTGGCGCAACAAGACGCTAACCTCTATTTACAACGACAGGAGACAACCCATGAGTCATTTGCAACTGAACGCGAGCCGTCGTGATGTCTTGCGAGCGGCAGCCGCTGGCGCCGCCATCATCTCGCTGGGCAGCCAAGCCCAATCAACCTGGCCGACTCGGCCTGTCTCGGTGGTCGTGCCTTTTCCCGCTGGCGGTGGCACGGACGCTTTCGCGCGGCCTTTGTCGGCGCAATTCGCCAAGCTCACCGGCAAGCAATTGATCATCGACAACCGCGGTGGCGCTGGCGGTACGCTGGGCGCCGGCATTGCGGCTAAAGCTGCGCCGGACGGCTACACCTTGTTCATGGGCGCGGTCCATCATGCGATTGCACCGTCGATGTACCCCAAACTCGATTACGACATCGAGAAAGATTTTGTCCCCCTGTCACTCTTGGCCAATGTGCCGCAGGTGTTGGTGGTGAACCCGAAAAATTTACCGAATAACTTCAAAGATTTTCTGGCGCTGGTACGCAAATCACCAGGCAAATTCAATTATGGCTCTGCCGGTTCCGGCACCTCGCACCACTTGGCCGGCGAGCTGTTCAAGCAGCAAAGCAAAACTTTCATCACCCACATTCCTTACCGCGGTGCAGGGCCTGCGTTGCAGGATTTGATGGCCGGCACCGTTGACATGATGTTTGACGGTTTGGGTTCGTCTGCTGGCCACATCAAGGGTGGCCGCATCAAGGCGCTGATGGTCTCTGGCAACAAGCGCAATGCGGCTTTCCCTGATGTGCCCTGCGCGGCCGAATTGGGTTTTCCAGACTACACCGTGACAACTTGGTACGGTATGTGGGCACCCAAAGGCACGCCAGCCGAGGTGCAGGCCAAAATTGTTGAAGCTATAAATCGCGCTTCTGCGACCGACGAACTCAAAGCCGTGTGGGCCAGCAACGGCGCTGACTTCGGGGGCCTCACGCCTGCACAGTTTGGTAATTTCGTGGCTGGTGAAGTCAAACGTTGGGCGGCTGTCGTCAAGGCTTCCGGCGCCAAGTTGGAATAATGCGGCGGTTTTTTTATTATTTGAACACGGCCATTTAAGCAGCCATTCTTTTGCCTTGAACCTTCGATGAAAAACAACAATCTTTTTGCCGCCTTGCGCGCTGCGTTTTCTCAAGACCTGAACGCCGTGGCGGTCGAGACTGAGAAAGGCTTGCTTTACTCTTGGCATGATTTGGCGCGTTCAACGGCCATGATGGCCAACTTGCTGAAATCGCTGGACTTGCCAGCTGGCGCACGCGTTGCCATGCAGGTTGAAAAATCCGTCGAAGCCATGGTGCTGTATTTGGCAACGCTGCGGGCAGGCTACGTTTTTCTGCCGCTCAACACGGCTTACCAAAGTGCCGAGATCGCGTATTTCATCGAGAATGCGGAGCCTTCTGTGGTGGTCTGCAGTTCAAAGAATTTCGGCTGGGTCAGCAAAATTGCCTTCAAGGCCGGCACGCAAAACGTCTTCACGCTTGACGATGACCGCACCGGCTCCTTGTTGGATCGCGCTGCCCAGTGCAGTGACCAGCACGAGGTGGTGCATCAAAACGCCGACGACTTGGCCGCCATTTTGTACACCAGCGGTACCACCGGTCGAAGCAAGGGCGCGATGCTGACACACGGCAACTTGCTCAGCAATGCGCTGACGCTGAAAGACTATTGGGGCTGGCAGCCGGGCGATGTGCTGATTCACGCGCTGCCAATTTTTCATGTGCACGGTTTGTTTGTGGCCCTGCACGGCGCGCTCATCAACGGCAGCAAAATGATTTGGCTGTCGAAGTTTGATCCGAAGTGGGTGTTGAATAAGTTGCCCGAAGCCACGGTCTTCATGGGCGTGCCGACGCTTTACGTGCGCTTGCTGGCCGAGCCGGGTTTGAGTCAAGAGGCTTGCCGCCACATGCGTCTGTTTGTGGCCGGGTCGGCCCCGCTGCTGATTGAGACCTTCACCGATTGGCAGCAACGCACCAAGCACACGATTCTTGAGCGCTACGGCATGAGCGAAACCATCATGCTGACCTCGAATCCGTATCGGGCCGAAGACGGTGAACGGCGTGGCGGCACGGTTGGGTTTCCGTTGCCGGGCGTCAGTGTGCGGGTCTGCGGCGATGACGACAAGCGTCTGCCGACGGGCGAGATTGGTGCGATTCAGGTCAAAGGGCCGAACGTCTTCAAAGGCTACTGGCGCATGCCGGAGAAAACCAAAGAAGAGTTCACGCCAGACGGCTGGTTCAAGACGGGCGATGTCGGAAACGTCGATGAGCGGCGTTACATTGCCATCGTCGGCCGCAGCAAAGACCTCATCATCAGTGGCGGCTACAACGTCTATCCGGCGGAAATTGAAGCGGTCATCAATGACATGCCGGGCGTTGCCGAAAGCGCGCTGGTCGGCGTGCCGCACCCCGATTTTGGTGAGGTTGGGGTGGCCGTGGTGATCGCCAAGTCGGGCGTCAATCTCAACGGTGATGCCGTGGTGGCGTCACTCAAGGCGCAACTGGCGAACTACAAAATTCCAAAGAAGTGTTTTGTGCTGTCAGAACTGCCGCGCAACACCATGGGCAAGGTGCAAAAAAACGTGCTGCGCGAGCAGTACAAGTCACTCTTCGCTTAAACCCGGCGCACTAGCGCAACACCATCACCGGAATGACCGAATGCGTCAGCACATGGGTGGTTTCGCTGCCCAACAGCAAACGCGTCAGACCCCGTCGGCCATGTGAGGCCATGACGATCAGGTCGCAGTCGTGTTTCTTGGCTGCCGTGATGATGGCCTCTGCAACCATGTCTGAATGGGTGGTGATGCCAGTGGCTTGAACGCCGTTGGCCTCAGCCTGCGCTTTGAGCTTGTCAACCGTGGCTTGAGCGCTGTCGGCCCAGTCTTTTTCAAGGCGGGTGATCTCGGTCGGACTGATGGTTGCGCCGCCCTCAAAATAACTCACCGGGTAACGCGGCACCACTTGCAGCGCGACGACATGACCACCGGACAGTTTGGCCAGTTCAATGCCGCTGTCGGTCGCCTTTTGAGATAATTCAGAGCCATCGGTGGCGATCAGAATGCGTTTAAACATATAAGTCTCCTTGTAGTTTAGATTGCAGTTTAATCCTTAATAAGGCGTGGGTGTCATGGCGCTGCCAGCGCCTGCCAGACGGCTGAGATAGCTCTTACAATCCGCTTTTCTTTGGCTCGCCACGCTTGGCTGGGCACTTGCTGCAACCTGCTTCACGGACTCAATAACATCATGATCAAGTACCTGTGGTTTTTGGCTTTGTCGGCGCTGGCTTTGACGGCCTGCGGTAAGAAAGACGAGGCCATCACGGCAGTCGCTGGCACAGAAGAAAAAGTTCTGAACATCTACAACTGGCCCGACTACATCGCTGAGGACATGCTGGCCAACTTCACGCAAGAAACCGGCATCAAGGTCAACTACCAGACCTTTGAAAACAACGAGGCCCTGCACGCCAAACTGGTCGCTGGCAATACCGGCTACGACATCGTAGTGCCAGGCGCGGTGTTCGCTAAGCCGCAAATCGACGGTGGCTTGTTGCTCAAACTCGACAAAACCAAGTTGCCCAACACCGTCAATCTCGACCCCGCCATCATGGCCAAGCTGTCGGCGATTGACCCGGATCAGCAGTATCTGGTGCCTTGGGCTTGGAGCTTCACCACGGTCGGTATTAACAAAGGCCAAGTCGCTGCCGCGCTGGGCAGCACGCCGATGCCCGCCAACGTTTGGGAGCTGGTCTTTAACCCGCTTTACACCCAGAAACTCACGTCTTGCGGCATCGCCTTTTTGGACTCGCCAACTGAAGTGATTCCGCCGGCCCTGCATTACTTGGGCAAGAACGCTTACGCCAACGACCCGGCTGACCACCCAGCGGCTGCCGCCATGCTGGCCAAGGTGCGTCCCGACATCCGCATGTTCAGCAGCACCATGATCGACGACTTGGCGGGCGGCCGGGCCTGCGTGGCGCTGGCGTGGGCGGGCGACATCAACATCGCCCGACAGCGCGCGATCGACAACAAAAATGGCCATGACATTCAAGCGCTGCTGCCGAGCACTGGCGGGATGATCTTTTTTGACACGCTGGCGATACCCCGCGATGCCAAGCATCCCAACAACGCGCATGCTTTCATCAACTATTTCCTGCGTCCCGAGGTTTCGGCGTCGCTGACCAATGAGTTGCGCTACGCCACCGCCAACAAGGCCAGCTTGCCGAATGTCAAGCCAGAGATTGCACAAGATACAGCGGTCTTTCCAGACGCTGCCAGCCTGCAAAAAATGGTCTCACCGGCCAGCTTCAGCAACGCAGCCCGCGCCGCCATGGCGAACGCATTCACGGCCTTCAAGCGCGGGCAGTGAGCGGTATGAGTCCGCCTGCTGTAAGCGCCAATGGTTTTTTAAAAGTGGAGGGCATCGTCAAGCACTTTGACGCTGTTGTCGCGGTTGATGACGTGTCTTTGAGCGTCAACAAGGGTGAAATTTTTGCGTTGCTCGGCAGCTCCGGCTGTGGCAAGTCGACCTTGCTGCGCATGTTGGCCGGCTTTGAGTTGCCGACGGCCGGGACGGTGATGCTGGATGGCGTCGATATCGCCTCGTTCCCGCCCTATGAGCGGCCGATCAACATGATGTTCCAGTCCTATGCGCTGTTTCCGCACCTCAGCGTTTGGGACAACATCGCCTTTGGGCTGAAGCGTGAGGGTCTGCCCAAGGCCGAGATCAGCGAGCGGGTCGAGGAGATGCTGCGGCTGGTGCAACTCACGGCTTTTGCCAAGCGCAAGCCGCACCAATTGTCGGGTGGCCAGCAGCAGCGCGTGGCGCTGGCGCGCAGCTTGGCCAAACGGCCGCAGCTGTTGTTGCTGGACGAGCCCTTGGGCGCGCTGGATAAAAAATTGCGCGAGCAAACCCAGTTTGAGTTGGTCAACATCATTGAGTCGGTCGGTGTGACCTGCGTGATGGTCACGCACGACCAAGAAGAAGCCATGTCGATGGCTTCGCGCATTGCGGTGATGAGCGAAGGGCGCGTGCTGCAGGTCGGCACGCCGCGCGAAATTTATGAGCATCCAAATTGCCGCTTTGTCGCTGACTTCATTGGTCAGGCCAATCTCTTTGATGGTGTGCTCAGTCTGGATGAGCCTGACTGCTGCGCGATCGCCACGCCGGAGGGCGTGATCCATGTCGGCCACGGCATCAGCGGCACGCTGGGCATGGCGCTGGCCGTCGCCGTGCGGCCCGAGAAAATTCATATCGCCAAAAGCCGGCCCGATGCGCCCTACAACCTGTTCACTGGCACGGTCCGGGAGATCGCTTACTTTGGCAGTTACAGCACCTTCATGGTGGAGATGCCCAGCGGCAAATCGGTGAAGATCACCGAAGGCAACACGGCGCGACAAGACCTCAGCCACATCAGCTGGAACGATGCGGTGTTTTTCTGGTGGGACGCTTCAGCCGCCGTGACACTGACCGCCTGAAACCGTGGCCATGAAAGATTCGTTAGCGTTTCAGTTTTTGCCCGGTAGGCGCTTTGTCATCGGCGTGCCGTTTCTTTGGTTGCTGGTTTTCTTTGTCTTGCCGTGTTTGATTTTGCTGCGCATCAGCATCACCGACATGGGCAACGGCGTCGACCCTTTTGCGCCCTTGATCGCTTCGGCCGACGGTGTTTGGCGCTTCATCTTGAAGTATGACAACTACGCGGCCATTTTTCGGGATGCCAGCGCCGGTTTTGGCCAGACCATTTACATGGATGCGTACGCGACCTCGCTGAAGTACGCTTTCTTCACCACCTTGTTGTGCCTGCTGATCGGTTATCCGTTTGCGTACTTCATTGTGCGCGCGCGCCCAACCATTCGGCCAGCTTTGCTGATGCTGGTGATGCTGCCGTTTTGGACCTCTTTTTTGCTGCGCGTCTACGCCTGGAAAGGCATCCTCGCGGACCAAGGCGTGATCAACAACGGGCTGATGGCGCTGGGCTTCATCAACGCGCCGATTCAGATGCTTTACACCGACATCTCGATGCTGGTCGGCATGACCTATGTGTACCTGCCTTTCATGGTGCTGCCGCTGTACGCCACGCTGGTGAAAATGGATCTCAGTTTGTTGGAGGCAGCGCATGATCTGGGCGCCAGCCCGTGGCAAGCTTTCTGGCTGATCACCGTGCCGCTGAGTAAGGCTGGCATTATTTCGGGGGCTATGCTGGTCTTCATTCCGAGCATCGGTGAATTCGTTATTCCGTCGCTGCTGGGCGGCGCTGACAACATCATGATTGGACGGGTGGTGTGGGACGAAATGTTCAGCAGCAACAACTGGCCACGCGCCTCGGCCTTGGCCGTCGTCATGATTTTTCTGATTCTCTTTCCGTTGGCGCTTTACTACCACTACAGTGCCAAGCCGAGTTCGACAAAAGATGCGAAAGGGCGGACTTGACATGCGTCTGATCAGCCGTTTTTTGCAAGCCCATCTGGGTCGTTTTTGGCTGCTGGCGGTCTATCTTTTTTTGTACGCGCCACTGGTCTTTTTGGTTGTTTTTTCTTTCAACAGCACGCGTCAAGACGGTGTTTTCACCGGCTTTTCATTGCGTTGGTACGGCGCCCTGTGGGCTGACACGCGTTTGGTCGAAGGCTTCTTGTTGTCGCTCAAGGTGGCCTTGCTGGCGTCTACGCTGTCGGTCGTGCTGGGGGCGATGGCGGCTTTTGTACTGGTGCGTTATGAGCGCTTTCGCGGTCGACCGATGTTCATCGGTCTGGTCAATGCGCCCTTGATCATGCCGGAGGTGATCATTGGCTTGTCGCTGCTGCTGCTGATGGTGGCGGTGCAGCGTGCAGTCGGTTGGCCAGACCGCGGCATGGGCACGATCGTGCTGGGCCACACCTTGCTGGGCATGGCTTACGCGACGGTGGTGATTCAGTCGCGCTTGCGTGAAATGGACCGCTCGATTGAAGAGGCGGCGATGGACCTGGGTTGTCGGCCGTTGCAGGTGTTTTTTCTGGTCACGCTGCCTAGCATTGCACCCGCCATGGTGGCGGCTTGGCTGCTGACGTTCACTTTGTCGTTTGACGATGTGGTGATTTCTGAATTCTTGTCTGGCCCTGGCGTGACCACTTTGCCGCAGGTTATCTTTGGCTACGCACGACGCGGTATCAACCCGTCGATTTATGCTGCCGCCACCTTGCTGATTGCCGTGGTGAGTGTCGGCATCATCGCCTACAGCGTCCGCATGGCCAGGCAGCAGCGGCAGCGCCTGCGCGAAATCAACGCCGCCGTGTGCGCTGAGCGGGAAAACCGTTCGGTTTAGAGGTTTGGCTGCACGCCAGTTTTTCACTCTGGCAAAGACACTTTCACAATACGAAAATAGGCCATGCTGCACCGCATCATATTTTCTCAATATGAGAAATCATTTTTTATATCGTGACATGAGTCACGTATCTTGTTGATTTTGTTGATAAATATTTATATCTTATATAAGACATAAGAGCATAAATAAGTCTTCTAGAAGACTTAAAGTAGAGGGACTCACAAAGACGGCATCACCAGGTTTGCAGCGAGAAGGCCCCGCCACTAGAACCCACCGCTTTGTCAATGTTTTTCCTTTAACTTTTGGAGTGATCACATGCCACAGCACCTCACCGAACAACTCAGCCGCGAACAGCAAATTGCCGTTCTCGAAAAAGATTGGGCCACCAACCCCCGTTGGAAAGGCATCAAGCGCGGTTACAGCGCTGCCGATGTCGTTCGCCTTCGCGGTTCGTTCCCTATTGAGCACACGCTGGCCCGCCGCGGTGCCGAAAAGCTCTGGGACCTGCTGCACACCGAGGCCTACGTCAACACCTTGGGCGCGCTGACCGGTGGTCAGGCCATGCAACAAGTCAAAGCCGGTGTGAAGGCCATTTACCTGTCGGGCTGGCAAGTCGCTGCCGACAACAACAGCTATTCGTCGATGTACCCCGACCAGTCGCTGTACCCGGTGGATTCTGTGCCTAAAGTGGTTGAGACCATCAACAACACTTTCCGCCGTGCGGACGAAATTCAGCACGCTAAAGGCATCGACTCTGGCGACAAAGATTACATCGACTACTTCGCCCCCATCGTGGCCGATGCAGAAGCCGGTTTTGGCGGCGTGCTGAATGCTTTTGAGTTGATGAAGTCCATGATCAAGGCCGGTGCCGGTGCGGTCCACTGGGAAGACCAGTTGGCTTCCGTCAAGAAGTGTGGCCATATGGGCGGCAAGGTGTTGTTGCCAACCCGTGAAGCTTGCCAAAAGTTGATTGCCGCCCGCATGGCGGCTGACGTGTGCGGCGTGCCGACGCTGGTGATTGCCCGTACTGATGCGGAAGCCGCCGACCTGTTGACCTCTGACTATGACGACATCGACAAGCCTTTCCTGACGGGCGAGCGCACCTCTGAGGGTTTTTACAAAACCCGCAAAGGCATGGACCAAGCCGTTTCCCGTGCTGTGGCTTACGCCCATTACGCCGACTTGGTGTGGTGCGAAACGGGTACCCCTGACTTGGCCTTTGCCAAGAAATTTGCCGACGCTGTTCACAAGGTGCACCCGGGCAAGATGTTGGCCTACAACTGCTCGCCATCGTTCAACTGGAAGAAAAACCTGGACGATGCGACCATCGCCAAGTTCCAGCGAGAGCTCGGCGCCATGGGTTACAAATACCAGTTCATCACGCTGGCTGGCATTCACTCCATGTGGTACAACATGTACGACTTGTCGCAAGACTATGTCAAGCGCGGGATGACGGCGTACATCGAGAAGGTGCAAGAGCCCGAATTCGCCGCCCGCGACCGTGGTTACACCTTTGTATCGCACCAACAAGAAGTTGGCACCGGTTACTTCGATGAAGTCACCACCGCGATTCAAGGCGGCAAGTCCAGCGTGACGGCTCTGACCGGTTCAACCGAAGAAGAGCAGTTCCACTGAGATTGAGCTGAGCAGGGGCGGCGTAAAATCATGCTATCCCGGCTTATCCAGACAAAGCGCGGTTCGTCCGCGCTTTTTCTATTTCAACTTCGTCTTTTTGAAAAACCATGATCCAAGTCACGCTACCCGACGCTTCTATCCGCGAATTCCCGCAAGCTGTCACTGTTGCCGAAGTAGCGGCCTCCATCGGCGCCGGCTTGGCCAAAGCGGCGCTGGGCGGCAAGGTCAATGGCAAGCTGGTCGACACCAGCTACCTGATGGAGTCGAACAGCGCGCTGGCCATCATCACGGCCAAAGACCCCGAAGGACTGGAGCTGATTCGCCACTCGGCGGCGCACTTGTTGGCCTATGCGGTGAAAGAGCTTTTCCCGGATGCGCAAGTGACGATCGGCCCAGTCATTGAGAACGGATTCTTCTACGACTTTTCGTACAAACGGCCGTTCACGCCCGAAGACTTGGAAGCCATCGAAAAGCGCATGACGCAGCTGGCCGCCAAAGACGAAGCCGTGACACGCCGTGTGTTGCCGCGTGACGAAGCCGTGGCGCACTTCAAATCCATCGGTGAGCATTACAAGGCGGAGATCATCGCCAGCATTCCGGCCAACGAAGCTGTCTCGTTGTACCGTGAAGGCGCTTTTGAAGACCTGTGCCGCGGCCCCCACGTACCGAGCACCGGCAAACTGAAGTTCTTCAAGCTCATGAAACTGGCTGGCGCTTACTGGCGCGGCGACCACCGCAATGAAATGCTGCAACGCATTTACGGCACGGCCTGGGCCAGCAAAGACGATTTGCAGCAGCACCTGACGCAGCTCGAAGAAGCCGAAAAACGCGACCATCGCAAGCTCGGCAAAGAGCTCGACTTGTTTCACATTGACGACCATGCGCCTGGACTGGTGTTCTGGCACCCCAAGGGCTGGACGGTTTGGCAGGGCGTTGAGCAGTACATGCGCAAGGTCTACCAAGACAACGGCTACCTTGAGGTCAAAGGCCCGCAGGTGATTGACAAGACGCTGTGGGAAAAAACCGGCCACTGGGACAAGTACCGAGACAACATGTTCACGACAGAAAGCGAGAAGCGCGACTACGCGCTGAAGCCGATGAACTGCCCGGGCCACATTCTGATTTTCAAGCAGGGCATCAAGAGCTACCGTGATCTGCCACTGCGCTACGGCGAGTTCGGCCAGTGTCACCGCAACGAGCCTTCGGGCGGCTTGCACGGCATCATGCGCGTGCGCGGTTTCACGCAAGATGACGGTCATATTTTTTGCACTGAAGAGCAGATCCTCAAAGAGTGCGTCGACTACACGACGCTGCTGCAGAAGGTCTACACCGACTTCGGCTTCAAGAACATCATCTACAAAGTGGCGACACGTCCCGAAGCACGGATTGGCTCTGACGAAAGTTGGGACAAGGCCGAACATGCTTTGATGGAATGCCTGCGCGCATCGGGTTGTGAGTTCGAAATCTCACCCGGTGATGGCGCTTTCTACGGCCCCAAAATTGAATACACACTCAAAGATGCGCTGGGCCGTCAGTGGCAATGCGGCACCATGCAGGTCGACTTTTCGATGCCTGAGCGCCTCGACGCTGAATACGTTGGCGAAGATGGTGCCCGCCATCGTCCGGTCATGCTGCACCGTGCAATCGTTGGCAGCCTTGAGCGTTTCATCGGGATTTTGATTGAAGAGCATGCTGGCGCACTGCCAACTTGGCTCGCGCCAGTGCAGGTGTCGGTGCTCAACATCACCGAGGCACAAGACGATTACTGTCGCGAAATTGTCAAAACGCTGCAGAATCAAGGGCTTAGGGTTCAGCTTGATTTACGCAACGAAAAAATAACGTATAAAATACGAGAGCATTCAATGCAGAAGGCTCCTTACATCCTTGTCGTCGGCGACAAAGAGAAGGCCGCCGGAGCTGTTGCAGTGCGCGCCCGGGGTAACAAAGACCTTGGAGTGATGTCTCTTGACGCCTTTGCCGCGCAAATCGCCTCTGACATCGCACAAAAAGCCTGACTCGTTCACAGTTGTTGATCAAATCAGTCTGTCGTCCTTGTGGGACGGGCGAAAGCTGCTATGGCTTTTATAGCAATATTCTAAGGATGAGACCATCGCTACTGAATTTCGTGACCGTCGTCACCGTGAAGAACGCAAGCATCGCTTGAACCGTGAAATCATGGCCCCTGAAGTGCGTCTGAGTGGGCCAGACAATGAACCTTTGGGCATTGTCAGCATCACGGAAGCCTTGCGCTTGGCCGGTGAGGCCGATGTCGATCTCGTTGAGATTTCGCCCACGGCGGTTCCGCCTGTGTGCCGGCTCATGGATTACGGCAAGTTCAAATACGCTGAGCAGAAAAAAGCGGCTGAAGCCAAGTCCAAGCAAAAAGTCATCGAGGTCAAGGAAATAAAATTCCGGCCCGGTACCGATGACGGTGACTACAACATCAAGGTTCGCAACATCAAGCGTTTCTTGGATGAGGGCGACAAGTGCAAGATCACGCTGCGTTTTCGCGGACGTGAGATCACCCACCAAGAGTTGGGTTTGGCCTTGCTGGCGCGTATCCGTGACGAGTTGGCTGACTTGATTGTGGTGGAGCAATTCCCCAAGCTTGAAGGTCGTCAAATGGTCATGATGATCGCGCCAGGTAAGAAAAAAGCGGTTGTGAAACCGGTTAATGTTGCGCCAGCAGCAGCATCAGCGCCCGTTGCAGCAACAACACCTGTAGAATCTGCACCTGCTGTAACGGATGCAGCAGCTGACTAACTTGGTTAAGTTAGTTGGTGAGTGAAAAATTTAGCTTGTTGGTGTCATCACTGCCAGGCTTAAAAAGAGACCAGCCTTTAAAAGCGGGTCTCTTATCAAGTGGCA